>NZ_JBXWMC010000028.1:0-1176 GCF_059609665.1 Ruegeria sp. YTSC230 | reverse complement strand
ATGGCAAAGGAAAAGTTTGAGCGTAATAAGCCGCACGTCAACATCGGCACGATTGGCCACGTTGACCACGGCAAGACCACGCTGACCGCAGCAATCACCAAGTATTTCGGTGACTTCAAAGCGTATGATCAGATTGACGGCGCGCCTGAAGAAAAAGCACGTGGCATCACCATCTCGACCGCCCACGTGGAATACGAGACCGACACGCGTCACTATGCGCACGTCGACTGCCCCGGCCACGCCGACTACGTCAAGAACATGATCACCGGTGCCGCACAGATGGACGGCGCGATCCTGGTTGTGAACGCTGCTGACGGCCCGATGCCGCAGACCCGCGAGCACATCCTGCTGGGCCGCCAGGTTGGCATCCCGACCATGGTCGTGTTCATGAACAAAGTGGATCAGGTTGACGACGAAGAACTGCTGGAACTGGTGGAAATGGAAATCCGCGAGCTGCTGTCTTCGTATGACTACCCCGGCGACGACATTCCTGTCATCGCAGGTTCGGCTCTGGCCGCGATGGAAGGCAACAAGCCGGAAATCGGCGAAGAATCGATCCGCAAGCTGATGGCTGCCGTGGACGAGTACATCCCGACACCTGAGCGCGCTGTTGACCAGCCGTTCCTGATGCCGGTCGAAGACGTGTTCTCGATCTCGGGTCGTGGTACCGTTGTGACCGGCCGTGTTGAGCGTGGCGTGATCAACGTTGGCGACGAGATCGAAATCGTCGGCATCCGTGACACTCAGAAAACCACCTGTACTGGTGTTGAAATGTTCCGCAAGCTGCTGGATCGCGGCGAAGCGGGCGACAACATCGGCGCCCTGCTGCGCGGTATCGACCGTGAAGGCGTTGAGCGTGGTCAGGTTCTGTGTAAGCCGGGTTCGGTTACACCGCACACCAAGTTCGAAGCCGAAGCCTATATCCTGACCAAGGAAGAAGGCGGTCGTCACACTCCGTTCTTCGCGAACTACCGTCCGCAGTTTTACTTCCGTACAACTGACGTGACCGGCACTGTGACCCTGGCAGCTGGCACCGAGATGGTTATGCCCGGCGACAACGTGTCGTTCGAGGTTGAACTGATCGCACCGATCGCGATGGAAAACGGCCTGCGTTTCGCCATCCGCGAAGGCGGCCGCACCGTCGGCGCCGGCGTCGTGTCGAAAATCGTCGAGTAA
>NZ_JBXWMC010000027.1:0-1273 GCF_059609665.1 Ruegeria sp. YTSC230 | reverse complement strand
CGGATTTTTCACCCAGTCCCTGTCTGACCGTGATCCCGAGCTGTTCGGCTCGATCACATCCGAGCTGGGTCGTCAGCGCGACGAGATCGAGTTGATCGCATCCGAAAACATCGTCTCTGCCGCCGTGATGGAAGCACAAGGCTCGGTGATGACCAACAAATACGCCGAAGGCTATCCCGGACGGCGTTACTATGGCGGCTGCCAGTACGTGGACATCGCCGAGAACCTGGCCATCGACCGCGCCAAAGAGCTGTTTGGCTGCGGCTTTGCCAACGTGCAGCCGAACTCTGGCTCTCAGGCCAATCAGGGCGTGTTCCAGGCACTGATCCAGCCCGGCGATACCATTCTGGGCATGAGCCTGGACGCAGGCGGTCACCTGACCCACGGCGCCCGTCCCAACCAGTCGGGCAAGTGGTTCAATGCGGTGCAGTATGGCGTCCGCAAAGAAGACAACATGCTGGACTATGATCAGGTCGAGGCGCTGGCAAAAGAACACCAACCCAAGCTGATCATCGCCGGTGGTTCCGCGATTCCGCGACAGATCGACTTTGCCCGCATGCGCGAGATCGCCGACATGGTCGGCGCCTACCTGCACGTGGACATGGCGCACTTCGCCGGTCTGGTGGCAGCGGGTGAGCACCCCAGCCCCTTCCCGTATGCGCATGTGGCAACCACCACCACGCACAAAACCCTGCGCGGTCCGCGTGGCGGCATGATCCTGACCAATGATGAAGATATCGCTAAGAAAGTGAATTCAGCCATCTTCCCCGGCATTCAGGGCGGCCCGCTGATGCATGTGATCGCAGCCAAGGCAGTCGCCTTTGGAGAGGCGCTGCAGCCTGCGTTCAAGGATTACATCAAGCAGGTTGTGGTGAACGCACAGGCGCTGTCAGACCAGCTGATCAAGGGTGGTCTGGACACGGTGACCCACGGCACCGACACCCATGTGGTGCTGGTCGATCTGCGACCCAAAGGCGTAACCGGCAACATTGTCGACAAGGCTCTGGGCCGGGCGCACATCACCTGCAACAAGAACGGCGTGCCGTTTGACCCGGAAAAACCGACCATCACCTCGGGCATCCGTCTGGGCTCCCCCGCCGGCACCACCCGCGGCTTTGGCGAGATCGAATTCCGCCAGATCGCAGACTGGATCATCGAAGTGGTCGATGGTCTGGCCGCCAATGGCGAAGACGGCAATGGCGCGGTTGAAGCCAAGGTCAAAGCCGAGGTTGCAGAGCTTTGCGCTAAATTCCCGATCTATCCAAACCTGTAA
>NZ_JBXWMC010000026.1:0-1391 GCF_059609665.1 Ruegeria sp. YTSC230 | reverse complement strand
GTTCATTCTTCCGTCCACAACCATTTCAATCAGGAACGCGCCCTCTACAGCAGAGACAATTTCAAGCTCAACCGCGCTGCTGCTCTCTCCGAGTGGTGCCAACTTTGTTCAGCACAAGTTCCGGCATTTAGGGGTAAACAGAGACTGGTTCGAATTGGTCTGACAGCACCTTTGTGAGCTTTGCAAAGGTATCAAGCGAAAAGCGACGCCCAGCCAACCGCATACGTAGTCGAATGCACTAACGCTACTCAATCAGCTTGAAATACGAGTATCGGCATTCCTTGATACGTCGGAAGAAAACAAAAGGACACTTAACTTTTTAACCAATTTCTTCGCAGACCTGGTCGCTGAGATCGTCAACGCTGAACAACCAACATTCCGCTGGTTGGTCCGATTTGATTGGTCCGAATTTACCTGGCAGCACCGGTTCCTAAATGGTTGGCCAGACAACTCACAATGCGCCCTTTAGGCGGCACAACGCAGTACTTCGAAATGAAAAGTGTTCTTTGCTTCAACGACTTCAGCTATGTAAAACGGTAGAGGTGGTTTAAGCATGTGTTTCTCATCACAAGCCAGTTTTGTAGCCGGTGCAGCGATCATTGCCTGCAGTGGTCTTACGATACGTTTGGCGTCGCAAATGGGCGAACGATTTCTTCCGCTAGCCAGCTTTCCACTTTTCTTTGGGATTCAGCAATTGTCCGAAGGCTTCTTGTGGGGGTCCATTGACAACCCCTCGGCGAACCCTTCTTCGGCAGCTGCGTTGACGTTTCTTTTCTTTGCCTATTTCTTTTGGCCGTTTTGGGTTCCGCTGTCCGCGGCTTCGATTGAAAGTGACCGGCGTCGCAGGCTCATATTCCAAGGGATTTGCGGAGTTGGTTTTTGCTTTGGCTTGTTGCTTTATTTGCCAGTGTTGTTGTCACCAGAAAACCTAGATATTGGCCTCGCTCAACACTCCATTAAGTATGGAAATATAGAAACGTTCCCCTCCGAAATTACGAGGAACTTAGCACGTGTTTTCTACGCTTTGGTGATCTGTGTTCCGCTGGTAGGATCGAGCGATAGAGGCTTACGAGGTTTCGGGTATCTAATTGTCGTTTCCGTTGCATTTGGGTTCTTCTTTGCTTCTCATGCCTTCACGTCAATCTGGTGCTTCGTTGCGGCTGGTTTGTCTGCCTATATCTACTTCGTTCTAAAGTTTCACTACTGGGAGGTAGACCGCTTAGGTGGGCCTGCCAAAGGTTGAGGGACATTTTGAAAAATGCGTTTAAGTGCGGGCAGGGGCTTTCGCTGGTTTAGCGAATGAATAAGCGATTTGGCACTGTCAGAAGAAACTTATTGAGGCGGGCAGGGCGAGCACTTAGCGTCGCAGGATGACAAGACGCAGCCCTTTT
>NZ_JBXWMC010000025.1:0-3185 GCF_059609665.1 Ruegeria sp. YTSC230 | reverse complement strand
GCGCCTGATCTTCGGGGCAGAACGGGTGCAGATTGCCGAACTCGGGCCAGGTGACCGGGATCATCTCGATCGTCGCGTTCAGCTTCATGGTGCAGGACCCCAGCGGAATCATTGCCCGGTCCAGCGCCAGATCGCGGTCGGCCAGACGGCGCATATAGCGCGTGATCTCGGCCTCGGCCCGGTTCTTGTGGAAGATCTCGTGGGTCAGGTAAGGGCTTTCACGCAGCGCGTAATCGGGCAGGCGATAGACTTTGTTTGAGCTGTCATCGGTGCGATCGATGCCGAAGGCACCCCAGACGGCCTCGATGGTCTCGGGCCGGGTCTGTTCGTCCAGGCTGATGCCGACCTTGGTCTCGCCGACCTTGCGCAGGTTCACACCGCGGGCCACGGCGGCCTCCATCACGACATTCTGCAGGTGGCCGACCTCAACCGTGATGGTGTCGAAGAACACCTCTGGCTCGACCGAGAAGCCTGCCTCTTCCAGACCGGCGGCCAGGCGCGAGGTCTTGCGGTGCACCGATTGTGCGATGGCCTTGATGCCGTCGGGGCCGTGATACACGGCATACATCGAGGCAATCACCGCCAAGAGCGCCTGCGCGGTGCAGACATTCGAGTTGGCCTTCTCGCGGCGAATGTGCTGCTCACGCGTCTGCAGCGCCAGGCGGTAAGCCTTGTTGCCGCGTGCATCGATGGACACACCGATGATCCGGCCCGGCATCGACCGCTTCAGCTTGTCACTGGTCGCCATATAGGCTGCGTGCGGGCCACCATAGCCCATCGGCACGCCAAAGCGCTGGGTCGAGCCGATGGCAATATCCGCGCCCATCTCACCCGGTGACTTCAGCAGCGCCAGCGACAGGATGTCGGCAGCAACAATGGCAATGGCTTTATGTTCGTGCAGGGCGGCGATCTCGTTGGTGAAGTCGCGCACATGGCCGTGGGTGCCGGGATACTGGAAGATCGCGCCAAAGACCGACCCTGCGTCCAGCGTGTCCGGGTCGGCCACCTGCACGTCGATGCCCAGAGGCTCAGCACGCGTTTTGATCACCGCGATGGTCTGCGGGTGGCAGTTCTTGTCGACGAAGAAGGCCGCGTTGTTGGCCTTTGACCGCCCGCCGCGCTTGGCCATCGCCATCGCTTCGGCTGCGGCTGTGGCTTCGTCCAGGAGCGAGGCGTTGGCCACGTCCAGCCCGGTCAGGTCGCTGACCATGGTCTGGAAGTTCAGCAGCGCCTCAAGCCGGCCCTGGCTGATCTCGGGCTGATAGGGCGTATAGGCGGTGTACCAGGCCGGGTTTTCCAGGATGTTGCGCAGGATCGGCGCCGGCGTGGTGGTGCCGTAATAGCCCTGACCGATCAGCGAGGTCAGAACCTTGTTCTTGCTCGCCACCTCTTTCATGTAAAAGAGCGCATCGCGTTCGGTCATCGCCGGACCCCAGTCCAGCGGCTCTTTCTGCCGGATCGCAGGCGGGACGGTGGCGTCGATCAGCTGGTCCAGCGTCTTGAAGCCAATCACCTTGAGCATGTCGCGCATTTCCGTCGGGCTGGGCCCGATATGGCGGCGGTTGGCGAAGTCATAGGCTTCGTAATCAGTCAGTTTGAAGGCCATAGGTCATGCTCCTCAGGGAATGTCTCGCCCGGCCGCTCTGGCAGGAGCCTCCGGCGGGGATATTTTTAGCCAGATGAAGGGGCGGATCCGCGAAAGGACCCGCCGTTTGGGTTTACCCGATCAGGGCCTTGTAGCCGTCCAGATCCATCAGATCCTCCAGCTGCGCGGCATCCGCGATCTTGATCTTGTAGATCCAGGCTTCGCCCTCGGGGTCTTCGTTCAGCGCGCCGGGGTTGTCGGCCAGCGCTTCGTTCACTTCCGTGATCTCGCCATCGACCGGGGCATAAAGCTCGGAGGCGGCCTTGACGGATTCGATCACGCCGATCTCGCCGCCTTTTTCAAACTCATCGCCTGCTTCCTGCTGCTCCACGAACACCACGTCGCCCAGCTGTTCAGCCGCGTGCTTGGTGATGCCCAGAGTGGCCGTGTCGCCTTCGACGGTCAGCCATTCATGCTCTTCGGAATAATAGGTTGCCATGTTGTCTCTCTCCTGACTTCAACGCTTGTAATTCTGTTTGACGAAGGGCAGCGCCACGATCTGCGCCGGCTGCGGCTTGCCCCGGATGATCAGGTTCACCGTCTCGCCCGGCTCACCGTGGCCCTTGGAAACATAGCCCATCGCCACCGGTCCGCCGACCGTGGGGCCAAATACGCCCGAGGTGATCTGACCGATCGTATTGCCCTCGGCGCACTGGATTTCCACGCCCTGACGCGCTGGAGCGCGGCCATCGGGCTTGATGCCAACCAGCTTTTTAGCAGGGCCTTCGGCCAGTTCCTTCTGCACGCGGTCTGCGCCCGGAAAGCCGCCTTCTTCCTTGCGGCGCTTCTGGATCGCCCAGCCGAGGCTGGCCTCAATCGGCGAGGTGCTCTGGTCGATGTCATTGCCATAGAGGCACAGACCCGCCTCCAGCCGCAGGCTGTCGCGCGCGCCCAGACCGGCCGCTTCGCAATCCTCATGCGCCAGGAAGGCTTTCGAAACTTCGATCGCCTTGTCCTCGGGGATCGAGATCTCGTACCCGTCCTCGCCGGTATACCCCAGACGCGAGATGCGGCAGTCTACGCCGTTGATCGGGGCCTCAGTGGTTTCCATGAACTTCAGGTCGCGGGCGGCAGGGCACAGATCCCCAACCACGTTTTCCGCCGCAGGGCCTTGCACCGCCACCAGCGCGCGGTCGAAGATCTCGATCACTTCGACGCCGTCCAGATTGTCCCGCATATGCGGAATGTCCTGATGGCGCAGCGCCGCATTCACCACCACGAAATAGTAATCCCCCGCATTCGACACGATCAAATCGTCCATGATCCCGCCATCCGCGTTGGTAAAGAAACCGTACCGCGCCTTGCCCGGCTTCAGGGTCGCGTAGGCCTGCGGGCACAGAGCTTCCAGCTTCTCACCCACATTCTCACCGCGCAGGATCACCTGACCCATATGAGACACATCAAACAACGCCGCCTTCTCACGGCACTGCTTATGCTCCCCCATTATCCCCAAAGGATACTGAACAGGCATCTCCCACCCAGCAAAATCAACCAACTTACCCCCCAACTCAACGTGCAAAGAATGCAATGGGGTGCGTTT
>NZ_JBXWMC010000024.1:0-4716 GCF_059609665.1 Ruegeria sp. YTSC230 | reverse complement strand
GACCTCGTCCGGATTACATTGAGCATGCGCGTATGTACTTGTTGCAGGTGCCTGGATACCAGGAACGTCACGACGTTCGCCCTGGCATCAGCGGCTTGGCGCAGGTCGAGCTGGGCTATATCGAAGGCACAGATGCGACGCGTCGAAAGGTTCAGGCTGATCTCTACTATATTGCAAATTCCAGCCTGGCGATGGAGATGCGCATTGTGTGGCGGACGCTTGCTGTCATGATGCGCCGCGGCGGCGCCTGACTGGGGGCCGCGCCTCTGATGGATCCCCTTGTGTTCAGCCGTGGCGTTGGCGTGAATGTCGCGATCAGCTTCGGGTTTTGATGTAATTATCAATTCGATTGCTTTGCCTTGAATCGATGCCGCTTACCCTGTTCGAAAGTTGCAAAGATCCTTTGGCCAATTCAACCTGTAGTAGATTAAATCATTTCCGGTTTTCATTTAACTGAAGTGCGGAATTGTATTTGCACCGCAAACCCAAAGAAAATAAGTCCACGGGCATATCGAGGCGAGACGTGGATCGACGATAGGGTTAGCCCGTCGTCCCAAAAGCGACATAAAGACGTGAAGATTATTCGAGCGGTGACAGTCAGGCGGAAGCCTCTCTTGGCGTTTATATGCGCTATGGCGACCGGCATGGCGCAGGCACAATCCGTGTCGACCTATGGCACACCCGGACTGATCGAGATCCCCACCGCCGAGATGTTCGATGATGGTGAGCTTGTCTTTACCGCCGCAGGTCTCAGGAACACCGGTCGGGCGACGATGACGTTTCAGATGTTGCCCTGGGTGCATGGCAGCTTCCGCTATGCGGTGATTGACGGGTTTGATAGTTCGGGCGGCACGGACCGCACCCGGTATGACCGCAGCTTTGACGTCCATTTCCGGTTGCGCGAAGAAAGCCGGCACGGCCCGGCCATCGTGATGGGGCTGCGCGATTTTGGTGGCACCGGCATCTATGCCGCGGAATACTTCGTGGCCACCAAGACCATTCAGGACCGGTTCAAGCTGACCGGCGGTATTGGATGGGGCCGCATGGCGGGGCGTGGTGCGTTCTCCAACCCGCTGGGTATTTTCGGCAGCCGGTTCGACACCCGGCCCGCGTCAAACTCGAACGGCCAGGGGGGGTGAGCTCGAGTTTGGCAATTGGTTCCGTGGCGACGCGGCGTTGTTTGGCGGCGCCAGCTGGCAATACAATGACCGGCTGACCTTTTTGGCCGAGTATTCGCCCGACCTTTACACGGCGGAATCCGTCAATGACAGTTTCCGGGTCAAATCGCCCTTCAATTTTGGCGCCCAGTACCGGTTCCGGAACGGCTCGCAGCTGACGGCCTCTTATCTCTATGGCACCTCGCTGGGGCTGACCTACAGCTACTTCGTCAATCCGCGCAAAGCGGTGACGCCGGGCGGTCAGGGTGCCGCACCGCCGCCGTTGCGCCCTGAATCGCAGGTCGCTGCGGCAACGGCGAACAGCAGCAAAGGTGATATCCGGGCGCGGATGCAATCCGCCCTGGATCAGGAAGGGCTGCGGCTGGTCTATCTGTCCGACAGCGGCGACACTGTCCGCGTCGGGGTGGAGAACAACCGCTATGGGCAGGCCGCGCAGGCTCTGGGCCGTACCGCCCGCGTGCTGGTCAATACAGAACCGCCCCAAGCCGAACATTTCGACATTGCGCTGATGTCGAACGGCGTGCCGCTGAGTGCGGTGCGCGTCAACCGCGACGACCTCTATGAACTGGAACATGACCCCGACAACGCCTGGCGCAGCTTTGCCCGGGCCGAGATCTCGGACACGTTGCCATTGGTGCAGGGCGGTTTCCTCACCGATGCCTATCCGCATTTTTCCTATCGGTTCGGCCCCTATCTGAACTTCTCGTTCTTTGATCCCGACGACCCGCTGCGATACGAACTGGGGGCCGCGCTGGCGTTGGATTACACCCCGTCGCCGGGCCTGACCTTTTCGACAGGTCTGCGTCAGCCGATCCTAAGTACCCTCGATGACAGCACCCGGCCGTCGAATTCGACCCTGCCGCATGTGCGCTCGGACTGGAACATCTATGCACGCGAATCCAACCTGCGGATCGAGCATATGACCGCCGAGTATATGTGGCGGCCGGGCAAGGACCTTTATGCCCGCACCACGCTGGGCTACCTGGAAACCATGTTTGGCGGGCTTTCCACCGAAGTGCTTTGGTATCCCAACAACAGTCGTCTGGCCCTTGGGGCCGAGGCCAACTATGTGGCGCAGCGCGACTTTGACGTGCTGTTCGGCTTTCAGGATTACAATGTCTTCACCGGGCACGTCTCGGCCTATTACGATCTGCCGGGCGAGTATCATGCGCAGGTCGATGTCGGGCGCTATCTGGCCGGCGACTATGGCGCAACCTTCGCGCTGGATCGCGAGTTCAACAACGGCTTCAAGGTGGGGGCGTTCTTTACCCTGACAAATGTCAGCTCTGAGGAGTTCGGTGAAGGGTCGTTCGACAAGGGTATCCGGCTGGAAATCCCGATCTCGTGGCTGACCGGCCGCCCGTCGCGCAACAAGATCGCCCAGACCATCCGTCCGGTTCTGCGCGATGGCGGCGCACGGCTGAACGTGCGCAACCGGCTGTATGGCGTGACCCGCGAGGCCCGCGCGCAGGATCTGTCGCGCGGCTGGGGAAGGTTCTGGCGATGAAGGTCCTGCGCACCGCCCTGCTGGCCCTGGCTCTGATCTCCTGCGGCGAGGCCCAGGAAGATGTCGACCTGTTCAAGAGCACGCTGTTTCCAAATGCGCCCCGGTTCCATCCGCGCGCCGAGGCCCTTGGCGCGCGCCGCCCGATCCCGCCCCGGCTTGAGGTCGGGTTTCCCAGTCGCGATCTTGCCGGTGTTATGCTGCTTGAGACCCAGCGCGCGGGGGTACAGACCTGGCTGACCGCGGACGGGGCCACCATCACGCTGGAACGCGGCATGCTGACCTCGGCCCTGGGGTTTGGCGACGGCATGTCGGCGTCCGATGTGCACCAAAGCGCGGCGCGGATCCTGGGCGGCGGTCCGGGCCGGGTCGAACGGTTCCACAGCTTTCTCAACGCCAACGATGAGATCGAGTTACATGCTTATGAGTGTCAGATCGAAGCCGTGGGATCCGAGACCGTTTTGCTGCGCGGAAACCCTGTCGCAACGGAAAAATGGCAAGAGGAATGCTTCGGGGTGGTGGATCGTTTTACCAACGTTTACTGGGTGCAAAACAGTTCAGGACGCATCGTTCAATCCTCGCAATGGACCGGCAATTTCCTCGGCAACATGTTCATAAAGGTTGTGCCCAATGACAGTTAAGACTTCCAACAGCAGAGGGCATATCGTGCGCCATACTCCACTTCTCCTCAGCGCGCTGGTTGTGACCGTTCTGATTGCCGGGTGTTCCACCATCTATCGCAGCCCGTCGGTCACGGCAGGTGTCTCCGACGCGGGCAAAGTCCGCGTTGTGCCGGTCACGCCAGAGACCGTGCTGGTCGCCAACCGGTCGCCATACGCGCCCAAGACCCTGCCAACGGTGTTCGAACTGTCGGCCGGATCGGGCTCTGGCACCAGCCTGCGGGGCACTGGCCCCCTGCCCGAGGCGCCCTCGACCCAAGACGGATCGCGCGCCGGGCTGCAACTGGACCCGCCGCCACAGGTCAACCCCGGCCCTTACACCATCGGCATCGGTGACGTGCTGGTGCTGTCGACGCCGTCCACGCAAGGAACAGCCGGAGAGCTGTCGGGCCTGCTGGCCGCGCAGAACAGCCGCAACGGTTATACAGTGCAGGATGACGGCTCGATCAACATCCCCGATGTCGGCCGCGTCCGGCTGGTCGACCTGACCGTGGATGAGGCTGAGGCCGTGCTGTTCCAGCGCCTGGTGGAAAACCAGATCGACCCCACCTTCAGCCTTGAGATCGCCGAGTTCAACTCGCGCCGCGTCTCGGTCGGCGGCGCTGTCGGCCAGCCCGGTATCCAGCCCATCACCCTGACCCAACTGACCCTGGGCGAGGCGCTGTCGGCTGCCGGATCGGTCTCGGTCAGCGATATCGACAATTCCTCGGTACGCATCTACCGCGACGGGCAGATGTATCAGATCCCGCTCGAAGATCTGTACGCACGCACCGCATTGCAGAACCTCAATCTGGTCGCCGATGACTCGGTCTTTGTCGATACCGACTATGATCTGGATCGCGCCGAACGCTACTTTGCCCAGCAGATCGCGCTGCGCGACACCGTGCTCGAGGGTCGGCAGACCGCCCTGCAAGAGCTGAACACCGCAGTCAATCTGCGCCGCGCCGACCTGGACGAGCGCCGCAGCAATTACCTGCAATCCATCGAGCTGGATGCGGTTGACCGAGACTATGTCTACCTGTCCGGCGAAGTGCGTACACAGGGCCGCTATGCCCTGCCGTTCAACCACACCGCCACCCTGGCCGACGCCCTGTTCGACACAGGCGGCGGCATCGCCAAGGAAACCGGTGACGCGTCAGAGGTCTACGTCCTGCGCGCGGCGCAAGATGCCCGCGAATTCGGCGCCGTCACCGCATGGCACCTCGACATCCGAAACGCCGCACAACTCACCCTCGCCGCCCGCTTCCAACTGCGCTCCAACGACATCATCTTCATCGCAGAAAACCCCGTCACAAAATGGGGCAGAACAATCAGCCAAATCACTCCATCACTCATAACAACACCAATCAACGCT
>NZ_JBXWMC010000023.1:0-5334 GCF_059609665.1 Ruegeria sp. YTSC230 | reverse complement strand
GCGGAAACCGAACATACATCATGACGGCCAGACGGATGATCTCGGGGCTCGTCTTGAAGTAGCGAAAAGGGCTGCGTTTTGTCATCCTGCGACGCTAAGTGCTCGCACTGCCCGCCTCAATAAGTTTCTTCTGACAGTGCCTCTTGGGCTTCACCCTTGAAGGCCGCGAATAGAACGACCTGCTTTGAACGAATGGGGCAGAGCTGGCTGATACGGTTGTAACTGGAAATGCTAGGCAAATGCACTTTTTGAACTGCTTTCAATCTCACCAACGTCCAGTTTCGCGAATTTGAAGCCATTCGTAGGTTCTGCAGCATTTTGCACTTTGGGCTCGAAGCGGTCATTCAGTGAAATCTGCTCAACGTCTGCTTTGCGGACAAAATTAGCTTTCGCTGCGCTTGCACCAATGTCCGTTTTTTCTGGTATTCATGGCCCAGTTTCTTTGCAAAACCCACGTCCAAAATATCTAAAACTCGTCAAATTCCGGGACATTGCCAAGCCGAATGAGGAAACTTGGCGACCCGACTTCGCCACTGTTCGGATCCTCACTGACCATGTAGGCGTCGGCGCCAGCGCAATCGTCGGATTGCGCTTCTCTTTCTGCTCTGTTTTGTGCTTCCGCTGCCGTGGAGTATTCAAATTGCTTGCCAATTTTCAAGCTTCCTTGCCCTCCGCGTCCTGGCTTCTGTTCGACATATGTCTGGCAGATATAGTGAACTTTTTCTGAGCTCTCATCTGAGTTTGTCATGGCATATCCTTGAAACGAGTACGGGCGCTACTGATGCTTGAGATAAACAGTGCTCGCTAGCCGCTTTGTTTGTGTTTCGCTCAATCGAGTCGCGCGGAGAGGAGGGCCAACGATCATGTCACCGCTTTTTGGCGGGCTTCGGCGGACAGGCTTCAGATGGAGTCGTCGCATCCCTTTCGAGCCTAGTTTTGCGAAGCCGGGCGTTCTTGATCTGTCTTTGCTCTGCTTCTTCGTTGACCATTTCCCTAACGACCCGCGTTGTTTTGTCCATCGGCGTTTCCGCCTTGGGAACGTGTGCATTGAAGACAGTTGATTTTTTAAGCTTTGCCAATGGTTATTCTCCTATCCGTTTTCAACGGCGCATTTGTCAGTTGAGTATTTCAAATTGATGCCGGGTGATTGCCTGGTCCTTGAGAGACACGCGCGTGTCGTAAAGGACTGCGATGGAGCAGCTTTGTCTGAACGTCAGGAGCGGACATAGCTTTCATCAACGCACTATAGTTCATTTGGAATCTCATTTCCGATCCTACGCTCTGTGTCGAATGGGATGTGCCGATGACAAGATGATCGCTTGTTGCACCGATGAGTCTATTCCTTGGAGGCATAGAAAGCCCGAAAACGTCTGTATCTTGCTGACCAATGGCGAGAACTACTTGTGTGCTCTGTCCACTTTTTGGGACAAGGTGAAGTCTTTTGAATACCGGGTCGCAGATGCTCTGTGGGTAAGATGAAGGTTTGGACCCTGTTTCAATGACCTCGGCGACAAGCGTAAAGGCATCCGTATACATCCCGCCTATTTGATCTCCGGAAACCGGATCAACGCCCAGCAGTATTGCTTCCCCCAGCCTTAAATCGTTGATGCGACCAGCTGGGTGTCTACTTAAGGCCCAAGGAAGGTTGGCCGAGTTACCACCAGATACCATCTGAAGGAAGGGACCACACTGTCCCTCTATGTCATTTGCCAGGCCAGACAAGGTGTCCATGTCTGCGGCAATCGGGGCAATTCCGCTCAGACATGCGAAGTTCGCTCCGATGCCCTTCAGCGCGACACCTGGCATATCCACCACTTGTTGTGCAATTGAGCCTAGGTATTTTGGCATGATCCCTTCGCGTAGATCGCCCATCTCAACCATCAAGATAATGCCGTGAATGCAGCCCTTCCGGATCGCGGCGGCGGCCAGAGCGGTAATCACGAGGATCTCTGTGTTGTAGCTTGCCTCACAGTACTGGACGACCTGATCAACCTGGCTCAGCATTGGTGTACGGATCAAGGTGATCGGGCATGTCATGCCCGCATTGCGTAACTTCCGAACGTTGCTAAGACGCGCTTCTGCAAGTCCCACAGCGCCACCGTCCAGCATAGCCCGAGCGATGGTTGGATGCCCGCACACTGCTTTGGTCACACCAGTAACGCTGATGCCGCGAGTCTTGAGGCGCCCGATCACAGTCTTTGCATTGTGGCGTATCTTGCTCAGATGCACCTCAATGCGAGGTGTACTCATATCGCAGCCACAGGTGTGGGTTGATGCAACCCAGGATAGGCGGCGACAACCATTGCAAGCAAATACGATGCTGGCCGGCTGAGTACATCCGTTACAGGCAGCCCGAGTATTTGTGACTGTGCGGCGATAGTTTCGGTAATCTCGGCCTCAGACATCCCCTCGTGATTGAGCGTGACGCCGATGACTTTTGTGTCAGCAAACGCTTCGATGAGGGCAATCTCACTTGCAGGTCTAGGCATTGGCATATTGGGAAAATCACAGCGATGTGCGCGCTTTGGAGCGTGCTGAAGGATCACGGCGTCCGGCTGGCTGCCCCGCAGGATAAAGGCGGATGTGCAGAACGCCGGATGACTTAACGCCCCTTGACCTTCGATCAATATGACATCGGGTTGTTCAACCTCGGAAGCGTCAACAATCGCACCTTCAAGCTCGCCGCAACAAAACTGCGGCGGCACGGCATCCATTGCCACTCCATATTTTGCACCCTGCATCAAACCCGTCTGGCCCGTACCAACAAGAACAGTCTTGATGCCCCTTGCGTTCAAAGCGCGGGCCAATACGGTCGCTGTTGTCCGTTTTCCAATGGCGCAATCGGTTCCAAGAACCGCTATGCGCAGTGCCTTCACTCCTGCAATACTTCCGTCGAACAGGCGCATATCCTTGCTGGGTTTAGGTTTTCGAATATCGCGTATGGTGACTTTGCGTTCGACCGCAAAAGCCGCGATTTCTAGATCATCGCTCAGATATTCATGCAATCCACTGACGATGTTCATACCTAGTGAAATCGCGTCGAGAACAACGTCGCGATCTGTCGATGAGAGTCTCCCCGTAGATGGTGCCATCCCGTAAATGAGGGTATCTGGGATGACGGTTTCATGGGCGACAGCAGCGTCCAAACTTCTAAAGACCGGAATGTGGTTTACTGCATCGTCAAGAATCTGCCCGCTGTCTTCGCCGTCGTGGTTGCTATCGATGACAGACAGGATCCTGTAGGCCTCTGAATGACGAACAAGGCCATTAGCAGTTTTCCCATCAATGTTGGCGAAGTTACCTTGGCAATAGACAATCGCAGTTGTTGGCGAGACGATCTGAGTGGTAGAGGTTGATCTTATGGGTTCATCGCTGGTCAATGGCGGCGCTTGTGCACCGCTGACGGGACGACGGATAGTGTTAGCCGCGCTAAAGTCGGTTTTCATGATGTTTCCTTTTTGTGGTCGACACCGAAGGCAACGCTGCCGTCACCATTGGGTAATGAAGTCGAGCATATCGTGCCGCACGCTCAGTTATCGAGAATGCAAAGTCCCTTAGATAACTTGAAATTCTTGTTGCAGTCCCACCGGTTACCGGACCTGTCGAGATGGGCATTCGCAGGAAGGTCTATTACGTCACAGCTCGCACCTGAGGCAGCGTATCCCCGCTCGCACTTCCATCCCGTTCCGTAACTTGCATCGTCAAAGAAGGCATGTTCAGGGATCATAACGGGCGCGCACGACCCATCTTGTGCAAAGTACCCACGTTCGCATGTCCAGGGTCGGCCGTAACCTGATGAATTCAGATACGCGTTGGCCGGGACTTCAATAGCGACGCAAAGGTCGTCCGATGCTTCGAACCCCCGTTTGCATTTCCACGCTGGCCCATAGGTAGTAGCTGCCAGGTAAGCGTTTGCGGGTACGACAATTTCTTGGCACATGTCGTCGATTTTGAGAAAACCGCGAGAGCAATGCCAGCGCTCACCTGATGGATCAAGAAACCCGCCATCAGGTACAATCACCGCAACACAGGCCGTGTCATCCTTCTTGCGAAAACCATGAAGACATTCCCAACCAGAGCCATAGGTGCGGTTGGTCGGATACGCATTTGCTGGCACTATGACAACGGCGCAGACATCGCCACTCAGCCTATACCCGGCGTTACATTTCCAGCCGTCACCGTAGCTCTTTGCAGTGGCATTTTCAGGCACAGGTTGCGATGTGGATTGAGCATATGCAGGCGTTGAAAACAGAAGCAGAGCACAGATTGGGAGCACAATCAGAGCCGCAATCATCTGAATGCCTGGTGACGGATGCGCTCCCCAGATCGCCTGACAGAGTTGCGGCATTGCCTTTGAGTTATGATCCATCCAGCTCAAGCCCCGCGATACAGGCATCTGCAAGGTCGCGGCTTGGCGTTTCCGATCCCGGCAGCGTAGCCCAACCCGTATCCATCATAGCCTTGCGGCGACTGAAGCCAGAGGCCTCTTGGAGGGTTACGATTATTTCTTCGCGCCTAGGGTCAGCGGCTGACCTGTTCAGGCAAACCGGCACCATCGCGAGCGTCACTTCCTCGCTTGCATGGTCCTTCGCCAATTCTTGAGCGCCACCGCTGGTTGTCCACCCGCCCCAGGTAAAGCCAAGGATTGAGACCGCAATCGCACCACACAAAGCACCGTAGATGCCTGGTTTCGTCCATTCTGGAAATGTCATTTTAGATCCTCTGGCGGAGAAAGCGCCGCCGCGCTGTTTTGTGTCTTTTTGCGCATTCTTATTCTCGCGCTAGGGCCATTCCCAAGCCGCGATGACCGATAGGCGCAGTTCGGGCCTACCGGAAGCTCGTTTGATCAACGGTTGCGTTGTGGTTCTTTGGCAAACCAACGGTGCGTCTGATCACCAAAACGGATCAACAAACGTCACAAGCGATGTGGTTGTGCGCGAAAACATCGGCAACCTTCCCAAACATCAGATCCAAGTAGAGGACGTGACAGCTGAATTTTCATGATGGAAGAACTTAGTTTACTCTGGCAGGCGATACGCCTAGGCCGCAGAAAACCAGAACTTTAGTGGGTCTTATATAGCCACTTGGCGACGGTATTACAACGTTCATGGGCCTAACGCTTATTTCAAGACCCGATACTGATGAAAGCACTAGGCTCAACCCGGTATTCGCCTTGTGTATCGGCAAATCCGTGACCACTTATGGAGCTTCATTAGCATGCCACTCTGAAGCCGACATTCGCTGCATCACAGAAAACGGTGCTGTCAGACGAATTCGAACCAGTCTCTGTTTACCCCTAAATGCCGGAACTTATGCTGAACAAAGTTGGCGCCA
>NZ_JBXWMC010000022.1:2500-6007 GCF_059609665.1 Ruegeria sp. YTSC230 | reverse complement strand
TGGTTGCGGGAGTAGGATTTGAACCTACGACCTTCAGGTTATGAGCCTGACGAGCTACCGGGCTGCTCCATCCCGCGTCACTTTGGTGGTCTACCGCCTATTCGGCTACTTGAGACCGTTTTTCGGCCTGTTGCTTACGCTACTTGAGGCCGGGGTCGAATGAGTTCGATATCGTAAGAGAGAAGTTTGATTGTGGGATTTTTCTAGGTTTGGCGGTGACCTACTCTCCCGGGGCTTAAGCCCAAGTACCATTGGCGCGGCAGTGCTTAACTTCCGGGTTCGGGATGGGACCGGGTGTTTCACTTGCGCTATGACCACCAAACCGAGGAAAATCCCCGTCGCGGCTTTGCTTTGCAAAGCGCGACGAGTGGCAGGCGACGTATTTGCGTGCAAATGCGCGTTGCCACTCGGTAGTTATGTCAATCAACACCGCAGCGTTTTGCTGCGAAGTTATCCATGTTTAATGAGGTGTATGTTTTTGATTTGTCTTTCCATTACTGGATCAAATCAAGCCTATCGGGCGATTAGTACCGGTCAACTGAACGCATTACTGCGCTTACATCTCCGGCCTATTGACGTGGTGGTCTTCCACGGCCCTCAGGGAGACCTTGTTTTGAGGGGGGCTTCCCGCTTAGATGCCTTCAGCGGTTATCCTGTCCGATCATAGCTACCCAGCACTGCCGTTGGCACGACAACTGGTCCACCAGTGGATCGTTCACCCCGGTCCTCTCGTACTAGGGGCAACTCCTCTCAAGTCTCCTACACCCACGGCAGATAGGGACCGAACTGTCTCACGACGTTCTAAACCCAGCTCACGTACCTCTTTAAACGGCGAACAGCCGTACCCTTGGGACCTGCTCCAGCCCCAGGATGAGATGAGCCGACATCGAGGTGCCAAACACTGCCGTCGATATGGACTCTTGGGCAGTATCAGCCTGTTATCCCCGGCGTACCTTTTATCCGTTGAGCGATGGCCCTTCCACTCGGGACCACCGGATCACTATGGCCGTCTTTCGACTCTGCTCGACTTGTCAGTCTCGCAGTCAGGCTGGCTTCTGCCATTGCACTCAACGAGCGATTTCCGACCGCTCTGAGCCAACCTTCGCGCGCCTCCGTTACGCTTTAGGAGGCGACCGCCCCAGTCAAACTACCCGCCACGCAGGGTCCCGGATCCGGATAACGGACCGCGGTTAGACATCAAGAGTGCGAAGGGTGGTATCTCAAGGGAGGCTCCACAAAGACTTGCGTCTCTGCTTCAAAGCCCACCACCTATCCTGCACATCACAATCCTGATGCCAGTGCGAAGCTGTAGTAAAGGTGCACGGGGTCTTTCCGTCTAACCGCGGGAAGCCTGCATCTTGACAGGCAATTCAATTTCGCTGAGTCGATGTTGGAGACAGCGGGGAAGTCGTTACGCCATTCGTGCAGGTCGGAACTTACCCGACAAGGAATTTCGCTACCTTAGGACCGTTATAGTTACGGCCGCCGTTTACCTGGGCTTCAATTCAAGGCTCTCACCTCTCCTTTTAACCTTCAGGCACCGGGCAGGCGTCAGACCCTATACGTCGTCTTGCGACTTCGCAGAGCCCTGTGTTTTTAATAAACAGTCGCCACCCCCTGGTTTGTGCCCCCAGCCCCTAGTTGCCTAGGAACCGGGCCTCCTTCTCGCGAACTTACGGAGGTATTTTGCCGAGTTCCTTCAACATCGTTCTCTCAAGCGCCTTGGTATGCTCTACCAGTCCACCTGTGTCGGTTTAGGGTACGGTCTTATAGGAGGGCTATTTCCAGGAACCTCTCAGCAGCCCATTCAATCCGATAAGGATGAACTACCTCTGAGATCCGTCACCACTCCACGGCCTAGGAATATTAACCTAGTTCCCATCGCCTACGCCTTTCGGCCTCGGCTTAGGGGCCGGCTTACCCTGCTCAGATTAGCTTTAAGCAGGAACCCTTGGACTTTCGGCGAGAGTGTCTCTCACACTCTTTGTCGCTACTCATGTCATCATTCTCACTAGTGATCTCTCCACCGGATCGCTCACGCGCCGGCTTCATCGAAAAGACTCGATCCTCCAAGGTGCCCCGAAGGACACTAAAGAGGATAAGTCTTATGTCACACTACGCTCTGCTACCATGCCTTACGGCATCCTAAGCTTCGGCTCATGGCTTGAGCCCCGTTACATCTTCGCCGCAGGACAACTTATTTAGACCAGTGAGCTGTTACGCTATCTTTAAAGGATGGCTGCTTCTAAGCCAACCTCCTGGTTGTTTTGGTCGTCCCACCTGCTTTCCCACTTAGCCATGAATTGGGGGCCTTAGCTGTAGGTCAGGGTTGTTTCCCTCTCCACTACGGACGTTAGCATCCGCAGTGTGTCTGCCATCTAGTACTCCCGGGTATTCGGAGTTTGGTTAGGATCAGTAAGCCTGTGGGGCCCCATTACCCATCCAGTGCTCTACCCCCCGGGGTATTCGGATGACGCTCTACCTAAATAGATTTCGCAGAGAACCAGCTATCTCCGAGTTTGATTGGCCTTTCACCCCTAGGCACAGCTCATCCCGATCCTTTTCAACGGATGTGGGTTCGGTCCTCCAGTAAGTGTTACCTTACCTTCAACCTGGCCATGCCTAGATCACTCGGTTTCGGGTCTGATCCCACGAACTCATGCGCCCTATTAAGACTCGCTTTCGCTACGCCTACACCTAACGGCTTAAGCTTGCTCGTGAGACCAAGTCGATGACCCATTATACAAAAGGTACGCCGTCACCCCGCAAGGAGGCTCCGACTGATTGTAGGCGTTCGGTTTCAGGTACTGTTTCACTCCCCTCGTCGGGGTGCTTTTCACCTTTCCCTCACGGTACTGGTTCACTATCGGTCAGCAAGGAGTACTTAGCCTTCGAAGGTGGTCCTCCGATCTTCAGACAGAATTTCACGTGTTCCGCCCTACTTAATACGTCCCATTGAGCTTAGAATACGGGGCTGTCACCCGCTATGGCCATGCTTCCCAACATGTTCTTCTCACTCTCAAGGCTCGGCTGGTCCCCGTTCGCTCGCCGCTACTAGGGGAGTATCAATTGATTTCCTTTCCTCCGGGTACTTAGATGTTTCAGTTCCCCGGGTTTGCCTTTATAACCCTATGTATTCAGGTCATAAATACCTGGTTATGCCCATTATTGATTAGCAGTGCTAACAATAACAAACATTCAGGTGGGTTGCCCCATTCAGAAATCCATGGATCAAAGCTTATTCTCAGCTCCCCATGGCTTATCGCAGAGTATCACGTCTTTCATCGCCTCTTGCTGCCAAGGCATTCACCAAACGCCCTTCTCGCGCTTGATTTGATCCAGAAAAAGAAAGACACAATATATGTCGATCGAGACCGCCCAGCTGGTAACTAAAGGCAGTCATTCTTCTGAACCAAAAACATACATTTCCCGCCCCCGCCACTTGGACGAGGACAAATGAGCAACCCCATATGGTCTCTCAGCCGTGCAGCTGATCAACGCAGGTCG
>NZ_JBXWMC010000021.1:0-7589 GCF_059609665.1 Ruegeria sp. YTSC230 | reverse complement strand
AACGTCGTGACGTTCCTGGTATCCAGGCACCTGCAACAAGTACATACGCGCATGCTCAATGTAATCCGGACGAGGTCATTCTGGTTGGCGTGTACTACGCGTTTGTTTCCGCTGTCCCATTGTACAAGTCCACGGTTGTGATCTTGCTAGAGATGGAAAAGGCCAGCGTGGTTGACCTGCAAAGCGTTTTTTGTGGTCTGGCCGGGGACACGGCCGAATTCCACATCGCGCTTCGCCCGGTTTCTGCAGTTGCTGAAATCAAGCAGTGCATCCGGTCCCTACTTGGGGCTCAAGCCGACCCGGAACCAATATCTGTCTCGTTGTCCGGGCAACTGATCCGAGACAAAGTAATCTCTGCGCTGTGCAAGGTCTCCAAAGTGCCCAACCTTAAGCTGGTTCCACACGGACAATCAGCGTCTGGCCGGCCCTGTGCCAGGCCAGATCAATGCCCGCAGCGTGACGCACAACAGTTATTCGTGTGGCAGCTAAGCGACAAAAATTATGAAAATTTAAGGTGCGGGCGACACTCTGAAAAGAAACAGCGCGCCCTAAAAGCGCGCTGTCTTCATTTAAGCTGGGGATAAGGGCCTTAGTTGGTGCCCGTCGTGCTTGTGGTGCTGTTTGTTGACCCGCCGCCAGCTGCTGCAGCGATACCAGCTGCTGCCGCAACCGCGCCCAAAGCTGGGGCAACCAACGGTACAAAACCTGTGACGCCTGCCGCAGCCGCGCCACCTGCCGCCGCACCACCAGAGCCTGCACCGCCTCCGGCGGTAGCTTGCGCCGCACTCGCATCTTGTGCATGAACGGCCGTCGCTGAAAGGGCTAGCGCAAGAAGAGACGCTCTGATCATCCTGAATCTCCTAAATCAAGTGTTGTCTGACCGTTATCACACAAGCTTCAACCTGAGAATGCTGAATTCCTGAAAATTCCTCAGATTTTTTGCAATGCCGCTAAGTTGCTTTTTTGAGGGACTTTTTCCCATTTCTACATCAAAAAATAGTTGGGATTGAGCAGGTTTTAGGTGCCTCAAAAACGGTCTGGCTTGCGCGTTAGCCCGCATTTGGCGCAGGCCTGCCTCAAGCAGGTCAGATGCTAACGAAAATTCGGAATGGGGGCGTAAGAGGCACACATGCGCATTTACAATCGGCAAGCAATACAGCAGGTGAAGTAGTCACCGGCTTGCGAATATGAGGGCAAAGGTATGAAGATTGCAGTTGTAGGTCTTGGATATGTGGGATTGTCCAACGCGGTGCTAATGGCACAAAACCACGATGTCACGGCAATCGACATTTCTGAAGAGCGGGTCCAAATGGTCAATTCCGGCCAATGCCCCATCGTCGATGCTGAGCTTGAAGACTTTCTTGCCAACCGAACGCTGTCGCTCAGGGCAACTACGGAACCGGCCTTCGAAGATGCCGAATTCGTCGTTGTTGCAACCCCGACAAATTATGATGCCAAATCCAACTACTTCGATACATCCAGTGTTGAATCTGTCGCCCGGCAGGTGAATGCGATTAACCCCAAGGCCACCGTCATCATCAAATCGACGATTCCGGTGGGGTTTATTCAGTCGCTGCGCTCTGACCTGGGCAGCGACAACTTCATCTTCTCGCCGGAGTTCCTGCGTGAAGGGCGCGCGCTTTATGACAACCTGCACCCGTCCCGCGTAATCGTTGGCGAACGTTCGGACCGGGCGCGGGTATTTGCCGAGCTTTTGCTTGAGGGCGCCCTGACCAAAGACGTGGACGTCCTGTTCACCGACCCGGATGAAGCCGAAGCGATCAAGCTGTTTTCCAACACCTACCTCGCCATGCGAGTTGCCTTTTTCAACGAACTGGACAGCTATGCCATGGCTGGCGGTATGAACACACGCCAGATCATCGAGGGGGTCTCGCTGGATCCCCGAATTGGCGATCACTACAACAATCCGTCCTTCGGGTATGGGGGGTATTGCCTGCCAAAAGATACCAAACAGCTTTTGGCCAATTACAGCCATGTTCCGCAAAACCTTATTCGTGCCATCGTGGACGCGAACCGGACGCGCAAGGATTTTTTGTCAGATCGAATCCTGATGAAAGGCCCACGCGTCGTTGGTATCCACCGGCTGGTCATGAAAGTCGGCAGCGACAATTTTCGTCAGTCTTCCATTCAAGGCATCATGAAGCGGCTGAAAGCCAAAGGCGTCGAGGTCATTGTTTATGAACCAACGTTGGAGGAAGATGAGTTTTTCCGCTCTCGTGTCGTGCAGGATCTCGAAACCTTTAAGTCCGAAGCCGACTTGATCGTTGCCAACCGGCATAGCCCCGAACTTGAAGATGTCGCGGACAAGGTGTTCACCCGTGACTTGTTTGGCGCGGACTAAACGGTTTTCACTTGTTCTGCACTTCTGGGCAATGACCTTATTGATCGGTTTGACAGGATCAAAAACCGACAATCAGCTTTGCTTGATAAGTTAGGTTTGCAAGGCTGCAATCCCTGCCGCGTGTTTTCAATCCAATGCCACACAGAACCCGGTGCACAGTTCAGCCCTTGGCCCCCTGCCCGCGCGCGTATTTATCTTCGTAACGCACGATATCATCCTCGCCCAAATACGTGCCGGTTTGCACCTCGATCAGGACCATCGGGACCGTTCCCGGGTTTTCCATCCGGTGCATTGCCCCAAGAGGGATATAGACAGATTGGTTCTCGGTCACCAATTGCTCACGATCATCGATTGTCACGCGGGCCGTTCCCTCAACAACAATCCAATGTTCGGAACGATGGAAATGGCTTTGCAGGCTCAACGATGCACCAGGGTGCACATAGATGCGCTTGACCTGAAAACGCTCTCCGACCACCAGGCTTTCGAACCATCCCCACGGGCGGTGATCCTTCGGGAACGCCGTCGCCTGCGGCGCGCCTTTTTCCTTTAGCGCGCTAACCGCTTTTTTGACATCTTGCGCCCGCGATGCATCGGCAACCAGAACCGCATCATTCATCGCCACAGCGATGATGTTATCCAGCCCGATACCCACGATTTCCAACTGTTCGCTGTCCGACCGCAAAAGGGTGTTCTGGCAATCAATCGCCGTTGCCCCCCCACTGGTCACCACACCTTGTGCGTCCGGGCCGCTTTCGCGCCATACGGCGTCCCAGCCGCCCAAGTCCGACCATGCGGCGCCGAAGGGCACAACCGACAAGTTCGTTGCCTTTTCCATCACGGCATAATCGATCGAAATGTCTTCGGCCTGCGCCCAGCTTTCAGGGTCGAGACGCAGGAACCCCAGATCCTGCTTTGCTTTTTCCACCGCTGTCTTGACCGGCTCGATCATATCGGGGGCATGCGCCTGGAAGGCCGCAATGATGTCCGCCGCCCGGAACAGGAAAATCCCTGCGTTCCATTTGTAATTCCCGGCCTCCAGCATTTCGGTCGCACGGGCGAGGTCTGGCTTTTCGACAAATTTCTTCAACGGAACAGGCGCACCGTCACCGTCCGACCCAGCAGCCAGTTCAAGGTATCCGTACGCTGTTTCCGCATGTGTCGGGGTGATGCCGAAAGTCACCAGTTTGCCCTGCGCAACCGCCTCCAAACCCCGTGCAACGGCGGCCTGAAATTCAGCTGCATCCGGAACCACGTGATCGGAAGGGGCAACCAGCAATACAGCAGCCTCGTTCTTGGCATAAGCATGCACCGCCGCCGCAAGAACCGCTGGCGCTGTGTTGCGGCCCTCAGGCTCAATCATGATCGTGCCGGGGTCAATTCCGATAGCCTGCAGTTGTTCCGCGACGATGAACCGAAAGTCCGAGTTGGTCAGAACCACCGGCGGTTCAAACTCCAATTCCGCGTTTGCCCCTGACAACCGGCGGGCAGATGCCTGAAACAGGGTCTCTTCTCCGACCAATGGAACGAATTGCTTCGGGTAGCTCTTTCGAGACAAGGGCCAGAGGCGCGTACCGGAGCCCCCGCAAAGAAGGACAGGACAGATCAACATAAAATGCTCAATAATTTGACGCGGTTCCTAATTTTCCTATTGAAACCGTCATGACCTGACAAGGCTTGGCTTGATTTGGTCGAAAAAAAGGATGTCCTGTGCCGCGAGCGTGGATGAGTTTCCGAAGCTGTGTACCATCGAGAATTTTGCGTGCTTTCGAACCTGGTTCAGCGTGAACGGCGCTAAGGACGGGCACTTATGAATGTAGGCTCACCACCGTCCAGGCAGACCGCAGTCAGTACGCCGGTGGCAAAGGCGCCGGTATCCACAGCAATCCGTCCGCGCCGTGCTGTAGCTTGATCGACAATTGTGTGACCATAAACAACCCAAACACCGTCTCGCCTGTCGGTAGTTCGAAATTCTGGATGGCCCCACATCAAAGTTTTTTCGGGTTGCTGATCGGCGGGCGTACTCGGATTTGCACCAGC
Organism: Ruegeria sp. YTSC230; assembly: GCF_059609665.1. Lineage (NCBI taxonomy): Bacteria > Pseudomonadati > Pseudomonadota > Alphaproteobacteria > Rhodobacterales > Roseobacteraceae > Ruegeria > Ruegeria sp. YTSC230. The sequence continues at coordinate 3,190 of NZ_JBXWMC010000021.1, read as the reverse complement.
ATGCGTCACAAGGACGTTGCCGGAATAGTCAAAGGTCCTTAATTCCGCGATCCATTGGACCAGCTCAGGTCCCATTTCCGCCAAAAGATTGTCTCGGCAGGCGACCAGCTCAGCAGCGGTCATCTCGGCGCGCACGTTTCGGACATCAAATGAAGCCAACGTCTGCAGGCCACCATAGCGCAGCCAGCGCGGGCCATATTCCTCAGGGTCACGCAGGAAATTCAACATCATGTCTTCGTGGTTTCCCTTCAAACAGATGAAATCCGGGCGGTCTTGGATCAGACGTAGAACGTCAGCACTGTTTTCGCCGCGATCGATATAATCTCCGACAAGGATGATCCGATGATCCCGCGGAATCTGAGGCAACAGCTTCTGCAACTGCCTTATGCAGCCGTGCACATCACCAATGACACACGTCGGCGTGTCCGGCACAGGAGCAGGAAAGACCGCGCGTCGCCCGAAACGTTGAATCAGCGATGACAGCACGTTAAGGGTGCCTCCTGAGTGGCTGCAGCGACCGGCTATCATTGAATTCATGGGCCGGCGGTCAAGACCCAAGGCGTCTAACATTTGCGCGCCGGTCTAAGCAAGCCTCATTCAGGCTGTCCGGCAGGCAGGAATTCCCATTCTGATGATCTCTGTGCCTTTTATCCTGAAAACGCCGTTGATCCGGTTACGCCCTTTTTCCATGAACCACGTCTTAAGCGGCTCGGGATAATACGCGGCCATGATGTGACTGAAATAGTCAAAGTCTTTTGGAGCAAGCCGCCGGCCACTGCGCGAAGGTCCATGGAATCCAAATGTCGTGTCAGGGTTCACACAGGTTCCGGGAAGGCCCAGAAACATCGTGCAGGTTGAAAAGCAGACACGTCCCCGAATTTCGACTTGAATGCCGTTTTTCTGCAGATTTTCGATTTCGATCAAACGGTCATGCAGATACCCGCCTCGGTCGCTGCCAACAACCATCAGCCCGTCAGCTAACGTGGGCGAAGGGACAGAAGTCACCGAGGTCAGTACTCCCGCAAACAGTGCCGCCACTATAGCTTTGATTCCGCGGTGCTTAGGTTTGCAATACGCTCTGGCCGACGCGCGCTGAGGGCGAAAAAGATTCCTTTTTTCCAGCATTTCGAAGCCTCCGATTCCAGTTGCGGACCGGATCAGAGGTAAAACTGCGTGGTGCGTTCCCTGTGAACGGGAGAAGTCAAAAATATGTTTTAAATCAAAAGTTTAGTTATAGTTTTCTTAAACTTTTTGATTTCCGGCTGCTCTATCACCGGAGTTTGTTCAGCTGAAAGCAGTTCTGACCGCAAGCCTATCCAATTAGCATACAACCGTGGTTCAGCTCTGGTTCACAAATGCAGTGGGGACTTCGTTCGTATCGGCAAAAGCGGCGCGACAACTCGAACCCACATTGCACTTGGAGGACAAATTAGCAGAAATTTTCAATCGCGTCCAAAAGCCGGATGGGATGAAATGGGTTTTACCGCCTAAGCGGTGATCAAGCGATCCTTCGGCAGCGGCCTCAAATCTCAAAAGTGACGTAAACGGGTTTGAGACAGATGATCAACTATAAAGTGGCTTGTTGTTCACCTGATGCCGTTCCACCAACTTACGCATATGCTTGCCCTTTTTGGGAATGTAGCGTGCGGAAGTCGCCTCGAACTGCGGATCGCAACATTCGGGAAACAAGTCTTTGATTTCTTGTCGGGCTTCTGGAGATACAGTCCTGAGTGCCTCAGGGCCGGTAAACAAGCTTTCCGTCAGCGCCCCGTTGGACCAGATGAGCTCATGCCGATCGAACAGTATGTGAAAGTATTCGACGCTACCCGCGGTGTCGGGCAGAAAGTCGATGCCATCCAAAGGCAGCAGCTTTTTTGCCGGTATCAGAACATCCTGACATTCAAACATGCGCATGGCGACAGCTGATGACACCAAAATGCGGTGCTGCTGGGACACAATTAGGTCCTGCTTTGGATACCCATCACCCAAGGCATTCACTCGGATTAGGATAGGCCGAAGCCGTGGCTGAGCTTCAAGCTCTTCACGGCTCAGTTTACGCGATCCGACCCAACGAACCGGTTTAAATCCGTGATCCTGGGTGAGAACTTGATCGCCTCCCCGCAGATCCTCTATCGGAACTGGCCCTTCCTGTGTTTCGATCAGTGTTCCGGCCGCAAAGCACAAAACGTCCACAAACTCGCCGTCTGCATTTGTGGGGCCGGTCACGGACTGGTCGATGGTAATGGTGTTCGATCCGGTATCGTTCCAAGCGTCTGCAATTGCGGCGGAATTTACCGTCATTCCGTTGAACAATTCCAGCGGTACAAGCGCGCCGTTATCCGCTTTCACGCCAAAGAGCTGGATTGTTCCGTCCGGCTCAACGACCAAACGAACAACTGGTTCACCGTTGGTGTTTCCAAGCTGCCAAACAGCTGGTGTATCGATTTCGTACCTGTCCCCGTCAGCAAAGCGAACAGTTTGACCCTCGGTACCATTGACTTGTCGTTGGAATTGCAGCTCATTCGGCGCCCCTGCGGGTCCACCAACAAACAAATCCACACCATTGATCTGCAGGCTAAAGCTGTTGTCGAGAGAGTCGAAATCAATAACAAAACCGCCACCAGGAGAAGTATCGGTGAACGTAGTACCAACGCCGTCAGAGATGTTGAAGTTTGCCATGTTGCTTGCGACCTGCCCCAAAAGTTAACGGTTTTCACACCGCTTACGTCGACTTATCAGATCGAGATACTGGCTTGTTTCTCATCATTCGGGAAGAGGTTTCTTCGGAATTCTGTTGCCCCCTCGTTTTGGTCGCGGACTGCAACAGAGATTCAAGTATCGATTAGATTTTGTTCAGAACCTTTAGCCGGGACCACGCAGACGCGCATCACAAAGTATTTTCGTGCCCATTTGCGTCCTCAGTGCTTCCTGTTGTGATAGCCGAAGGCAAAATCGACGCTTAACTCGAGGCTAGATGATGCTTAATATATTGTTTTTACGCTTAGGATTTGTGTCATTGACCTTACGGTTATTCGACTAACGGGGTGCAGATGTTAAACGATTGATTCATTTGATCAACTGCAGTCTGACCGTGGTATTTTGTACTATCTGACGCTGGTTGCGGGAGTAGGATTTGAACCTACGACCTTCAGGTTATGAGCCTGACGAGCTACCGGGCTGCTCCATCCCG
>NZ_JBXWMC010000020.1:0-15061 GCF_059609665.1 Ruegeria sp. YTSC230 | reverse complement strand
AGGCGCTGTGTCTCTGGATGGTCGCCTGATCGACTATGCCTCGATCCGTCAGGCCGAAGTACTGGTCGAAAAGGCTAATCAGATCGCAGCTGCGTGAACCTGTAGTGCCGGGCCATTCAACAACAACGCTTCGCACCACTGCTTCGGTTATCTTTGCCGAGGCAGTGTCTGCAGCGGACCCAGCAACTGCCCTGCGCCGCAAGTTATGCGTCGCTCCACTGCCAACACCTGCAAGTGGCGGGCGCAGCGTCCTGATTGCGGTCGGGAAGGCTGCGCCCAAAATGCTGTCAGAGGCGTTGCAACACGTTGAAGGCCCGCATGTAGCTTTGGCTGTAACACATGCTGAAAATCAGACGGATGTATCCGGCGCGACCGTCTTAACAAGCGGGCATCCCATCCCCGATGAGCGTGGGTTGAAAGCCGGGCGGCAGATTGTGTCTTTGCTCAGCGAAGCATGTGAACATGATCAGGTCATTGCGCTAATCTCGGGCGGGGGATCAGCACTTATCCCCGCCCCCGTCAGCGGCCTGACCCTATCGGACAAGATACGGGTTAACGAAGTGCTTCTATCCTCGGGGTTGGGTATCACTCAGATAAATCTGATACGCCAGCAACTCAGCCAACTTAAGGGCGGCGGGTTTCTGAAACATTCGGCTGCAGCGCCGGTCACGGCTTACATTCTTTCGGATGTAATCGGAGACGACCTGCGGGCTGTTGCCAGTGGCCCGACCGTTTCCCCTATCGGCAGCCATGCAGACGCACGCAGAACTTGCATCGAAAACGGCCTATGGCATGAGTTGCCCAAAGCAGTCCGCACGTATCTGGAACACAGTATTCCTGATCAAAGGCTTAGTGCTCAAGCCACCAACCACCTGATCGGATCTAATCGGATAAGCCTGCAGGCTGCACATGGTTGCGCGTCTCGATCATTCGACGCCGAGATCGTCTCTGATGCGTTGACCTGCAATGTGGACGATGCCGCAGAACAAATTTTGCATGCGACCCGATCCGTGACCGTGGATCGACCGAAAGCCCTGCTGTTTGGCGGTGAGATAACTGTCCGGCTGCGTGGCTCAGGGTGGGGCGGTCGAAATCAGGAATTGGCATTGCGTCTCGCCTATATGACTCAGGAACAGAAAATACCGGGCAACTGGGTTTTTCTCAGCGGTGGCACGGATGGCCGCGATGGACCAACCACAGCGGCGGGAGCCATAGTAGATGCTGGCACTGTCTGTCGGATACGTAATGCCGGGAAGGATCCAGTGGCTTTACTGTCCAACAATGACAGTCATTCCGCTTTGTCATTAGCAGGTGATCTCCTGCAAACCGGGGCGACCGGAACCAATGTGGCGGACATACAGATTATGCTGCTGGTACCATAACCCTAAGACTATTCGTTACACTCGGTTCTGAGTTTGGATCTGACAAAAGCCGCAGATGTCGGGTTCAAGAGATCAATAAAACGCCTCTTGCCCGGCGCGAACGTCGCGGCACGCAGAGGTTCGAACAAAGATGCCAGGCTCGCTATCGGAAAGCCGACAAACAGTGGAATTCTGATCCCTGGCCTTTTTCTGACAGCATGATTATTTTACTATCAGGAAAATTTTGATGCTATGATACTCCGACCGGATTGGGTTTTCCGCTGCTCCTGCTTGCAGAACCAGTTTGGACAAGTGTAGCAAGACATTGAAAGAGTGAAATTGAAAAAACGCGATAAAGAAATGGCGGCAAATCTGACTCAGGACCCACATTCCGTTCGTTCGGGTAACAGAGAAAAAGTTCTTGAAGTTGCCATCGGCCGCGAGGTTCGCGCCTTTCGCAAGCAGCAGGAAATAACTGTCGCGGAGCTTGCCCAGCTAACCGGTTTGTCGATCGGCATGCTGTCAAAGATCGAAAATGGAAATACGTCACCCTCCTTGACGACCTTGCAGTCACTGGCGGATGCACTGTCGGTTCCTTTGACAAGTTTTTTTAGACAGTTCGAAGAACGCCGGGAGGCGGTTCATACAAAAGCAGGTGAAGGTGTCGAGTTGGAGCGTGAAGGAACACGCGCCAACCACCAATATAACCTGTTGGGGCATATTGGCGCCAACGGATCAGGCGTAATTGTAGAACCCTATCTGATCACCCTGACTGCTAAATCCGATGTGTTTCCAACATTCCAACATGGTGGCATCGAGACGATTTACATGCTGGAAGGTGAAGTGGATTACCGCCATGGGGACCAGATTTACCCACTGAAACCGGGTGACACTCTGTTCTTTGATGCGGATTCACCCCATGGCCCGGAACGGTTGGTTAATCTGCCGGCCCGCTACATATCGGTGATCAGCTATCCGCAGACAAACTGATCGGCTTGCGCAACAGGAAATCCGTGGGTCTGTCATAGCCTTCATGGCTGCCCGTATTCACGATCGTGAACCCAAGCCTTGAAAAAACGCGATGGTTTTCAGTAAGTTCCACGCGCGTTTCCAGTTCCAGCGCAGGCAGACCAAGCTCAGTTGCACGGCTTGCAGCATGATCCACCAACGTGCGGCAGATACCTTGCCCCCGCAATCCTTCCTGAACTGCAAGCTTCCCTAAGTACAGGCTGTCGGGTTTGGGCGTCAGAAACATACATGCGAACAGCGGTCGGCCGATGGCCCAGATTTCACCACCATCCTTACAGTGCTCCCGCATCCCTTCCACCGTCAGCCTATGGATAGAAGACGGAGGGTCGATCCGGGCATCCATGAATTGAAATGACGCACGAAGCAGCGCAAGCGCGTCATATAATGCAAAGTCATCGCTCGGAATTAGCCAAGGCGTGAAGTCCGGATCAGTCATTTGAGCAACGGCACTTCACAATGCTCACTTCGACAAAGGCGGTTCCGTTTCCAAGTCCGGCCAAATCCCTGGCGATGTGGGTAACCCGTCGTCGAACTGGCTGAGATAGTCCAGCATCATCGGGCGATTGTCGATGAACCCCTTATAAGATGCCAGCTCTTCAGGCAGGTCCCGAATAACCCGGTGCAGACGGCGCCCCCATTTGGGAACAGTCATCAGATCCTGAAAACTGCACAGATAGCAGCGGATCGGGAACACCAGCGCATTTGAGCGCGGCAGACGGAAGAACGTCTGCAACTCGACCCGCAGATGCTGCTTGTGGGCGATGTTTTCGGGCGTCAGCGTGGTCTTTTGGATCCCCCATTTGTGATAGTTTTCCGGGCTTGTATCCAGCAAAGGGTTCACCGTCATGGTCCAGTTGAGACGCCGCGCAGGGGCGCCCTGCTGGATATTCAGCAAGAACTTCAGCGCGCGCTGGAAAATACCCATTTCATGGGCCTTCGGAACCGGCGCGTGCCATTCGAAAAAGTTCATGCCGATGTCGAAATCCAGGCTCCAATCGGCTTGTGTTGTCACCATGCCGGCGTCCATCCACAGCATCTCATCACGCTGATCCAGCACGGCGAAATCGCCCTGAGCTTGTCGCGTGATGTATTCCATCGGCCCATAAGGCAGCGTGGTTTCATCCATGAAGGTAAAGCTGTGATCGATGCCCAATGGCTTGTTGATCCAGCGCCACTGATTGCCGTTGCGATGCAACTCGAACAGGTCCGGGTAATCCTCGGACTTGCTGACCATGATCAGTTCCAGCAAGTCCCAGCCAGCCAACGTCATATGCGGCAACGACTGACAGCGCAGCGGGTCCTGATCCAGAACCATTGCGCGGTCTTTCATCTCTGAGACGTAGTGCTCGTCTACGTCGAACCGCATCTCATAGACTGATCCCTCTGGCCCGCCGCGATGCTGTTCCATGTTGACCGAATACATGTAGCTGTCTTCGTGGAATGGGAACGGAAAGCGTTTGATCGCCCAGTCCGAGTTGTGGAACGTATAGTCGTCGCGGAAGGACTCGTCGTTAAATTGAATGGTCATGGTGGGCCTCCTCTCAGCGGTCCAGCACAAGGGACTTGCCCTCGAAACGCGATACGCAGGGCATGATTTTCTTGCCCGATGCCTTTTCTTCGTCGGTCAGCCAGTGATCGCGGTGAACAAAGTTCCCAGCGTGATCCAGCACAACGGTTTCACACTGACCGCAAGCCCCTCCGCGGCACAGATACGGCGCATCCACACCTTCTCGTTCGATGGCTTCCAGCAGGCTTTCGTTCTCGCCCACATGAACGACTTTGTCTGACGCGGCCAGGCGCACTTCGAACGGCTTGCCGGGCTGTGGGGCCAGAAACTCTTCGTAATGCACGCAATCTTCGGGCCAGCCTTCAGCAGCGGCCGTGTTGCGCACCCAGTCGATCATGCCGTTGGGGCCGCAGACATAGACATGCGTGCCCAGAGGTTGCCCGCTCAGCAGGTTCTCCAGATCAATCTGCTGGTTCTGGTCGTCGTAATACAGATGTGTTTCATTGGGATGCCGGTCGGTCAGTTGGTCCGCATAAGATGCCAGCGCGTGATTACGGCAGGCATAATGCAGCTCCCAATGTCCGTGCAGCAGTTCAAGTTGTTTGATCTGCGCCAGAAACGGGGTGATCCCGATGCCACCGGCCAGAAACAGGTGCTTGCGGGCGCGCAAATCGAGCGAGAACAGGTTGACCGGATAACTTATGGTCATCTCGTCGCCCAGCTTGACCTGGCGGTGCATGAACAGCGAACCACCCCTGCCCTCATCATCGCGTCGAACCGAAATGGTGTAGGATGACTGATCAAACGGGTCCGACATCAGCGAATATGGGTTGAGCCGCGTGATGCCACCATCCTGCATTTCGACAACCGTATGGGCCCCGCCCGAAAAGGTCGGCAACTGGCCTCCGTCGATACGTTCGAACCGGAACCGCGTCACCAACTCGTTCAAGGGGGTGATTTCGGTCACTTTGGCCTGGATTTTCTCGGCGCCACTCATTCGTAAATCCCCTTCGGCTCGGGCACGTTACCATGATCTTCGGCATCCACGCGGACACCCTGATAGGCGGCAAGACGGCGGGAGTAGTGATCGCGCACGAACAGGTTCAGCCCGCAATGCGCACAGACAAACGGGTCAACCTCAACATCTTCGGTGATGCCTTTGCAATGCACACATTGCATTCGGCGCGCAACCGATCCGCGATGTTCGGTTTGAATTGCCGTGTGCGGCAGGCCTACGGCCATCACCTCGTTCATGGCCTGACCCATCATGCCTTCAGAGCCGGTCAGGTAGACCTGCAACCCCATATGCGCGTCTTCCAAAACGCGGCGAATGCGCTGCAACGAGGCTTCATAGGATGGACCTTCGTAGAATTGCGCAGGCTTCAGTGCCTGCAGTCGCTCAACGTAATCCGTTCCCTTGGGAATGTAGATCAGATGGGTTTTGGCCATCAGGTCGGGTGTCGCGATGTCAAGAACGGCTTCGGCCCCTTCGGCCTCAGCGATCATGAGATGGTGTTCGCCCGGGCGGACCTCTAGCGTGCCCCAGACCGGGCGGCTTGCGATTGACTTGGGAAATTCGAACTTTGACATTGTGCCCTCAAATAGGAAAAGGGCGCCACGGTGTGTCCGTTGCGCCCCCTGAAACTCAGCCCTTTGCGGTTCGGATAGATTTGTCCTGATCGTAGAACGGCATCTCTTCCGCAGTCGCCGCTATTTCTGTCCCATCACCGTTGCGCACTGTCAGCTTGGTGCCGGGTGAGGCACAGGCGACCGGCATTCGCGCGATACCCACGTTGTGCCCGTTGATTTCGGAATACATGCCAAAGGTGACAACCCCGACCTTTTCGCCGTTTTGCAGCAGGTCCGCACCCTCATCCGCAGGGGTCGTGCCGTCAAGCTTGACGCCGTAGATCTTGAACCGTTCTTTGCCTTGCGATGCATAGTGGTTCTCGGCGCCTATAAAGCCGGTTTTTCCGGGTGAAACGGTGAATTCCAGGCCCAGCTCCCAAAGCGTATCACCGCAGGTTTCTCCGTCGAACGGGTAGGTTTCCGAATTGTCGCCCGGATAAAACAGCAAGTAGCTTTCGGTGCGCAGCAGATCGAGGGTCGAGAACTGTACCGGGACGATCCCCATATCATTGCCTTCCGCCAAAATGTTGTCCCACAGGTGTACCGCGTGCTTGGCCTGACAGAAAATTTCGTATCCGCGCTCACCAGTATAGCCGGTCCGCGAAATCATCACCGGGCAACCATAGAGTTTGGTTTGCATGATGCCGAAATAGGCCAGATCCCGAATTCCGGGGATGTGCTTGGCCAGGAAATCAACGGCCACCGGTCCCTGCAGCGACATGTCGTGCATGTCGTCGTCAAAAATGACCGCGCAGTTCTTGCCCGCCGCCACCGACGTCAGCTGCTCCATGCCCGTGCCGGTGCCGTGCACCACAAGCCATGTGTTCACCGACAAGCGATAGATGATGCAATCGTCAACGAATTTACCTTCGGCATTCAGGATCGAGGCATAGGTCGAACGACCCGGCATGATCTTTTCCACGTTCCGCGTAGTGACCCGATCAATGACATAGGCGGCATCTTCGCCGACCACGTGAACCTTTTTCAGGCCGGAAACATCCATGAGGCCCGCCTTGGTGCGGATTGCCTCATAATCAGCTTTGGCGCGTTCTGGGCTGTGGTCATAGAACCATGCGGTTCCCATGCCGTTCCAGTCCTCAAGCTCGCCGCCGATCTCGGCATGGCGCTGCGCAAGGGCGGACGTCCTCCAAAGAATGGCCATGGTTCAGCTCTCCCGTTGATTGCTTTTTGTTGCCTATATTGAGGCCGATGTCAGATTGAAAATCAACACCTCTGTGCAGATTATTTTCCTGTTGGGAATATTTGCCTTCAAATTCTGAACCCTTAGACGGGGGTTTAGAGTTGAAGAAAACCCCCTATTTTCATGGCTAATAGGCAGTAATCGACCCTTCAAATTGAGTATGCGACGCCACCGTTAAAGATGTTTGCCCCACATATCTATTGACAGGTGCCCCACGAGATTGTCCCCTGAGTAGATAAAATTTCCCAGCAGGAAAACTCCGCAGAGAGACCTCCTGCTGCAACAACAGGGAGACTACGAAGTGGATGGCAATCTAAATGCTCTCACGACGATCTTTACCGAGTTCTACTACTGGGTAACGGTCGTTTTCATGTTCCTCATCCATGTGGGTTTTTGCATGTACGAAGTCGGCGCCAGCCGTGCCCGTAACCATATGCACACATTGATGAAAAACATCATGATCATCCCACTGGTGACGGTCACGTTCTTCTTCTTTGGATGGTGGATCTATTGGGCTTTTCCGAACTTTCCGTTCTGGGGCGGTCTGGACGCAGAAGCGGGCGCAGCGAATCTGCCTTGGGCCGACACGATGGCAACCAATGTTAGTGACAGAATCACCGGCGTTTTCTGGGCAGCATTCCTGCTGTTCTCCTGGACGGCAGCCTCGATCGTTTCGGGTTCCGTGATCGAACGGATCAGGTCTTCGGCGCTCTGGGTACATGCGGTCATGATCGGATCGGTCTGGTGGATCATCGACGCTGCATGGGGCTGGCACTACGGTGGCTGGATGGTTCGAATTCTCGGCTACCATGATGCATACGCTTCCGGTGTAATTCACGCAATTGCAGGTGGTTACGCATTGGGTGTAATCATGGTTCTTGGCCCGCGCCTAGGCAAGTTCGCCAAGGACGGGACACCACGGGACATTCCTCCGCACAATCCGTGGCTGCTGACGATCGGCATCTTCCTGATCTACACTGGCTTCTGGGGCTTCTATGCCGCGTGCAACGTGCCTGTGATTTCACCTGAAGGGATCGATGGGCAGATCACTGGCGTAACCTGGACAGCTACCAATATCTATCTGGCTCCGACGACCCTGTCGGCGATCACCTTCAACTTCCTGATGTCGCTGTCCGGCGGTCTGATGGCGGCTTATGTGATCTCGAAAGGTGATGCGTTCTGGACCTTCTCAGGCGGGCTTGCCGGAATTATCACTGCCTCGGCCGGAAACGATTTGTATCATCCGATTCAGGCAATGATCATTGCCGCGATCGGCGTCGTGATCGTGTACAAGCTGCACTACTGGGTTGAACGCCGGTTCAAGCTGGATGATGCGGTGGGCGCCGTTGCTGTGCACGGTTATGCCGGGGTTGTTGGCCTGGTGATTTCAGGCTTTGTCCTCTGGGGCGTGCCATCTTCGCCGTACGAAGGATACGCAACAATCAACCCGATCGGTCAAATCACCGGTGCGGTCATCATGTTCTTTGTTCTTGGCTTCCTACCCGGATGGGCTCTGGCCAAGATGCAGGCGGCCGCAGGTGTGCTTCGCATCCCGGAAGAGGTCGAACTGCAGGGCCTCGATTACGCCGAGCACCACGCCTACGAAGATGCCAAGGCAGCGATCATTGAAGCTGACAAACAGGAATTGGCTGCCCGTGCTGGCGCGGCAGCGAAGTAAAGGAGAAAGACATGTCTACGAATGGATACACAAGCTGGGCTGTCGATCTTGCCGAGGTCGGTCCGATCTACCCCTTCCAAGGTTACGAAGTTCTGATGGTCATCATTGGTGTGGTCTTCTGGATTGGCTGGCATCGCATCCAGTTCGTCCGGGAAGGTGAACACCTTGAGAAGGCCCGCCACACCGGCGACGAAGAGAAGGTGAAGGCACAGTTGGAACGATACTGATCCAGCTTTAAGAGCTGGCAATGGGCGTGAAATAAGAGATCGCGCCCATTGCCTCTTAGGAAAAAAACTTTCCTACTATTATTGATGTCCCCCAGTTTTGTTGATACCGTCGAATCATAGTGAAACACACAAGGAGATCTGCCAGCCATGTGCGGAATTGTTGGATTATTCCTCAAAGACCAGTCTCTTGCGCCCCAACTGGGTAACATGCTGACGGACATGCTGATTACGATGACAGACCGCGGCCCCGATAGTGCCGGTATCGCGATCTATGGCGCAGAGTCGGCAGGCAAAACCAAGATTACAGTCCAGTCGCCCAACCCCGATGCTGACTTTGTCGGCCTGGCTGATGAGCTGGGTGAAAAGCTGGGCGCAACGGTTGGTCAGACAAACAACGACACACACACCGTTCTTGAAATTCCCGCCGGTCAGTTCGAAGCCGCACGCGCTGCGCTGGCCGTAGTCCGCCCGTCGGTTCGGATCATGAGCCGCGGCGAAAGTCTCGAAATCTACAAGGAAGTTGGCCTGCCTAAAGATGTTGCAGACCGATTTAACCTCAACGGAATGAGCGGCACCCATGGCATTGGGCATACGCGTATGGCGACCGAATCCGCCGTGACTACAATGGGCGCACATCCGTTCAACACCGGCCCCGATCAGTGTCTGGTCCACAATGGATCGCTGTCCAACCACAACTCGTTGCGCCGCAAACTGCGCCGCGAAGGTGTGGTTATCCAGACCGAGAACGACACCGAAGTGGGTGCAGCATATCTAACCTGGAAAATGATGAACGGCGCAACACTGGGTGAAGCTCTGGAAACCAGCATCGATGATCTGGACGGCTTTTTTACCTTTGTTGTTGGCACCAAAGACGGGTTTGGCGTCGTACGAGACCCAATTGCCTGTAAGCCTGCGGTGATGGCCGAAACAGACCAATATGTGGCCTTTGGCAGCGAATACCGTGCTTTGGTGAACCTGCCGGGTATTGAAGACGCCCGGGTTTGGGAGCCTGAACCCTCCACCGTATATTTCTGGTCGCACAACGACAGCCCCACAACTCACGAAAAGGCCGCCTGATATGCAGACCTATGATCTAGAGGCAGACGGGCTGCGCGGATTGAACTCATCCCTGCAGGCACAAAACGCCGAGACCAATCAAACCCGTTGGGAAATTGTGAACCCTAAAGGCAGCCACGCAATCGCCGTCGGTCTGGACGCGCCGATTGAGGTGACGGTCAAAGGTTCGACCGGGTATTATTGTGCCGGGATGAACCAACAGGCGACCATAAAGGTAGAAGGCTCTGTTGGTCCGGGCGTTGCCGAAAACATGATGTCCGGTCAGGTCATCGTCGATGGTGACGCCAGCCAATACGCTGGAGCGACCGGCCATGGCGGATTGCTGGTGATCAAAGGTAATGCCAGCTCGCGCTGCGGCATCTCAATGAAAGGGATCGATATCGTCGTGCATGGCAACATCGGCCATATGTCCGCCTTCATGGCACAGGATGGCAATCTGGTTGTCTGCGGGGACGCAGGAGATGCGCTGGGGGATTCACTCTACGAAGCCCGGCTGTTCGTGCGTGGTTCGGTCAAGAGCCTCGGCGCCGATTGCATCGAGAAAGACATGCGTCCCGAGCATCTGGATATCCTGAGGGATCTTCTGGCCCGCGCGGGCAGCGACGCCAATCCGGAAGAGTTCAAACGCTATGGTTCGGCCCGTCAGCTTTATAATTTCGACGTTGATAACGCCGCCGCTTACTGAGGAAGAAGGGTATGAAAGATATGGACGATCAGATCCCCCGCACCCTGCCGATCCAGTCGGCGACATTTTCCAACCCGATCAATGCCGAGATCCGTCGCGCCGCTGCGACCGGCATCTATGACATTCGAGGTGGGGGGGCCAAACGGAAAGTACCCCATTTCGACGATCTGCTGTTTCTGGGTGCGTCGGTATCCCGCTATCCGTTGGAGGGTTATCGCGAACGTTGCGATACCTCAGTAACGTTGGGCACCCGCTTTGCCAAAAAGCCGATCGAGCTGGATATCCCGATCACCATTGCGGGTATGAGCTTTGGCGCATTGTCCGGTCCGGCGAAAGAAGCTCTGGGCCGCGGCGCATCCGCAGCGGGCACGTCAACCACCACCGGTGACGGTGGCATGACACCAGAGGAACGCGGCCATTCGACCAAGCTGGTGTATCAATACCTGCCTTCGCGTTACGGCATGAACCCGAACGATCTGCGCAAGGCTGATGCAATTGAGATTGTGGTTGGCCAAGGCGCTAAACCCGGCGGCGGCGGTATGCTGCTGGGTCAGAAGATCAGCGACCGCGTGGCCGAGATGAGAACCCTGCCCAAGGGTATCGACCAGCGCTCGGCCTGTCGCCATCCCGACTGGACCGGCCCGGACGATCTTGAGATCAAGATCCTCGAACTGCGCGAGATCACTGACTGGCAAGTGCCGATCTATGTCAAAGTTGGCGCAACACGCCCCTACTACGACACTGCTTTGGCCGTGAAAGCTGGCGCCGACGTTGTCGTCATGGATGGGATGCAGGGCGGAACCGCCGCCACGCAAGACGTATTCATCGAACATGTCGGTCTGCCGACGCTGTCCTGTATCCGCCCCGCCGTGCAAGCGCTGCAGGATCTGGGTGTGCATCGTGAGGTGCAGCTGGTTATCTCGGGCGGTATCCGCACCGGGGCCGATGTGGCTAAGGCTTTGGCGCTGGGTGCAGATGCGGTTGCTATCGGCACCGCCGCTCTGGTTGCCCTCGGGGACAACGATCCCAAGTGGGAATCCGAGTACCAGAAGCTGGGCACGACAACCGGTGCCTATGATGACTGGCACGAAGGACAGGACCCGGCTGGTATTACCACGCAGGATCCCGAACTGGCCGCACGTCTGGACCCGGTCGATGCGGGCCGAAGGCTGCGTAACTACCTGAAAGTTATGACGCTTGAGGCCCAGACCATTGCGCGCGCCTGTGGGCACAATCACCTGCACAACCTCGAGCCCGAGGACTTGTGTGCCCTGACAATGGAGGCCGCCGCAATGGCGCGGGTGCCGCTGGCGGGAACCAGTTGGTACCCCGGTAAGGAAGGGTTCTGAATAGATGCTGCGCGGCTCCTTGATGGGGGCCGCGTTTTTGCTTTGAAAAACTAAAATTCAACAGGGAAAGGAAAGCAATCGTGACGATAGATCTCGCAGCTTTCGCAAAAGAAAAAGGCGTCAAATACTTCATGATCTCGTTCACCGATCTGTTCGGTGGACAGCGGGCCAAACTAGTGCCTGCACAGGCGATTGCTGACATGCAGGAAGATGGCGCAGGCTTTGCCGGGTTCGCCACATGGCTCGACATGACACCGGCGCATCCGGACATGCTGGCGGTGCCGGATCCGTCCTCGGTCATTCAACTGCCGTGGAAGCCCGAAGTGGCCTGGGTCGCCGGGAATTGCGTGATGGAAGACAAGGATGTCGCGCAGGCCCCGCGCAACGTTTTGCGCCGGTTGATTGACGAAGCTGCAAGCGAAGGCATGCACGTCAAAACCGGTATTGAGGCCGAGTTCTTTCTGCTGACCCCGGATGGCGAACAAATCAGCGATCCGTTCGATACTGCCGAAAAGCCCTGTTACGACCAGCAGGCGGTTATGCGTCGCTATGATGTGGTGCGAGAGATCTGTGATTACATGCTGGAATTGGGCTGGGGTCCCTACCAGAATGACCATGAGGACGCCAATGGCCAGTTCGAAATGAACTGGGAATTTGATGATGCGCTGCGTACCGCAGACAAGCACTCTTTCTTCAAGTTCATGACCAAATCCGTGGCCGAAAAGCACGGGCTTCGGGCGACCTTCATGCCGAAACCGGTCGAAGGTCTGACCGGAAATGGCTGTCATGCCCATATCTCGGTCTGGGATGCGCCGGGTGACGCCGCCAAAACCAACGTGTTTGCAGGCGAAGGCGACGACCCTACCGGCGAAGTCGGGCTGGGCGAACGCGGAAAACACTTCCTTGGCGGCATCATGAAACACGCCTCCGCGCTGGCGGCAATTACCAATCCTACAGTGAACAGTTACAAACGTATCAACGCGCCGCGGACAATGTCGGGCGCAACATGGGCGCCCAATACAGTGACCTGGACAGGCAACAACCGGACGCACATGGTTCGCGTTCCCGGCCCCGGCCGGTTTGAGCTGCGTCTGCCCGATGGGGCGACCAACCCCTATCTGCTGCAAGCCGTGATCATCGCCGCTGGCCTGTCCGGTGTCCGGTCCAAAGCAGATCCGGGCAAACGTTGGGACATCGATATGTATGCCGAAGGCCACAAGGTGCGCGGTGCGCCGAAACTGCCTTTGAACATGCTTGATGCCCTGCGTGAGTACGACAAGGACAAAGACCTGAAAGCGATGATGGGTGCCGAGTTCTCATCCGCGTTTCTGAAAATGAAACATCAGGAATGGAACTCTTTCGTCTCTCACTTCTCACGCTGGGAAAAAGACAACACTTTGGACATCTAAGCCGGGTTGCAAGGTTACATCTCTGGGCCGCGGAAAAAGCTGCGGCCCCGTTACTTGAGGCCCCAAGTGGCTCGCCAGGAACGTTCTCAAGTTTCAGCATACGCAAGGCGAGTCTCGGCGCAGTTAATGACCACATCGCCAAGCATCAAGACGACACGCAGATCGTACACTTCTACAAAGGGCAATCTATTCCGCAACTGGGCGATTTTGACGTTTTGCTAGTGATGGGCACCCGATGGATGTTTCGGAGGTCAATACCAATCCTTGGCTAACGTTCGAAAAGCAAGCCATCAGCACATGGGTGCATGATTTCAATCGAACGTATTTTGGCAATAGTCATAGGCATCAGCTTTGATCGGAACCGCGGAACACGTAACGTGATTTCTGTAAAGCGTCTTTACGTATACCCAGCATCTGCTTCCAACCGCCAATCTGGAACGTCATTGACCAGCATAAGCGCTGCCCGGCGAAGCGTAGCGCGCATCTTTTCCACAACCGGACCGGTCAATTCGCAATCCGCCAATGCGGCATCGAAAGTATCCAGCCAAAGCTCTGCGTCGGCCTTCCGGATGGGAATATGCGCATGGATTTCGCGCAGATCCATGTGGCCGAAACGTTCACGATAATAGGCACGTCCGCCGAGAAACCCGCTGAGAAATTCAAATTGAGCTTGTCTGGTGTGGTTTAGCCCATGTCCCCGAAAATGCAGCCTGTGCAACGAATGCGCTGCCGGATCCGTTTCCATCCGGTCATAGAAACGCTCAACCAGAGCGCGCAGTTGGGTCTCACCACCAAGTTGCTCTATCGCAGATTCCATGTGCTGCCTTTCTGTATCTCTGGCACCTGAAATATTGCATAACAGGAAAATAAGTTTATCAACAGTGACATTCTGACATACTCATGCTCAGAAGCGGAACTAGGTTAAACCAGTAAGGGAGATGACGGATTGAACGCTCTGGTGCTTGGCCTTTTGGCGGCACTTTGCTGGGGGGTACACGATCTGGCAGTGCGCTATGTCAGCCAGTCTGTCAGCGTGATTGCTTCGCTCATGGCTGTGCTGGTTTCGGGCGCAGTGCTGCAACTTGGTTTGGTTGTGATGATGGGTGAAGTCGACCCAATTCCTGGCACGGCATTGATCAGCGCTGTTGCTGCAGGGGGGTGTTATCTGCTGGCGGGCGTCTGCATGTACGCCGCTTTTCAACGCGGCCCGGTCCGGCTGGTTGCTCCGATTGTTGCAAGCTATCCGGTGTTATCCGTCTCACTGGCCATTTGGCGCGGCGCAACGGTCAGCCCGTTACACTGGCTTGCCGTCATCGCGATTGGTGTTGGCGTTTCTGTTGTGGCTGCCCAATCTGAACGCGACGCAACTGAATACCCAGCAGCTGGCCCGACGGTGGTGCTATCGATACTTGCAGCTATCGGGTTCGCCGCCACCTTTGCGCTAGGACAATATGCAACCGAACATAATGACGAATACTCAATCTCCCTGGTTATTCGGCTGACGGCAGTTTTTGCCCTAGGCATGATCGCCCTGGCATCCCGCAGATCAATCTGGCCCGGGCGGCGGGCTCTGCCTCTTCTCTGTGTCATGGGTGTTCTGGATGCTGTTGCCATCCTTTGCGTGATCGCGGCGGGCGGGTTGCCGAATGCGCAATTTGCCTCGGTGACAGCGTCCGTCTTTGGGCTGCTGACCGTTGTGTTGGCTTGGGCAGTCTTGCGTGAAAAGATGGTGCCACGCCAATGGCTTGGATGTTTGGTTGCGTTTGCGGGAATAGGCTATCTGGCGCTCTGAGGCGACCATTCCGAAAGTTCTTTAAAACTAGGTAGTTCCCGTTTCTCTGGGGCGCATTTTTTGCGCCCCAGAGAAACAGGTCAGGCTGTGAGGCCTTCTGGTTCTGGCAGTTTGTTT
>NZ_JBXWMC010000019.1:0-23727 GCF_059609665.1 Ruegeria sp. YTSC230 | reverse complement strand
CTACAGCAGAGACAATTTCAAGCTCAACCGCGCCGCTGCTCTCTCCGAGTGGCGCCAACTTTGTTCAGCATAAGTTCCGGCATTTAGGGGTAAACAGAGACTGGTTCGAATTCGTCTGACAGCACCCCAGTATGGCTATGACAGCTGGGCCGTATTGGAATGGGAATGCTGCCTCAAGTCACCCGAACAAGGGGCGGCCGAAGGTGCGCCGTTTATTGCCAACCATCTGATTGAGGTGACTGACAAAGCTTTTGACGATTTCGCGGGCGGCGACCGCGAAGAGGCGCAAATCAAGCGGATGTTGGGCCTATGAAACCTTTGAAACTTGGCATGGTTGGCGGTGGCCACGGGGCGTTTATAGGAGGTGTTCACCGGATCGCCGCCCGTCTCGATGGGAAATGGGACCTTGTCGCGGGAGCATTTTCTTCTGATCCGGATCGTGCTGCGGCGTCGGCAGCCGACCTCGGTATCAAACCAGATCGCTCTTATTCCAGCTACGCAGAGATGGCCGCTGCGGAAGCAGCGCGACCTGATAGAATTGACGCAGTGGCGATCGTGACGCCTAACCACTTGCACGCAAACCCGGCAATTGCATTTCTGAGTGTAGGAATAAACGTTATCTGCGACAAACCCCTTGCAGCGACGCGAGAAGATGCCGAAGCCATACATGGCGCTGTCGAGACGTCCAATGCGAGGTTTATTATTACCCACAACTATACTGGCTACCCACTCATGCGACAAGCGCGCGAGATTATTGCTCGTGGTGAATTGGGACGGGTACGCATCCTGCAGGCTGAATATGCTCAGGATTGGCTAACTGAAGACACCCAGAACAAGCAGGCCAACTGGCGCACGGACCCCAAAAAATCGGGCGCGGGTGCTGTTGGCGATATTGGCACACACGCCTTCAACCTACTCACCTTTGTATCTGGTCTTGAGGCGGAAGCACTGACTGCGGACCTACACAGTTTTGTCGAAGGACGTCAGGTCGATGACAACGCCCACATCCTCTTGCGGTTTAAGGGGGGAGCCCGGGGCATGATCTGGGCCAGCCAGGTTGCCGTGGGCAAGGAAAACGGACTGGCATTGCGCGTTTACGGGGATAAGGGTGGCCTAGAATGGTGTCAGGAAAACCCGAACGTGATGCGATTCACAAGGTTTGGGGCCGTGACGCAAATCCTAACGCGGGGCGGTTCTGGACTGGGTGATGGGCAAGACCGTTGGACACGTATCCCACCGGGTCATCCTGAAGGATATTTGGAGGGTTTCGCCAACATATACAGCGATGCGGCGGACGCCATTGCACAATCGAGCGATGGGACACTACTCCCGGGTATCGGTGCAGCTCTTGACGGGATGTGGTTTATCACTGCCTGTCAGACAAGTTCTGCGAATGGCGCGGCTTGGGTGCGAAAATGAGCAATCTATCCGATGCGTTCGTTAAAAAGCATAGGCAGTCATTCGGGCGGCCGCAGCGAAACGGCGGGTTTGTCCCGCGATCCAGACAATTGCCTGCGTCGAGATTGAGCACTTGCAGCGAATGGCGGCTATGTGGGCAGTGAACGCAGCATCGTGAGGGTAACGTGAAAGTCCGGAAAGGGCCGAGAGTGCTGCGTCAGAGTGCACCGCCTGCTTGCAATCGCGCTACTACGCGACAGGTCATGTTGGCGCATCGTTTGCCGCCAAATGGGAAGATAGCATCGAAATCTCCTTGGACCCGGTGTTCGATTGCGGTTCGCAAACGGCGGCGGGCGCGAAACAGGCGTGTTTTTACGGTTATCGGGTTGATCTGTAACTCGCTTGCGATGGTAAGAATACTCATGCCCTCTGTCTCGCGCAGCAGGAACGGCAGTCGCAGATTGGGCGGCAGATCGGACACGGCCGTTTCAAGAAAGCCTCTCAATTGCGCGCGTCCTAGCGTTGCGTCGGGGAGTTCAGAGTTTTGTCTCGGGAAAGCAATCACCTTAGGTGTGCTGGTTTCAGCTACGGTGTCGTATTCTTCGGCAAAACGCGTTCGCCTGCGCTGCAAATGCGACGTGTTGATCACGATCCGGGTGATCCAGGTAGAAAAGCTCGCATGCTCACGAAACCCCTCCAGTTTGCTGAACGCAGAGAGATAAGCCTCTTGCAGCGCTTCTTCTGCCTCGGTCTCGCTGTCGAGGATACCTCGGGCGACGCGAAACAAGCGGGGGTTCAGGCGACGGATAAGCTCCCGGACTGCGAGTTCGCTTCCTTCACGCACGGCTCTTACTAGCTCAGCTTCCGACTTGGCCGCATCGGCGGATGCTTGTTGCCGAAGGCTTGTTTGGACCTTCATGATCCGTCCTCCCTGCTCACGGTGCCTTCCGAAAGGATCCTCTGTACCAAAGGCAAAGCTGCCAGGACCTCTTCCGACACATCACTCTTGTCGTTTGAACTTCCCTCCCATCCGGCGTCGCCAGGGGTTCCAACCACTATACGACCGACCATCGCCGACATTTCGTGCGGTAGGCAATAGTAGTCATATACTCCTGGTGCAGTCAGAGTGACTTCAAAATGCTCATCCGGAAGCAAAAAGTCGCTGTCCCATGGGTCGGCGTCAGTGGGAATGCGCTGCCTTCGATCATAGTTAGCCGGATGATAGGCGGTTGCCGTATGGCTGTTGCCGGGATCGCGATTGATGAACCGGACGGTGGTGCCCGGAGACACGGCAAGACCAACAGGATCATACCAGATGCGCTCGCCACGGGGACTTCCGCGCATCTCTACTGTGGCGGTCGGCTGCGCAAGCACGCTCCGCGAACCAGCGACGAAGGCGACTGCACACACCCCAAGCCATACAGCATGACGTCGCGTACAGATCATTCGGCCAGACGATCTTTTGCATTTTCATCGTGAAACAGAACGACATGCACATGCGGTTTATCCACGCCGGGGTGCCCAGCATTGTAATAAATATCTGTCGAACTGACTGTATGTGATCCGATATTCAGTCCATCGAATGACGTACCGTTTTGCAGATCGTCGAATGGGGTCATGTAGATCGTAGCTGACAGACGCCCGTCCCGATCATAAGCGAGAAACGGACCGGCGGGCAGTGTGGCCGGGTCAACGAAGAGTGTTCCCAGACCTGGGATGAACTCAGGCAGGGGGAGAACATCGCTCACCTTTACATAAGGATCACCGGCGGGGGCATTCGCGAGAGCCTGTTCATCGTGGGCTTTGGCCGCTGGTACGGCAGTGACGATAAATCCAAAAGCAAATACGGTGCTTCTAAGCATGGTTGGGTCCTTTCCAAGGTTTTCATCAGTTGCGCATTCGTGCGCTCATGGTTCATTGGATGCAGGAAAGGCGGAAAGGTTCCCGAAATTCTACGAATTCGCTCAAAACAGGTGGTGAATGCATTGAAGAGCAGCTTTGTCAGCGATGTATGAAATCAACTAATTCCAGATTTAGCGCTCGCAGCGAATGTCTCCTTCGACGGGCCGCACTGCGGCATCACCACAGGGTGGTCAACGTCCGGAATGGGCCGTCCGCATGATCAGTTATAGGTGGGGCAGGGGCCCTTTCTGCAACGGCACCGGAGTCTGGTATGAGCCCAATCTACCGATGCTGCAGCTAGTTCGAATGGGCGTGATGAGCACAGAACGGACGTCCCCGGGTTTGATCACTCCTCCTGCCGACTCCTGAGAAGAGGCAATAATACACACGCATAAGCCACCTATGGATTTACATCTAAGAAGCTTTCGTTGGAACGGAGGTCACTAAATTCGAGCCTGGCTTCAACTCTCCACCTGTAAACAATTGTACATGATCCAAAATTCTTTTCAGTTTTTTGCCATTAGGCCTGTCGGTACAAATCATCACTACAAACAAGGCGAATTTTGGCTTGGAGCGTTTCTCTGCCCCTGTTTCGCCGATGACAAGGAGGAAAGAAATGTTCAAGATTTCAGCGGGTCTCGGGTGCGTATTTGCTGCGGCAATCACCGCTTCGGCGGCCCAGGCAAACGAATGCGGTGAAGTATCACTGATGCAGGCCGATTGGGGGTCAGCGCAAATTGTGACCGCGGTCTCGAAGTTTCTGATGGAGCAAGGCTATGGTTGCGAAGTGACCACGGTTCCGCTCTCGAGCAACCCTGCGCTGGCATCCGTATCCGAGACCGGAGAGCCCGATATTCTGACTGAAATCTGGACAAACGGCGCGCCGGCTTACCAAGGGCTGGTTGCTTCAGGTGCGATCATTCCTGTGACCGAAGTTTTGTCAGATGGCGGTGTCGAAGGGTTCTTTGTTCCGAACTACCTTGTGGAAGAGCATCCGGAACTGGCAACAATTGAAGGCATCGCAGCCAACCCCGAACTCGTCGGAAATCGCTTTCACAACTGCCCCGAGGGATGGACCTGTCTAAATGTCAGCACCAACCTGATGAAGGCAGGCGGGCTGATTGATGCAGGCATTGAAAACTTCGTGCATGGATCAGGCGAAACCCTTGCGGCTTCGATCGCTGCCGCCTACGAAAACAAAGAGCCATGGTTCGGCTTTTATTGGGCACCAACATCGGTACTGGGCAAATACCCGATGACCCTGGTCGATATGGGCCCCCATGACCCTGAAAAGCACGCCTGCAACATCACAGCGGAATGCGCGACGCCAGAAATGAGCGCCTTCCCCCGCAGTGAAGTCGTTACAGTTCTGTCGAAAGAATTCATGGCCGAAAACGCAGCAGTGTCTGACCTGATGACAAATCTATCCTTCACCAACGCTCAGATGGGCGAAACGCTGGCATGGGTTGAAGACAACAATGCCTCCTACGATGAAGGCGCGGTGCATTTCCTAACAACCTACAAGGATGTCTGGGGGGCGTGGCTTAACGATGCTGCGCGCGACAAACTTTCCGCCTTGCTGCAGTAAACTGCATGGACAGGGGCATCCTCAGCGATGCCCCTAACGCACTGAAGTAGATCGGAAAGTGGGAAAAATGGCCTTCTATGACAAGTTATTCAGCGCATTGGGTTTGAGCGAATGGTGTGGCACGTCCGATGACAAAGCGCCTCTTTCGCTGGCTGATCTTGCGGCGCAAGCAGGAGGAGAAGAGGCCTCTGAGCCGCTCATTCCAATTCCCTCGTTTGATAATCTGCACGAAAGCTGCAACCGCATATGGCAGTCGCGCGATGTAACCAACGGGATCGAAGAAGGGTTTCTGGCAGCCAAACCGGTCCTGAAAACCGTTCTGGACCCGATCACGCAGCCATTGAGCTGGATATTGGATGGCGCACTTTGGCTGTTTGAAGCGACGCCATGGTTCATCATGGTCCCGCTTCTGGTGGCGATTTCCTGGTACGCGTCGCGTTCGCGCCCTGTGACGATCTTCGTCGCCGTCTCGATTATGCTGCTGGCCGTCGTAGACCACTACGATGTGGCGATGCAGACTCTGTCGATCATCTTTGTATGTACGACGATATCGGTGCTGTTCGGTGTACCCATTGGCATTGCCATGTCGAAATCTGACCGATTGCAAAAAAGCGTGGTTCCGTTACTCGACCTGCTGCAGACCCTGCCGACCTTCGTGTACCTGATCCCTCTGATTTTCTTGTTCTCGGTCACGGAATCCAAACTCTACGGGATTGCAATCATCCTTTACGCGATTGTCCCTGTGATCCGCCTGACCGATCTGGGCATCCGGCTTGTCGACAGGGACGTGATTGAGGCGGCCAATGCCTTTGGCATGACAGATCGCCAGAAACTGTTGCGGGTGCAACTCCCTTTGGCGTTGCCCAATATCATGGCCGGAATAAACCAGACCATCATGATGAGCCTTGCCATGGTCGTGATCGCCTCCCTGGTGTCGGCACCCGGTCTGGGCGTGAACGTGTTGCGCGGTATCCGGAACCTTGAACTGGGTGTGGGCATCGTCGCTGGCATCGGCATCGTGCTGCTCGCAGTGATCCTTGATCGCGTGTCCAAAGCAGCTCTCACACGGGTCGATAAAACCCAAGTCAAACACTAAGGAGCCTGTTCGATGACACAACCAATGGTCAGCCTGTCCGGGCTCTATAAAATCTTTGGCACCCGCGACAAGGACGTGTTGCAGCATGTCAAAGGAGGCATGGGCAAGGAAGAATTGTTGGCACGGCACGGGCACGTATTGGGTCTCAACAACATCAACGTCGATATGCAGGCGGGCGAAATCACAGTTGTCATGGGCCTGTCAGGCTCGGGCAAATCCACGCTGATCCGCCACCTGAACCGATTGATCGAACCCACTGCGGGCGAGATCATCGTGCAGGGTGAGGATGTGATGCAACTGTCCGAGGACGGGTTGCGCCATGCTCGACAGGAAAAGATGTCGATGGTGTTCCAGAAGTTCGCGCTTTTGCCGCACAAAACCGTGCTGAAGAACGCAGGCATGCCGCTCTCGGTGCGCGGCGAGGACGAGGCGACTTGCGACCGTGAAGCCGCCAAGTGGCTGGATCGCGTGGGTCTGAGCGGGTTCGAGAACCATTATCCAGCGCAATTGTCCGGTGGGATGCAACAGCGTGTGGGCATTGCCCGGGCGCTGACCGCGAACACACCGATCATGCTGATGGACGAGGCTTTCTCGGCTCTTGACCCACTGATCCGAACAGACATGCAAGACCTGCTGCTCGAGCTGCAAAAAGAGCTGCACAAGACCATCATCTTCATCACTCACGATCTAGATGAGGCGTTGAAGCTGGCCGATCACCTTGTGATCCTTAAAGACGGCTTTGTCGTGCAGCAGGGCGAGCCGCAGCATATTCTGTTGAACCCCAACGATCCTTACATCGAAGACTTCGTGAGCGACATCAACCGAGCACGGGTTCTGCGGGTCCGCTCGATCATGACCCCGCTGGACGGTGGCCAAGTGCCAGAAGATGCCCATGGCGAAGTGGACGTGAACGACACGCTCGAAAGCATGATCGCGCGGTCCGGCGGGGATACGTCACACGCCTATGTTGTCAAGGATGGGGAGAAGACAGTCGGCTCACTGGATATGACTGAACTGGTTCGCGCACTCGTCCCTCGCGTCGCATCCGAAGCAGGCGCACGTCAGTCCTGACGCGCGCTGACGACAAAGCTGGAATTCATCAGATCAGGCCCGAAATAGCCGCATGGTTGGGTCGGCTTCGATCTGTTCGAACAGCCAGTCAACAAACGTATCGAGCTTTGGGTTGGGTGCACGTTCTTTTTGCGTCGCCAGATACCAGCTGCCTGGCTCGGGCACCGAAATATCAAACGGTTTGACCAGGCGCTCCCTTTCAAGGTCACGCGTGCAAAACGGTGCTCTTGCGACGCTGATACCGTGATTTTTTAGAACAGCTTCACGGACCAGCGGGTAATTGTCGAAAACAGAGCCAAATTTCATCGTTTCGCGATCTAAGCCCGCCGCATCCAACCAGCAGTCCCAGTCATCCGGCTCATTCCATGTGTTTGGGACACTCAGCAACAGGAAATTTCTTAGCTCTTCCAGCGGCATTCCACCGCTTGCGGTTTTCAAGGCCTCCGGAGCACATACCGGGTAGATATCCGTTTCGAACAAGGGGCTATAGTCAAACCGTTTGTCAAATGGTGGCGCGTTGAACACGCCCACATCGAACCGGTGCATGTCATAATCACCGTCTTCAAAAGTAGAGACGATGCGCACGCGTGTGTCCGGATTATCCTGAAGAAAGTCTGCCAATCTGGGCTGTAACCACATTGTATTGAAACTTGCGTAGGACTGAACGAGCAACACGTCCGGTTCCTCAGGTGTCTGGATGCGCCGAGTGGCTTTGATGATTCCCTGAATGTGTTCGCGTATTGGCGGGTAATATTGCTCGCCAGCCGGTGTTAGCTCGACCGAACGGCTTGTGCGTTCCAGTAGTTTAACACCGATTGTTGTTTCTAATGCTTTGACCT
Organism: Ruegeria sp. YTSC230; assembly: GCF_059609665.1. Lineage (NCBI taxonomy): Bacteria > Pseudomonadati > Pseudomonadota > Alphaproteobacteria > Rhodobacterales > Roseobacteraceae > Ruegeria > Ruegeria sp. YTSC230. The sequence continues at coordinate 15,833 of NZ_JBXWMC010000019.1, read as the reverse complement.
GGTGGCTGACTGCCGCATGCGTCACACAAATCTCGTCAGCGGCCTTTCGGAAACTCTTGTGACGCGCCACCGCCTCAAAAGCGCGCAGTGAAACCAGCGTGGGCATGTGAGTGGTCATTGCTGCATCTCCTCGATGAAATCAATTCTGCTTACCCTCAAGCAGAGTTATCCGACGACGGGCGCGAACATAGCAGGGTATTGATACTCTTTTTCATAACCTGTCAGGGGGTAGCACGCAATTCGCGGTGCGATGTGATCGGTTAGAATTTCTTGATGAAAGGAAATTTCTTTCAATTCTTCCACGGGGTGAGAAATGCCAGATTAGCAGATAGAGATGTTATGGGATTCCACCTTCATGCCACCACTTTCACCCTCGCCAAATGCATATGGCTATCCGTTGCTGATTAAACACTTGCTGGCCGGATCCCAGCTCGCGTCAGCCAGCCAAGAGATCGTCAGCGGCACCGAAATGCGGTTGAGCTATGCGGACTTGGGCAAACGCGTGCGCCAACTTGCCAATTCTTTAAAGGCGAGCGGGATACATGAGGGTATGCGCGTTGGTGTCATGGATTGGGATACGCACCGTTATCTTGAGTGTTTTTTCGCGATCCCGATGATGGGCGGGTCCCTTTTCACGATCAACGTGCGTCTGTCTCCTGCTCAGGTTCTTTATACGATCAACCATGGACAACCGGATCTGATCATCGTGCACCGCGATTTCATGCCGCTCATTGAGGGTATCAAATCGGGCTTTGATCGGGACATCACCATCGTGCCGATTGGAGACGGAGAAGGATATGAAGAGTGGATAGGCAAAGCCCCAGGCAGCTTTGACTTCCCGGACTTCGATGAAAACCAAACGGCAACCTTGTTTTATACAACCGGGACCACCGGCAATCCCAAGGGGGTGAGCTATTCACATCGGCAGTTGGTCCTTCACACATTGAGCTTGATCGCAGGTTTCGGCGCATGGCCCGGGAATGCCGGATTTCATCGCGGCGACGTCTACATGCCGCTGACGCCCTTGTTTCACGTCCACGGCTGGGGATTTCCATATGCCGCAACGATGCTGGGGCTGCGTCAGGTCTATCCCGGTCGATATGACCCTGACACAATCTTGCGATTGATTGCAGACGAAAACGTCACCTTTTCACACTGCGTGCCCACGGTTCTGTCAATGGTGCTCGACCATCCGGGCTGCCCACAAATTGACCTGGACAGATGGAAAGTGATCATTGGCGGGGCCGCTTTGCCGCGAGGCCTGCAGGACCGCGCCGCGGCGGCAGGCATATCCTTACATGCGGCCTATGGGATGTCCGAAACCTGTCCGTTTCTGACGGTGGCCGATTTGTCCAGCAATGACCCCGAGATGCAGGCGCAAACCGGCTTTCCCGGCCCTCTTGTCGACCTTCGTGTTGTGACACCGGATATGCAGGACGTCCCACATGACGGCGAAACAACCGGCGAAGTTGTTGCTCGGGCTCCCTGGTTGACACAAGGCTATCTGGATAATGCGCAAGCCTCGGATGAGCTTTGGGACGGTGGGTATCTGCATACCGGGGATGTTGGGTATATCCGCGAGAATGGATCGTTGCAGATTACTGACCGCCTCAAGGATGTGATTAAGACCGGCGGCGAATGGATATCCTCACTGGCACTGGAAAACATAGCATCGTCTTGCAGCGGCGTTGAGGACGTCGCAGCAATCGGGCTGCCGCACGCGAAATGGGGCGAAAGGCCAGTGTTGGTCGCTCAAGCCGCAAAGGATGCCGACCCGGATCTTGTGCGCTTGAGAGTCATGGAAGAAATCCAGTCGTGGGTTGACGCAGGCGAGATCTCAAAATGGGCAGTTCCAGACGAATTAATCTTTGTCGACCGCCTACCTAAAACCAGCGTCGGCAAGCTCGACAAGAAACTCGTGCGGCAAGATATTTCAACGCGCTCGGACCTAAAATCATGACAGACAAACAACGTCGTATTCAGGCGCTTATTCAATCGATTGTCACCTATCTGCAGGCTCACAGAGCTGCCACGCGCGGCGTTGATCTGACGTTGGACAAGCTGGCAGCCATGGATCTGTCCGATGAGAAGCTCATTGACTTACCTCCCCAAGGAACCCGGCATGATGAGGTTCTGAAGAACGCTGTCGCCGGGATTGCAGCCCCGGAATTGCAGGAAATCGCAGGCTGTCTGAAAGCGGCCAAGGATGATCTGATCTGGCGCGAAGACAACGCCCAATTCTATCCCCCCGGTGCCGATTTGGGAGAGGGATACACAAGGTGCAACCTGCATACTCTGCTGATCGGGCCGGATGCATGTGGATATCACCATCTCGATTTCAACCTTGGCATTTTCATGCTGGGACCAAGGACGCTGTATCGCGACCACAACCACGACGCGCCAGAACTGTACCTGAACCTTTCCGAGAAATCTGGTTGGCGGTTTGGCACCCGTGACTGGCAGGATTATCCGGCTGGATCACTTATCTGGAACGCGGCGGGCGATCCCCACGCCACCCGGGTCTATGACCAGCCATTCATCTCCGTCTTTGTCTGGCTCGAGAACGTGAATTCACCCTGCAATGTAATCCACTTCGACGATTGGGCAGAGATCGAACAAGATCTTGCCAAACAGTCCAATTGAGGTTTCCAAACATGATTTCCATTAAACATACCGAGGGTGTCGCTTTCATTGAGCTGAATGCCCCGCCAGTGAACGCTCTTGGTCTCAAGATGCGACTGGCGCTTTCCTCGGCCATCCACGAGTTGGACGCCGATGAACAGGTCAAAGCCATCGTTCTATGTTCGGCTCTGCCGCTCTTTTGCGGCGGCGCTGACATCGTCGAGTTCCGTACCGGGGCAGTTTGGGACAAGCCGGACTTGCCAGACCTGTGTGAAACGATTGAAACCAGCAAGAAACCCATTATCGTCGCGATAGCAGGTCCCGCGATGGGTGGTGCGCTGGAGATCGCGCTTGCCTGTGATTACCGTGTCGCCACGCCGGATGCCGTGATGGGCCTACCTGAGATCAAACTGGGGCTGCTGCCTGGTGCCGGAGGCACCCAGCGACTACCCCGGATTGCCGGGCTGGAAGCGGCAACGCAAATGATCCTCTCGGGTGATCCCGTGAAAGGCGAATATGCCCTGTCTTGTGGGCTGGTCGACGCACTATTTGAGAACGACCAGGATTTTCGCGCGCATGTTTTGGGTTTCGCCACCCGTGTCAGCCATGAGGGCGATCCGAAACGCGGTTGCATGGATATGACCGTCACACACCCTGATCCGAAGGGATATCTGACGGGTTTCCGAGACCAGATAGCGCACACGTCCAAAAACCTTGTCGCCCCTGAACGCTGCTTGGTATCCATCGAGGCCGCGTGCGAATTGCCGCTGGCCGAGGGGTTGGCACAAGAGAAGGCAGGTTTCGCTGAACTGCTCGACACACCTCAATCGCGCGCGGGGCGGCATCTGTTCTTCGCAGAGCGTGAATGCACCAAGGTTCCCGGCGTTACCCGTGCTGACCAACCACGTAGCATTTCATCGGTCGCCGTGATCGGTGCCGGAACGATGGGGCGCGGCATTGCCATCGCCTTTCTGCAGGCGGGATATCCGGTCACGCTTCTGGAAACCACACAAACTGCGCTGGAACAGGGGCTGGAAAAGGTCCGGGAGCATTTCCAGCGTGCGGCTCAAAAAGGGCGGCTCAGTGCCGATCGGGCAGAGGCAATCGCCGCCAACGCCACCGGGACGCTCAGCTATGCAGACCTTGCGAAGGCTGACCTGATCATTGAAGCGGCGTTTGAAAGCATGAATGTCAAACACCAAATTTTCGCGAGCCTAGACCAGCACGCCAAACCTGGCGCGATACTGGCCTCAAACACATCGACATTGGATCTTGATGAAATCGCCGCGGTCACGTCCCGCCCGGAGGATGTGATTGGTCTCCATTTCTTCAGCCCGGCCAATGTCATGCGCTTGCTGGAGGTGGTGCGCGGCGCCAAGACCGCTCCCGATGTCATTGCAACGGCAATCACGGTCGCAAAGAAGATCCGGAAGCTCCCTGTCACGGTTGGCGTGTGCTACGGCTTTGTTGGAAACCGGATGCTGGAACCATACTTCCGCGAAGGATCTCGTCTGCTTCTTGAGGGGGTGACGCCGAAACAGGTGGATGACGTCCTTGAAGGCTTCGGCATGGCCATGGGCATTCATGCGATGGCAGATCTGGCCGGAGTCGATGTGGGCGCACGCGTGCGTCAGGAACGGCGTAGTGAAATCGCGCATGACCCGACATACCAGGCTGTGCAGGACAGGTTGTTTGAACTGGGCCGACTGGGTCAGAAAACCGGGCGTGGAAGCTATGTCTACGAGGGACGGACACGGGTCGAAGACCCTGAGATAGTTCAAATCAGTTCCGATCTGGCGGACCTGCATGGTGTGAAGCGCAGGGACATCGACGATCAGGAAATCCTTGAACGGTGTCTGTTTCCCCTGATCAACGAGGGCTTCTTGATCCTTGAAGAGGGCATTGCAACGCGCCCGGGTGATTGCGACCTGATCTGGACCAACGGCTATGGCTTTCCGAACTGGCGCGGCGGCCCAATGCACTATGCCGACGAGTTTGGATTAAGCCAGATTCTGGAACGCATGAACCACTATCGGCAGTCGCTTGGTGCCTATGGTGAGATGTGGTTCACGCCTGCGCCTTTGCTGGAAGAACTCGCAACCTCGTGCGTAACACTTGCCGCGCATTTTGATGCCAAAAAGGAAAAATCATGAGAGCAGCCGTTGTCGTCTCAACCGCACGAACCCCTATTGGGGCTGCCTTCAAAGGTGCGCTGAACAACATCAAATCCCCTACCATGATGGGGCACGCCATTCAACACGCTGTTGAACGTGCAGGCGTGGACCCCGGTTCGATCGAAGATGTCGTCATCGGATCGGTCCTTACGGCGGGAACCGCAGGCATGAATGTCGCGCGTTTGTCGGCGCTGGCGGCGGGCCTTCCCAATACGGTGGCAGGACAGACGATCGACAGGCAATGTTCATCGGGATTGATGGCCATTGCGACGGCCGCAAAGCAGGTCATTGTGGATGGTCAGAATGTCTCGGTGGCAGGCGGGCAGGAAAATATTTCCATCCTGCAGAATGCCTATCTGAAATGGGCGGGCGATGAGAAAGATCCAAACGTTATCGCCCAATCTGAACATGCCTATATGCCGATGCTGATGACGGCGGAAAATGTGGCGCAGGTATATGGGATCAGTCGTGACGCCCAGGATGAATACGCTGCACTTTCCCAAGGTCGGACGGCCCGGGCTCAGGCCGCTGGCGCCTTTGATGACGAGATCGTTCCGATCACTGCGATAAAGCGGGTCAAGAACCGCGAAACCGGAGAGGAAACCCTGGACGAGGTGACCTTGTCAAAAGACGAAGGCAACCGGCCGGGCACGACGGCCGAAACTCTCGGGGCATTGAACCCAGTTGTCGAAGGAGGCGTGATTACTGCCGGAAACGCAAGCCAACTCTCTGACGGGGCCTCGGCTTGTGTGCTCATGGAAGGCAAAGTGGCTGAGCAGCAGGGCCTCACACCGCTAGGTATCTATCGCGGCATGGCTGTTGCAGGAAACGCACCGGAAGAGATGGGGGTCGGCCCGATCTTTGCAATTCCAAAGCTGCTGAAGAATGCAGGTCTTCGCATCGAAGACATCGGCCTTTGGGAGCTTAACGAAGCCTTTGCCTGCCAGGTTCTGTATTGCCGTGACCATCTTGGGATCGATCCCGAAATCTACAACGTGAACGGCGGTGCAATATCGATTGGCCACCCCTACGGCATGACAGGTGCGAGACAAGTCGGGCATGCTCTGATTGAGGGGAGGCGTCGTGGCGTGAAATACGTGGTGACCTCCATGTGTGTCGGCGGAGGCATGGGCGCCGCAGCACTGTTCGAAGTCGCCTGACCCCACTGAAATTAGTTCAAGCAGAGCGTTATCTGGTTGAGACATTGACATTCTGTCATCTGCGAGGGTCGCCATCTGCAAGCCTGCGTTTCATGTCGACCGGAATTGGTGATACCTCCTGAGGCGTTATGACCAATGTCGCGCCAACGATCCTTTCCACGGTTTCCAGCCAGTTTGTCGATGACTGGCTGGCGGCGCTGCGTGCCCTGTGCCCAGAGGCGCAGATGGCTTCGCTGCTGAGCCGGTCCGGTCTGAACGCGGATACGCGCTCGCCGAATGGTCGCGTCACGCTGGATCAGATCGTTTGCCTCTATCAACTTGCTGCAGTTGAGACCGGCGATGAGATGATGGGGCTTTGGAGCAGGCCCGTGCGACCGCGTGCCCTGCAACACCTTCTGACGACAGTGCGCGAAGCCACATCCTTGCCATCTGCACTTTACCGGTTTTCGACCTTCTGGAATTTGCTGCTGGATGACTATCAGTTTGATCTGGATGACACTGACAGCGCCCTCACACTGAGCCTGAACCCGCAAACAGATGCGCCTGTGCAACGGTTTGGCCACATGCTGATCCTCAAACTTGCCCACGGGCTCATGTCTTGGCTGGCAGGGCATGAGGTTCCGGTTAAAGCCGTTGATTTCGCGTTTGATCGCCCGGACTTTGATCAGGATTACGCGATCATCTTTCCTGCATCGCTGCGGTTTGGCCAGCCCGCCACCGCAATCTCGTTCGATCCGAATGCACTGGGTCCCGTGCAGACGCGCAGCACCGCTGACCTTGACCGGTTTTTGCAAAACGCGCCGCGGGACTGGATTTTCACCTCGTCGCGTGAACACACCCAATCGCTGCGCGTGCGCACCTATCTGGGCCAAGCGGGATGGGACGCGGCCACCCTGACCCAGACAGCATCCGCAATGCACATGACCCCGCGCACCCTGATCCGCAGGTTGCAGGCGGATGGCACGTCGTTTCAGGCCATAAAAGACGCCCTGCGCCGCGACACCGCGATCCGCGACCTGCAGGCGGGGCGCAAAAGCGTTGAGGCAATTGCGCAGGATGTGGGCTTTTCCTCGGCTGCCAACTTTCATCGGGCCTTTCAGCGTTGGACCGGCAGCAGGCCAAGCTCCTACCGCAGGAAAAAACGTAAGGCGCCGTTTTTGTCACTTTTGGACAATGATCTGTCAGCGCAAGAGATAGAGCTTAGCAAGCCCGATCGCTAAATCTTGTTGCAACAAAGCATTCTTATCTAAATTTTCGCCTTTACAGCCCATCAATCCGGCCATCCGTGGCTGCGGGATTATGGCGTCATATGAGAATGATCGCCCCTGAAAGGACCGACCAATGTCAGACAAACTCGCCACCATACTCCAAGCCGCACGCGACCACGCCGAGCAGGTCATCCTGCCCAATGTGGACGCCTGGAACGCCGCAAAGAAGTGGCCCCGTGATGCGTCTGACAAGGCCGGGGCCGCTGGCCTGACGGGGCTCTACGCCCCCGAGGAGTTTGGTGGTCAGGGCTTGCCACTGGCAGAGGGCATTCAGGTCTATGAACAACTGGGGTTGGGCGATGGTGCCTATGCCTTTGCCCTGTCGATGCATAACATCTGCACCTTCGCGGGCTGCGGTTATGGCACGGATGCGTTCAAGGAAAAATGGGCGCGGGATCTGACTTCGGGGCGCAAACTGGCGAACTTTGCACTGACTGAACCGCAATCCGGCTCGGATGCCACAAACATGTATTCGCGCGCCCAGATCAATGATGACGGCACTTGGACGATCAGCGGTGCGAAGGCATGGGTCAGCTTGGCCGGTGAGGCTGATGTCTATTTCACCGTGGTCAAAACCAGTGACGCACCCGGCCACAAGGATATGGCGATGATCGCCATTCCCGCCGACGCGCCGGGCCTCAGCTTTGGACCGCTCTATGATACCCCGTCCTACAGCTTCTTGCCTCTGGCCGAGATGTACATGGACAAGGTGGTGGTGAGCGAAGACAACATCATCCTGCCGATCGGTCAGGGCTTGCAAGGCTCGCTCATGGCGATCGATATCGCCCGTGTGTCGATTGCGTCAGGATGCTGTGGATTGATGCAAGCCGCATTGGATACGGCTCTGTCCTATTCCAAGAACCGCAAGATGTTTGGCGGCAAGAACCTCGATCTGGACGGAATCCAGTGGATGCTGGGTGAGGTTGCGACCGATCTTGAAGCCTCCAAGCTGCTTTATCGAAAGGCGGCAGAATCCCTTGGCACACCCGAAGGCCCTCTGATGGCCGCTCATGCCAAACGGTTTGTGCCAGATGCCGCAGTGAAGGTTGCGAACACCTGTACGCAAGTGTTGGGCGGTATGGGTCTGCTGCAGCCTTATGGTCTGGATCGTTTGTCCCGCCTCGCACAAATGCTGCGGATTGTGGACGGGACAACCGAAATCAGCCGTGTAGTTATCGGGCGGGCCCTGCAAAAACGAGCGGCAACCTTGCCTGATTTGCCAGTACCGAAAGGATTTGGTGAAACCGGCTGAACGTTCCACCCCCCGGTGAAGCGGAACCAACCTGAAAATCTCCTCACAGATCGGTAAAATCGAAAGATCGGCCGCACACGTGCGGCCGGTTACTCGAGATTGCAGACCTTGGTGCAAACGCAGCGAATTCACACTTTGTCCCGCAACTCAGACACTCCTGCAAGGTGCAGCGAATGTCCGGTACCGGTAAAAGCAGCCATTCAAGTTCGGATTTTTGAACCACGCCTCGCAATGTCTGCTTTACGTGATCAACCGGTCATCTGAGTAAAACCGTCGGATGACCGCAACGAGCCCAAAGCAGACGTGGAGAAAAACGGCGATATGTGATAGCCAACAGGGAATAATTCACTGCTGAGTGCCAAATGGTTTGCAACCCCGTACCTAAGAAAGTCACCCATATTCCGGATTTCTTTGCCCTTGCTACCTGTCCATTTTGCCGCGATCAGCAGGTTGTTTCCCACCGTGATTTAAAGAGCAAGGGCAGGCCAATTGATGGAACTGCGGAGTGGGTGTGTTCACTTTGCAAGGGCATTCCGCGAAAAGGGCAGTTTGATTGAATTATCCCCCGGGGGCGGGGCTGATCTTCGAGGTCATACCCAGCGAGCAGCTATCGCCTCCATTCCAAACGGTGGACTGTGTGATCATCTGGAAGTCCTTTGAGGACCAAAGATCGTGCGGCCGCAAATTTGAACTCGTGATTTCCCCCAACTATGGCTCTCGTCACATCCGACACTAGAATTTCACCCGGATTGGCCGATGAAGTTATGCGAGCCGCTTTGTTGACCACGGTTCCGAAGAAGTCGCCACGCGCCAAAACAACGTCGCCGGTATGAATGCCAACTCGTAGGCCCAAGCGCGGTTCCACATCGCTCAAAGCCACGGCTTCCTGTATTTTGATCGCCGCCAGAAGCGCTTCAGTCGCTGATTGGAAACTGGACAATGTCCCGTCTCCCAGCGACTTCACGAATTGCCCCCGATGTGTTGCGACAATACTCTCAACAGTCTGAAAATGCTGATCTATCAACGCCGACCAACCCTGATCTCCCATGGCCGCCGCGAGCATCGTACTGCCTTCGACATCAGTAAACAGCACCGAGGCCAAACCTTCTGCCTGAAGCAATTCCGGACCTTCTTCGAGCGCAGCTTTCACAAGAGTTTGAATGGCTAACTGTTCGCTACCTACAAAATCTATATTTGGGTAGGGAAGAGAGGCGTGACGATTAATGATCTTCCATGACGCACCCTCTAAGACGAATACCAGCACCGTGCGGACGATGTAATCATCTCGAAGCCCGGGAAACCCAACCCGATGTAGAAAAGCAGACCAGCCCGTCTCTCCGTTCTCGAAGGCTTCGGCTTCGAGAACTTCCCACACATCCGGCTCTGGCATTTCGCCGATGAATTCGCCGACTCCATCGCGGACAACCTGACCTTTCCAAAACTCATTCTCGCCAGTTCCAATGAAGCGCAGATCGACCGAGTCGGAAAGGTAGTCCTTCAAAACGTGCGTATTTAGGGTCCTGATCGCCTCAAACCAGCGTTCTGTAACAGCAAGTATCTCAGGAGAAGCCTTGACCACAACTGTTACTCCCAACACATGCGAAACAAGCGCAAAGTAAATTCGTCGATCTGGAATTAGCCGTACTGAACTCTACCACCTTTATGCTGCCCACGCACAAGCATGTAATCAAGGAAGAAGATGGTAGAGGCGCCAAGCACACCTTGGACCATGCAGACCTGAGACAGAGTTGTTGAAGCTCCGTCTCGCCAGCGCACTTAGGGCTTGCTTCGAGTTTCAGCTTTGTCCGCCTCGCGGTCGCTAGCGAAGTTTCGGCGAATGACCAAACCGAGCACGAAACGTCCTATTAGGCCGCTGACAATATCTGTAGTTTTGACTCCTGCAAATTTGAAATTTGCTTTGTGAATTAGGTCACATCTCAATGAGTTTCATTCTGATATTTTGTTGGTATCGAGGGAGATTTAATCATGAACATGGTTGCTGCACTCGCACTGCTATCTGCTCTTTTTTATTGTATTGCTATGGTCGCCATGAAGTCATGGTGGACACTACCCAGCCTGGGCGTGGCAACCATAATCGCTGTTGCCTTACTGACAGCCGGCGCATTCGAAGTTGCTGCTCTGGGGCATGAAAAACTGGGGCTGATTTACGTGGCTGTAATGGGAGCTGAAGTCATAATTTTGGGTGTAGTCTCACATTTTTTCTTCGAAGAGGTGTACTCAGTCAAAGAAGCTGCCGGGATGGCACTAGTTCTTGTTGGAACAGCTGTCGCCTGGACTTAGCCCTTCGATTTCACAACGATCTTGCTGCTCAGCGACCTCTTTGAGCGCCCCTATAGTTCGCATAGCAGACATTCACGTTTCTTAAGTTTAGGTCTGCCATCCGTCCATAAGCGGATATCTGACCAAATGACTACGATGTCCGCGTTGAGCCCAAAGCAGTCGTTCATCCGTCGATGCAGAGTAGGTGCTCGAAACATGTTTGGTGCCGCCGCTACTGACGGTGAGTTACGATGTTAAAACCTTCTTCGGGTGATGGTGGCACGAAATGCCGCGCAATACGGCGATATTGATCTTCTGTTGGTGCAAAGGCATGCGCGCCTTCTCTGTTGCGCTTATGCAGCCGGTGCAGACAAACCTCATCTGGCAAATCCAAAAAGTGAAGGTGGTGCTGCGCAGTAGTGTCTTTCAGCAAGTCGCGCATCCAAGCTCTATTTTCAATTGTGTTAGCTGGAAAATCGAGAACCACTGAAACGCCAGCCTTCAGCAAATAAGCCACGTGACGCCCCATGACCGGTCGCAGTTTCAAAGCGCAATTCACGTAGTCCTGCAGGGACTTCATCTGGTCGCCAAACAGGGCGCTAAGCCATTCATCTTCCGAAATGAGCACGACTGCGTCTCTTTTCGCTAGTTCCGCTGCCAGCGTAGATTTTCCAGAAGCGACTTTGCCGCATAGCAAGTGAAGCGTTGAAATAGCCTGTGACATAGAACGAACTCCCGGACTACCTGATGGTCCCTGCGCTAAGTTGGTCCGCCAGTTGATCAAACACCAACCTGATCCTTCGTGCGGTATGTAACTCGGAGTGTGTCGCCAGCCAAATCGGGAACTTAAACGGCTCGCGGTCGGGGAGCACGCGCTCCACACCAGGTGTTAAGGCAGCCACATCATCCGACATTACACATATGCCAAAACCTTGGCGCACCAGTTGCCAGGATACAATCCCGCTTTGTGAGCCAATCCTGAAGCTCTTTCGTGTTACTTTAATGCCCGCCGGATCGAGAAAACCGATCATCGTGTCGATGTCGCCAAACCCGACAAAGTCCAATTTCGCAAGTTCGTTTTCATTTTTCGGCCGTCCCACCTGATCAAGGTACGAAGGTGCTGCGTAAAAATGGGCCGTTGCCTCGGCGACAAGCTTTGCTGTCAGATCCGGCTGAGTTGGACGCACATGTCGGATTGCGATATCAGCCTCACGTCGCTGTAGGTCTCGTATGTCATTTGCAGCAACGATGTCGATCTCTAGTCGCGGTGCCGCAAGTCGGATCGTTTTCAGTATAGGTGGCAGCTGATAAGCAGACATCACATCGGACGCAGTAATCCTGACTTGCCCATCAACAGCTTGCGACTGGCTTGTCGCAGTAAGAGAAATCCTGTTCGCCACATCCGCCATTTCTCTGACATGCAACAAAAGCTCGGCGCCAGCAGTCGTCAAATTAAGCGACTTGCCGACTCTTTCAAACAGGGTGATGTCAAGGGCCGTTTCCAGCGCAGCAACTTGACGGCCAACAGTGGGTTGAGTTTGCTCAAGAACGCGTGCCGCTGCAGAAAACGAGCCTTCTTCGGCTGTCGCAAGAAAGGACCGTACCTGGTTCCAGTCGAAATTGATTGCCTTCCAGTTCATGCATTTATGCATAACACTTCTGCAAATTGTGGCAATTCCATAAATGATTGTTTGGAAGTAAAGGATACGGCAACAACCTTTTTTGAGAGTAATGAAATGACTGCTTTGTCCAAGGATGCCGCGTTCTGGAGCAAAATCTCGCAAAAGTACGCGGCAGACCCAATCCGCAATATGGAAGGGTATCTGAAAACACTCGAGCTTACGAAGTCCTACCTGAAAGCGGAGGACATCGTACTGGAAATCGGGTGCGGGACGGGTTCAACCGCGCTGCTGCTTGCACCGCATGTCGCCCATGTCACTGCCACGGATCTCGCTCCGGGCATGATCAAGATTGCCGATGAGAAGCGTGCTAAAGAAGGATTGGAGAACGTCACTTTCAAGGTGGCTGAAGTTCTTGAGCACGGTTTAGATGAAGGTTCTTACGATGCGATCTTGGCGCATAATTTGCTTCATCTTCTGCCCGATTTGGACCAAGCGCTCGAGCACATTTCCGCGCTTACAAAACCCGGTGGGCTTTTTATATCCAAAACCGTCTGCGCACCTGAGAGCGGTGGTTTCAAGTATGCGATGATCAGTCGGATCGCCATCCCAGTCATGCAGGCTCTTGGGAAAGCCCCGTTTGTGCATTTTGTGTCTGGATCAATGCTTGAAAGGAAAATCGCGTCCGCAGGCTTCGACGTGCATTATACTTCTGATCAAGCCTCAATGCTCCAGAGCCGCTATATTGTCGCGCAAAAATCTTGAAATTTTAGTTCGTTTAGCTGCATCCGTTGAAACGATCTTTGCGTAAACTTGCACGATACTTTCATACTGGAAGGAACGGAGTTAACTCGGTCTGCTTGTACCTTAAGAGTGTTGTTGCGAAAGGCCGTTTTGTCCGCAAAGCGGACATACATCGCGATTTTGCGAACGGCTGCTTCGAGCCTATTCCGGACAACCTCTTCCTACAACTCGTAGCAAAAAAATAAGAGCTAAATGTGTGTGTGTACAACTTTGAGAGCATGCTCAAGTGTTGCTCGTGCAAAGTCAGCGTCTATGTTGCCAACTCCACCGACCGGAGGCATCAACGACGCTTTCCTCACTACCTTTTCAACTGGAAAAACCCGCCCTTCCATCACGGTTCCCCAGACTTTAACGTCCCTGATTTTCATTGGATCCACCGCAATAGGGTTGTCGTCGAGAATGGTAAAGTTTGCGCGTTTCCCCGGTTCGATGCTGCCGATCTCATGTTCAAGTTTCAATGAATAGGCGGCTTCGATCGTGACACCTCGAAGGGCTTCCTCTGCACTGACCCGTTGATCCGGTCCCGCGACACGACCGGAAGCAGTCACCCTGTTTACGGCACACCACATCAGGAAAAGAGGATCGGCTGGTGCCATTGGCATATCAGAATGCAGCGACCAGGAGATCCCTGCCTTCGAAATATCGCCGAGACGTACCATCGCATCCGCTCTTTTCGGCCCGAGACCGACAGAAGAATATTGGTCTGAAAGGGCAGTGACGTAGTATGGATTGCCACTGACGATGGCGCCAAGCTCCGAAATTCTCTGCACCTGTTCTTCTGCGCTAACCGCGAAATGAACCAGAACGGTCCGATGGTCATAGCGCGGATTGCGTCTCAGATTTATTTCGAGTGCGTCCAGAACGCGATCAAGTCCTGCGTCTCCGTTCACGTGCACATGAATTTGGTAACCTGCATCCCAGTAAATGCGGAATGCTCTATCAAACAGGCTCTTGTCCATCATCCATTCGCCAGTGTGGCCGTCCAGATATGGATCACGCACTTGCATGAGCAACGAATAGATCGCCCCATCCGCAAACAGCTTGGCTTGCTTGGGCGCAAGACTGGTCATGCCCCCATACCAGCTTTCCAGTTTTTCGGTCTCGGCGATCACCTGAGCATCATCGGAATAGGTGTCGACCAAAGTTTTGGCGTCCGGCATGAAAGACCAACGGAAGGGCATGTCAGGACTGGACATAACCGCGTTGATACCGTCCTGAACCGGCTTGGCCAGAATGCCGCCGGGTTCGTTTCCAAACGTGATGCCTTTGGCGTGCATGTAATCACGAGTCAGTGCCAAACCGGACTGCAACCGCTCTGGGGTTGCAGCAATTGAGGCGATGAAGGGCAGCACCGCAAACAATCCCTGTTCCCAAAATCGCCCCTCCGAAAATTTGGACTGTGCCTGCTCCGTAGCTGCAAACCCATTGACGACGTCCTGCGTGACATTTCCCATTTCTAGTGCGGCACTGTTCAGGATCATCTCATGACAAGACCTCGCCCAAACCAGTATTGGTTGGGTCGAACTTACGGCGTCAAGATCCTCCCGTGTAAGCGGGCCATAAAATGCTGGGTGATACCCCCATGAAACGACTGGTTCAGACGGATCAGTACGCTGTTCAACTGCTTTTGTTAGCCGGTCGGTGAAGTCATTTTTGTCCTTTACGGCAGGAACTGTGGCAGTCGGCAAAACCCAATCTTCGATCGAAAGGATTTCTGAAGACATCGTGAGAGCTGCCAGTAGCGGGTGATCGTGCTGAGCGAGAAATCCAGGGACAATAACGTGGTCGGTAAACGTTGTATCAACTTTAAAGCGCTGCCCTTTAAGGATGCCTTCAACGTCTTCAATACTACCAACCAAAAGGATGCGGCCATTTACGACGGCGACGGCGTCAGCTGAGGGCCTTGCCGGATCAAGTGTAACTATTTCCTTAGCCGTATAAACCGTCACCTCAGGAAGTGGTACGATTGCCGTTCCCAATTCAGAGAGTGAACCGGACTGTCCAAACGCAGTGCTGAGTGGCGTTAAGGCAGTTGCACCGGCAAGCCCTGATCTAAGAAATCCGCGTCGGCTAATCTTAGGCATTTCTGACCTCCTGACGTCTGTTTTTTGCACTATGCCGGAGAAACGCGGCGGCAGCCAAAAGTTTTTCGAATAGGTTTGTATGCTGAAGTTGTTTCTTTGCGAGCGTCCGCTTAGTCCGCTCAGCAGACGCTCAACGAGTTTAGAGGAACGTCTGCCTTGAGCCCAAAGTGTAAAATGCTGCAGAATCTGCCAATGGCTTCGAATTCGCGAAACTGGACGTTGGTGTGATGGAAAGCAGTTCAAAAAGTGCATTCGCCTAGCATTTTTAGTTACAACCGCATGAGCCAGCTCTGCCCTATTCGTTCAAAGCAGGTTGTTCTATTCGCGGCCTTCAAGGGTGAGACCCATGATCTTTGACAGGACGCCGCCGTGTCGCAGCAGGTCGACCTCTTGGAATGTTTCCACCGCCACTTTGCAACGGATATCGCCCAGCACTTCGTTGCCGCGCTGCCACTGCAAAGTAGTTTCCAGACCAGGCACCAGCGTCTCAGGTGGGCACTGTCAGAAGAAACTTATTGAGGCGGGCAGGGCGAGCACTTAGCGTCGCAGGATGACAAGACGCAGCCCTTT
>NZ_JBXWMC010000018.1:0-36363 GCF_059609665.1 Ruegeria sp. YTSC230 | reverse complement strand
TCAATGAAACGCTACGGTCAACCTGAATCCATCGTGACGGACAAACTGCGGTCTTATGGCGCGGCGATGAGAGTTGTCGGGAACGGTAGTCGGCAAGAGACCGGCCGCTGGCTGAACAATCGGGCCGAGAATTCCCATCTGCCATTTCGACGACGAGAATGTGCGATGCTCCGCTTCAGGCAAATGCGGTGTTTGCAGAAGTTCGCCGCAGTTCATTCTTCCGTCCACAACCATTTCAATCAGGAACGCGCCCTCTACAGCAGAGACAATTTCAAGCTCAACCGCGCCGCTGCTCTCTCCGAGTGGCGCCAACTTTGTTCAGCATAAGTTCTGGCATTTAGGGGTAAACAGAGACTGGTTCGAATTGGTCTGACAGCACCCCGCCGGCGAATGACCGGTTTGGCGACATGGGCTGCGAAACGGAGCTGGGGTCGCTGCAGATGCAAACCTATGCTGCGTCGGCGAAGGGTCGAAATCGGATGACGGCTTCGTCCCGCACAGCAGACATTGGGCGGACTCCTCTGAATGTCTACTTTGAGCCTGAAGCGGTCGACTACAGCAATCTGAAATTGAGACCTTCTATGCCGTATGGCCATGACAGACGCTTGCGTGTACTTTTCCGGTACTGGTGCAAGAAACGTACCGACCGCTCTTTGGGGAGGGGACTATGACAGCAACACACACTGGGTATCTGCTGATCGCCGATATTTCGGGGTACACGCAATTCCTGACATCCTCGGAAATGGACCATGCCAATCCTATCCTGCAATCGCTGTTGGCAGCACTGATTGAGCAAGTCGGCGATCCGTTGCATTTTTGGAAAACCGAGGGCGACGCTGTCCTTGCATACTCGACACGTCAGGATTTCCCGTCGGGTGAGACGTTTCTGACCATCTGCGAAAACCTGTACAACGCATTTACCCTCAGGCGGCAGGACATAATCGCAAACACGACATGCCCATGCCGAGCTTGCGCCAATGTCGACAATTTGGACCTCAAAATCATCGCCCACCACGGCCAATTTGACGAAATGCAGCTTGGCCCGACTAAGGACATTTCGGGAGCCGATGTCATCCTTGTTCACCGGATGACCAAAACAGACGTATCTGAGAACACCAGTATTCACAGCTATGCCCTGTTCAGCGAAGCCGCCGCCGCCGCCATGGACGTCAGTGAAATAATGCAGCCTTTTTCGCAGGATATCGAACATTTTGGTGAAGTCCGCATGAAGGTCTACGATTTGGCCAAATCTTGGAAAAAAATGCGCGCTGATCGCCAACGCGATTTCTTGGAAGAGCAGGATGGCGTATGGACCTTGCGATATCATTTCGACGCTCCCATTGGGGTCGTTTGGGAGGCTCTCGTTGCTCCCGAACATAAACTGAAGTGGATGAATCGCGTCGGCGATATCAAGATGGAGAACCCCCTTGGACGCCTTGGTCCAGGGTCGGGCTATCATTGCGCACACGAAATGGCCCATTTTTTTTATCGTGTTACAGATTGGGAACCCTTTGATTATTTTTCAACGCGCATTCTGGACCCCGCGCGCCCAAACGTCAGCTTCCCTGAGACCTACCATCTGACAGAAACTAAGACGGGCACCGAGCTTCGCTACACAATGGGTATAGCAACCGATGCCGATGGAACGCGTTCGGAAATCTCCGAACAAGAATGTTCAGCGTTTTTGGCGGAATTCTGGGCCGTGTCTTTTGCGGACATGAATGAGCAACTCAGCCAATCCAAATAGCACCGTCCTAACCAAATGACGGACGCCCGACACTGAATAATGTAAGGTCTGCTTTGTCCGCAAGGCGGACGTTGGCGCTTTGCAACGTTGGGTCTGCTATCCGTTCAAAAGCCGACATCTGACCAAATCAATCAGCTGACCGCGTTGAGTCCAGGTGTTATGATTCAGCCGTTTTACTTAGCAAGGTCACCAACGATGCCAACGGCGTCGACTACAGTCGAAAGATCATCAGAAACTTCCAAAATTTCATCGTTGACGCGTATGTAACGATTTCCTTTTCCTGGAGGTTTCAATTTCCAGTTGGAAAGGTCGCCGATGTCCGAGTAATCCAAGTCGGCGGGAAGTTTGGCTCCTCTTGAATAGCGCTTTATTTGCCCTGGCGGCACAGCTTTCTGACCCTTATCCGGCTTGCCATCCAACTGAACTTTCTTGTCTTTTGACTTCCCGCCTTTTTCTTTGGCGGAAGCCACATCGATGACGCCAACCATCAAGGTCAGGGCCAGCATCCAAACGAATACAGAATAGATCTTCACGCGGTGTTCCTTCAATTTCACTGAACTCATACTGTTGTTGCATTTGTTACATTTTCTTTGGAGACTTCATTTAATGAACCAACGAACAATCATGCCCTAGCCTGTGTTCACGTCGGTCTGAATTTGAAGGCCTCTGGAGCAGTCTGGTCATGAATTGTGTTTTTAGCGGTCAGACTTTGTGGCAATTGAAGCGAATGCCCGCTTTAAGACCAGTAGTTGTTGCAACATCTTTAAGCAAAGAACCTGGCATCTCGGCCGAAGCTAAATTGTTTCACATGAGGATCGATGCGTAGCTCGCGGCAGAAGCCTTATGAAGGCTATAGGCAAGCAAAACTGCAAGAACGCATATTGGGCCGGCTATTTCCAAAAACGCTTTGAAAGATGATTGGGAGCTATTCCCAAGGGAGAAATACTGGGAGAGCCTACTTTTTGCAGGCAATAGCTTCCATTCACCTAGTCTTAACATATTCAACTCGTTAAAAAACAACGGTTGAAAACTAACATTCATGGTCTCAGACCCGTAAAGTTTTCGCAATTTTCAGAGATTTTGCTCCAAATTCGACAAAATAGGTCTACAGTCACAACGGAAAAACGCACATTGTAGACGAACCCAAGGCCAATTGGTTGTTAAACGGCCTATGGTAAATACTTCATCTAAGTTCGACGATTTCGTAAATTGCCTACTCCCTCTGGTCGCGTTGTTTCTTGATTGTTATGAGGGTCTTGTCAGAAGAACTTTGCTTGAGCGGGGCAGGGCAGTTGCGTAGCTTTTGCCCATGACCAGACCTGCCTCATTCAAATACTTTAAAACCAGTCCCGAGATCATCCGCCTTGCGGTGATGCTGTACATCCGTTTCCCGCTCTCGCTTCGGAATGTCGAAGATCTGCTGCACGAGAGAGGCATCGACGTGAGCCACGAAACTATCCGATATTGGTGGAACAGGTTTGGCCCGATGTTTGCTGCTGAGATCAGACGGAAGCGTGTTCAGCAGCTGCGCGCATTCTCCAAATGGAAGTGGCACGTGGACGAGGTTTTCGTGAAGGTGAATGGCAAGCGGCACTATCTTTGGCGGGCTGTTGATCATGAAGGCGAGGTGCTGGAAGCCGTTGTCACCAAACGCCGAAACAAGGCTGCAGCACTGAAATTCCTCAAGAAGTTAATGAAGCGACACGGCAAAGCGGAAACCGTCGTGACGGATCGCTTCGCCTCATACAGAGCCGCGCTCCACGACCTGGGTGCACTCGAAAAACAAAGGACGGGCAGGTGGCTCAACAACCGCGTCGAGAACTCGCACCGGTCTTGTCGGAAGAACTTGGGTTGAGGCGGGCAGGGTGCTCTCGTAGCCTTGTCGCATGATCAAACAATCGCCATTCAAGTACTTCAAGACCAGTCAAGAGGTCATTCGTCTGGCAGTCATGCTGTACGTTCGGTTCCCATTGTCGCTTCGGAATGTCGAAGATCTGCTGCACGAGCGAGGCATCGACGTGAGCCACGAAACTGTCCGATATTGGTGGAACAGGTTTGGCCCGATGTTTGCTGCTGAGATAAGGCGGAAGCGTGTTCAGCAGCTGCGCGCGTTCTCGAAATGGAAGTGGCACGTGGACGAGGTTTTCGTGAAGGTGAATGGCAAGAGACACTATCTTTGGCGGGCTGTTGATCATGAAGGCGAGGTGCTGGAAGCCGTTGTCACCAAAAGCCGAAACAAAGCTGCAGCACTGAAATTCCTTAAGAAATTGATGAGGCGATACGGTAAAGCGGAAACCGTCGTCACGGATCGCTTCGCATCGTACCGGGTCGCTCTCAGAGAGCTTGGTGCTACCGAAAAACAAAGGACGGGCAGGTGGCTCAACAACCGCGTCGAGAACTCGCACCTGCCTTTCCGACGAAGAGAACGCGCGATGCAGCGTTTCAGGCGCATGCGAAGTTTACAGAAATTCGCCTCCGTCCATTCCTCTGTCTACAACCACTTCAACCAGGAAAGATCGCTCACCAGCCGGGACACCTTCAAGCTGACCCGCGCCGCCGCTCTTAGCGAGTGGCGTCAACTCTGTTCCGGATAGGTTCGCAGTTTCCGCGGCAAACTGAGATTGGTTAGAATTCGTCTGACAGCACCTTCCAGAGATGTTGCCAAAACACTTCAAACACTGGCTGCCCGACTTCAGTGTTCGTTTTTGCGGAGTGTAGCAAGCGCCAACTTGAGTATTTCTAAGCTCGCGGCGCGTTCTTCTGATGTCATTGAGCTCGGGTCTAACACCATTCGAAAATTCGGGTTTTCGTATACAACTTTTTCTACGCGCGGTCTCGAATTCTTTTGACCTAAGACACGGTAGGTCATGACAGGTTGAGCCACACCCTTTACCTGGATGGCGCCGACTTTTTCTGTTTCTACTTCGTGGTTTACGTGCGCCCAAGTTTCGTACGAGATATAAATCGCACCCTCGTCGGCTTGATGCTCCAACCTAGAAGCTACGTTCACAGCCCCACCAATAATGGTGTAGTCCATACGGTCGTCACTCCCAAAGTTTCCGACAGTACAAAAGCCGGTATTGATACCAATACGGCATTGTAACTGTTGTCTAATTCCTTGACGCCTCCATTTTGCCTGCAACTCTGCCAACTTGTCTCGCATTGCAATTGCCATTCTCACGCATGCCAAAGCATCTTCCCGCACACCTTTAGTCTCCGGGTCTCCAAAGAAGACAAGGATTGCGTCGCCGATAAACTTATCTATCGTCGCACCGTGTTTCAGAGCGACTTCCGCCATTTCAGTCAGGTAGCTGTTCAGGAGTTCTGTTAAATCTTCCGACTCCATCTGATCCGTAAGCTCTGTGAAGCCGGCGACGTCCGAGAAAAACACTGTCAGCTTTTTTCGCTTACTCGCGAGTTTAACTTCTTGGCGACCGGAAAAGATCGAGTTGTAGACTTGAGGCGATAAGTATTTGGCAAGCTTTCCTGACAATGCCTCAAGCTCTTGGTTTTTCTGGGTAACCTCTTCGGCGGCGATGCGCTGTTTTTCGGCT
Organism: Ruegeria sp. YTSC230; assembly: GCF_059609665.1. NCBI lineage: Bacteria > Pseudomonadati > Pseudomonadota > Alphaproteobacteria > Rhodobacterales > Roseobacteraceae > Ruegeria > Ruegeria sp. YTSC230. Next base: position 31,062 of record NZ_JBXWMC010000018.1, on the reverse strand, counting down.
AATGCATTCAATTCCCGCTCGTTGCGATCACTCAATCGCATCATGCGCCGCGTGGTTCTGAGCAGCTTTCTGTATTCTCCGACAAGGTTTTCAATTGACTTGCGCGTTTCATCATTCGGAAATTGTCCACTGTTTAAAGCTGCTTCCGCGACTTCCAAAGCCTCATTCTCGCGAACAAAGAGATCGTCGATAGTCATCGATCCAACAACTTTTCCAGTGTGAATTTGGCATGTTTCAGGTCCTCCCCAAACTCCTCCCCAAGTTCTTCCATGGTCTCGTCTTCGGGGTCGTGAAACCAATAGACGTCAACGCTTTTTCCCGCCTCAGCAGCGGAATCCAAAAGCTCCATGATCATCATGATGGCCTTGGCGCTGGACGAATTGAAATAGATGAGTTCAAATTCAAATCGACATTTGGATATTGAGCCATCCGACAACCAACTTTTCAAAGCATCAAACAACGGGTTGTAGAAGGTCGTAACATCCTCAGGGTAGGACTCCCCAATCAGTTTGAGGTGGCCAACGTCAAAATCGAACGCGACGGCCGGAGTGCGGTTTGTTGCCGGGATATCAATATTTTGCATCCGTACCCTCTTAAACCGTCGCTTTGAGTGCGAAGAATGCGTGCTGATCGTCAATCCGCATAAAATCAAATTCGATTGGCTTTGACGCTCGACGCGCAATTTCAATTAACCCGATACCTGCACTATTGCCGACAGCGTCAGTTTCTGACCGGAGTTGGTCTTTGTATGCGGCCCTAAGTTCCTCACGATTCATGGCGCGTAGTTCTGAAAGCCGTCTTCGCATGTTGTCTACGTCACTTAAAAGGATCAGATTGCCCGCATGAACGACATACCCGCCGGCCTCGTTTCCGATGGTCACAATGCCGTAACTTATGTCCAGCACCTCAGTCTCACCGTCGGTCGGTAGTCGTTCAACAGAATATCTGATGATGTTCTGCATTTGCTCGACAAAAACAGCGAAAACACTTCGGAGAGTTTTAGTGTCAGCGTCTTCAGACACTAATTTCTGCTTTAACGCATCGCCAACACCGCTGAGGATACCTTCAGTTACATAACCACTGTATGCAAAGACAACGCCTTGTCGGCGCAGGTTCGCGCGCAGTTCGTAGACTTCGCTTGCAAGCATTTGTTCCCCTTGGTCATGCTTGGGTGGAACCAAGTTCAATTCAGGCCTTAATATCATAAGATACACATTTATGCATTTTTAGTGTATCAATTGTGCAGTGTTATTAGTGGGGAGGTTAGCATGATTAGGCTATTGTGTATGGTCGCCGTAGTAATATCGTCCAACCCGGCAGCAGCGGCCGACATTCCAACTGAAGTCAAGGCAAAGCTCCAATCCGCCATGATTTCACATGTTGATGGAGTGATGGTCGACGGTTCTTACACTTATCTGGACACGACCACCAACGCGTTTGAAACCGTTTATCCTGCAAATGTTCATCCAATGGTTATTCTTGCGGGAAGTGACTATTTCGTCTGCTCTGAAATGATAACCGAAGGTGGCGACACCGTGACCGCAGACTTTCTAGTTCGGGAAGTTTCCGGGGACTACAAAGTTGTACAGATGATCGTCAATAATCGTGACGCTCTTCAGGCCGCGATGAAGAACATCGGGAACTAAATGCCGGACACTATAGAGGCATTTAGTGCATAAACTCTGGACATTCTTAAAGCGCCGAATATTCCTGAAGCATATTCTGGCGACCCTCCTGCTCGGAGGTGTGCTAAACGCCATTGTGCTTCTCTTTTACTATGAATTCAAAAGGCAAGCTCAAACAGATCAGGTTGCCGCGGAAGTTGCAACGATTTCCAATCGTATCGCGCGCCCGTTGGCTGAATTGGTTGAAGCAGGAAATCTTGCGCAAGCAACGAGCCTGCTGGCGGTCTATTCGGGTTTTCCTTACGTTATCTGCGCTGAACAGAGTTTAGAACAAAGCTCAGAAACTCTGGTTTCCTGGCCTGCTATAGGATGCGACAAAATAAAAAAACCTGGCTTAGACATCGTCGTTACTGTTCCCACGGCAGCAGGGCCGACCACGATGTTGGCCCGAATTGATCAGGAGATCTTGAACAATGAGCTAAGGACAGAAGTAGGCGTTGTGGTCCTTCTTGGAATTCTCGGCGGATTTGCACTGATCTTAGCAGGCGCTGCTGCATTTTTATGGCTCATCAACAGACCTCTCGGCCAAATGTTGAAAGCCATCGAAAGATTTGAGCGATACGATGACCCTCAGATTGTCCCATACGAGTCGGAAGATGAGATTGGCAAAGTAGTTCAAAGCTATAATTCAATGCTGGATCGAGAGGTTGAACGAGTCAACGAAATCCGAGAGGCGCACCATCAGATCGTCGCAAGCGTAAATTATGCCACGCGAATTCAACAGGGTTTGTTACCCACGACAAGTCAGTGTGATGCCGCATTTGCCGATTTTGCTGTTAAATGGGAACCTCGCGATTTGGTTGGAGGAGATATCTACTGGATTAAGTCGGATGGCCCAATTTCGACGCTCGCCGTAATTGATTGTACAGGTCATGGCGTTCCTGGGGGTTTCATGACTATGTTAGCAATCGCTTCTCTTGAGCGGCTCTACTTCGAAAATGAAATGCTTAGCCCGTCGCTGGCACTGTCCAAGTTGAGCGATTTGACGCGTGCACTTCTAAATCAGGATACTGCAAACGGGGCTTCCAACGACGGCATGGACGCTGCGATATGCCAGATCGATTCAGCAAAAGGGATAGCGACGTTTGCAGGTGCGCATATGTCTCTTTTGGTCAAATCCAATACCGGCATTGACCGAATCCGAGGTGACAAGCTGAGCATTGGGTATGTGGATACTCCAATTGGCCCAAAATTTTTCGAACACGAAGTTCAATTGGATCAAATCACAGATTTTTTTGTTTCAACTGACGGCTTGATTGACCAATTAGGTGGAGAAAAACGTTTAGCTTTTGGTTTTCAGAGAGTTGTATCTGTATTTGAACAGGAAGAGTGGTCGTGTTCGGAAGAGCTATTGTCGGCTATTCACAGCGCTTTTCAAGACTATAGTACGAAGGAAGAACGCTTGGATGACTTGACAATGATTGCTTTTCGCACTGCCTGAAATGCAGATTGAGGTGTGTTTAAGAGGTGCGACGCACTCTGCTAATCCCAAAACGTTGAAATCTACTCCAGTACGGTCTTGTCAGAAGAACTTTGCTTGAGAGCGGTAGGGCGGTTGCGTAGCTTTTGTTCATGACCAGACCTGCCTCATTCAAATACTTCAAAACCAGCCCTGAGATTTTCCGCCTTGCGGTGATGCTGTATATTCGGTTTGCACTCTCGCTTCGGAATGTCGAAGATTTACTGCACGAGCGAGGCATCGACGTGAGCCACGAAACTGTCCGATACTGGTGGAATAGGTTCGGCCCGATGTTTGCTGCTGAGATCAGGCGGAAGCGGGTGCAGCAGCTGTGCGCGTTCTCGAAATGGAAGTGGCACGTGGACGAAGTCTTTGTGAAGGTGAATGGCAAACGCCGCTATCTCTGGCGTGCAGTTGATCACGAGGGCGAGGTGCTGGAAGCCGTTGTCACCAAACGCCGAAACAAAGCTGCAGCACTGAAATTCCTTAAGAAATTGATGAAACGGCACGGTTGCGCCGAGGAGGTCGTGACCGACCGTTTTGCATCCTACAAAGCAGCGCTCAGAGATTTGGGTGCTCTCGAAAAACAACAGACGGGCAGGTGGCTCAACAAACGCGTTGAGAATTCGCACCTGCCTTTCCGACGAAGAGAGCGCGCTATGCAACGTTTCAGGCGCATGCGAAGTTTGCAGAAATTCGCCTCCGTCCATTCCTCTGTCTACAACCACTTCAACCAGGAAAGATCGCTAGCCAGTCGAGACACCTTCAAGCTGACCCGCGCCGCCGCTCTTAGCGAGTGGCGTCAACTTGGTGCGGGATAAAGGACAGCGTCACTGGCCTAGCTGAGACTGGTTCGAATTAGTCTGACAGCACCGCCACTCATACCTGTCTCACTTCAGTTGTGTTTTCTGACCCGGAATTGTACCGCAATTCCCGCGAGTTGGCACATGCGCTTTCAATCAGAGACAGAGCAGACCGTACACTCAGGGCGCAATTCCGGCCCTAGTCTCAGTGGCGCATTTTGGCGGGGTCGCTTTAGGCGGGATTTCCCTGATAACCGGAAATTTACAGGGAATTTCTGCAAAACAAGTTTGGAACTCGAGATTCCTTTCGAAAGGGTGGTTCAATCTGGACGTAATATGGGCGCTGAGCCTGATCCTTGTGGGGTCGATTTCGCTGCTGTTTGTTCATTCTGCTGGCTAACAGCAATGCCAGGCCGAAAAGGCGGCGGAGCCGTAGTTTGGCTTAAACAGCAGCGAACGGTTGCTTTGTCCCGCGATGCGGTCCTTCACGAAATTTCGACGAACGTCTGCTTAGAGCCCAAAGCGGTCTCTTGCCTCCGAATGTGCAATATCCGTTCTCAGTTGCGAGGTGTGTACCAAATGGGCGAGGTGTATGCCCGTTCCTGTGTGATCATCGGCACATCCGAGCCCATTTCAACACCAAATTTGATGGCATCATAAGCGGTCCATCGGGGCGTAGGTATTTCGATAACGCGGGCATAATAGAAAGCGAGTTCCGAGGGATCGAAGTCCGGGTCTGTCCAGACCGTGCCAAGTTCTGACGCTCCTATTGTGTTCGTCCAAGAAGGTATCGATAAATCAACCGTACTTCCGACTGCAGTCAGATTACCATTTTCGTCTGGGGTACGGTCTCCGCCCCATGCAACGTCATAGACTTTCTCTTGTTTTTCAACTGTCTCTGCATCGATCCAACCCTTTATGATCTGGATGCGGTCCAGATTTGCGCCGACTGGGTCTCGCAAGGCATAGACCAAAAAATCGGGCGCTTCGCCTTCTTCGACAGCGATGTCGCCGCCCATAGGTACCCCGCCGCTGTAGCCGATCCTTGCAAGATCACGTCGCGCGATTACTTCTTCCGAATAGTCGCCACCAAAGAACCGGACTGACATACGTGGACCCGTGGTGCCATATGCTTCCCGACGTTCCATGGCATCGAATATGGAGGTGCGGGAGTTTTCTCGCGCCCACACGGCAGTCAAACCAGCTGCGCTGTAACCCCAACCGTAGTACGCGACATCGCCGTCAGAAAACGTTTTCCCAATATGGCTGGCACGTTCACCGCTGGGTTCGTAGGCAGTATGCTTTCCGAAGAAATTGTCTTCCGCCACGGCCGATAGGCCGGTGTGTGTGTCGGTAGCAGCACTTGCCCCGAACTTGTACGGGTTAACGCCAAGTTCTGCTTGAAGGGCGAGACCGCGCAAAAGACCCGACCGCGCGTATTCACCTTCAAGCATTTCGGATTCTTTCGGTATACTGGCATCAAGGTTTCCGAAATCCCAAGTCTCGTAGTCTGCAAATTCATCTTCGGTCGACAAGAACGGATGTGCTTCGCCATCGCCCTTAATCTGTGACCATTCGTAAAGTGGCTCCCATTTCGACCTTGCTTCGGCATATGCGCGGTCTAATGGCGGTTTTCCTTCGGCGAAGTCATCGACCAAGGAAAAAACCCAACCATTGGACAGATTGCCATTGTGCGCAATGGCTAGCGCGTCGCCGCCTGTTTTGTCTTCGAAATTCTCCAGCCAAGCATACAGGTCGCGTGGGTTGGGTGAACCGATTGGAGGAGTGGTCGTATAGGGCAGAATCTTGCGCGCAATTTCAGGGCCGTCGCGCAAGATCACATTGCGATGCAGATTGTTGCCTTCGACGAGCGACGTCCATTCAAAGGCAATGAATGTAGTGAAGACGCCAGGGGCGTTAAACTCTTCCGCCGCATCAATAAGATCGCCCCAGACTGTCGCGAACGCAGGATTGCCGGGCTGGTAATTTAGCGCCGGTGAAACTGTGCCTTGTGCAAAACTTGCGATGAGTTGCTGCATGGCGCGGAGTGCCTCTTCACCTCCGGCATTGAAGGCATTGTGAAACTCGCGCCCCTGCTCGTCAGCCAGAATGTTGGGCGCCCCTGAGATAATATCTGTGATTGCCCCCATCGCGTCGGAATGGTCGGTAATCATGTAAAAATCAAAAGGACGGAACAGCTTGGCCGGCTGTCCTGTGTTAGACGTGACCTGTTCTCCACGCGCGAATCTATAGGCATCGCGCGGCATCAAGCGTGTTCCACCGCCACCGGCATCGGCCGACAGACCCGTGTGTACGTGCGTGTCGCCGAAAAAAACCCTCTCCGGGTAGGCGCGATCGGCATTAGGAGAATAAGGCCGACCTTTCAAAAATGTATCGCTGGCTTCAGGCGGAGTGACTTGCGCGAACGATGCGGTCCCCCAAACAAACGTCATGCAAGAAATAAGATACAAAACCCGCATTTACACAAATACCTCTTGGTAAAATTAGCTTTCCGTACAAGTCGAGTGTATCCAGCCAAATAGCCAAAAGCTATGAGTTTATGAACGGCGACTTTGTCCGAATTGCGGTCGCTCGCGACATTCGGGCGAACGTCCGAACTGAGCCCAAAGCAGGCATTCTTCTGGCAAGTCAATTTGCATTCGCAGCAATAGAGAGTTCTGGCGCGCCGCGTTAACGGCAACCGACTATAATACAAGGTACTAGTTTGAACTGTACCATATTGGTGAAGTGTAAGCGCGATCCTGTATTTCTGCTGGAACGCTATCCGGTAAAGGAACGTCGTAATACGCAGCATCAATTGTGGTCCAACGCGGTTTTGGAATCTCAATAACGCGCACGTAGTAGAAGGCATTCTGAGAGGCGTCAAAGTCTGGATCCTGCCAATATCCGTCCAGTGCTGCGGCCCCAATTGAGTTATTGTAAGTTGCCTTCTCAACGTTGACAGTCGAGCCGACAGGTTCGCGGGCGCGACCGTCTGTGCCGATCTCGCGACCTCCTGACACCGCAACATCATAGATGCGCTCAAAGGTCTCGCCGCTCCCGTCGATCCAGCCCTTGATAATCTGCACGCGGTCCAGGTTAGCACCATCAGGGTCGCGCAGGGCGCGGATCAGGAATCCGGGTGCGGCCCCATCCGGCGCATTGGCCAGATCGCCGCCCATCGGCACTCCATTACGATAACCGTGCGCCGCAAAGTCGGGGGCGCTAAGGTCCTCTGCATCAAAGTCCCATCCGCCAAAGACGCGCACACGGATTCTGCTGCCAGTAGTGGCATAGGCCTCCTTGCGGGAGATCGCTCCATGTACTTCCTCGCGGGTGTTTTCGCGCGCCCAGACGGCGGTCAGCCCTGCCGCGGATTCCTGTGCGGTGACAATCCGCAGCGCCGGGTCGTCCGACGGGATCACATCAAGGTTGTGCCGTATTGGCGATGGCTCTGTGTGCTGGTACTTGCCAAAGTAATTGTCTTCACGCGTTGTCGGGAGCGCCGTGTGGGAATCCGTTGTGCCTGTGAAACCTGATTTGAACGGGTTCACACCGATCTCACGCTTGATCTCAAGCCCTACTTTGAGCGCCGAGCGCGCGTATTCATAACGCAGCATCTCAGGTTCTTTGGCGGCTGTCCCTGCGAGATTTGCGACGTCCCATGTTTCGAAGTTGGCAAATTCATCATCTGGCGACAACATCGGATGTGTTTCTTCATCGCCTTTTATTTGCGTTAGCTCGTGCATTGGTTCCCAACGGGCGCGTTTGGCTGCATAGTCCGCATCCATGGGTGATCCGTCGAACTTGGTTGGCGCAAACATGATACCATTCGACACGTTCCCATTGTGTGGTACCGAAATCGCGCTGCCACCGGTTTCCTCTTCGTAGGCAGCCAAGTGATCCCACATCGGCTCAGGATCTTCGCTGTCGAAGTACGTGAAAGGGCGGGTGCGGCTTGTCTTATCCGCCCCGTCACCGAAGAGAACGACGCGGTGCAGGTTGTTCCCAAGCGGGGTCGATGTCCATTCGTAACCCGCAATCGCTGTGAAAACGCCGGGATTGTTGTAGTGGTCAATGGTTTCAATGATCTGTTGCCACAAGTCGCCATCGAGATTCAAACCCGCCGTAGGGTCGCGGCCCTGCACTGTCGATATTTCGATTATGTCGGCGAAGGCTGCCATCCGCCCTTCCTGTCCCGAATTGAACCGCTCGTATGTCAGGCGACCCCATTCGTCAGCCAGCAGGCGGGGGTCTGCCGCGCGGATGGCGGTGGACAGTCCGAGCATCTCCGCATGTTCTGTGATGGCCAGAAAATCTAGTGGCCGGACAAGTTGCACCGATTGTCCGGTGTTAGAGAGGATCCGCTCGCCGCGCGCCACACGAAAGGCGTCGTGAATGTTGAGTGAAGTACCTACCAACCCGGCGTCAAAGGAAATTTCTGTATGAAAGTGCAAATCGCCAAAAAGCACCTGATCCGGATACGACCGATCAACAAATGGCGAATAGTCGGTCCCGGCATCGACAGTGGCTTCTGACACGACACCTTCAAACGCCAAAGCGCTCGTTGAAGTCAAGAATGCTGAGCTAGCAAGTCCCATCGCAAATTTTTTAAAAATTTTGGCGTGTTTCATGACTATCCCCCCATCCTTCAAACTGACTTTTAGGCGATCCTAACACAGTATTGACTTCCAACCTAATCGCAGAGGGTGCACCTTGCGGCATATCAATCAGCTGTAATCCGTCTAATATGCTGCGCTGCAGCGAACGGCGGTTTTGTCCGCGTAGCAGTCGTTCATGCCGAGTGCGGCGAATGACTGCTCCGAGCCCTAAGCGGACATTCGCATGAACGCATTAACCCAGTGTTGCTGCGACAGGAACTGCCGGGCTTTTCCACTACGACATTGGATTAGGTATATTTCAGTTCTCGGGCGTATACCAAATTGGCGAAGTGTACGCGCGTTCCTGCGTTGAAGTCGGAACCTCCGCGGGAAGTTCGTCTCCGAACCGAACGGAGTCGTAGATAGTCCACCTCGGCGTGGGAATTTCCAAGACACGGGCATAGTAGAAAGCCCGCGCTGAAGGATCGAACTCAGGGTCCGTCCAAACGGTGATCAGCTCTGGAGACCCTATGGAGTTGGTAAATGTGCCTGTAGCGACATCCACGGTATTCCCCACCGGTGGTAGAATTCCATCCGCATCAGGTTCTCGGTCTCCTGACCAAGCCACGTCATAAACCCGCTCTTCAGTTTCACCGCTGGCATTTAACCAACCTTTCACAATCTGGATACGATCGAGATTGCCGGAAAATGGGTCTTTCAGGGCAGCGATGAGGAAAGTTGGGGCGTCTGCGCTCTCAGGTGCTTGTGAGAGGTCTCCGCCCATCGGAACGCCTTTTTCATATCCTATTTCGGCGGGCAAACGGGATCTTGCATCTTCTTCCGTAAAGTCCCAGGCGCCAAAGAAACGGAGCGCAATGCGACTTCCGGTTGTCCCGTAAACTTCTTTCCGTTCCATGGCGTCGAATATGGCTTCGCGTGTGTTGTCTTCAGCCCAAACTGCTGCGTAGCCAGAGGCTGCCATTTCCCACCCGAGAATCCTCAAGGCATCGAACTCGCCAACGACATGTTGCCAACGGCCGGGTTCTGGTTCGACGCCAGAGTGTTTGCCAAAGAAATTGTCTTCTTCCGCTGTTGCCAAAGCCGTATGGCTGTCGGTAGAGCCCACCACGCCAAATTTATATGGATTAGTACCCAGCTGATCCTCTAGTTTAAGACCGTTCTTCAAGGCCTCACGGGCATACTCGTATTGGAGCATCCAGTCTTCCTTGGGCGTTGGGCCGAGGTTGGATTTATCCCAAGTTTCATAGTCTGCGAATTCATCGTTTGGGCTTAAAAACGGGTGCGTTTCTCCGTCACCTTTGATTTGGGTGATCTCATACATCGGCTCCCACTTGGCACGCCGCTCTGCGTAATCCGCCGTCAACGGTTCACCCGTTTCAGGGTTTGTCTCAACCGGAAACATCAGGCCGTTGGAAACGTTGCCGTTGTGGGCAAGGGCCAGTACACGACCGCCAGTCTCTTGCTCATATGTTTCCATCCAGTCCCATAGCCGTTCTGGATTGAAGGTTTCCGCGGTTGTGAAGGGCAGCATTTGCCGAGCGCGAATGGCATCATCCCGGTAGATCACGTTACGATGGAGGTTGTTTCCAGCTTCGGTGGACGTCCACTCGTATCCGATGAACGCAGTGAATGTGCCGGGCGCGTTGTGATGATCCGCAGTTTGCGTGAACTCGTCCCACACGGATTGTACAAACCTGCGATCTGAAACAGCCTCGGGAAGAGCATCCCCGGTGATGCCAGCAAAGGTTTCGATGACTTCCATTGTTGCGCCAAGCGCAACGTCTCCACCGGCGTTGAGACGTTCGTTCCAGTCTCGAAGCGTTGGGTCTCGCATCAGCGTGGAGTTCCCTGCCACGATTTCATTCATGGCCCCCATGGCATCTGAATGATCGGATACGACAAGCCAGTCGAGCGGACGCGACAACTGCACGCGTAGGCCGTGTGATGTGGTGACTTCCTCACCACGTGCAAACCTATAGGCATCGTCGGGGCTCAGAATGACGCCAAATCCGCGAGCATCGAGTGAATTTGACGTGTGCAGGTGAGTGTCACCCCAAAGTGGGCGTGTAGGAAAGTCTCGACCTGCATAAGGTGAGAAATCTGCAGGCGCGGGTTCACGCATATCATCGACCGATATGGTCATCTCTCCAACTTGCCCACCTTGTGCTGCCTCTTGAGCATTTGATGGGCTTGCTATGAATGCTGCGGAAACTATTGCCGTCGACGTCGTCAAAAAAAACTTCATTTGAACCTCCCAGCCGAACTGAATGCCAGTCCATGGCAACATCTGATCCGGCTGTTCGTCAAGAAAAACAACGATTTTTCTGAGTTGAGTACAAGAAGTCCTGGAGGAGGTGCTACCAATCCCCGACCGCAGTTTCGCACGCTCCTTTGACTTCAGCCACTGAGAAAAAGTACCCCAACGAGTGAACGTTCTTGACGAATGGTGACGTGTTTCTTCAGTCTTGAGCTCGTGATCTTGATTAGAGGCGATGTCATGAAGTGGTTATTGCGAACATTCCTACTGTCCTTATCTGTTCTATTTGCCACGGGCGCTTCAGCTCAAGACAAACCCAACATCGTATTCATATTTCTAGATAATTTTGGTTGGGGCGAACCTGGGTTCAATGGAGGCGGCATAATCCGAGGTACAGCGACCCCCGAGATGGACGCCCTCGCTGCGGAGGGGCTACGACTCACAAACTTCAACGTGGAAAGCCAGTGCACGCCGTCCCGAGCAGCGACCATGACAGGACGATACGGTATCCGAAGCGGCAACCACACGGTCCCACTGGGAGGTGGCGTTTACGGTCTGACCCAATGGGAAATCACGATGGCCGAGATGCTGAAGGAGGTAGGATACAACACGGCCATGTACGGTAAGTGGCACCTTGGATGGACCGAAGGGCGCTATCCAACGAATCAAGGCTTCGATGAGTTTTACGGCGTTGAGACCACTGACGTTACAGTCTGGCGCACGCTTCCGGGTTTTGCCGATGCCAACATGGAAGAGCCAGTTGTGATGCAGGGTGTTGCAGGCGAGCCAGCAACCATCGCTCAAGACTACGATCTGGACTATCGCGGCAAAATAGATGGCGACCTAACAAAGAAGGCCATCGAGTTTATCGAAGCGAAGAGTGCCGAAGACGCGCCGTTTTTCATCTATCTTGCTTATACTCAGACCCACTATCCAAACATCGCGTCCGAGGAGTTCGAAGGCGCCACTGGAAACGGCGTCTGGGCCGACATTCTGCTTCAAACAGATAGCTATATCGGACGTATTGTTGATGCGATTGAGGCGGCAGGCGTTTCCGACGACACCGTGGTGATATTTACTGCTGACAACGGCCCCGAAGCTCTTCCGGTTGGGAACGCCAACGTCTCGCCAGTTCCTGCGGTACATGGTACGGCCGGGCCTTGGCGCGGTACTCTGTTCACCAGCCTCGAAGGAAGTATGCGTGTACCCTTTGCAATCAAGTGGCCGGGAAAGATCCCTACCGGTTCTGAAAGCAACGATGTTGTCCACTCAATGGATCTCTATCCGACACTTGCGGCTTTCGCAGGGGGCAAGGTGCCTGATGACAGGGCCTTTGATGGTGTCGACCAGTCAAAGTTCTTTCTTGGTGACCAACCAAACTCAAACCGAGAAGGCGTGATCGTCTACATGGGCGAGCAGATATTCGGCGTAAAATGGAAGGATTGGAAAGTTCTTTTCAAAGAGAATACGACGGCTTTTGGTGCAACGGAGTCTTTCGACACACCAAGGGTCTACAACCTTCTTAATGATCCACACGAGCGTGAAAGCGTACTCTTTCCACACACTTGGGCGGTCGAAAAGGCGTTGCCTCAATTGCAGGAACACACTGCAACGTTCGAGGAATACCCTCCAATCCCACCGGGAACGCCTGATCCCTACGAACCACCTAAAAACTGAACGGTGGTTTTGTCCGTAAATTCGTCGTTCGTTCAAACGAAACGTGCCGCGCAGCAGCGAACGGCGGCTTAGCCCGCAACTCGGACGTTGGCTGCAACTTGCTGAAACGTCTACGTTGCGGACGAAGTGTGGATTCGCGGTACTTGCACCAATTGCAGTTTGATGTGCTTTGCTGACGTCAGAATGAGCGTGAAACGGATGTACAACATCACCGCAAGGCGGATGATTTCGAGACTGGTTTTAAAGTACTTGAAAGAGGCAGGTCTGCTAATGGCAAAAGACACGCAACCGCCCTGCAGCGCTCTACCCAAGTTCTTCTGACAAGACCCCATAGAGATCTCGCATCGCTAGCTTTGGATCACCGAATTACGTGAACCGAACACTTGGCATGATGCACGACTCTGTTCGCAGTGGAACCTAGAAATATGTCCTCGAATCCGGGCTTATGCGAAGCTAAGACGATGCAATCGGCGTCGCTCTGGTTTGCGAAGTCGACAATTGCCCTACCCGCATGCCCGGAGATGAGCTGTACCTTCGCGTCTGAAATTTCAGAGGCAGTCTTTTGTAGGTTCTCCAATATCTCATGCCGCGTATGTGCAAGCACTTCACTTGGAATCTGAGAACCCACATATGCCGGAATAGGTTCTTGGACGTGCACAACGGTGAAAACAGCGTCGGCATCAGCCAATTGGCGCGCAGCCTTAAACGACGCTTGAGTGTCATGTTCTTTGTCCAGAGCAACCGGGATCAGGATATTCTTGTACATTTGACCTCCTATCTACTGCGCAGATGATTTCAGTTTGGTATTTCGGCAGCAGGAAACCTACACAGGCTCAGACTTTGAAGATTTCCCCGCGCTCTTTGTAGCGGCTGCAACATCACCAACTGTTTTCTCAACAGCTTCAGCTTCTGTTTCTGCGACATAAGATGCACAACGGGACACAGTTTCGAACCATTCCTGCGCGTCAGCAACCAACCGCTCAGCTGAATGGCGCTGCCATTCCGCCATGCTCTGAAAGGCTTTCGATGGATCGGACGGGTTCGCGGACGACACATTGCGTGCAGCTTGTAGAGCCGCCCGGACCGCCTCATGACGCCGTTCGAACCAATGCTGTGCAAAGGCCTCTGTTTCTTCGAGAAATTTTTCCTGCGCGTCCCAAAATTGTTCGATCTGGGCTCCGAAGGCCGGATTGCCAGACATGGGTGGCTGCATTTGCTTAAAAACATCCAACAGTGAGGTCGGGCTGTTTGTGCTAGTTTTCTTTCTCGACATCGAAAGTTCCTCCTCATTTCCTGTATGTGTTACTGTGCCACCTGCGGCGCGCTTTCGCCTTAATACAGATCAATATCCCATATTTTGCGGATTTTCGGCCTAAGCTGCGACGGGACAATCGCATTCTCTCCGACAACGGTTCCTAAGTGGCAGAGTTGGAATTAGAGTAGTTTAGACAAGAACCTAACGCTTGGATTTCTATGCACATTGCCGGCTTTCTCATTAGCCTTGGTGTCCTCTTCCTTGCCGGATTGACAGCCGATCAATTAGGCCGGGCCACGCATCTTCCTCGTGTTACTACCTTACTTTTCCTCGGTCTGATCGCCGGGAACGCCGGAATGGGTTTGATCCCACTCGACGTTGCAATGCGGTTCGACGAGATTTCCATTGTGGCTTTAACGATGGTCGCGTTTCTTCTTGGAGGTTCTTTAACCCGCGAGAACTTGGTTCGGCATGGCAGAGCCATTCTGACGATTTCGATTTCAATCGTGGTTGCAACCCTTGTTATTGTGTCTGCTGGATTGACCGCAATTGGCGTACCCTTCGGGTTGGCGTTGGTGCTGGCGGCAATTTCTACGGCTACTGCTCCGGCCGCCATGACAGACGTGATCAAACAATCTGGGGTGTCCAACAGCTTCACCGAGACATTAAAGGGCATAGTCGCAATTGATGACGCTTGGGGTCTGATCGCTTTCAGCGTCGCATTGGTTCTGGCCGGTCATTCGGACGGTTGGGCCACCATCACGACCACAGCGATGTGGGATTTCGGAGGGGCTATTTTGTTGGGTTCCGCGCTAGGCGTGCCATCCGCTTACCTCACCGGTCGCTTGAAGCCGGGAGAGCCAATGCAGGCAGAAGCAATGGGTATCGTCTTTCTGACAGCGGGCCTCGCGCTTTGGCTGGAGGTTTCATTCTTGGTAGCAGGCATGGTTGCGGGCGCAGTTATTGGGAATCTTGCCCGCCATCACGACCGTGCTTTTCATGAGATCGAGCACATTCAGTGGCCGTTCATGATTTTGTTCTTCCTACTGGCTGGCGCCACGCTGGATATTGAAGCCTTCGGCTTGATGGGCTGGGCTGGTGCTCTTTTCCTATTCTTGCGCGCCGTGGCCCGCCTTGTCGGAGGTTACTGCGGAGCGAGACTTGGCGGCCTGCCTCGCCGTCAGACCGGTTGGTTCGGCCCCGCTTTGTTACCACAGGCCGGTGTTGCGGTCGGAATGGCTCTTGTCGCCGGAGAGCAATTTCCGGATTGGGCCGCGTCGATCATGGCCTTTACCCTAGCCAGTACAGTTGCCTTCGAGGTGTTGGGGCCGCCGCTGACTCTCATGTCAATCAGACGAACGGCTGACACGGATGAACCAATTGGTCCATGACTATTCAGACTGGATCGATTCAAGAAAGGCGAGCAAATTCGCCAGCGGCAGGCCTACCATCATTGGTTGCCCACTAGGCAAAGCCACCGCGATTTGTTGGTCTGTCTCAAACACCGCACCAAAGATTGGCATTTCGCCCCCATGGGCGAGCAATTGCGAACGACCGTCAATCTGTTCAGCTATACGATCTATCGGAAACACACCGTCGTTTTCGCCTGCCAATTTGGTGAGGTCAGGTGTTCGAATAGCCAGCATTTCCGCCATTGGCCCGTCTCCGGTTGCTTCGAAACCGTGACATTGCCAGCAATACGTCCGGTACAAATCTCGTCCCTCATCGACGCTGACCTCCTGCGCCAGAACGGGTCCCGTGACGAACAGTGCCAGTAAAATTCCGCGAACAATCTGCATATGCTCCTCCCATTTACTGCCCCGGATGCAGATCTATTTAAACCGCATCCTTAAGAAACTTCTTTGACCTCGCTCATGTTGAACGCTTCAGCACGAAGATTGGTTTTTCGGTCGAATGGCGCTTGAGCACGCGCCAAGTCCAATCCAGGCGGCCTCCAACTACGCCACTTCGTCATTGACCTCACTCCCCCTTGCGCCCTGGCGGCACTCCTTCCAAAGCGTTCAAATGCCAACGAATTCGCCAGAGGTGATGCGACACGCGATGCAACCAGTCGAGCCCAAGGTTGGTAACAGGTTCCAGAGCATCAAGAATAGCTTTCTACCCTAAATCTCAAACCGCCTCACATGTTTGCTTTGCCTTTAAGTCCGAAGGCAAACGACAGTTGGTTGGGATTCAGCCTCGCAGACCGCCGACCGCGAGTTGATTGACATAGATCAAAGCACCAACAAGAATCACATAGTGAAATACGAATGTTTTAGCGTGTTCTACGTTCACCGGTCTGTCCCCAAGCAAACACAAAGGTGAACGGAATTCTTAAGGAGTGGAAGTTCCACCCAAGGGGGCTCGGCAGGAGTGGTGGCGAGCCCCCGTGTTACTTGATTGGCGCCCAATGCGCCCAGGCGTTGAGACACAAGGCATTCGATGCAGCTTTGACCATCGGATTAAGCCGCTGCGCCAATCGCGGACAAAAACGAGACGGACGCCTCTGACGACGTTCTGAATGGGCAGTTTGTGGAAATCGCTTATGAACTCTGTTGATCCAAACGAACAGAAACTCAGACGGGCCCTTACGACCCCGTTGCTCACGCTTTATGGCCTTGGAGTAACGGTCGGAGCGGGCATTTACGTTTTAGTCGGCGCAACAGCAGACATTGCCGGACCGTTTGCGGCGTTGTCGTTCGTTGTAGCCGCGCTCGTCGTATCACTCACCGCGCTTTCGTATGCAGAACTCACAACTCGATTTCCTGTCAGCGCAGGTGAAGCAGCCTATGTTGAGGCGGGATTTCGGAAAAACTGGATGGCGGTTTTCGTTGGGCTTGCGGTGGCAGCCTCGGGCGTTATCTCCGCTTCTGCCGTTGCAATTGGCGCAGCATCATACCTTCACGCTTTGACCGGTTTTGCGATCCCTATTTTGACTATCAGTGTTGTTTTGATCATGGGTCTAATCGCGCTTTGGGGGATCACTGAGTCTGTCTTTATTGCGGCTGTCATCACGATCATTGAGATCGCAGGTCTTCTCTTTGTGATTGGCTGGGGCATGTCGATCCAGGATCCGCAGGGATACGGGATCAGTTCGATGCTTCCGCCGCTGGAACTCGACGCGTGGAGAGGCATTTTCGCAGCATCACTTCTCGCTTTCTTTGCATTTGTTGGCTTCGAGGACATGGCTAATGTCGCGGAAGAGGTTAAAGACCCCGTGCGCACCATCCCAAAAGCGATTTTGCTAACGCTCGTTCTGGCAACCGTGTTGTATCTAGGAACCTCAATGACGGTTCTACTTGTTGTGCCGATCGATGTTCTTTCGACGTCCGCAGCACCCCTCGCGCTCGTGTTTTCAAACGCGCCCGAGGTCATCAAACAGGGCTTTTCCGCAGTCGCGATTGTGGCGACAGTCAATGGAGTACTGATTCAGATGATTATGGCCTCGCGGGTGATCTACGGACTAGCTGACCGTGACCATTTGCCGAAGGTTCTGGCGATAGTCCCTAAATCAACGCAGACACCAGTAGTTGCTACTTTGCTGGTCGTCGCAATCATCGTTCTGCTGACCCAAACTATACCGATTGGTACCCTGGCAGAGCGCACGTCTCAGATCGTTCTGGGCGTCTTTGTGCTCGTCAACATGTCGCTGATCCAGCTGAAGATGCAGCCGGACGAGGCCGCCAAGCATTTCCGAGTTCCTATTGTGGTACCGATCCTTGGGGTGATCACCAGTGCATTGCTTTTCGGATCTGGATTTCTCTAACTAGACAAAACGACCCAAAGGCCTCAACGAACTGCCACGGCATATGACGACTGACCAAACTTCCATAGGATCAAAACTTTCAGCCTGGTGGCATAGAACGTTTGTGGATCTGGTTCAGCAGCTGCAATGGTCCTATCTGCCGCCATTGATGGTCTATTTTGCGGCCGGCGTGTCCGGCCTGACCTCGGTCGTCGGTGCTTTTTTCCTAAAAGACTACCTCGATTTATCCGCCTCTTTCGTTGCAGGGCTAGCATTTTGGGCTGGTATCCCGTGGATACTCAAAATGCCGCTTGGTCATGTCGTGGACCTGTTTTGGCGCTGGAAGTCCCTGCTGATCTTGTTCGGCGCGTCCTTGATCACGTTGTCTTTGCTCACCATGTACGGGCTCGTGACCGCACCTGCGCTGATGTCCAGTTTCATGCCGCTGGAAGACTGGTATGTTGTTGCCTTGCTCTTGGCGCCTTCGGGCTATGCAATTCAGGACGTTGTTGCCGACGCCATGACGGTTGAGGCGGTGCCAAAGGTTGACCAGAGCGGCGCACCATTTTTGCCGGAAGAAACTCGTGCACAGCACACAACGATGCAGACCTTGGGCAGAGTTTCGATCATTTCCGGGTTTGCGGCGGTTGCTGCTGTAAACATCTGGATATTCTCTGGAACCGAAGAACTGCAAGAATCCGAACGCCTTACGCTTTATGGCCAAGTATATCTGATAGCTCTGACCATCCCGGTGTTGTCCGTTAGTGGAGTCGTTCTTCACAGCTTTATCCAGCGTCAGCTTATTAAGTGCGGCCACCCGCCACATACGCCGGATGAAGCCACCGAAGTCAAATGGTCCATATTGCTCGGCGGCCTTGCATTCGTTGTGCTCAGCATCGTGCTGGGAACCGCAGATTTCGAATTCGCGCAAGAGACCGTTTTTGCGGTTTCCCTGACGGTGATCCTTTACCTCATGTCGCGTCTGCTGAAGGAGTTGGAACCAGCCCAAGCCAAAGCCTTGATCGGGACAGCGACAGTCATTTTTGTATTTCGTGCCGTTCCTCTGCCGGGACCAGGCCTGACTTGGTTTGAAATCGATGAACTGGGGTTCGATGAGCAATTCCTGGCAATTCTGGCTTTGTTAACTTCGATGCTGGCCCTGCTCGGGTTAATCGTCCTTCGACCATTTATGGCCACCCGCTCGATTGCGCATGTGGTGGTGTTGCTAACGATTGCGGCGGGCGTTCTCGCCCTGCCTAACCTTGCCCTCTACTACGGTGTGCACGAATGGACGGCGGCGCATACCGGCGGAGTTGTCGACGCAAGGTTCATTGCCATTCTTGATACAGCTGTTGAGTCGCCGCTTGGACAGATCGCCATGGTCCCGATGTTGGCTTGGATCGCACGCAATGCCCCTGTTCAGTTGAAAGCGACCTTCTTCGCGGTGATGGCATCGTTCACAAACATGGCTTTGTCGGCCAGCAGCCTTAGCACCAAATACCTCAACCAAACATACGTCGTCACTCGCGCCGTCACAAATCCAGAGACCGGTGAAGTCACGTCTACCGCAGACTACAGCCAACTTGGGTACTTGCTGATCTCCGTGGCCGTGATCTCGATGATTGTTCCACTGGCCACAGTGTTCTTTGTTCAAAACTCGCGCTTCCGAACGAGCGAATGATCACTGGCTTTTGACCTCTCCTAGCAGAGCTCTGAGATGTGAGACCGGGACCCCGATGTTTGAACCGCCAAACTCGGGCAGGATCGCAGCATTTACGGCAACGACCTCGCCTCGCCGATTCAATGCTGGCCCTCCACTCCCACCGGTCGTGGTCTCGGCGTCATAAACTATAGCGCTCCCGCTTGTCCGCGCAACTATCCCCCGGCTTGCTAGCGGGTGTATCTTGCTTTGTGCTGAAAGTCGGGACGCTATCGACCAAAAATTCAACGTCCCTTCTGCTTCCAGTTCCTCTAAAAAGCCCGGACCAGCCTGCGCGATCAATGCCCTCAAACCCGTTGGATACCCCAACAGATAAAGCTCTTCACCTACGCGCGACGTGGCATCCGCCAACGGAATGCCGAGGTCGTGAACGCGGCTAGGCTCTACTGCCAAAATCGCCAAGTCTGCCGCTTCGCTGAACCGGACCAAACGCGCCTCTATTGGTTCCGTCTGATCAGGCAAATAAGCCAGCAGCCTCAACATTTCAGGCTTGAGACCAGCGTCGTTCAGCGCTTTTTCTCGACTCCCCGAGGTCCAGGGCAAAGCGACATGGCGGTTGGTGGCCATCAACGGCACCCCAGCAATCAAAAACGCGGTTCCGGTGAACTGAAATTCTGCAGGTTCGCCGGTCCCGTCCGGTTCGATCCAAGGCTGGCCAAACGGGGTTTTCAGGTTTTCTCCGTTCGGTCCCAAAACGTGCCGTAATATCTTCCCGCTTTCCACGTGGCGCAATCCATAAGCTCCCTGAAGGAAAGCTACAGATCGAGTGGAGGCAGCTATCACCCGCGTGGGTGCCCCCGCCCGTTGCTCCAAGGTTCCAAGACGCTGCTCAGTCGACAAAACCTGGTTCTCAAAAGCGTCACGCAACGAAGCCAAGTCATCAGGCGTAAGTGCATCTTCTCGCGTCTGAGCGAGCATAACCGCGACCGCTTCGATCTTGCGGGACTCCTGTCCGATACTATCCGCCAAGCGCCGGTCGTTTTGGTAAAGTAGGTAACCAAACCCCGCGATCACAAGAAGCGTTGCAAGTACTGTGATCCTGAAAAGTATCGTGGTCTGAGACGCAAGCCGCCGCCCACTATCGCGCAGGGCACCAGACATCTTTTTGGCGAAGGGTCGACGGCTCGTTCGGGTGTAAGCATATGCGTCACTGAGAATATCTTCGACTGTGTGGTGTGCGGGAAATGAGTGATCGCACAACCTGTATCGAGACATAGGGCCCTTTTCGCCGAACTCGATCATGTCGCCGTGCCTCAAAGACACTGATGAAGCATTTTGCCCGTTTACCCATACATTGCGCCCTGCTGACGCGGTTACCGTGTAACCTTCGTCAGCCCATTGTAGGGTGGCAATATCGTTATCATGGGGAGGCAGGTCATCCCTAGGACGAAGGCTTAGCACCCTTTCATCGTCAACTGAAACAGTTAGGGTTTTATCGACAAGCCAGTTCACGTTTCCGCGCGATGGACCTGTCAGGCTCTCCAGAAATGCCCGCACCTCACCTTCACCACCATTCCCGGAGGATGTAATGCTACTCGCTTCTGGATTTCGCATTATGACCCCCTTTCCAAACGCGTGAGGGCATTCTACCACGCTGCAACACCAAACCCATGGCTTGGTGCGAATGTACATAAAACGCATTTATACAAACACTTGCGATGTCCGCCCGGATTCAATCAAAAAACATCTATCAGGCCGCGGCTCAAAGAAGGCCGATCCATGATCGGCCCTCTGCTTTGGCATTTTCAAGCCCCGTATCGAGCCAACAGACCGTCTATTTCGACGATACCTTGATCTTACAGCTTGGATCCTGAGGCTCAGTCTTCGGCATTTCGATATGCAGAACGCCTTTGTCGAATGTTGCGGAAATCTTGTCGATTTCCACGGTGTCTGGCAGCGACATGGCTCTGGAAAAACTGCCATAGCTTCTTTCGCTGACACGTAGATCGCCCGTTTCATCATGCGCAATCTTCTTCTGACCGCGCAGGATTAGCCTGCGATCCTTGATTTCAATTTCCACATCATCCTCTTCGAGCCCTGGCAATTCAGCCGTCAAGGCAATCGCAGAATCCGTTTCTTGGACATCGATTGCGGGTGAAATCGCACCTGTCATGTCAAGAGACGGAAAACCTGTGCGTTGCGCAGCCGTTTCCATTGGTAGGAAAGGTGGTCCTCCCCCGAAAAAACGCGACATCAGGGTTTCCATTTCACGCCGAAAGTTGTCAGAGAGCGGATGCATTCCAGTGAAAAGTTGCGGGGACTTTTTGTCTTCTAACATTTTGAGCCTCCTCCATTGGCCTGATTTCACGCGCGCAACATTATGACAGGAAAAGCGGTCAAGGACCTTGATCTTGCGCAAGCATGCAACCTCAGGATCAGCCAGACCGAACGCGGCGGCTGAACGAACAGAAACGGGAAACTTCGTTCACTAAACTTGCCTCGTCGTGGTGAAGTTAACACCATTCTCAGTAGTCTTGATCGGAATCCCAGGTCAGCTTAGCGTTTATTTTGAATGAGCCCGAGCTGCCTAGCTTTAGCACAGTGGAGCAAAACTGTATGAAATGGCCTTATCTGGCGCTGATTTACGTTTTGCTGATCTTGGCTCCCTTGGGTTTTTCTTGGTCCTTGGGGTGGCCACCACGATCATTTAATCAAGAGCTCGCGTCCGGGCTTGGGATGCTGGCTTTTTCAATAATCTTAGTCGAGTTCCTGCTGTCTGGGCGGTTCAGGTTCATCTCTTCCGGTCTGGGTATGGATGTAACCATGCGGGTGCATCAGTTGATGGCGCGTACAGCACTCGGCTTTGCGCTGATACACCCGCTTCTCTATCAGGGTACGCCTTCGGGCGGACGCCGCCCGTGGGATGAAACAAACCAACTTACGATTTCCACCGACTTTTCTACGCTGGTATCGGGCATCGGCGCATATCTATTTCTGTTCATTTTGGTCGCCTCGGCAATTGCCCGCAAATCCCTTGATTACAAATACGAAACATGGCGCCTCTTACACGGGCTGGGAGCCTTGGTGATCGCATGCCTGTTGTTGCATCACACGGTCTATGCTGGGCGCTACGGTGGGCATCCGCTACTAACCTATCTCTGGCTTGCCCTAACCAGTATTGCAGTTGGAACTTTGCTGTATGTCTATCTCGTTCGCCCTTTACGTCAGAGGAAGAGACAGTGGCGCGTCACGTCTGTGTCTCGACTAACACCGAAGCAATGGGAGTTGCGCGTCGTTCCAGATGGTTACAACGGACTAAACTTCGAAGCAGGGCAATTTGCTTGGCTAAACGTCGGCCACAGTGTTTTTTCGCTGCATGAGAACCCATTCTCGATTAGTTCGGCACCAGCCGAAGGCCCCGAAGTTTCATTCATGATAAAGGAGCTTGGGGATTTCACATGCGGCCTCAGACAGATCGCTCCGCAAACCACGGCCTATCTGGATGCCCCGCACGGAAATCTATCGATCAGCCACCGAACTGAGAAAGGCATTGTTCTGATCGCAGGTGGTGTCGGGATCGCGCCCATGTTGAGCATTGTGCGTCAGGTACGGTTGAGTGGAACACAGTACGAGCTCAAGCTTATCTATGGCAACCGGGTGGAGGAGCAGATTGCTTTTCGCCAGGAGTTGTCCAAAGAAGAAACAGTATTTGTTCTATCCGAGCCGCCAGAGGATTGGTCCGGAGAGACAGGCTTGATCGACGGTCATCTGTTGGACCGCAATTTGTCTTCTGAACAATTTGAAAGCTGGCTTTTTGTTCTCTGCGGCCCCCCTGCCATGATGGACACGGTCGAAGATCATCTGATTGAGCGGGGCACCGCGTCACACCGGATTTTGTCTGAAAGGTTTGACTATGATTAGACTGCTCAGAAACCTGCCCGCACGCCAACAAGTAAAACTCGCAGTTTGGTTGATCAGTATTTCAATCTTCGTCGCTGTCTTGGCCTTTTGCTTAAGGTAGAAAGCTAGACCGCCAGGGGTTGGCTAGCTTCAAGGCTGCCGGCCGAAAAGGCAGGTATTCTTGGAGATGGATGCCGTCACGAACTTCCTAATAAACATGCTCCGCGTGGACAGCATGAGCATACCGCAACGATCCAGATATGCCCCTATGAAACGCCTTTGATGGAGATCAAGGGCAACGCACGTCACTTATTCATAATAAGCAATCTATTCAGACCGATTTTTGGGAGGATCGGAATGACTTTACTCATCGCCTTCGCCACGGTCGAAGGCCAAACAGCAAAGATTGCGCGCTTCATCACCGATCTCGCGAAGAATGCCGGTTTCGATGCAAAGCTGATCAATACCGATGAAACGCCCAGCCACGTTTCACTTGACGAAGTGGTCAAGGTTATTCTCCTGGCCCCTGTCCACGAGCGTAAGCACCCCAAGTCATTCGAAGCATTTGTCGCTTCAAATAGAGATGCCTTAATGAAGCGAAAGTCTCTCGTGCTTTCCGTCGGTCTAAAAGCTGCTTTCGCGTCAGGTCGAGAAGAAGCACGCGACTATCTTGACGAAATGCTTCTTCGAACAGGTTTTGAACCAAATGCGACGGCTTTGATCGCAGGCGCGGTGAGGCCCGAAAACTACGGGTATTTTGAGAGGGAGATTCTTCAGCGCGTCGTCTTGCTCGGTCGAAAAATCGATCCACGAGAAGGGGCAAGGGAGTTTACTGACTGGGATGAACTCACGTTAATTGTGATAGAGTTCCTTGGCGAAAACGGGCGGGCAAACACGCTTCAACCTCAAGCAAACTCTTAAAAAAGTCTCTCAATTATTTACCGATGAACTTTGATTGCTATGACTCCCAGAAAGTCACAGTTATCGGCTCACTTCATCAGTGTCCGAAAAGCACTGGTAAACTTGTCTGCTCCAACATTGCTTGCGTCGTGCCCCCAAAAACTGACTCTCGCAAATGGGAATGCCCATAAGCGCCCATAACAATGAGATCGGCCCCCGCTTCTCTTGCTCGTTCTTGAATGCAATGTGCAACTGAATTTCCCCCGCACTGGAACTGCGACACGGTCACGTTGCAACCGTGATGGCCGAGCCATTCAGCTAGGTCAGTTCCATGCACACTACCTTCTACGTTCTCAGGCGACGGCAAATCAAAACATCCAATTACAACTTCCTTTGCCGCCAGAAGAATGGGTAAAGCTAAATGCGTCGCCCTGGACGCAGGCAAGCTGTCATTCCATGCCAAAAAAACGCAGTCGCGTTGGGCAAACGGATCTCCATTTATCATCAGAGCAACCGGCGAATGAAACAATACTCCGCACGTGATCGTGTGAAATAAATCGGGGTCTTTTCGCAAATCAGCGTCTAGAAAAGCGATGTCAGAGCATTTGGCTTGTTCTGCTACAAGTTTCTGTAACTCTGCTCCAAGTCCCATGAAGCCAGTTACATTTGCAGATACGCCCTGCCCAGCAAGAAGCGTTTCAACTTCAATGGCGCGAGACTTCAGGGCGGCATTTTTCGCGTGAAGAACGTCCAACCAGTTTGAGGGTAGACCCGCCTCAACGAACCTGTTTGATCCATACTTCAGGTAAGGCAGGTTAGGTAAGGCCGCGATCACTACGCAATTCAAGTGGTCGTTCTGGATATGGGCAGTTTCAGCGCATTCCAAAATCGACGCGTCGTCAGCATCAACTCCTACATAATATGCCACTGTTCTGTGTTGCATTCCCGACCTCCGCCCGGAATTTCACTTCGCCCGAAAGCCGTGCGCATTGATTGAACCAGCAAATAGCCGATGTTGTTATTCGCTCTTCTTACTTCGGCAGCATGAAAAACTCTTCCAGCACAATCTTGCCTTCCGCCACCGAATACACCGCGATCTCGCGCAGGGTCATACGCTCACCCGTGGCCTTCTGAACGACTTCGGCTCTGAAGCGGACTCCAAAGCGGTTGGGTGGGTGGACGTAGGGGCCATCCACTTCTAGTTCTTGGATTTCATGCGATGCCAACCAATCCTCTCTTTTTCCCTTGATGGCTTCTCGCCCCTTTGAAACGCGGAATTGTCGAACCGGAGGCACGACTGCCTCTATCGACTGTGCGTTTTCGGCGTACATTTCATCAACACTTGCAAGGCCCCTGCGCTCACGCATGGCCTGGACGAATGATCTTCCGATTTCAATCAACTCTTCCATGAGCCCCCCCCCTGAATTACCATTGACAGTACCACTTCTTGCCCGCGCCAATCTTGACAAGGATCAATAAGCATATCGATGGATACTGTGAGGCCGGTTCGAACAAGTCTCAGCTAGGCCAACAGAGATGTCGCTTGTAACGCGCCAAGTTCGCGCCACTCGGCAAGAGCGGCGGTGCCGTGACAACTTGAAGGTGTTTCGGCTGGGAAGGGATCGCCCCTGGTTGAAGTGATTGGAGACGGAGGAGTGAACGGCGACGAGCTTCTGCAAACTTCGCATCCGCCTTAACCGCTGCATCGTATGTCGCGAACGGCTGTTTTGTCCGCAAAGCAGACATTCACTGAATTCTACCGAATGGCCGCATCGAGCCTCACTTTGACCGGTGCTGCGCGATGCCCGAATGACGGCGATGCGCAGTTTACTGACTTTACAAAGTCGACCCAGTGCTCTGAATCTGATATTCACAAATCGTCGGAAATTGGCGATGTGAGCCCTTATGCGAAGTTTGCAGAAATTCGCCTCCGTCCATTCCTCCGTTTACAACCACTTCAACTAGGAAAGATCGTTAGCCAGTCGAAACACCTTCAAGCTGACCCGCGCCGCCGCTTTTAGCGAGTGGCGTCAACTTTGTTCCGGATAAGTTCGCGATTTCCGCGGCAAACTGAGACTAGTTCGAATTAGTCTGACAGCACCTCTCATCCGATACAGTCTTCACGAAGTTGATTATCTCAGATTTCGTCGCACCGCCGTTCCAAGACTTCAGGGGGTCAGAGAAGGCTTGTGTGCTGGCGATTACCAGACAAGCGGATCCAAAGGCTGCTTTGATCAACCAGTGCTTTGACATGTAGATCACCTTTTAGAATCACAAGTTAAGGGGATTGCGGGCGCTGAGCGAAAGTCCGTGGCATTCGCCAATAGCATCCAAAAAAACTCACTCCAGCCTAGAGAAACTGTGAAGAAGCACTTACTCCGTTTCACATTATTGATGTGTCGAGGCGCCGCATTACGACGCCCCGACCATTTGCGTCAGTTGCCGGTTGGCAGGCTCAAATTGAAGCCGTCCTTTTTCAACTGGTCGCGCACCGTCGTGAAGCGGTGGTATTCGCTGAGCGTAATTGGACCGGAGTAGGATTCGCTTTGCACCGGACGTGGGGGATAGTCGATGTAGGTTCTCACAACCCGCTCAACCTCGCCCATCAGTGTCGGCATCGTCCAAGTGTTCTCACGCCCGGTGGTCATGAAGATGTCGTAGCGCTCCATAGGGTCTTCCCAAAGGTTGAACACCTGCGGAACGGTAGCAACGTACATTTCGGCCCCACGCCATCCCAATTCGGCAGCAGGAGCTTCGGATCCGGCACGCGCACCGTTGTCGCCGCGCATGTTGAAGACGGCCTTCCATTCATTGACGCGCACCGCGCCCGGAGTGAGTTCATTCTCGGTAAAATACGCCCAGGTGTTGCGCTGTGGGTCGGCCTCACCAAACAGGACCGGAGCCATATCAATGCTGTCAAAAATCGTCGGCTGCCCTTCCCGGTCTTCGGTCGGCAACGGAACGCCGGCGAGGTTGGCAAAGGTGGCCATCAGATCGGTGCCGCCGGTGATGTCGCTCGACTTCGTGTTCGGCTCGATCTTACCGGTCCACTTTGCGAAGAAAGGTACGCGGTATGCCCCTTCACGGTCAGTCCCTTTGGTGCCACGAAACGGTGTCATGCCGGCATCAGGATGCACATCCTGCCATGCGCCATTATCAACAGTGTAAATGATCAGGGTATTTTCCCCAATTCCGAGATCTTCCACCTTGTCGAGGATCTGACCAGTGTGGAAATCAAGCTCTACCACCTTGTCGCCATACTTGTTCTTTACCGCCGACTTGCCCACAAAATCAGGCGACGGCAGGTTAGGCTGGTGGTTCGCAGCCCAGTTGATAGACATGAAGAATGGCTGGTCCAGGCCAGCAAGACGCTCCAGTTCTGCCACCGCCTTTTCCGCACCAACCTTGTCCAGCGCGGCCAAATCAGCAGTCGTCATGTCTTCGATAGTCAGCACTTCCTTGGCAGTATCTCCGGCCACGCCTTCAAAAACGCCGGTGGTGTTCACTTTGTAAAATGCTCTCTGATCATCGGACATCTGCACATTCCAGTCGTCCAGCGCATAGGTGTACGCATTCAGGTGATAGAGAAATGTGTTTTCCATCTTGTCGTAGCCATGGGCTGTCGGCATGGCATAATCTGCTTCCCCGAGGTGCCATTTTCCCATGAAGTAAGTGTTGTAATCAGCCTGCTTCAAAACAGACGCAATCGTCCATTCTGCCGCCGGTAGTCCACCACCCTGACCCTGAAAAGCAACCGTCGTCATGCCCGAGCGGTTCGGGAAACGCCCGGTCTGCATCGCGGCACGCCCCGGCGTGCAAGAGGATTGAGCGTAGAAATCTGTGAACATCATCCCTTGCTTGGCCATTTGATCAAGATTGGGCGTGTCCATGCCGCGCGCGGCGCCCCCATGATAGGCACCAAGGTCCCAATACCCAGTATCGTCAGAAACGATCATAATGATGTTGGGCTTGCTGCCATAGGTCGACAAAGACGTCGGATCGAAATCCTGAGCCGTCGCGGAGATCGCGAAAGTACAAAAGAAAGCAGCCAATGGCGTGGCAACTTGGTGAGGTTTAATCATGTTTATCTCCTACTCCGGGTAAAAAGTATTAAAGTTTTGAAACTGCGCGTTTCTAAAGGTTTTGATACAGTGCAGAACTGAACACACTACGACCTATTCCGAATGGCCTCTTATACTTTTGGATACATCGGCCTCTCGGGGCGCCGTTTAATCACACCGAACAACTAGTCGATAGGACACTAAACTTTGGATGACCCTTGCGATCATCCTCAGTAATCTCTGTCGTCGTTTTTAAGTCTAAATCAACGTTTCACTTTTTTGAGTGATTTAACCCACGAATAGCGCTTGCTTTACCCGCATAAAAGTTTGACCGCCTCATGTTCAACGAAGGTTGTCAGTGGAAAACGGCAGAGAACCAACGACTCACATTACATTATTGCGATTCATCTATTTGTCAAAGTTTCGTCGTGTACAAATCCGCCCCGGAAGTCTTCGTCCTGATAGATCAAAGGCCAATCATGCTCTAACTTTCAATTTGGACCACTAAAATTGGGCGGCTCAGTTCGACCAACGCGCTAGAAGCGGCCGTAATCGCGAATTGGGTTGGGCGCACCCAGAGCAGGCCATCGCTTTAGACCGTGGGCAACTTTGCGTAGCCAAAATTTTGAGACCTTCCTATTTAATGTCCGGTTTGCACTGTTTGCGGTCCTCCGGTGAAAGCGGGCCAATGGCCGCAAAGTCCGCAGAGTGGTCGTTCGTACCAACTGCCGCGAATGACCGCTACGAGCCCAAAGCGGAATTGCTTTGCCACGAACATTGGCAGCTAAAGAAACGCAAGTAACTAACTCCGCGGATATGAAGGTGACCGTTTGCTGAATGCGCGACAGGTATTTGAGCATTACCTTTTTAGTTGTGCGTGTATGCCTGTACCTGTGCTTTCTATTCATTAAGGCTTTTCAAAATCTGACGAATGGGCTGACAGAAGCAACCCACCGAGCTAACTTCATTGCAAAGAGGAGGGGTGAATGGGAAGACGTCTCACGACGGTATTGGCCGCCGACATTGTGGGCTATTCCGCGCTGATGGATCAGGACCGTACTGGCACAGTCGCTGCATTAAAGACCTTCCGCGAGGACACGTTTCTCCCGATCGTGGAAGATACCAATGGTTCACTGATCAAAAGCATGGGCGACGGCTGGATCGTCGAGTTTCAATCACCATCTGAAGCAGCAGCTTGCGCGATTGCAGTTCAGTCCGCCCACAAACCTGACCACATCAAACTGCGCATCGGGGTTCACACAGGGGAAGTTGTAACCGATGGCGATGACATTTTCGGCGACGGCATCAATGTTGCGGCGCGTCTGGAGGCTCTCGCGAAGCCGGGACAAGTGCTCTTTTCAGATATGTCACATAACAGCCTTGACCGTAACGATGCGGGATTATTCGACGGCGGAGAGCAAACCGAACTGAAAAACATCACGCGGCATGTTGGAATCTGGTGTTGGCCAAAGGGTACGAAAGCCAATCTCGCGATCAAAGCGGATGTGAGGCCGGGAATCGCAGTGCTCCCATTCGACAATATGTCGGGTGATCCGGAGCAGGAGTTCTTTGCCGATGGCATAACGGAAGACATCATAACTGAGCTATCTCGGTTTCGTTGGTTGATGGTCGTCGCACGAAACTCTTCTTTTTCTTATAAGGGGAAAAGCACGGACATCCGCGACGTGGGCCGCGACTTAGGGGTTCGGTATGTACTGGAAGGCTCCGTTCGGCGTTCCGGGCAGCGCGTCCGCATCACGGGACAGCTCATAGATACCGAAAATGGGAGCCATTTGTGGGCGGACCGCTTTGACGGTGTGCTCGACGACATCTTTGATCTTCAAGATCAAGTCACCGAAGACGTAGTTACAGCTATTGAACCATCGGTGCGGCACGCTGAAACAAATCGTGCGCGTGCAAAACCCACCAAGGACTTACAGGCATACGAGCTCTACCTCCGAGCTTTATCACATTTCCACTTGCTGACTGACCAAGACAACATAGAGGCAATACGACTGACAAAACTGGCTTTGGATCGAGATCCGGAATACGCCTCCGCAGCGGGCTTGCTAGCATGGCTTCATATCCAACGTCTTGTGCAAGGTTTGGAACCTGTAGATCAGGGACCCAAGTCAGCTGTCGCGGCCGCAGAGCAGGTGCTGCGGAGCGATCGCGCGGACGGCATTGCAAAGGCTTATGCCGCGCATTCGATCTCTATGCTGGCACAAGACCTGTCCCGCGCGCGGACAGCCTTTAAGGAAGCATTGTCGGAAAATCCCAACGCGGCGACGGTCCACATGCTCGCCGCTGCAAATCTTTATTTGCTGAATCGCCCTGACAAGGCGCTGGAACATGCAGTCCGGTCTGTCGAACTCAGCCCGGGTGATCCATTGCGGCACGCCGCTTTCATGGGACAGGGTGCCGCCTTGTTTCACTTGGGACGTTATGAGGAAGCCGCGCAGGCCTGTCGCGAAGCCTTGGCTGTGCGTGCAACCTTCCTGATGAGCCACCTGATGCTGATTGCCTCGCTCGCTGAGCTCGATGACATAGATGCGGCAAAAACAGCGGCTGTCAAATTGAACGAAATCGCTCCGAATGCGGCTTCGATAACCGAGACAACACGTTTACCATTATTCTCTATTCCAACCTGCGCTGATCGCTGGCGCAGCGGGTGGAAAAAAGCAGGGTTGCAAGTGTGAAGGCAAACGGCACCCCCCCCCCCGGTTCCGACAACCATGCATTCGGTAAAGGATATTTCGCCTTTGTCTTGAAAATCAGTCGCTGACCAAAACTCTGCCTGGCTGGCCCTCCTCATGGACACGGAACACCAAAATGGTCTTGTCAGAAGAGCTTTGCTTGAGCGGGGTAGGGCAGTTGCGTAGCTTTTGCCCATGACCAGACCTGCCTCATTCAAATACTTTAAAACCAGTCCCGAGATCATCCGCCTTGCGGAGATGCTGTACATCCGTTTCCCGCTCTCGCTTCGGAATGTCGAAGATCTGCTGCACGAGAGAGGCATCGACGTGAGCCACGAAACT
>NZ_JBXWMC010000017.1:0-49941 GCF_059609665.1 Ruegeria sp. YTSC230 | reverse complement strand
ACAGGCATCTCCCACCCAGCAAAATCAACCAACTTACCCCCCAACTCAACGTGCAAAGAATGCAATGGGGTGCGTTTGGGTGCGTCAGACATGGAAGAGACCTTTCCTAAGACCTTGGCAACATTGCCGCATGGATTGCAACGTTATCTCTGTATTGTCGCCAATTGACACCAAGGTTCCTAGGACTGTGCAGCGAGTCAACAGGCTTCGACTGCTGGCGGTCTTTTGGTCCCCCGAGGGCGGCGTTGCAGAGGCATGTATACGGCCGCATGCAGCGGCTTTGTATCCTATAGGAAACTTTTTTCCGTTAGGCAACATCGCATGCGACGTGCCATGGGCAAATTTCTGCGGCGAACAAAAGACAGCCGAGCCATCAAACTGGTTTTTAGCCGCTTTCTGCCAAAGGGCTCTGGCACCGCCCCTGATCCTGCCCTAAGACTTCGCGCAAGAGGGGACGCAATGGCACATATCACACTGGTGCGTCACGGGCAGGCCAACACCACCGCACGTGACGAAGTAAATTATGACAAGCTCAGCGAGCTGGGCCATCAGCAGGCACGTTGGCTGGGCGCGCATTTGCAGAACACACAAGCGTTCTACCCGCGCGTCTATTGCGGAACCCTGTCGCGACACGTGGAAACCGCTTCCAGCATGGGGCTGCCAGAACCCACCCGCGATCCGCGCCTAAATGAGATCGAATACTTCAACATTGCGAAACTGTATGAAGAGCAGCATGGCGTTTCGATTCCAACCGACCGTGAGGGGTTCGTCGAACATTTGCCGCGAACTTTTACCGCGTGGGCCAAGGGTGAGATCGAAGAGACCCCGGAAACCTTTGAGGAATTCGAAACACGTGTCTCGGACGCTTTGCGCGATATCGGAACCGAGGGTGGGCCCGCGATTGTTGTGACCTCAGGTGGGTTGATCTCGATGGTTGTGCGACAGGCCATGGGACTGGACATACCTGCGATGGCGCGGGTGGCTCTTGCCATCATGAACACCTCAATGCATCGTCTGCACCCGATAGGCGCGCAGCTGAGCCCGGTTCTGTTCAACGCAGTCCCGCATCTGGAAGCGCCCGACCGGCAGTTTGCCCAAACGCATCTGTAATCCAAGCCCGGAGGCACTCTGATGCAGCTTTATTATGCTCCCCGCACCATTTCGATCGCCGTTGCCATCGCCTTGGAGGAGGCCGGTCTGGACTATGAAGCGGTCCGTCTGGACTTCGCCGAAGGCGACCAGACCAAACCCGCTTACAAACAGATCAATCCAAAAGGCCGTGTGCCTGCATTGGCGGTTGATGGCGGCATCCTGACTGAAACCGGGGCGTTGCTGGAATATGTCGCTACGGTTGCGCCTGACGCAAATCTTATCCCCGCCGATCCTGTCATGGCGGCCCGTATGCGCGAAGTGATGTATTATCTGTCCTCGACCATGCATGTGAACCACGCACACAAGCTGCGCGGGGCCCGTTGGGCCGACAAGAAAGCCAGCTGGAAAGACATGACCGGCAAGGTCGCCCAGACCATGACGGCGTCCTGTGAGTACATCGTGTCGAATGGTCTGCGCGGGCCATTTGTGCTGGGCGATACGGTTTCACTGGCGGATGCGTATCTGTACGTGGTGTGCAGCTGGCTGGAAGGCGACGGTGTGGACGTGTCGGCCTTTCCCAAAATCCTCGCTTTCCGCGAGGCGATGGAGGCGCGCGCCTCGGTTCGGGCGGTGCGCGCCGCCGGGATGATTTGAGTAAAGGACGACGCATGACACATCTTTGGGTCCGGGCAGAGCAACGCCCGAATGAAGAACGGGTTGGATTGACCCCAGAAGGCGCGGCGACCCTGGTTGCGGCAGGCATCCGGGTGACCGTCGAGGAAAGCCATGCCCGCGCTATCCCGATAGATGGCTACAAAAACGCAGGCTGCGAGATTGCGCCCGAGAATTCCTGGCCCGATGCCCCCCTTGATGCCATCGTCTTTGGTTTGAAGGAATTGCCAGAGGACGGCACCCCCCTGCCCCATCGCCACATCATGTTCGGCCACGCCTATAAGGGTCAGCATTCTGGCCGCGCCCTACTGCAGCGGTTCAAGGCCGGGGGCGGAACGCTTTATGATCTGGAATACCTTGTGGACGAGAACGGCCGTCGCGTCGCGGCCTTCGGGTATTGGGCTGGTTATGCTGGCGCAGCTGTCACCCTGAAAGCATGGGCGGCGCAGCAACGGAATGAGGAATGCCCGCCCGTTGGTGTGTATTCGGGCAAGGACGCGCTGAATGCTGAATTACTGGCCGAGTTGAACGCCACAGGCGCCAATCGTCCCTGCGCCATCGTGATCGGCGCGCTGGGTCGCGTGGGTGCAGGCGCCGCCGACCTGTGCGAGGCCATGGGCGTCAGTGTCACCAAATGGGACATGGCTGAAACCGCCAGCGGCGGGCCTTTCCCCGAAATTCTGGAACATGACCTGTTTCTGAACTGCATTTTTGCCCGCCCGGGCACCCCGATCTTTGTTCCGCGAGAGTCGCTGACCAACCCGCGCAACCTGACCGCCATTGGTGATGTCGCCTGCGACCCGGACAGCGATTACAACCCGGTACCCGTTTACGACCGCGCCACCACGTGGGACGCCCCCGCCTTGCGCGTCGCGTCGGATCCGGTGATGGATGTCATGGCAATCGACAATCTGCCCTCGATGCTGCCAGTCGAAAGCTCGGAAGACTATGCCGCGCAATTGCTGACAACTCTGCTGACGTTGAAAGAGATCGAAAGCGGTGTTTGGGGTCGGGCACAGGACGAGTTTCGCAAACATGTCTGAGCCGGTGCACGCATGGAACACTTGATCGGCGGTGCAGCAGCGGTTCTTGGCACGATTTGCTGGCTACCCCAGACCCTGAAAACGTGGCGCAGTCGCGAAACCAAGGACCTGTCTCTGCCTGCAAACCTGCTGATCCTGACAACACTGACATTGTGGTTGGCCTACGGATTGATGATCGCTGCATGGCCTCTGATCCTGGGCAATGTGATATCGATCCTTCTTGTCGGTGCGATCGTGATCGCGAAACTGAAATTCGGCTGAACAGCCATATAGGAGCTTAAGCATGACCATCCATTGGTGTGGCACCGGCCTGTCGGCCATCCCCGGCCTGCGTCGCCTGATTGAAGGCGGGCACAAGGTCACCGTCTGGAACAGGACCATTGAAAAGGCCAAGGCCGAAATCGGAGACCTGACCGACGACATTCGTGCCTTTGACATCGACGCACTGGGCGCAGTGCTGGAAAAAGGTGACGTGATCGTCTCAATGCTGCCGGGCGATTGGCACGTGCCGCTGGCGGAATTGGCCATCTCGAAGGAGGCCAATTTTGTCTCATCCTCTTACATTGCGCCCGAAATGCGGGCGTTGGATGACAAGGCCCGCGAGGCCGGTGTGGCGCTGGTGAACGAGGTCGGGCTTGATCCGGGCATTGACCACCTGATGGCACACGCTCTGATCGCCGATTATCGCGCCTCGGACGCGTTTGATGCGAACAACCACCTGAGCTTTATCTCGTATTGCGGCGGCATTCCGAAGAACCCCAACCCGTTCCGCTACAAGTTCAGCTGGTCGCCTTTGGGTGTGCTCAAGGCCCTGCGTTCGCCGTCGAAATCGATCCGCGATTATGCGCCGCTGGACGTAGCCCGCCCGTGGGACGCGATCAGCAGCTATATCGCTCCGCTGCCCACACCTGAAAGCTTCGAGGTCTATCCGAACCGCGACTCTCTGCCTTTCATGGAAGAATATCAGTTCGAGGATCACTGGACCGTCAAGGAATTCGTCCGCGGCACCTTGCGCCTGAATGGCTGGGCCGATGCGTGGTCGGATGTGTTCAGCGAGATTGAAACCCTGTCCGGACCCGAAGGCGACGCGCGTCTGAAGGAAATGTCGGACCAGTTCTGGGACGAAAACGCCTATGACGAGGGCGAACCGGACCGCGTGGTTCTGTGCGTAGGACTGAACGCCGAGAAAGACGGAACATCCGTCTGGCACAAAACCTATGTCATGGACGCCTGGGGCGACGCGCGCGGCACGGCAATGGCGCGACTGGTGTCTATCCCGGTCTCGCTGGCGGTCGAAGCGATCCTGAATCGTGCGATCGCCGTCGGTGTACATGCGGCGCCCAGCGACCCAAAACTGGTGCAGGGTTGGATGGCCGAGATCGACAAGCTGGCGCAGCATTTGCAGGTCGTCGATCACACCGCCTAAATCCACATTCAAAAAGCCACTCCGACATACAGGAGTGGCTTTTATCTTCGTCTCTGTCGCCGGTATCAAACCTGGCTATCGCCACAGCTTCAGATGAACCGTTGGATCGTATCGTCAAGATCGCTGCGGTTTATGCCCAGCTCTGACAATTCCTGATCGGAAAAGCTGTTCAAGTACTGTGCGGCCCGCACGATATCGGCGCTGACCGCACGTAGTTGCATGGCGCGGTCGAACAATTGCAGGGCACTGGTCGTGGGCGGCAATTGCTTGCTTGGCGGGATGACATCAAACATTGGTACTACCTCATAACTGGTTACGCGGGTGCTATCTCCGGCACTTGATTACTGCCGATAAGGCGCGCCGTGATAAACGCTTTGATAGGCGCGTTGCTTGATTTCAGCCCGAGGGACGCCGATGTCGCTCAATTGGCGATCGTTCAACGCCTCTAGGTCGTGGACTGTGTTGGCGAAAATCCTGCGGCGGAAATGCTCGGTTCGGGCCTCAGCATAATCCGCGAACAGCGCAGAAAAAACGTTGCGGTTCGAGGTTATAGTCTGTGTCGCTTCCATGGTCTTCTCCTCCTGAATTTGGATTGCGGTTTTGGTCACAACTCAAATTAAGGAACCGGTTCTTAAGGAGAGAACACCGTTTCATTAAGCTCTGTTAACGAAGCTTTCTGGGTATGATTTGAGGCGGAGGTTTTTAGTTTGGAAAGCTTTGGCCCGTGATGAACGTAGGGCCGTTGGATGCGGAACAGGCGGTGTTCGGGCATCACCAAATTGGTTAGCGGTACAGCGCAAAGCATGGGCCGCTACGAACGCAGCGGCCCAGGGAAATTCTTAGACTTCGTCCGGGTTCGGAACGATCAGTGTCGGGATTTTCGACCGACGCAAGACACGTTTCGCCACCGTTCCGAGGAAGGTGTGCGAAAAGCCGTGGTCATGTGCGCCAAGCACGATCAGATCGCACCCCATCTCGACCGAGCGCCGCAGGATCACCTCGGCCGGGTGCCCGTCGGTGACCTCGATCGAGGACACCTGTTCACGGATCTTGGCGTCATCGCCTTCGAACTGTGCCCAGAACTTGGCTTGCCGTTCGGCCAGCACCTTGCGCACCATTTCATGGCGACGCTGGGCTGCGGTTTTACGCGTCTCTTCGTTCAGGATGAACATGTCCATCGTGATCTTCGCGTCGTCGGACAGGGGTTCGTTCACATGCAGGACGTGAATTTCTGCCCCTGTTGCCATTGCAATGCTGGCCGCATTGCGCATGGCGTGACCCGAGTTCTCCGACAAGTCGGTCGCGAACAGGATATTTGTCACCATTTGTTTCATAACATCATCCTTTCAGGTCAGTAGCCCAACAGCCTTGGCAGCCATAGCGACAGCTCAGGGAAGAACGCAATGATAAAGATCGCGATGGTATTAGCCGCCGCAAAGGGCAATGCGCGCAACGAGATCTGCTCGATCGTTATGTTCGAAATACCCGATGCGATGAACAGGTTTTCACCCAGCGGCGGCGTCTGGAAGCCGATACCCAGCGTACAGACCATAACCACACCAAAGTGGATCGGGTCGATACCCACCGAATAGGCCACCGGCAGCATCACCGGAACCAGGATCAGGATGGTGGCCAGTGTCTCCATAAACATGCCGACGAACAGCAGGAAGAAGATGATCAGCGCCCAGATCACATAAAGGTTGTCGGTAAAGCTGAGCATCGAGTCCGCGATGATCGCCGGGATCTGGTTTTCCACCAGAAGGCGGCCAAACACGGTCGCAGTGAACAGGATCAGCAGAACACGGCCCGTCAGCCACGTGGTGGCTTCAAGCGACTGGAACAGCGACTGCCATGTCAGTTCACGATAGATGACCACGCCAACGAACAGAGTGTAGAAGATCGCGACGATTGCAGCCTCGGTCGGGGTGAAGAAGCCGGTATAGATACCACCCAGGATCACCAGCGGCGCCATCAGCGACCAGAACCCGCGATACATCTCGCAGGCCACATGACGCAGCGACCAACCTTCGGCCACACCTTTGTACCCACGCTTTTTAGACATGAAGTAGTTAAGGATCAGCAAGCTGGTGGCGATCAGGAACGCCGGGACAAAGCCCGCGATGAACAGTTTCGAGATCGAAACCGACTGGAAGGTGCCGAACTTTTCAACTGCTTCCAGCGGAGGCGCCATACCGAGCGCGGCAATGCCGAAGATCACCATCGGGATGGAGGGAGGAATAATAATCCCGAGGCCGCCAGAAGAAGCGGTAATAGCAGAGGCATAGCCGCGCTCATAGCCACGGTCGATCATTGCTGGGATCATCAGCATCCCCACGGCCGCGGTTGTTGCCGGGCCCGAGCCCGAAATGGCGCCAAAGAACAGACAGGCCATAACCGTTGCAGCCGAAATACCGCCGGTGAATGGACCAGCCAGACTTTCAGCAACATTGATTAGGCGCTTTGAGATACCGGCGGCCTCCATAAGAGCCCCCGCCAGAATAAATGCAGGCAGAGCCATCAGTGGGAACGCACCCACCGAGGTAAATGCAATCTGCACGAATTTGATTGGGTTTTCGCCCAGGTAAAGGAACGAGAACAGCGATGCCACACCCAGCGCAACCGTGATCGGTGCGCCGATGAGCAGCAGTAGAAGAAACGATCCAAATAGGATTGTGACGATTTCGGATTCCATGGTTTTTCCTCCCTGCCTCAGTCGCGCTTGGCTGCTTCGGTGGCAGCTTTGATTTCATCAAGGTCGATCTGGTCAGGATCATGGATGTCTTCACCTTTGATCAGGCGGCGATAGTTCACCTGAATGATGCGCACGGTCATCAGCGCAAAGGCGAGAGGTAGAACCATGTAGACATACTTCATCTCGATACCCAGGGTCTGGGATTTCCAGAACTTGTTCATCTTGTTGAAGACAAAGTCCGTGGCCAGATACAGGAAGTAGACGTTGAAAAAGAGCCAGAAGAGATCAGCAAAAGCCTCGATATACTTGATGTAGCGTTCGGGCAGGAACTTGAACTGGAAGGTCACCCGGTTATGCGCACCTTTCAATGCCGCATAGCTGGCGCCAAAGTAGACAAACCAGACGAACATGTAGACTGACAGTTCTTCGATCCAGCTATACGAAAAGCCAAAGACTTCCCGCGCGATGATCTGTACAAACAGCAGACAGACGAAGCCGGATAACAGGATCCGGCAGATGATACTTTCGATATTGTCCAGAAATTTCCAGAACATTGCGGAATTCCCTCCTCCCTGAGATGAAAAGAGCGCCGAAGCGCTCTTTTCCTTTTCGCTCTTTGGCGATTATTGCTGGACGGGCTCGCGGCCGATGGCCTCGAGGACCGTGTTCAGTTTCTCGACGCCGCCGATGGACTCATAGAACTGAGGCCATACTGCACCGGTTGCCAGTTCGATGAACTCGGCCTCATCGTTCTCAGGATCGATGATTGCCATGCCTTTTTCGGTCAGCTCTTCTTTGATCGCAGCTTCAGAGTCGCGCAGGAACTGAGCGGAAATCTGAGTTGCTTCCTGACCGGCTTCCAGGATGATCTTCTGGTCTTCTTCGCTCAGACCCTGGAAAACAGATTCCGAAACGATCAGCGGTTCGATCGAGAAGATGTAACGCAGGTTGGTCACGTGGTTCTGGACTTCGTAGAACTTCATTGCGTTGATCGTCAGGTAAGGGTTGTCCTGACCGTCGACAACTTTGGTTTGCAGACCGGTGAAGGTCTCGGACCATGCCATCGGAGTCGGGCTGATACCCCAGGACTTGTAGGTTTCAATCATGATTTCGTTCTTGGGAACGCGGATGATCAGGTCCTGCAGGTCAGCAACCGAGCTGACAGGCTTTTTCGAGTTGGTCAGACGGCGGAAACCTGTGTAGGTCCAGCCGATGATGCGCACACCTGCGTCACGAATGGTGTTTTCCACCAGTTCCTGACCGATCGGGCCTTGGGTCAGCTTTTCAGCATCTTCCAGCGACAGGATCACATAAGGCAGAGTGAATACACCAACCGAAGGCGAGAACGGCGTGATGTTGTTGATCGCCAGCAGCGACATGTCCAGCGTGCCGATTGCGGCCTCGTTGACGGTGTCCTGCTCGGAACCCAGCTGACCGTTCAGGAACAGTGTAGCTGTGTGCGCGCCACCCGATTTTTCTTCGAGTGCCTTAACGAAAGCCAATCCGAGGGCTTCTTGTGCGCTGCCTGCACTATCGCCAACAGCAATCTTGAAGTTTTTCGCGTCGGCTGCGCCAGCAACCATTAGTGCCGCGACCGAAACGGCAGCAGTCATGGTGCCAAGCTTTTTGATGAATGACATAGATGTCCTCCCAGTTTTATCATGTTTCGAGGTGCGCGCTGACCTGGGGAGAGATGGCCAGTCCGATTCTACCTCGGCTTTTTCAGAGTAGCTTGTGAAATGTGTTTCTATGTTGCCATTCTTTGCGCGATAGGTTTCACATATATCGAACCTTACGAATTGGGTAGAAAATGGTTGCCTCACGCATCGGCGACAGCGACATCCGATTGCTGCGCGTTTTCAAGACGGTTGTGGAAAGTGGTGGTCTGTCCGCAGCCGAAGTTGAGCTGAATATCGGCAAATCCACCATTTCAAAGCATGTTACTGATTTGGAACTGCGATTGGGCTTAAAACTGTGCACGCGCGGTCCTGCGGGTTTCGCCCTGACAGAAGACGGCGCAAAAGTGCTGCAAGCAGCAGATCACTTGCTTGTGTCCGTGTCGCAATTTCGGAACGAGGTCAGCGAGATCAAGGAACAGTTGGGGGGAACGATCCGCATTTCGCTATTTGATCAATGTGCGTCAAACCCGGATTCCCGGCTTGCCCGCGCCATTCATCGGTTCAACGAAGCCGCCCCCTCGGTCCAGATCGAATTGTCTCTTGAGCCGCCAAACGTGATCGAGACCATGGTCATCAGTGGCCAGCTCGACATCGGAATTATTGCGCTGCATCGCCCTTCGACGAGTCTTAACTATGCTCCGTTATATGGCGAGAACATGTTCCTGTATTGCGGCCGAGAACACCCCCTGTTCGAAATACCAGACCGGGAACTCAGGACCAGTGACCTGCTCAGGTACAACTATGTTGGGCTCAGCGTGAACTCTCCGAACCTGATCGTCGGTCAGCAACTGGGTTTCAAACGGTCAGCAAAAGTTCAAAGCGAGCAGGCGCTGGCCATACTAATCCTGTCAGGGCGATACATAGGTTATTTGCCTGATCATCTTGCGCAGGATTTTGTGGACCAGGAAAAGATGCGGATGGTGTTGCCGGGCGAAACGCAATATCGAACCCGGTTTGCAGCAGTGACCAGAAAGCAACCTGAACCAACACGGGTGACAAACTTGTTTCTGGAAGTTTTGCAGAGCGAACATTCGAAACCCTGACAACTGCCGAGCTGGCACAACACGAGCCAACTGTGGTGAAAACGTGCTTCGACACATCCTGTAAAAGCCAGACGCGAAATCAGGTTCGCCTTTTTGGCGTTGCCAAAAGCTTGTGACTTTCCGCCACATCACTAGCTCTCGCCTTCATCTCACTTACATGCGCCTCACCAAAATGAGGCGGACAAATGATAGACGACGATCCCCAACCCGTAGGGTATTATAACGCGCACGATATATGGACCCTGGACCCAACGCCCGCGGACCAGTTGGTCTATGATGCCTTTGCCTCGGGCGTCGTCGATCTTCTGCAAGTGTTGGATGACAACAAGACCATGATGTCACGGGACGTTTACGCAAGACTGTTCGCCTCGCTGTTGGATCTTTCCCGAACTTTGGGAGAATACGAAGATGGATGGAAGCCGGACTAGGTGGCGATTACCAAGAACCCGCTGTTCCAATGCACGGTACAGGGTGGCGGTTCAGGCGCCGCCCCGTACCTAAAGACTAGTTAGCTTGCGGTTGAGTTCCCAAGCGCGTTCAACAGAGTGTTCAGATTGTGCTGGAACATCGCGAGATAGCTGGTGGCCGGACTACCCCGTTCCGACAAGGCGTCTGAGAACAGCCGCCCACCAATCACGATGCCGGTTTCATCCGAGATTTGCTGAATCAAAGTAGGGCTTGTGATGTTTTCAACAAACAGCGCAGCAGCGCCATCAGCCTTCAGTTGGTCAATCAGAACAGCAAGATCCTTGGCTGATGGCTCCGCCTCGGTGTCGATGCCAACCGGCGCAAGGAAAGTCAGGCCGTAGGCGTCTGCCAGATAACCAAATGCGTCATGTGCAGTCACAACCGTGCGGCGATTGGCAGGCAGGCCTGCCAGCTTTGTCTTGGTTTCTGCATCCAGCGCCTCAAGCTGCGCAATATAGGCCGCAGCATTGGCAGCGATTTCTTCGGCGTGCTCGGGCATCGCCTCTGTCATCACGTCGGCAACATTGGTCACGTAAATCATGCCATTCGACAGCGAGTTCCAGGCGTGGGGGTCGATTTTGCCCTCGACTGTGACAGGCGTGATACCGTCGGTGGCAACGTGCACGGTTGCGTCAGTGCCCGATTCAGCGATCAGGGTATCGGACCATGTCTCAAAGCCCAGACCGTTGACAAAGATGATATCCGCCTGGGCAACGGCCTTCGCGTCTGCAACCGAAGGCTGATACACATGCGCATCCGCGTCCGGGCCCACGATTGTCGTAACCGTGGCCAGATCGCCGACGACCTCTTCGACCATGTCGCCGAGGATCGAAAAGCTGGCGACGATCTTGACGTTGCCTTCTGCCGCAACGGTCGGCAATGCAGCCAAAGCAAACGACACAGAGGCGATGCCGGTGTAGAGTGACTTTACAAGAGTCATTGTGCTCTCTCTTCTTGTTGAATTTGGGCAATGGGGATGTCTTTGGAAACAGACGGTTTGCGCATCCGTCTGCCAAAACCAAGGGGACCGAAAATGGCCGAGAACAGAAAGAACCCACCGGCAACCAAAACGATCGCCGGGCCGGACGGTGTGTCCGGGAACAGGTAGGACAGGGTCAGGCCGATCCAGCAACTGGACAAGGCAAACAGAAAACCCAGGACCAGTTGCCCGGTGATCGTACTGGCCCAATAGCGCGCCGCAGTTGCGGGAAGGATCATCAAGCCAACGGCCATCAACG
This sequence comes from Ruegeria sp. YTSC230, assembly GCF_059609665.1. NCBI lineage: Bacteria > Pseudomonadati > Pseudomonadota > Alphaproteobacteria > Rhodobacterales > Roseobacteraceae > Ruegeria > Ruegeria sp. YTSC230. The sequence goes on along the minus strand of NZ_JBXWMC010000017.1, from coordinate 38,588 downwards.
TTCCCAGTGTTTTGAACGCAGCCAGAAGGTTCAGAACCAACAGCAGCATAAAACCCTGATCTACCAACCACGGTCGGCGCGTCTGCGTTTCGAAGAAAACCGGGTCACAGGTGCTGACAATCAGCGGACGAAGCAGAACGGCGAATGCCAACAATGTGACTGTCGCCACCCCGCCGACAAGGACCATCGACGCGTCGTCGATCCCAAGGATTGATCCAAACAGGAAGCTTTTTAGTGGAACTGCGGACCCTGCTGCAGACAGGATAAAGATACCTACCGCCAATGCGATCAGATAGAGCGAGGCAAGGCTGGCATCGCTGCGCAGGATCGTCCGGCGTGCCAGAAAGGCGGTCAAAATGGCGACGCCAACACCCGCGATAAGCCCTCCGACCAATAGCGACATGACCGACAGGCCCGCGGTGACAAAGCCGATGACAATGCCAGGGGTAATCGCGTGGGCCATGGCCTCACCAGCCAGCGATAGGCGACGCAGAACAAGAAATGCCCCCACCGGCGCGACCGAGGCCGAGAGGACCGTGGTTGCCACAAAAGCGCGACGCATGAAGGCAAAGCTCCACATTTCGACGATCAGGTCATACATTGCCGTGCTCCGCTGTTGAATGGGTGCCACGGAACATCCAGGACGCCTGACTTTCCGAGAGGTATCCTTGTGCAACCAGACGGTCTGGTGTCAGAACGTCATTCACCGGTCCATGGGTCGCCTCTTGCCCGCCCAAAAGCAGCGCGTGGCTGCAATAATCCAGCACCGAGGAAAGATCGTGCACCACCAAAACCACCGCGCGCCCCTCATCGCGCCATCGGCGGATAATCGACAATAGATGTGCTTCGGTACTTTGGTCGACCGCGGCAAACGGTTCATCCAGCAGGATCAGCGGTGCGTCCTGCATGATAACTCGCGCGAACAGCGCGCGCTGCAGTTGCCCGCCCGATAGCATATGCAGAGGCCGGTCAGCGATATCCAGCACACCGGCCTCATCCAGCGCGGCGGCCATCCGGTCACGCGCGGCGGCGTCCAGTCCGGTACGATAACCAAACCCGCGCCAGGCCCCCATCGCGGCAAGATCCCTCACACGGATGGGAAATCGGCGGTCGAACTCGGTCATCTGCGCTAGGTACCCAATGTCACGAGGACGCCCTTGCGGCCAAGTCAAACTGCCCGAAAGCGGATCCATCAAGCCCAGCAGCATCTTTACAAATGTGCTCTTGCCCGATCCGTTCGCACCAAGAACGGCAAGGGTCGTTCCGGCCGCGATATCCATGGAGAGGCGGTGAAACAATGTCAGGTCGCGGTAGCCCAACGTCAGATCGCGGATTTGCAAAACGGCCGACATCAAATCACCGCGTAAATCGCGAGCCACAAGAGCGCCGACAGCGCCAGAGCGCCCGCGACCAGCACCGGAACGCTGAATTCTGTCAGACACTTACCCCTTTGGGTGTCAGCTTTTTGCAATGACAACGGCAACGCCTCCTGTGTTCGGACAGGGGCAAAGCGAGCGCAAAGTCGTGCACGGTACGGACCGCTTGAAACATTGTCATCTCCCTCTGGGACACCCCGCCCAGGTTCATAAATTTCGGATGGCAGGTCTCCTGACTTGCGGGTCAAAGCTATCCCGATCCTTCCCAGGCTATTGCCCAGTGGACGATCTCGGGTCGCTCGCCGCCTACAGTTGCGGGGGCAGTCACGGAATTGGCCTTTTTACAGAACCGCACCGTATTCCCTTTTATCCCTGACCGCAAAATACAGTCGGGAACCATCGCGAGGACAAAATACGAATTGATTTGATTCGACAAGAGCGCAAACCTGTGCGGGATGGCTATTCGTTCCAGTCATCGGTCGACTACGGAGGACGCAGTAGACATGAGGCAACGGTGGATACTACACGGGCCCCGCTTCTTGCAGCTTCAGACGCACGCCAACGGTCTTTTTGACTGAATTTATTCTGCCCGGACTTTTTTGTCTGCAGTGGGATGATTTGGGTCTTTGACATTGCAGGTTATTCGCCTGACGGGGTGCCGATGTTAAGCGATTGATCTATTTGATCGATTGCCGTCTGAGCGGGGTGTTTTGGATAGTCTGACGCCGGTTGCGGCAAGGTGCAACCGCGGTTGTCGAACTAAGTTAAAGTGTTTGGTTTGAGGAAGAAGCGGATTTTCGCAAAACAGTAGCCAAACTTCCGATAAGCGGGACAAAGCTGACTAATGCCGCGATGGCGCAAAGGTCTGCTTTCGGAAGCGATCAGATGCACCTGAACGGAGGCTACTGATTTACCGGTGCCAGATTCTGGAAGTTGTGATCCCACTCTGTGATTGACATGGATGAGCGACGTGTTCTGATCGGCTTGCCTGACGGAAGGTGCCAACTCGTCAGGGCAATCGCTCTAAGAAGCGTGCGCGTCAACACAGGGGCAGAGCTTTTGCGGATAACTCTCTGGGGCAACTCACGATCAATAAGCCTTGTCGTTTTGCCCATTATTAGTGGACTTTGGTTGGCGATAGGCGTGGGCATCATAAGTGCACTGACCCCCAACTATTCGCATATCGACCAATTCATGAGCGCACTCGGGGCTGTAGGGGCCCCCTTGGCGACGTGGACCAACTATGCCGTCTTCATACCGACAGAGATTTGGCTTCTGGCGTTCCTCGCAAGACTAAACAGTTGCCTCCCAGGCAGCAGGACAAAACGAATCTCGATATTGCTTCTATCCGCTTACGCCATTCTTTTGATACTTGCCGCCTTTCTGCCTTGTGATGCGGGGTGTGATAGTCGAGGCAGCGACGAGAACATGACAAGCACGTTGGTCCATATTGCTCATATGGCAATTGCGGTGACGGCTTATCCGCTTGCGTTGATCGGTTTGCTGATCCTCAGCCTGACTGCCCCACCAAATTCGCTTCTGCGGCGCTTGGCGCCGCCAGCTACAATCGTCGGCTTCTGTTTGTTTTTCACAATTTTCTTGATGCCAGTAACACAAGGCTTATTCCAACGCCTCCTCGAAGCATGGATCTACTTCCAATTTATATCGCTGGGACTATATGCTGCTTCAATTTTGCCTCAAAACTGACCTTCCTGCGGTGTGCAGCATTGGCCAAAGTGGGCTCAGAGCGATCGTTCTCTGCCCCCAATTTGGATGACAGCCATCAGCTCGAAGCGGTCATTCCTTACATCCTGCCTCGGAGATAGCAGTCGTTCCATCAAGGAACGGTGTTGGTAGAGCAGGCCACCTTCTGGACATTCGCTGTTTGCGCAGTGTTGGCGGCCACGAATGACAGCAATGCGCAGATGGTGAACCTTGCAAATTTTAGTGGGATGTCAGCACTGAGACCAAAGCGTCGGCGTAATTTCCATAACTCTGTCTGCCCTGCAAAATGGTTACAGCCAAGGCTTGTAGCGAAGACTCGTAATCCTTGATTTTACGCCGTTCCCTTCAAATAGTGTTGTTTTCATTGACACATTGCCTTGCATGCGATCCGCTAAACTACGTCATCTGTTTTAACGCAAGGATTTGATGTCATGCCAGAATCGCTCAACCTGCATAAATTTGAAAACCTAAGTCCTTTCCAAATCAAAGACGAACTTATTAAGTTGGCGCAAAAAGAGGCTCGGCAGATGTCTCTGCCATACCTCAATGCCGGTCGAGGGAACCCTAACTGGATCGCCACTAAAGCGCGGGAGGCGTTTTTCCTTTTAGGGCAGTTCGCTATGACAGAAGCTCAGCGCCATCGTAATGAGCCGCAGGTCGGTTTGGCCGGGATGCCGCAAGGGCCAGGCTGTTATGACCGGCTAAAAGCATATTGCGCCAAATCGGTTGAAGGAAACGGTCCTCCAGGTGCGGAAACTTTGGTGGCCGTAGTGGATTTTGCGATTGAGAAATTTGGTTTTACACCGGAGGATTTCGTGCTCGAGTTGACCGACGGTATTGTTGGCGACCACTACCCGATGCCCGACCGGTGCATGGAGCACAACGAGGCGATTGTCCACGAATACGTTATGTGGGCGATGTGCGCGGGGCACCGACCGGATGCGAAGTTCGATATCTACGCAGTTGAGGGTGGAACCGCTGCGATGTGTTATATTTTCAAGGCACTCAAGAACCAGCGGTTGCTGAATGCCGGCGACACCATTGCGTTGGGTACACCGATTTTCACGCCCTATCTGGAAATGCCGGTACTTGAAGACTATGGGCTGAACACAGTGGATGTATCTTCGAAAGAAGAGGACCACTTTCAACTGAACGACGATGATTTTGAAATCTTGTCCGACCCGAAAGTCAAAGCACTATTTCTGGTCAACCCGGGCAACCCGTCTTCAGTCGCTATCAGCCCCGAAGTCTCGACTCGGCTTGTCGAGTTCGTAAAGAACCGCCGCCCGGACCTGATCATTTTGACTGACGATGTTTACGGGACCTTCATTCCGAATTTTCAGTCTATCTTGGGGCATCTGCCTGAGAACACGATCGGGGTCTATTCGTACTCCAAGTATTTCGGTTGCACCGGGTGGCGTTTGGGCGCGATTTTGGTGGCCGAGAACAACATCTTCGACAAGATGATTGCGGAGGCTCCGGACGAAACCAAGGCGGTCGTCAACGCCCGGTACGAAACGTTGACGCCTGATCCATCCTCGTTCAAGTTCATCGACCGGATCGTCGCCGACAGCCGCGATGTTGCGCTGAACCACACCGCAGGTCTGTCACTGCCGCAGCAGGTGATGATGACTTTGTTTTCACTGGTCGAGCTTATGGACGAAGAGAAGGCCTATCAGAAATTCTGCTGGGGTATTCTGAAGCACCGCTTTGACGAGTTGGTCGAAGGGATGGGCATCGAAGTTCCAGATAACCCGCTGTTCGACAAATACTACGGTATCATCGACTTCGAATTCTGGCTCCGTAAATACGTGGGAGAGGAGGTGGTCGAGTGGATTAAAGAGAATGTCCACCCGCTAGATATATCCTTCAAACTGGCTCAGGATCACGGGATCGTTTTGCTGAATGGATCGGGCTTTGACGCGCCCAACTGGTCAGCGCGGGTATCGTTCGCCAATTTGGATGATAGTGCTTACCGCCAGATCGGAAGAGCGGTGCGCGCGGTGGCCACGGGTTACGTGCAGGCCTACCGTGCCTCGAAAGGACTGCCGTTGCACGGTTGAGATCTAGCAATAGCAAAGAGGAACGGATCAGCGTGATGGTTTGCACAAACGCTGATCCCACCCGTCCAGGTTAGGACCCCGGTTGTCGCGCCCATTTCCGGTTTGACTCACGGAACAAAAGCCACAACCAACGGTCCCCAGAGCGTTAGGAAGATGTTAGCCACGGCATAGGTCATGGTGAAAGCTGGTGTGGGAGTCGAGTTTCCGGCCTTTTCCAATAGTGTCGCAAAACCGGGATTGCCCGAGCGTGATCCGGTCACAACCGCACAGGCCTCAATCGGGTTTTTAATACGCAGGGCGAAATAGTTGATTGGGAACTGCACGATCATGGGCATCAATGTAACCACCACACCCAACAGCAACAGCGTGATCCCATATTCCTGAATCGCTTCTAGTGCGGGCTTGCCTGCATTGAGGCCAACGACACCAACAAACACAGCTAGTCCAAAGCTCTGAAGGAAATTCGCGGCCCCTCGGTTAATGCCGCCGATCTTGGGTCGCCGGATGCGCATGTAGCCGATGATCAACCCTGTAACTAGGCAACCGAGACCGGACCCCAAAGCCACTTTGGTTCCTGCGATGACAAAACTGATCTCTCCTATCAGAAAGCCGATGGCGACGCCGATCCCCAATGCAATGAAATTGGTTACCGAGGCCGAAGGCGGAACGTAGCCCGCAACTTTCGCAACTCGATTCAGATCGTCCTTGTGACCGACAATACTGACCTCGTCACCTGCGTGTATCTCGGTGTTGTGCAGGACAGGGACATCATGGCCCATGCGGGTGATCTTTGAGATGTGAACGCCGCGCCTTTGATCCGCTGTCAGAGCCTCGCTCAATTCTGCCAACGTTTTGCCGGTCAGTTTGCGGTTGGTGACCACTACGTTGCGACGTTCCTCTACAACCGTCAGTTCAGGAGGATACTCTCCGATTTCACCACTGGCGCTACCCTCGAACTGGGTCAAAGTCGCTACGAGGCCGGAGACGACCACAACGTCTCCGGCATTGACCACTGTTTCAGGATTCGGATCCACAGGAGCGCCATCGTGGAGTAACCGTTCGACGATCAGATCACCATCATAACCGCTTTCGATGTCTTTGACGGTTTTTCCGGCAATGGTTGCATCGGCATTTACCTGATAGGCTCGGGCGTCAAACCGGTTCATAGGAAGGAACTCACCTTCCTCTAGTTTGCGACCGCCGCCGCTGAGTTTCTGAGCCAGCTTAATCGCTTCTTGCCGCAGGTCGACACGCATGATGATTGGAATGACACTAACTGCCAATATTGGGCCGATCGAGCCGAAGATATAAGTAACCGAGTATCCTACGGCGATGTTGGTTTTTAGCTTTTCTGCCTCATCTGCGGCCAGCCCAAGCAGATCGATGGCATTTCCAGCGGTGCCGATGATTGCAGATTGTGTCAGGCCACCAGCGGCCAATCCAGCCGCCAACCCTTTGTCCAAGCCGGCCAACCGAGCCACAACAATAACAAAAAACAACCCCCAGAGGGTCATCATAAACGCGGCAAGTAACTTGGTCAGCGCAGTTCGGTTCAAGGCCGCAAAAAATTGCGGGCCGCCATTATAGCCAACCATAAAAATGAAGAGGGAAAAGAAAACATTCTGAACATCGGTACTGAGGTTGATACCGCCGATCTGGCCAATGAAGACCGCCACCAACAATGTACCAGCGATGCCCCCCAGTTCGAACTTGCCGACCCGAAACTTCCCTACGCCGTATCCCAGACCCAGACAAAGAAACAGTGCCATGATCGGGAAGGCGCGCAGTTGTTCTGTAATCAATTCCATTGTGAAATCTCCCGCGTCCCAACGGTGGTCCTTTCCGTTCAAGATACAGCGCCTTACTGTATTGAAAACAAAAAATTTAGACGATGGGCGTCGTGCGGGCTTTTCGAAAGTAATTGGAATAAACTTTTTGAAGAGCAGATTGCTTTCTGACCCGGTCTACAGGAATGAAGCCGCAAGTTTGAACCTTGGGCGACTGTGTACAGGACACCGTCTTCATACACGCAGTTAAGTCTTCAGTCTCTGCTCTCAGACAATTCCAGTTCCGAGAGTATGGCCGCGTTGTTGGCGTGAAACTTTTCTTGGGTCTATTGGAAGACAACCAACAAATTTACGCTGGAGAAAAGACGGTCATCCAGGCTGGCAGCTTTTTCCGCTGACCCGCCAAGTGCGCCTCAAATCCAATGTCCGCTTCGGGCTGCGACCGGTCAACCGTACACGCACCACCCAGACGGCCAAGCAATGGCGGCTCGGGGCCCAAAGCGGGCGTCTTCAGCATGCTTTCTTTGCTAAGACCTGTTTCTGAAAGCGATGGATTAGCGCTGTTCGAAACCGGACTTTGTCACACCATCCTTGCCAATGCAGCTTCTGGTTCATCACTGGACCGCATGGGTAAGAAAGGAGTCGATTCAGAGTACAACCACTTAGGGAGCTTTATTAAAAATCATTTATCTTGAGTGAACCATGCAAGTAAGTTGACGCAAGGTAAACCTTTGTAATGCTTAAGCAAATCATGAAATTTTAGTTTCAAAACAAATACTTCAAAACCGAGCGACCAAGGCCTAAGCCAACTAGAGCAGTTTAATTCCGCGCCAAGACGTCCAAATAGCCACCAGCCCTTGAACTTCAACCGTGCCTCCGCGGGCGTGAGTTTCGCCCGTGAGGTCCCTATTCAAACAGGATGGTCCCCATGAATTTTCTTCTGCGTGGTAGCCTGGTTACTCAAATCACCATCGGTCTTGCCGCCGGTGTTCTGCTTGCCACCCTTTGGCCTACTGCCGGGTCAGCGGTCGGCCTGCTTGGCGACTTCTTCGTCGATGCATTGAAAGCTGTTGCACCAGTTCTGGTGCTGATCCTGGTTTGCGCTGCGATCACAAACCACAAAAAAGGCAGCGAGGTGCGTATGGGCCCCGTGGTGCTTTTGTATATAGTCGGAACCTTCGCAGCTGCACTGGTTGCGGTTGCAGCCAGCTACATGTTTCCGGTTACTCTGCATTTGACAGGTACGCCCGAGCTTTTGGATGCTCCGGACGGTTTAGCTGAGGTGGTCAAAAATATCCTGCTGAAAATCGTGGACAATCCGGTGAATGCTTTAGCAACCGCTAACTATATCGGCATTCTCGCCTGGGCCGTTGGCCTGGGGCTTGTTTTCCGTCACGCCAGCGACTCGACCAAGACCTTGATGTCGGATCTGGACGGCGCGATTACCAAGATCGTCGCAGCGATAATCCGAGTGGCTCCAATCGGCATCTTTGGTATCGTGGCTTCGACAATTGCTGAGACCGGCATTGAAACACTTGCAAGCTATGGCCAACTGCTGGCGTTATTGCTTGGCTGCATGATTTTCATGGCGTTGGTTGTAAATCCGCTGATCGTGTTCCTGCGCATTCGCAAGAATCCATATCCGTTGGTTTTCACATGCCTGAAAGAGTCCGGGATTACCGCTTTCTTCATGCGCAGCTCGGCCGCCAATATTCCGGTAAACATGGAACTTTGCCGTCGTATGGATTTGGATGAAGAGACTTACTCGGTCACCATTCCAATCGGAGCGACAATCAATATGGCCGGTGCCGCCATAACCATCACAGTGATGACGTTGGCAACTGTTCATACAATGGGAATTCAAGTTGATTTCGTCTCAGCTGTTTTCCTGAGCATCATTGCTTCGATCGCTGCCACTGGGGCTTCGGGCGTAGCAGGAGGATCACTGTTACTGATCCCAATGGCCGCCAGCTTGTTTGGCATCGACAATGCGACGGCCATGCAAGTGGTCAGCATTGGCTTCATAATCGGCGTGCTGCAAGATTCTGCAGAAACCGGTTTGAACTCGTCGACCGACGTTCTGTTCACTGCGGCGGGATCGTTTCAACAAGGCGACCCTTACCCACGCAAATTGCCTGCGGCACAGCCCACGGCTTAGCCACTACGTAAAACACTTCAACCGGTGGCACTGGTCATCGGTTGAAGGACAGATTGGTCCGCATGTAAGGCATCCGAAACTGTTGCAGTGAACGAACGGTTCCGGTTTGGGCCAATTTCACGGTTTTCAATGTCCGGTTTCGGGAATTCACGCTGCACAGCGGCGACGGAACCGGCACTTTGCCGGTCTGTGGTGGCAAAATTCACCGCACCAGCATCAGGTGGCTTCGTCCCGCTCAGCTGCCTTAAGTCATAGGTATTTCCAATGTCCGGTATGGGCCGGAAGCGGACCAAAGCGAACGCGTCAGGCCAGCCACTGAGCAATGACCGCTAAAGGCTCATCCTGCCCGTCTATGCCGGCCCAGAGAATGGCCGCATCTAGCCCCTTGTTCCAGTAGATCTTTGGGTCCAGCAGTTCTTCAGCGCTCCAATTCAGCACGCAAAAATACTGGATGAACAGGAAGGGTAGGAACGCCCTGAATTGTCAGTTCCCTTTCTCCGCGCCAGATAGCGCAGACGACCGCGAGAACGTCAGCACCTTCCTGCACCGCAAGCTGATAAGCCTCAGTAACTGCACCACCCGTGGAAATGACATCCTCGATGAACGTTACCTTTTTCCCGGCGATGTCCTGGCCCTCTATTGCGCGACACGTTCCGTAGGTCTTTGCCGTCTTTCGAACGAATGCTGCTGGCAACCCGGTTTCAAGGGAAATCGCCGTGACCAAGGGGATACCTCCCAGCTCAAGCCCCGCAATAATTTCCGTATCCGAGGGTAAAAGGGAGCTCATCGCCTGCGCCAGTGGCTTCAGCAAGAGAGGATCACCTTCAAACCGATACTTGTCGAAATAGCGATGCGAGATCTGCCCAGAGCGCAGCAAAAATTCGCCCTCAAGCGTGGCAATGTCGGCCACGCGACGGGCGAGTTCAGATTTTGAAAGTGTATTTAGACTAATCATCGCATCCTCCGGCTTGAAAACGTCCCAGAAGTAGAAGAACGGCAAAACACTGTCAGCCCTTAGTTGTCGGGTTGACTGTAATGTCCCGCTCAACTGCCAATTATCACCTAGTTTTAATCGTCCTAAATGGTGGTAAACGGCCGGATAGGGCTCTAACCGGGCATTTGAAAGCTCACACATTGATTCCACGTGGTCGATCCGGCTTTAAGAGTGGATTCCACTTACTCGAGTTCTCAGGTAATACGTAACTATGGATATCGTCGTCATTACGACCATCATCACTTCTCTTTTTGTTGTAATCGGCGTGGCGGAACCGCTGGCCGCGCGAATGCGCCTGCCTTACAGCGTTATCCTCGCCGTTCTGGGGATAGTGATCGGGCTTGGCGCGACGTTCTTTCTCGACACCGACCTGACGGATGCATTGAATCCGGGGGCACAGGCAATTATCGATCTACCGATCCGGTCAGACGTCTTCCTCTATGTTTTCCTGCCCACGCTGCTCTTTCAGGCGACACTCGGCATGAACCTGCGCAGGATGCTGGATGACTGGATGCCCATCCTGATGATGGCCGTTGTGGCAGTAATTGTTGCGACACTTTCCATTGGCTATGCGCTCAGTTGGGCAAGTACGCTGCCGCTGGCCGCCTGTCTGTTGATCGGTGCTATTGTATCGACAACGGATCCCTCAGCGGTTGTCAGCATTTTCCGGTCGATTTCGGCACCGCGCAGGCTGTCGCGAATAATCGAGGGCGAAAGCCTGCTTAACGATGCTGCTGCGATTGCTCTTTTCGGGCTATTCATGAGCTTTGTTATGCTCGGGAGACCCAATCCACTGCTAAGTGAAGCCGTGGGGCAATTTCCGCTGTTGATCGCAGGTGGAGTTCTCACCGGTTGGCTTATGGCGCGCATGGCGGTTTGGCTGATGGCTTTCGTAGGCCGCTGGGAAATGGCGCAGATTTCAATATCCGTGTCTTTGCCGTATCTCGCCTATATCGTTGCAGAACAAAGCGTCGGAGCTTCGGGTGTCATCGCGGTGGTGGCTGCAGGTCTTACGCTCAACCTCACAGGCCCCGGTCGTCTGTCACCGGCCACCTGGACAAATCTGCAAGAAGTTTGGGACCTACTGGCACATTGGGCAGGCGCGCTGATCTTTATTCTTGCAGCCTTGCTGATACCACGATTGCTGGAAGAGGTGCGGCCGTCCGACTTTGGCCTGCTGGTTGTGGTGGTTCTGGCCGCCATGTTCGCACGGGCGGCAATTCTGTTCGGGTTGCTGCCATTGCTTACGGCAATCGGTTTGTCACCTGCTGTCGAACGCCCCTATCGCACCGCAATACTGTGGGGTGGGTTGCGTGGTGCCGTGACGCTGGCTCTGGCTCTGGCAGTCACCGAAAGCACGCACATCCCGCTTGAGACGAAGCGCCTGGTCGGCATTCTGGCCACTGGCTTTACGCTGTTTACACTGATTGTTCAGGGTACAACCTTGCGCATGGTGATCACAAAACTGGGGCTCGACAGGCTTTCTCCGCTTGATACCGCCCTGTCGCGTCAGGTGGTCGCCGTCGCCTTGCAATCGGTTCGCGAGGACATGTCCCGCACAGCAGAAAACTATAACCTGACGCACGATATCGTCAGGAACGAAGCCAAACAGTTTAGTGAACGCCTGGACGAGGCCGTAAAGGCCGCCGAAGACAGTGCGCAGATCCTGGATCGTGACCGGGTCACGCTTGGTCTTATTGCGCTGGCCGGTGCAGAGCGGGACTCTGTATTGGCCAGGATGCGAGAACGCACCATGTCATCGGTTCTGAGTGAGAAGATTTTGTCCGATGCGGATCGGCTCATTGAAGGCGCACGGACTGGCGGGCGGATCGGCTATCAGCGCGCATCAAATCGGTCGGTCGTTTACGGCAGATCTTTTCGGATCGCCGTGTTTCTGCACAACCGGCTTCGAATTTCGTTCCCACTCACGCGTATCACAACGGATAGGTTCGAAAGATTGCTCATGCAACGTCTGATCCTGCAGGACCTCGATGGGTTCGTCCGCGGCCGCATCCGCCGGATCCATGGCCGCCGGGTTGCGGAATTGCTGGATGAAGTGTTGGCGCGTCGATCCGAGGCGGTTGAGACGGCGCTTGATGGTCTGAGACTGCAATTTCCCGGTTACGCCGAAAAGTTAGAGCGACGATTCATCCAGCGAACCGCGCTGCGCCTTGAAGAACGTGAATATGCGGTCATGCGCGAAGACGGCCTTGTGGGCGAAGAACTCTATTCCGTGTTGATGCAGGAAGTGGCGACGCGACGTACGTTATCTGAAGGACGTCCAAAGTTGGACATCACTCTTAAAGGACGGGATCTGGTCCGGCAGTTCCCACTGTTTTCCGATCTCGACAAGTCTTCGCTTAGGAAACTCAGCCGGGCGCTGCGTACTCGATATGCCAACGCGGGTGATACCATCATTTCCAAAGACGAATTCGCCCAGAGTGTATTCTTCATTGCTTCCGGAGCTGTTGAAGTGGAACTCGGCCGGCACACCTCGCGGCTGGGTCGTGGTGAAATGTTCGGGCAATTGGCCATGTTATTGAAACGGCCCCGTCGCGTAAACGTGCGGGCATTGGCACCGTCGACGCTGCTTATGCTCGACGAGGCAAGTTTCCGGCGCTTGCTGCGGCGAAGCAAGGCCATGCGAAACTCTGTCAAGATGAGCGCTGACAAGCGCATGATCGACCCCGCGGTGTTGGATCTGGATGAGGCCGAGGTATCCCCTGAAAAAGGGACCAAATCTTGAGAGGCTCTCAATTGGAAAGGAGCCGCGAAATCAAAAGTGCTGGTTCACGGACACCAATCGGGTTCTGTTTTGTTGAGTGTCTACACTTTTCAGAGACTTGTTCACTCGAAAAAACCGATACTACCCTCAACAATTCGTACATTCAGCGGCAGGTTGCAGCCCGGAACGGAAGTTGGCAACGACCAATCACCGAAGACATAGAAAATGGGCGTCGCCTACTCTGCCAATCCAGCTTGGCGCAGACCAGAGGCAATATGTTCCCAATCTGACAGATTGCGCCACATCGGTTGAAAGCCACCGGCCAGAGCAATCAACGTGTTTTCCGGAACTGCCATCCCGCGGCTTGAAAACTCCTGACGGCGGTGGCGGACAAAGGCTTGCAACGAGGACTCCGCCTCTTTTTGTCGGCCCGAGTGCGCGTATGCTGCCACTAGAAACGCAGCGGCCAATGAGTTCAGCCGTGCTTCGCCAATCAGCTTGCTGACAGCGTCATCATATCGACCCAGAAAGAAATATACCTGTCCGATAATCCAATCGAGAGAAGGCGGGTGCAGCGGGTCAAGTCGCATAGCCTCGACAACTATTCCATGGGCCTTTTCATGCTGCCCCAACAACAGAAACCCATATCCGCACCAGGCCATGGATTCCGCTTCATTTTTAATCAATGACAGTGTTTTTTGAAACTGCGTATCGGCCTGATCCCAGAGGCCCGCGCATAGGTACGCATATCCAAGTTGGTCCTGAATATAGACGTCCTTGTTGTCCAAAGCCGCGCCCTGACGCGCGATTTCCAATGCCTGGGAGGGGGCATCGGCATCGGCAAGACCGAGCCAAAGGTCGACGACATACGTATCGGCCAGATACATATAGATCCGCGCGTAATTGGGATCGATTGCCAGCGCTTTTTCAAAATATCCCTTGGCTGTGGCGTTGTCGGCGGCGTTCAACCCGTCTCGGAGTGCTTTCCCTCGCAGCAAGAGTTCATATGCCTTCATCTTGTCTGTAGGCTTGTTCAAGACATTGTTGGCCACGTCGCTTTGAACCCGACCTGGAAGAACCGCGACGACGCTTTGGGTCACCTCATCCTGAACCGCAAAGATGTCTTCCAGTTCGCGGTCATAACGCTCAGCCCAGATATGTTTTCCAGAGTCAGCCGCGATCAGTTGAGCCGAAATGCGCACTCTGTTTCCGACTTTTCGAACACTGCCTTCGACAAGGTATTGTACCCCCAACTTTGCCGCGATTTCACCAAGCTCCAGATCTGAGTCCCGGAACCGAAACGACGAATTGCGCGCGACCACAAACAAGGTCCGAAAGCGGGACAGTCCGGTAATGATGTCTTCGGAAATGCCGTCGCTGAAAAACTGCTGCTCAGCATTGCCGCTTACGTTTGAAAACGGCAAAACCGCGACTGAGGGCTTATCCCGTCCGGTTAGGTTTGGCTCGTATTTTTCAGAACGTTCATGTGACAAATGGTATATTTTGACGGGCTTTGTTATGTTTTTGAGGTGCTGGGCACCGCCATCTTCAAAGGTTTCTTCAATCAGGTTTCCCAGACTTTCATAAACTATGGAAGAGATGCAAACCCCGCCGACTTTTGCTGCGGCTTCCAGGCGCGACGCCAGATTGACACCGTGCCCGTAGACATCGCCCTCATCAACAATCACGTCGCCCAGATGCACTCCGATGCGCAGTTTTATAGCTGAGTTTTGAACCGCCAGTTCATTCTGGATCTCGATGGCACACCGAACAGCATCCACGACAGAGGGAAACTCAACCAATGTGCCATCCCCAATCAACTTGATCACCCGGCCTTTGTATTGGCTGACTTTGGGATCAAAAACACATTCGCGATGAGTCTTGAGGTGCATCAAAGTGGCATCTTCGTCTTCGATCATCATCGAAGAGTATGCAACAACGTCAGCGGCGAGTATGGCGGCGAGTTTGCGTTCCAAAAATGACACCTCTGATTAGGAGGTCATATTCAACTTTGGGAAAGATCATCACAACACCTTTTTGGGAACACCGCACAAATACAAATTGCCGAAGGTTTTACCGGCGTTGCCTCCGAACGTTCCGGGATTACGGCAGAAGTTCGTTGTTTCAGAAAGAGTGCCCGCTTCTCAGAAGGCAACCTGGTTTGCAACGGTCGCTATCTGCGCTTCACTGACATCGCTGCCCTTGACGAAATTGAGCGAACCGAAGGCCTATCTGCACTTGTGATTTAAAAAACATTGAGCCGTGTGTGGATACGGACATTTACGCGCTACTCAAGTGTAGTCGAAAGCTGGATGGAGGCAGCGTTTATTAAACGTGGCCAAGGAGTGATCGAGCACTTCTATTATACTCGCTGCTGATTACGGCACACTGAAGAAGGGAAGTATGCGATTGAGTTGGTTGGGGAACTGTTGGGATTGCTGGCGCTAGGGGCGCCCCAGAACGACGAAAGCCGCCCGGAGGCGGCTTGTTCGACAGTGCTGGTTGCGGGAGCAGGATTTCCGCAAGACCCTACCTTCCTTATTAGGCGACAAGTTTGAAAAACTTACGATGTATTTGGCGTTTACAAATGGAATGGCGATTTCCGTTGCGAAAGTCAAAAACTCACAGCAAACTGCGAGGTGCAGTTGTGAGATTTACTCGCGGCATCGCAGCAAGATTTCCACAAAGCGGTCGTTTAGCGACGCGAAAACTCCAAAATCCCAAACCGGTTATTCGCCGCGCCTGCGTCGGAAGTCTGAGTTGCGGACAAAACAGAAATCCTAAAACATATACTTTTGGATAGCGAGCGAGACCTTTCATCTCTTGATGCCAGCGTTGCATTGCGGGTAGGCTTTTTGATATTTTGCTGATGCAGCGTTTTGGGAGATCATGATGTTCAGACTAATTTCGCTAGCCCTTCTGGCAGTTACCATTTCTCCGAGCTTTGCTATTAGTCAGGATATTGGACCCGCGGAAGAAGACGTTTCGGGGCCACCACAAAACTATTCCCCGTTCATCGAACGCACAGTTAAAAATCGTGGCCTCGCAGAGGGCCTTTATTGGGGCGACACCCACCTGCATACGATGTTTTCGACAGATGCAGGAATGATTGGAAATACACTCACGCCGGTTGATGCCTATCGGTTTGCAATGGGTGAAGAAGTGATCACTTCGTCAGGTCAGAGACTGCGTATTGACCGCCCTCTCGATTTTCTAGTGGTGTCTGATCATGCTGAAAACCTCGGCTTGCCAGTGATGCTAGCGGAGGCAAATAGAGATCTGCTCGCGACTGAATACGGACAGCGGTTGTATGACCTCGTCCAAGCCGGTGAAGGCTATGCGGCTTTCCAACTTTGGGGCAATGATGGTGTGGCGCAGAACCGCGACATTATCGACAATCCTAAACTCGACCGTACTATTTGGGACCGGCAGATCGAACTCGCGGATCAGTATAACGACCCGGGGAATTTCACTGCGTTCATTGGGTTTGAGTGGACGTCTATCAATAATCTGGAAAAGCCATCCAACCTTCATCGTGTGGTGCTCTTCAAAGAGGACGGCCGCAAAGCCAGCCAAGTGACGCCGTTTTCCGCGTATGACAGCCCCGATCCGGAAGATTTGTGGGCCTACATGCAAGGTTACGAAGACCTGACAGGAGGCTCCGTCATGGCGATCCCGCACAATGGCAACCTGTCCAACGGTCTTATGTTTGCTACTGAGCGTTTAAACGGAGAACCGATTGACGCGGAGTATGCAGAAACGCGTATGCGGTGGGAGCCTATCATCGAAGTGACCCAAATCAAAGGCGATGGAGAGGCTCACCCTGCATTGTCACCGGATGATGAGTTCGCCGACTACGGGACCTGGGACAAAGGCGATATCGGCGGATTTAATCCAAAAATGCCTGAGATGCTGCCTTATGAGTATGCACGGTCAGCGTTGCAGGTCGGCATGCAACAAGAACAGAAACTTGGCATCAATCCATTCAAATTTGGCCAGATTGGAGCTACCGACGCGCATACCGCAGTGTCCACGACACGGGATGATAACTTCTGGGGGAAGATGCCATCGTCTGAACCTTCACCCGATCGGTGGAAGCATTATGTGATCCAATCTTTTAATGGTGACGAAACGCTGTCTACATTCGAATATGAGGCTCTCGCTTCCGGTCTCGCTGGGGTTTGGGCGCGGGAGAATACGCGTTCGGCCATCTTTGATGCCATGCAGGCAAAGGAAGTATATGCAACTACAGGCACCCGGATAGCAGTCCGTTTCTTTGGGGGATGGGATTTCGAAGGCGCAGACGTATTCCGTCCAAATGTCGTCGACATCGGTTATTCCCGCGGCGTTCCCATGGGAGGAGATCTTCCGCCGCAGGGTGAGGCAACCGCTCCGGTGTTCATGCTCGGCGCATTAAAGGATGTGAGCGCGGCCAATCTCGATCGCGTGCAGATCATCAAGGGCTGGATCGACGCGGAAGGGGCAAGGCAAGAACGCATCTATGATGTTGCCGTCTCGGATGGACGCGAAATTGGTGAGGACGGGCGCGCTCGGCAACCTGTTGGGTCTACAGTGGACGAGGTAAACGCGACCTATACGAACGCCATCGGAGCCGCCGAACTGCGAGGTGTGTGGACTGACCCCGACTTTGATCCTGCTCTTCCAGCGTATTACTACGCACGCGTTCTCGAAATACCAACGCCAACTTGGCAGGCACATGACGAGAAGTTCTATGGGATGAAGATGGACGCTGATGTTCCGCGTTCGCATCAGGAGCGGGCATATACGTCACCTATCTGGTACACACCAGAGCAGTAGGAAGACGAAAATGACTGACCGTACACTGCTACTCCTTGCAGCACTTGGCCTGGTGCCGATAGCACTATCATACGGGCTCTTACCGTCAGTGACTGTATCATACTTGCTCGGCTTCCCAGTGGAAGGAACGAACCAAGCGCATGTTTTCCGAGCCATCATGGGGCTGTATCTGGCAAACGCCGTTTTTTGGCTGATGGCAGCAGGAAAACCGGAGTTGCAGCGGCCCGCGCTCTGGGTGCTTTTTCTGTTTATGGTGGGCCTTGCTGCCGGGCGCGCGCTGAGCATTATAGTGGATGGCATGCCAGGGCTCGTTTTATTGTTCTATCTTGTGGCCGAATTGGTATTCGGCGTGTTGGCCTTTGTTGCGTTGCGAAGAAATGATGAAGTTAATTGAGGTTGTTATGACTGTAGTTCGAACCGCGCATCGTTCGTTTGCGGGAATATCTCTAATATTTGCTACCGCAATGATGGCGCAGGCGTCATCCGTGCAAGAAGCGGTGGACGAAAATCTTACGTCGGTTGAGGTCGCCATCGAGGAGGCTGGATTAGCTTCCATCGCCTCGATTGACCACGCTCGGCTCGCGGCTGCCGAGGGTGTAGAGATGCCGCCCTCGCGTGTTCAGATTTTTTCGGACCCTGAAATCAACACATCCATTCTGAAAGAAAACATACGAGCGGGGCTCGACTTACCATTCCGTGTTCTGTCTTACGCACAAGATGGTACTGCTAAAGTTGTTCATACAGGTTCGGATTTTCTTGAAGTCCGCCATGGGCTCAGCGACAAGCCCGCACTCGATATGTTCTCGCAAAGACTAGCAGACGTAACGCGAGCCGCCGACGGCGATGCAGCACCAATAGATGGGCTCAGTAACGACTATGGTGTCATCGAGTTGACCTCCGCACTAAGTGTTGCCGAGGCGGTTGAAAACCTCACCAACATCGTGATGGCGCAAGACGATACTGTCTGGTTCGGTGAAATTGACTTTGCAGAAGAAGCTGCAACGCAGGGTGTGGAACTGCCCGAAGCAGTACTTTTGCTCTTCGGCGGACCTGGGCCTGGTGGTATGGCGATGGCCAAGTTCCCAGCAATCGGCCTTGATGCATTTTGCCAAAAGTTGCTGGTTTATGCGGGCGATGACGGTGGCTCTGTCGTGATTTTCAATGATATTGCTGCCTTTGCCGAGCTTCATTATGGCTCATCAGCCAAACCGCACCACGCGCTGAATGAAAGGCTTACAGCCACTTTTGAGAAAGCCCTTCAATAAAGCAGAACGCGCTTCACAAAGCCGATGTGATTGCAGCAGTGCTGAACTGGTATTTCTTTCAAAACTGAGGTCCGATTTGGGCTCGAAGCAGCCGTCCGCCGCACTCTGCTTGAACGACTGCTCTGCGGACAAAGACGCCGTTCGCCGCCAGGCGGCATCTAGCGCTGAAAAAAGATCTGCGCAAGTCGATCGATTTAGCTACTTGACTAGTAATCTTCGGAGACGCCGGCAGATCGAAGCGCATCAGCCAATCTGTCCCAATCGCTATCATTTTTGAAACGCCACCGGGTTTTGTAAATGTGAATGCGCTCTCCAAGCCTCCAGATTTCCCGCATCTCAGCCTCAACGGAACGACCAAGCATGGAAAGAGTTGCGACATTGAACATCAGCGCATCCCGCGAAGAAGGTTCTCTCGAACGCGCTACCTCCAAGACAGGCGCTGCTTCCTCATAGCGCTCAAGAGAAAACAGAATGCCGCCTTTTAACGTCAGGTAGTACGTCGGGTAAATTCGGTTCGCAGCGATGGCTTTCTCAATGTCTGTAAGTGCCGCATTCGTTTCACCATTGAGCAGGCGGGCCAAAGCGCGTGTGTATAGAGCGTCAGCTGAGTTCGGTTCAACCTCCAAGGCGTTGACGGCTTGCTGAAACATTTCATTGGTTTTGCCGTCGACACGCATAATTTGCGCCGTCACCAGGTAAGCGAGTGCGGTAGGGTTTTGTTTCGCTAACTTGAGTGTCTCTTCCGAAGACCTTTTGAGAAACCGGCGCTCCAGTTCGGTTTGGTATCCAAATTCTGCGTGCCAGTAGTTTTGCCAAGCTTCAAAGTAAATCAGAGCCAGAAGCGCATATGCTCGCCCGTAGTCGGGATCAAGTTTCGTAGCGACCTCAAGATAAGGTACAGCCTCAGCGAAACTCTGCGCTGTGCCAGTGTCGTATAGATGCAGAGCTTGAAGGTATGCATCAAAAGCAAGAGGGTTTTGGGTGCCACCAATTTCGCTTCTGGCAACTTGCTGGACGTCGAGCTCCACCGGCAGAGAAGACACTACTCGATTGACGACCCGATCCTGAAAAGCGAGAACATTTTCTGTTTCGCCATCAAACCTTTCTGCCCATATTTCCCCTCCTGTCGTGCCATCCACCAGCGTCAGGTTAATGCGGATCGTGTCTTCGACTTTCCTTACGTTTCCGGACAAAATGTAGCGTACGCCCAAATCTTGGCTGATTTGCATGGGCTCAGCGCTCGTAGATTTGTAACTGTAGGCGCTCGCGCGTGACATAACGAACAACTCTGGAAGTTGGGATAGATCGGTCGTGATGTCATGCGTCAGTCCGTCAGCAAAATAGTCTTGTCCCTGGAGCGACCCGGTGTCACTGAACGGCATCACGACAATCGACGTGCGACCATTGTACAAATCGTTTTCAGTTTGACGGCTCGGAAAGCTTGTAACCGCGAACCATGTCCCGACCAAAAGCAGACCCAAACCGAGCGCATACACACCAAGCCTCAGGCGCCTGCTTGGCTTGCCCAATGGCTCGACGGCTACGTTTGCGTCTCCAAAACCGTCAACGCTGATATGATAGATCTCTACCGGCTCAAGTATGTTTTTTAGCTGCTTTTTGCCTCCCGAGACGAAGCGGACGGGCAGTTGTTTCTGCAATAGTTTGCAAGCAACATCAGATACAACGATGCCTCCCGGAGCGGCGAACGCTTCAAGACGGGAAACAACGTTCATACCATCTCCAAACAAGTCACCTTCGTCAGCAACGACATCACCAATATGCACAGCCATCCGGTAGCTGATTTGGTCTCCTTCCGCAATTTCGGCCTGCGAGTTGAGGATCGTCCTTTGCAGTTCAATCGCGCAATTCGCCGCGGCAAACACTGAAGGAAATTCAGCGAGAAAGCCGTCACCTGTCGTCTTTATTATCCTTCCGTGATGCAGATCGAGCGCGGGCTTGATTATTGACTTCGTGATTGTCTTTTGTCGATGTAGAACACCGACCTCGTCGCGTTCGATCAAGCGACTGAACCCGACTATATCTGCGGCCATAATTGCGGTTATGCGTCTTTCCATCGCCCGTCCCTGGGAACTTCCGCGTCACATCATGGTCTGTGTTGAACGACACTTGGTCAAGCATTTAGGTTTTGCTGGTTCTTCGAAGATCAGTGACCGCTTCGGGCTCAGTGCAGTCGTTCGCTGCACTCTGTCTGAACGACCGCTGAGCGGACTTAGCGGACGGTCGCCCGGATATTTCTGTGATGGAACGCTTTAGCTTTAGGCACTTGGTTTCAGCTTATCTAACACCCAGCGAAAGTCAGGCGGCAGGACCGGTGGCTTTGTGGTCATCATCGGGTTCTGTGACAGCTTTTTCGCAGCGTTTAGGCTTGACTCACCCTGTTCAGGAAGTCGCATTTCGGTCAACGCCATCGCTCGGAGTTTCAGATGACCAGCTTCATTTGGGCGTAAGTCATAGGCGGCTGACGCGTCCTGAGCTGCCCCTTCATAGTTTCCGCCGCAGTACCTCGCGACACCACGCATAAACAGCCGATATGGTTGCAGCGGATCCTGCTCCCCACGCTCCACGAGGCGCGAAAAAGCGAGATCCGCCCCCGCGAAGTCAGACTCTCGCAGTAAAATCTGGCCCTCAAGTTCGTGGTTCTCTAAATAGGCAGGGTTCAACTGCCTACTGCGTTTCAGGTCAGCGCGGGCACCGAAGACATCCTCTTGCGCCGCAAGACGGAAATTTCCGCGAACCCAAATGACGTAGTCGCTCTTGGGTATTTGCATTACGGCAGTGCTTAAGTCCTCCGCACATCTTTTCTGAATGTCCTCAGGCATAGTCTCGTACCGCGCGCCATACAGCATGAGTTGTGCTTCCACGCGCATGCAAAGCGACATTCCATCCAGCGGATTGAGCGAGATCGCACGTTGCATCAGTGAAAGCCCTTCTTCCCAGCTTTCTATCGTGACCTTATAAAACTCGTTTGCTGCACGTGCGCGAAGCTCGGATATACTTAGGTCCTCGACAGGGATGCCGACAAGTCGATCACCATCGAAAGCATTGGTTTGCAGGCGCAAATCGCCCTCAGCCTGTTCCAGAACATTGTCGCAGAATGCGAATACATCATCCGTCAGAGCCTCATATGTCTGCGACCAGACAGGCCTTGCGTCGGTACGTGAGATCAGCGTGACGGTTAGCCTACCGCGCTCTCCCGCGATCCTAACTCGCCCGCGCAAATCATAGGTCGCTTCGTCTACTGTCTTTGCAGATGCATCAAAAACAGAAACACCTTTCCTCCGTGATATCCGCACGAGCAACTGGTCTCGAAGATCACCCGCAAGCGCTTCGGTCTCAGCATCAAGCGGCGCATATTCAAAGGCTTGGACAGCGATAGAGGGCACATCACCCGACTTACCTTTCGCACCCGGTGCAGGTCGCCATTGGAAAAGCCGCACAGGCAGCGAGATATTCTTTAGGTTAAATGCGCCGGCGTCGCTAAGTACCGCAGCCTTTTCAGTCGATAGCTGGCGGCAAAAATCTTCAGACACCATCACGCCACCGGGCGGCGCTTCCGTCTGGATACGTTGCGTGATGTTTACACCAGTGCCATAAAAGTCGTCGTCATCTTCGATAATTTCACCCAGATGGCACCCAATCCTTAGCTTTATGGTGGGGTGGTTATAAAGATTGGTTTGTACTTTAACGGCACTGTCCAAGGCAGCACTGATCGAGGAAAAAGAGACAATCCAGCCGTCGCCCATGCGTTTGAGAATTTCTCCGCCAAAGTCCGAAAGCACCGGCTCTAGTTGGTGATGCTTGAGTTCACGCACCGCGTCTATTGCAGCTTCCTGATTGGCGTTCATCATGGATGAGTACCCGACCATGTCGACGATCATCAGGGTTGTTATTCGCGAACGCATCGTAGCCCTCCAGTGTTGAGCTTAACGAAACGGCTCGAACCAACAAGCGATTAACAACGGGCATTAGTCAAACACGGTCTGAAAGCACTGATTTTCTGCTGTCGCAACAATGTCAAGAATGGGCTCGGCGCCGTCGTTCCGGGCCCTGTAGTCTAACAACCGCTTCGAACAGCCGAATGTCCGAGCATCGGGCCGCACCGCTGAAAGCGTTGCATTTTCTGTGTTTCGGGAATGGCTGCTTCCCGACCGAGGTTCAAGCTCGGCCCGCTGCGCTGCCGCAAGACCGCTTCGAGCCCAAAGCGTCGATTGCCGCGTTCTGTACGAACGGCGGCTTGCAAGTTGCGCGACTTAATTTTTGCTTTGCGATATCTGCCGTTTTTGCCGTAGTGCTTTGAAGATCGGCCACAGGATCACAAGCACGGTTGCAATCGCCAGGACTGCGGAGATCGGGCGTGTCACCAGTTCGGTTGCATCACCCCGACTGATCAACAGAGCCCGTCGCACGCTTTGTTCGGCCATCGGGCCAAGGATCATGCCGAGGATAATAGGGGCAAGAGGGACGTTGACCTTTTCGAGGAAATACCCGGCAATACCCGCCAGCAGCATGATCCACAGATCCACCGGGCGCCCATTGATCACATAGACGCCCACGCACATCAGGATCAGGATCGAGGGCACCAGCAGAACGCCTGGCAGGCGCTGAAACTGGGCAAAGACGCGGGTAGCCAGTGCGCCACCGAGGCAGAGGATCAGAAGCGAGGTCAGCAACATCTCCATCATGAAGCCGCCGACCAGAACAGGGCTTTGCTGGAACAGTTGCGGACCCGGTTGCAGCCCGTGGATCACCAGTGCACTTAGCACCAGCGCCGCCACGACATTTCCAGGGATGCCCAGAGCCAGAGCCGGGATCATCGACGCTGCGTTGTCGGCATTGTTGCCGCATTCGGCGGCGGCGACGCCCTTTGGATTGCCTTTGCCAAAGCTGTCGGGGTCCTTATCGGCATTTTTGGCGGTATTGTAGCTTAGGAACGCCGCGATGTTGCCGCCTGCGCCGGGCAGGATGCCTACAGAGATACCGATGCCCGAAGCCCGGATCCAAGTCGGGATCAGGCCCTGCAGTTCACCCTTTTTGAAGGGCACGGCCTGCAGCTTGAGCGCAGCGGCTGACAGGCCTTTGAAGTCGCTTTTCTCGGCCAGTTGCAGCACCGGTGGCAGGGCGTAGAGCCCCACCAGCACCACGATCAAAGGCATTCCGCCCAAAAGCCAGGTTTGGTCAAAGGTATACCGCGCCTGACCCGACAGATTGTCCAAGCCGATAGCCCCGATCCAAAGTCCCAACAAGGCCGCCATCAAGCCCTTAATCGGATCAGAGCCGACCATGACACCCACGGACGCCATGCCGAAAACCGCAATCCAGAAATACTCCGCCGGACCAAACAGCAGTGTCACCTTCGCCAAAAGCGGGCCGATTGTCATCAGGGCAACCGCAGATACGATGCCGCCAATGGCCGAAGAATAGCAGGCAACTTTCAACGCTTTCGCGGCCTCGCCCTTTTCGGCCATGGGAAAGCCGTCAAATGTTGTAGCGATTGATGCGGGCGTGCCCGGAATGCGCAACAGGATCGACGGGATCGCCCCGCCATACATCGAGCCGTTATAGATACCTGCCACCATGCCAAGGGCGACCAGCGGGTCCATCGAATAGGTCAACGGCAAAAGCAGTGCGATGGCCATCACCGGGTTCAGGCCGGGGAGAGCACCGATAAAAACACCAAGTATGGTCGCGCCGATCATGGCAACGATTGGGCCGAAGGTCAGAACTCCGGTCAGAGCATTTATGTAGAAATCCACTTCAGCCTCCCGTGCCAAACAGGCTTAAAATCGCCTCGCGCGGAAGAGGCCGTTCCAGAAAGACCGAGAACACGAGGTAAACGATCGCGGTAAAGATCGCACCCACCAAGAGCGCGTAGACATGGCGGCGGAAACCCAGAGCAAAGGGCAGAGCCAGCATCAGAAGAAAGGAAGACGTAAAAAATCCAAGTGGCACCACCAATGCGACGTAGATCACTCCAACGCCGATGGCGGTGAAAAGTTTGGCGGGCGCGTCGACAAGGACGCGCTCGGCCGTGTCATTTGACCGTATCGCTTTGAATGCAACAAGCGCACCGGTCAGCGCCAGCAAGAGACCCAGAACCAGAGGGTAGTTGCCACTTGCGCCGGTATAGGCCATGGCGCCCCAGGCGGCGGCCAGACCAAAAGCGACAAAGATGGCTCCCAGTGCTATGTCCTGCTGACGCTCCATGGATCAGAGCCCCAGCGCTTTGGAAACTTCGGCGAGCCCGTCATATTCATCCTGCAGACGCTTGCCGAGATCATCGCCTTTCACGACGTTTGGAATCTCGCCTTTGGTGGCCAGAAACTCGATATAGCCCGGATCATTGACAGCAGCTTCGATGACGTCGGCAAGTTGCGCAACAATGGCAGGGTCCATACCCTTGGGGCCAAGGATCGCGCGCCACAACAGGGTTTCCTTATCCGCCATGCCCAATGAGGCAAGCCCTGAGGCGCCGGGCAGCGCAGCCACGTCAGCAGCAGAGGTTACGATCGGGCATACTGCCGTCCCAGCCTCGACATGAGGCAATATGGTCGAGATCGATCCGCCGTAGATATCCACGTGCCCGCCAAGGAAGTTCTGCATCGATTCCTTGGCGCCGCCAAAGGGAATGGCAACAGCGTCGATGTCTTTGGCCTGAAATATCCGTTCCGCAGCAAGCTGCATGGTCCCGCCGATGCCGTCATTGGCATAGGTGTATTTGCCGGGGTTCGCGGCCAGTTCTTCTAAAAACGCCTCGCCGGTCGTGCCGGGGAAGTCCGCCTTAACGCAAAGCGTATAAGCCGTTTCTGATGTCGACGCGATCGGCGTGAAGCTGTCCAGCGAATAGGCTACATTCTGCACCTGAGGCACTGTGGTTAGCGGGCTGTTCCAGGTCGCAAACAAAGAGTAGCCATCGGGCTTGGCCTGCATGAACTGCGTCGCGCCAACCGCGCCACCGCTACCCGAAACATTCAGTACCGCAATGGATTGACCCAGTGCCTCTTCCAGCAGGATGGCCAGTTTGCGGGCGCTGGTATCGGTGCCGCCGCCAGCACCTGCCGGGATAGTCAGCTCAAGTGCCCGTTCCGGGTATTCAGCCAGTACCGGCGTCGCCAGTGCGGTGCATGCGGCCAGACCGACCAGAGTCATTTTGATGTTCATGATGTTCCTCCCAGGATCAATGGATTTACGAGATTTCACTGCGGTACCGAAACCGCTCGGCGTTGCCATGGGCGATGCGCCATTCGACGGGTTTGCCTTCGATGTCGAAAGCTGTGCGCCGGATTATGGCCAACGGATCGTCTTCGTTCAGTCTTAGCTGCGCTGCCACCGCAGCCGTCGCCCTGCCAAAGCCAAGCTCATCGGTCGCGCGTTTCACAAGTACGCCGAAGCGCTCGAAGTAAAGCGGATAGAGCAGCGGGCCAAAGTCTGACTCAGATAGCTCTTCAAACCCGGCGAATGTCTGCGTCGGGATAAATATCTCTTCAAACAGTACTGGTTCATCCGACAGGCTGCGCAAACGGACAATCTTGATGACATCACGGGTCCCAAGCGCCTCGGTGGCTTCGTCCGGGGCCTGAACGCGGCTGCGCAGGATCAGGTGACTGGATGGGATGGAGAGTTGTGATCCATCAATCTGGCGCAACTGAAAAAACCGGAACAGCGTCGCGTCAAACGAGGGCGCGCGCACGAAGGTGCCCGATCCCTGACGACGCTCCAGAAGGCCCTCTTGTACCAACCCGTCAACGCCCTTTCGCACGGTGCCGACAGACAGGCCATATTCCTTGGCCAGCTTCGCCTCGGATGGAAGGGCTTGATCAGACGTCCATTCGCCATTGGCGATGCGTGCCGCAAGTGTGTCCCGTAACCGCGCATAGGCCGGAAGCCGATCATCCGTTGATGCAAAACCAGTTGCCATAACATTCCTCCCGCGCTTAGGGTAAGCCGGAATAATACATTCAGTCAACCAGTCATATATATGACTTGAAGGAGCCCTGTGTGATTCACTTCGACTGTCATGCACATGTGTACGAAAAGATGTCCGCAATACCCGGTGCGCGCTATGTGCCGGAAAAGCCGGCGCCCCTTGCAACCTGGAAAAAACACCTTGAGAGTCATGGTCTTATGGGTGGCGTGATTGTTCAGGTCAGTTTTCTTGGTACGGACAATTCAGAACTTTGCGCGGCGCTTGGCAAGCTCGACCGGAGTCGCTTCGCAGGTGTCGGAGTTGTGGCGCCTAGCGTTGATGACGACGAACTCGACCGATTGGTCTCAGCGGGAATCAGGGGGATTCGCTGGAACTTAGTGCGCGGTGCGGAGATCCCGGATCTGACCTCGCCGCTCATACAAGCGCTCTTTCAAAAAATGCGCCAAAGGAACCTGCATCTGGAGGTCCATCTTGAAGGACCGCGCTTGGCACCACATCTGGAGGGGCTGTGCGATCAGGGCATAAACCTGGTCATAGATCACTTTGGTCTTCCCTCTGAACCCGCGCCTGAAGATGATCCGCTGATAGGCGCGGTAAACGCGCTGAGCGATCGCAGTCGACTGTATTTCAAATTCTCTGCGCATTACCGAACGACATTTGATCTAAGGCCACATGCGGATGCACTGTTGGATGTTCTGCAGGACAACCATGTCGTCTGGGGAAGTGATTGGCCTCACACCCAGCATGAGGCGCATATTCAATATGCACAAAACTACGGTGCCGTTATTCCGGCAGAAAGGGTTTCGGACACTGCAGCAGCTAAAGCCCTGTACAGCATCGTTGCGATTTAGTTGACCAAGCAATTGCACGAAAGCGGGCGTTCTTCCTATCGGGGCGAATGGGCGCTTTGTCCGCGTAGCAGTCGTTCATGCCGAGTGCGGCGAATGACTGATCCGAGCCCAAACTTACCAATGCTGCATGTGTCCTTAAGGTCAGCTCCTCGCAGGAAGAGGACTTTGAAAAGTCTGCCAAACTGTCAATTCTGGCCCGCTCCTACCGTTCATTGGGACACTCGAACGCTGTATTGCGGCCCGCCAAACCAGACTTTCGTTGCGCGCGCGTAGTCCGAGTTTTTTAGAGAGGCAGAGGTTGTGCAAAAAATGGGTTATCCTTTTCTACCAACCAAACAACTGTCTCGTCGTGAATCTGTCCTGCCAGATTAGGATGTTAGACAGTGCCGCAGTTATTTGTAGCATTGTATTACAAGCAACACTGTCAAAACGGAAAAGGAAATAACGGGGTCGTTTTTGATCTGCCACACACAAAAGCACTTCATGCATTTGCAGTAGCAGACCAACAGTCACCACGTGATACGGATCGGCGACATCGCCCAGACCATTGTGGCTTCTTTCTCAGTCTTGTTGCGAAAGCGGTGGGCGATCATGGATGGATAGGAAAAGCTGTCTCCTTCACGCAATGAAATGACCTCGCTGCCGAGACGTAGCTCAACTTCGCCGCTAAGGACGATGGCGTGTTGTTCACCTTCAAATGAATACCCTTCCAGTGGCTCGGGTGGTTCTCCTGCGCCGGGGCGGAACCGTGATAGGATCAAGTAACAATGGCCGGACAAGGAGCTTGAAAGCAATTCGTCCTCAAAGCCTAATTCATCAGTTGAGCGCGTATACATCGCGGACAGCGCCCTACGGTTCTCGCGGCGCACGACGTGCTTTCGCTCCAGCGGTCCGTCGCCCTCCTGTTTGGGAAAGAACCAGCCCGGGTCAACCGCAAGCGCATCGCTGATTTCGCCAAGCAGGTCGTCCGACACCTTAGCTGTCCCAAGCTCAATCCGGCTGAGATAGGCTTTGGAACACAACACCACTTCGGACAAGTGCTGTAGGGTCAGCCCACGTGCTTTGCGCACTTCGCGAATTTCACTTCCGAGCCTTTGGGCGTCGGTCTGAGACACGTCATTTTTCATGACTTCAGAATAAATGATTTCAGTTGACTTTTCGAGCGTAAATCAACTTAGTTGAAAATGAGATGAAAAATCAACTGATCTTCTACCGGCCGGGAGAACGTTATGCGCTATGATTTGATTGCCAATTTTAGCCCTGGTGAGACGATTCCCTGGGCGCGCACGCTGGAAATGATCCTCGAACAGTGTTCGCTGGCCGAGCAGGCAGGTTTCACAACTGCTTGGTTCACCGAGCATCATTTTGCCCATAACGGTTACATGAATGCGCCGCCCAACCCGATCCAGATGGGGACTCACGTAGCTGCGCATTGCAAAAAACTCCGGGTCGGAACAGCCCCCATCATCCTGTCCGATTGGCACCCCCTGCGCGTGGCTGAAGATGCCGCGATGCTTGATAACATGACCCAAGGCCGGTTTGATTTCGGCGTGGCCAAGGGCATCAATGAACGCTCAACCATCCAGTTCAACGCAGATGCGGATCGGCGCGACAATGCCAAGGTGATGCGGCTGTATCAGGAGAGTCTTGAGATCATCCTGAAAGCCTGGACCAATGAGGCCTTCACCCATTACGGCGAATTCTATCAGTTCCCTGTGCCCGGCTGGAAAGAGACCAACCGGTTCTTTGACCCTCTGGACCCGCGTTATCACGATGAAGATGGCGAATACAAAGCGATGTATGTGCATCCGCGCCCCTATTCCAATCCTCATCCGCCGGTCTGGCTGATGTCGAACGCACCACCCACGTTCAAATTGGCGGGGGAGCGCGGTTGGGGTGTGATCTCGATGGCAGCTGGCCCCAAGGCGACGCTGGCCTGTTGGGAACCCTATCGCCAAGCCCTGTCGCAACGCGAAGGGCGTGAGGTGAAGCTTGGCGAAGGTGTTGGTGTCTGCACGGCTTTTTATGTTGGTGAAAGCATGGAAGAAGCGGTGAACACGATCCGTGGCCCGATCAATGCCTATTACGAATTCCTCGGCGGGTCGCGTCCCAAGGGGGAATGGACCAAGCACGGCTATCTGGATGTCGGCGAAGAAATGTCTTCCGAAGATGAGGACATGGATTGGTTCGATTTCCTCAACAAACGCGGGATCATCGTGGTGGGCGACGCCGAATATGTCGCGGATCGGTTTGCAGAGCGGCAGGAAACCATCGGCCTAGATCACCTTATGCTGATGCAGCAATATACCGGCGTACCATATGAGAAAATCCTGGCCAGTTGGCATCGTCTGTTCGAGCATGTTGTGCCCCGGTTCGGCACGCAGTCCATCGCCCAGAAAAGGATGCTGGAGCATGCTTGAGATTTGGGGGCGCCCCTATTCATCGAACGTCATTCCCGTGATTTGGACGGCGAATGAGCTGGGGCTGGACTACACGCTGCAACTGGCCGGGGGCAGCTTTGGCAAGCTCGACACCGAGATGTATTTGCAGATCAATCCCAACAGAATGATCCCAGCGATCCGCGACGGGGATTTTGCGCTGTGGGAAAGCCTTGCCATCGTGCGCTACCTCTGTGACCGGTACGGCGCAGGAACGCTCAGCCCATCCGACATTCAGACCCGAGCGATAGCGGATCAATGGATGGAGTGGTCGGCCAGCCGCGCCTTTGGGCCTGTCATCTACCTGTTCTTTGCAACCGTGCGCACTCAACCTGATCAGCGTGACCCGGAAAAGATCGCCAAGCTGCGCGATGAAGCGCATGAAGCCCTGACCATTCTGAATCAGCACCTCGCGGATAAGGCCTATGTCTGCGGCGACAGCTTTACCATGGCGGATATTCCCCTGGGGTGCGTGGCCTATCGCTATTTCAACGTCGAGGTCGCCCGCCCGCCCTTGCCGAACGTCGAGGCCTGGTATCAGCGGCTGGCGGAACGTCCCGCCTATCAAGATCACGTCATGCGTCATTTCGGGACCAACCCCGATGAATGGGCTGCGCTGGAAAAAGCCTGCTCCAGCGAAGGGGCTCTATGATGGACGTCCGGGACTATCGCCGTGCCCTTGGCGCCTTTCCGACGGGTGTTACCATCGTCGCCACCTATGACGCGGACGGTGAACCGTGGGGCCTGACCGCCAATTCGTTCACCTCGGTCTCGTTAGAGCCGCCGGTGATTTCGGTTTGTGTTGCAAAGTCAGGCCGGGTCTTCCCAACGCTGTCGCAATCGGATCATTTCGCGGTCAATATCCTATCGGCCGAACAGAAGGACCTTGCGATGCATTTCGCCAGCGACGTCGAAAACCGCTTTACCGATACTGAATGGACCCCGGGAACCGCGACCCCCTTGATCCCCGGCGCCACAGCGCAATTAGAGTGCACGGTTCATAGCAGGGTCGACGCAGACGATCATGAGATTCTCTTGGGCCGCGTCATCAACTACGCCCACGTGCCCGTTCCGCCACTTGTCTTTTGCCGCGGCACGTTCTTCTCCGCGCCCCAACCCGAGGCTTCGTCATGAGCGATCACCTGACCTATCACACCCGCTTCAGCGCTGATGAATTCGACGCACAATACAACCTGCGGGCCGGACGACCGGACTATGAAGTCACTGTCATTCCGAGTTGGAGCAGCAACAGCGAGTCGGCGCGCGCCTCTACCGATTGCAGTCTCGATATCCGTTATGGAGAAGGCGAAAAACAAAAGCTGGATGTCTTCCGTTGTCAGGATGCGGATGCGCCGACGCTGGTTTATGTGCATGGCGGCTACTGGCAGCGCGGCGACAAATCGGTTTACAGCTTCATTGCACCGCCCTTTGTCGCGTCGGGTATCAATACTGTTGTCATTGGCTATGACCTGTGCCCATCGGTAACCATCACGCGAATTTCCGAAGAAATCCGCGAAGCGATGGCCTTTATCTGGCGCAACGCGCGCGATTTTGGCATCAATCCAGACCGTATCACCGTGATGGGCCACTCGGCTGGCGGCCATATCACCCAGATGATGCTGGCGACCAATTGGCCTGCTTTCAGAGCGGATCTTCCAGCAGACCTGATCAAATCCGGCATCCCGGTTTCACCGCTCAGCTACCTCGAACCGGTGCGTCTGACTGAGGCGCTCAATTCCGGCATCCGGTTGACTCCGGAAGAGGCCGAGGCCGAAAGCCCGATGACCAACCATCCTCCGGTTACAAATGCACCGCAGCTGGTCGTTGTTGGTGGCGCGGAAACGGATGAATTCCACCGACAGGCACGGATGTATGTCGAAAAATTTGGGACGGCAGACCGCAAGGTCGGCCTCTACATCGTCCCGGACGCCGATCACTTTGACGAATTGAACGTGCTTGTCGACCAGGCAAGCCCGTTCTTCAAACACACTTGCGATATGCTTCATGGAAAAGGACCGCAATCATGACCGCTTTGACCCGAGCCCTCGTCGACGCTGTCGGCGACGCGTTTAACGCTAACGACATCGATGCAGTGATGAAGCATTTCGCAGACGACGCCACATTTGACCACGCCGTCGGCCCGGACGAACATGGCATGCGGCTGGAAGGCGCCGAAAAGATCCGCGGTGCATTTTCTGCGCTGTTCGAAAAAGTCGAAAACGTGCATTGGGAAACCCTGGACTGCGCGATCTCGGGCAATAAAGCCTACTGCGAATACCGCCGCACCGCGACGCATAAGGATGGCTCGAAAGAAGAGTTTCTGAGCGCCGACATCCTGACCTACCGTGATGGGCTGATAGTCCACAAGGACACCTATTACAAGCAACGGACAAGTTGATCGCTTATCCCCTGATGCGGCCAGACCTTCGACAGGCTTGTTGGTGGGGCGCGTCGTCGCTTAGGTAAGCCCGACCACGGGTGACACTTTCGTAGCCTGCGCAACCAATGCGCGCTTTGGGCCTGTTCATTGTCGTGCGGCATCAGTTGTTTCGGCCTCTGAACCTATTTCAGGGGGCCGTGCAGTAATATTGCAATCAGCAAGCCAGACGCCTGTCAATCACGATTCGTATCGTTCGTCCCTTTCACGGCGACGCGCACTTCCCGCCAATTCTGTTCTTCTTCAACAAGCACGCTCCTTGTTCAAATTTTCCAATGTACGCTTTGAGGAATGCCAGAGTTTTTTCCCGCAAAGCAGCGAATTCACACTTTTCGCCCTTCCGCTTTTTGCCGCGGAAGCGATGCGCGCAAAACGGTCTTTCGTTGTAAAATTGCGAATGGCTGCTCAGTCCGCAACTCGGACATCGGCGTCTAAAAACTCGCTGCGCTTTTCATCAACGGCAGCTTTTCTTTCTGCACTGCGGCTAAGGGTTGCGGGTGATCGTTTGGCTGCACCAGTCCACATCCGGATTTTACTCTAACGACTTTGACTTCAATTCCGTTGTCTAACTGATTTTGAAATGACCTCAGTATTTCAGGCACTCATCACTGCAGACGCTCCATCACCGCTCCAAACGACATACACAACCTATAATTGCAAATTATCCGACACATCCGTGAATTAACCATTTAGAGAAAACTTTCTGCTATTGTTCATTCGCGGACTACGTTGGCCGCAATCTCAGATCGAGTTGCTTGCGCATGCCGCGCGAGTTATTCCTCGTCGCTGAGGTTCATTTAATCAACCAGCCGCGTCGGCTGGGCCGTAGGGAGCACCTTTCCGGAGCACTCGCTGGCGTTGAACGGGACCGGACAACCGGTTTCTCGTCTGTTGTGGAGCTGAAGCCCGCAGCATGGCAGTTGTTCATCGTCACGAGCGGTTCTTCGAGAAGGATCGGCATGGTGACCTGTGCTCCTAATCAATCCGGGTGCAAGACACCCGAACTCCCCATTCACCACGAATTGGTTACTCTAGTTCGTCTCTTGGCGCGGGAAGCGGCACGAGCGAATTTTGCGGCGCGTGACGCTGCGGAGACTGACCATGCCTGATCTGCATTTCAAACCTACGCCATCCCACAACCTCAAGGAGATATAGAAATGAAAGCACCAATTTCGACGAGACGTGCCCGTCTATGGACTATTGCCGAGACTGCGGAGTTTTTAGGAGTCTGCGAAAAGACTGTTCGCCGCAGAATCACTGCCGGAGACCTGCGTGCCAGCAAGGTTGGAGTGCAGTGGCGCATCCGCCCTGAGGACATTGAAGCCTACTTAGTGAGCGCGGGAAACCTGATGTCCATTCGTGTCCATTAATGACCTGTTATGTATCAGCTTTTTTAAATTTCGTGAAACCGTACCCAACCATTTTACCGAGGAATGGTATGCTACAGTTTCCCGAAAGTCCGGCCCTGACCACCATTGTCCAAGGGTGGTTTGTCGGGACCGACCCGACGGTCCCGAATATCACGAAAGGAGTTACCTGATGAACCAGCATACCGAGATTGCTGCACCGGCGTTGACCTTTACTGAGGTCCTGCAAGCAGTCGAGAGCGCTACGGGCCTTAGTGACACACGGCGGCGCGATCTGCTTTCCGACGTCGCAACGGTCGCGCGCTGGCTCGACCGGTCTCCTGCCTCCGTCAACACCGACGCCGCAAGTCTCCGTCCTCTTCTTGCAGGCTTGCAGCATGTTCAGATCGGCGTCTCAGCCAAACGCCTGCGGAATGCGATCTCGAACCTCACGGCCGCAATCAAGATAGCAACCATGGCTCCGAGCGCCCGTCGCCGGACACCGTTTCGTACGCCCGCGTGGAAGGCCCGGCTGGCATCCTGCGCGAAAGACTGGGACAGCCACCGCCTCGCCGGGCTGGCCACGTTTTGTTCAGAACGCGGCATTGAGGAGGGCGACGTCAACGACGCCGTCGTCTTGGCCTACCGCGACCATCTCGACCAGGAGAACCTGCGCAAAGACCCTGACAAGGCGTGCAAAATGACCGTTCAGACCTGGAACAGGCTCATCGACCAGGGAACGGCACCGCTCCTTCATCGGCTCACCCCATCTCGCTCGGACAAGAATTGGTCGATCCCTCTCTCGGAGTTCCCTGAAGCGCTTCAGGCCGACCTTGAGCGATGGCTCGAGCGACTGGCGACCGTCGACCTGCTCTCTGAGGGCGGCCCGCCGAAGGCGTTGCGCCCGCAATCGATCAGCAACGTGCGGGTGCAGGTCCGCCACGCGGCATCGGCACTTGTCCTGAGCGGACTGCCCAAAGAAGACATCCAGTCCCTTTCCGTTCTCGCCGAACTGCAACACTTCCGGACGATCCTCCGTTTCTTCCTCGATCGCAATGGCGGCGAGCCGACCACCTGGCTGCACGGCTTGGTGAGCAAACTGGTCGCGATCGCACGTTATCATGTCAAGCTTCCCACCGAAGAGCTTGACCCGCTAGTGGCAATGAAAGCGCGTATGAAGGTTTCCCGAGATGGCCTCACCGAAAAAAACAAGGCCCGCCTCGGTCAGTTTGAGGACCTGCGAAACGTGGAGCTCCTCGTGCAACTCCCGCCGTCCGTCGCCGCGCGGGCCCAAGGTCGGGCCGAACCGTCGCGATGGGACGCACTCGATGTAATGTACGCCCTTGCGGTGGACATCCTACTCGCCGTTCCTATGCGCCGGAGCAACCTGGCGGCCATAGATGTCGACCGTCACATCGTGTGGCGTGGACACGGCGCCGGACGGTACGCTGCGCTTATGATCCCTGGGAACGAGGTCAAAAACGGCGTGGCGATCGAGGGCGACCTTCCGAAAGAAACGAGCCGCCTCCTTCGGATCTACCTGGATCGCTATCGCCACCTCGTCAGTGGTAATCCTGGTTATTGGTTGTTCCCCAAAGCCTCGGGCAGCGGGTGTCGTGCATCGGGCGGGTTGGCGACACAGGTGTCACAGTTCATCCGGCGGGAAATTGGCCTGGAGATGAACGCGCATCTTTTTCGTCACCTCGCTGGCATGCTCTACCTGATGCGTTACCCCGGCCAATACGAAGTCGTCCGGCGCATGCTCGGCCACAAGTCCGTGGATACCACCATTAGTTTCTACACCAGCATGGAGAGCAAGTGGGCGCTCAAACGATACGATGAAACAGTCCTGTCTCATTGGAGAAATAACGATGACCCTCGCTAGAAGCAGCCCGATGGAACTCAAGCAACCGGAGTGGCCGTCGGGGGATCAGAAAGCCTGGGAAGTGCTTTTTACCAAAGGAGACATTCTCGACGGCCATGGGCCACTGTCACATTGGCGGCAAACGACGCGTCGCAAGTGCGCGCAAAGCTACGGCTATTGGTTGGCCTTTCTGGCGCAAGAAGGACATCTCGTAGATACAACGTGCCCGGCAAATCGGACCACACCCGAAGCGGTTGAAGCGTTTGTCGAAACGACCCTGTGCCGGTGCTCGGTAGAGACAACCCATATGCGGCTGGCTGAACTCACCAAGATCGTGCGGGCGATGTCGCCAATGACCGATTGGTCTTGGCTCGAGAACGCCGAAAGAAACCTGCGCCAGAGGTGCCGCCACGGCGAGCTCAAACGACGAGCAGTTGTTACTGCCCGGGAACTGTATGACTGGGGGCTCAGGCGGATACGGGCAGTCGACGCTGACGTGACCCTGTCGGTGAAAGAACGCGCAGTGGGATACCGCCAGGGTCTTGTCGTCGCACTGCTCATCGCCAGACCGCTCAGGTTGAGAACGTTCCTCAATCTTCGTCTTGACCACAATCTCGTGGAGACCGGCGGCCAATTCACCCTGTCACTCGCAGCGGAAGACATGAAGGACAACAAGGCGCGGGATTTTCCTTTGCCTCCAGGACTGGACCGTGCGATGGCCCGCTACCTGTCGCATTACCGCCAAATCCTGCTTGACGGGGCGCAGTCCGACGCCCTTTGGATCACCAAGGATGGTCGGGCGTTTTCGTCGCCCGGGTTCGTTGGGTGCCTAGCCAAGCTTACTCTGCGGGAATTCGGAGAGACGCTGCGACCCCACGCATTCCGTCACATCGCCGCAACTTCAGTCGCCATTGACGATCCGGAACACGTTGCCATCATAGCCACCATTCTGGGTCATTCGACGCTCAACACGTCGGAAGCCTACTACAACCGCGCCCGGTCCATCGAAGCGACAAGTGCTTATCAGGGCGTCGTGCGGGACCTCCGCAAGTCCCAGGCCAGGCAAATACGCCGACCGGGATCGCGACGGCCCCGATTGAATACGGAGCAGACATCATGACCCGAGCCGCAATCTATGCACGTTACTCTTCGGACTTGCAGAAGGAGGCATCGATCGGGGACCAAGTACAGCTATGCCGCTCTCATGCCGAGGCCGGTGGGATCGATGTCGTGGAAGTTTTCACCGACCACGCAATAAGTGGTGGTCACCTGAAGACCCGCTCCGGCGCAATGTCGCTGATGGACCGAGCCCGAGAAGGTGCTTTTGATGTGGTTCTGGTCGAAAGCCTCGACCGACTTAGCCGTGATCAGGAGGACATAGCCGCCATCTTCAAACGCCTCACCCATGCCGGTGTCGCCATCCGCACGGTCACTGAAGGGGAGATCAATGAGCTTCACATCGGCCTCAAAGGGACCATGAATGCGCTCTTTCTGAAGGACCTTGCCGTTAAGACTAGGCGGGGACAAGCGGGCCAGGTTTTGGCCGGAAAAATCCCGGGAGGGAACTCCTACGGGTACCGCATTGTACGCGAACTGAAATCCGACGGAACCGTGACGACGGGGGACCGGGCGATCGACGAAACCCAGGCGCAGATCGTTCGTCGGATTTTTACTGCCTACGCGTCAGGTCAACCCCCCAGACGCATCGCAGCCGAACTCAACAGGGAGGGCGTCCTGGGACCGCGCGGCGGTCCATGGAACGCGTCGACAATCAATGGTAGCCGCCAGCGCCGTAACGGGATACTCAACAACGAACTCTATCTTGGCCGCATCGTCTATAATCGCCAACGCTTCGCGAAAGATCCTGAGTCGGGCAAACGCGTCTCGCGTCCCAACCCCGAACAGGAATGGCTGCGCAAAGATGTCCCGCATCTCCGGATCATTGACGACGCAACATGGGAGCGGGTGCAGTCCATCAAGGCACGCTACGCGTCCCAGGCGGGCAACAAGCGCCAGACGAAAAAGCGGCTTCTCTCGGGGCTTGTGCGGTGTGGCAGCTGCGGTGGATCGATGACCATCGTCAATCGTGAGCGATATTCTTGCTCGGCCCGACGCGAGCGGGGGACCTGCACCAGCCCCGCCGGTATCGCCGCCACTGCCCTTGAGGACCGGGTCCTTAACGGGTTGCGTTCGATCCTGATCGGAAATGCCGCGCTCATCGACGAATTTGCCAAGGCGTTTCGCGCCGAACTCGACCGTCTCCGCAAGACCCGTGGCAGCCGAGGAGCCGAGTTGCAAAGCGAACTCGCGAAGGTTGAGCGCGGCATCCAGCGCTGTCTCGACTTCATCGTGGAAGGTGAAGGGGACCCGCGTTCGGTGGCCACGACGCTGAAAGACCTCGAGGCCCGAAAGACGGTGCTCGATGCCGACTTGAGGAAAGTTGCCGATAACACCAATGTCGATATCCACCCGAATGTGGGCGAACTGTATCGCCGCAAGGTCGGAGAACTTCAGGCGTTTCTTGCAGACGAGACCACGCGGGCCGAGGCGATGGAAGGGATTCGCGAGTTGATCGAACGTATTGAAGTTCATCCGGGCGTTAAGCGGGGGCAACCTGAGGTCATTCTGGTCGGCGCATTGGCGTCGCTGCTCGATTTTGCCTGCGCAGAAACGACAACCGCCGCCAACGGAGGCTCCGTTGACGGCGGTAGGGTCTT
This sequence comes from Ruegeria sp. YTSC230, assembly GCF_059609665.1. Taxonomy (NCBI): domain Bacteria; kingdom Pseudomonadati; phylum Pseudomonadota; class Alphaproteobacteria; order Rhodobacterales; family Roseobacteraceae; genus Ruegeria; species Ruegeria sp. YTSC230. Next base: position 79 of record NZ_JBXWMC010000017.1, on the reverse strand, counting down.
AATGGTTGCGGGAGTAGGATTTGAACCTACGACCTTCAGGTTATGAGCCTGACGAGCTACCGGGCTGCTCCATCCCGCG
>NZ_JBXWMC010000016.1:0-55091 GCF_059609665.1 Ruegeria sp. YTSC230 | reverse complement strand
CGTCTCCACCGTCTCTCCGATGCGTCCGGCCGTCTCTCCGACCCGTCAGCGCCGCCTCAGCAGCGCCGGTGAAGGGGTATTTACGGATTAGGTCTGGGACCTGCAACCCCCATTTTGAAAAAACTTCACATTTCTCTGCTGAAACTCGCCCATATTAATGAAAACAATAAGTTAGCTTAATAATTTGGGTAAGAAACTCGATCGGGCGCTGCGTGATGCGGGGGTTTGTCAGAGCTTTAGGCGGAATCGTACCCAATGGTTGGTATGCCTGCGGGATCCGACCCAAAGAAAACGCCGCCCGAGTCCCCTCGGGCGGCGCTATCTCTGCGATGATCGTCGATTTACTTCAGATCAAAACGATCCGCGTTCATCACCTTGTTCCAGGCCGAGACAAAGTCGCAGACAAATTTACCCTCGGCACCCGTCTGACCGTAGACCTCGGCGAGCGCCCGCAGTTGCGAGTTGGAACCGAAGACCAGATCGACGCGTGTACCGGTCCATTTGACCTCACCGCTGGCGCGGTCACGACCTTCATAGACGCCCTTGCCGGCAGGTTTCCATTCGGTGCCCATGTCCAAAATGTTGGTGAAAAAGTCATTGCTGAGTACACCCACACGATCCGTGAACACCCCATGCTTGGCGTCACCGAAGTTGGCGCCCAGAACACGTAGGCCACCGACAAGTGCCGTCATCTCTGGTGCGGACAAGGTTAACAATTGTGCACGGTCGACCAGCAACTCCTCGGGAGAAACGGTGTATTCGGCCTTTTGGTAGTTGCGGAATCCGTCTGCTGCAGGCTCCAGGACTGCGACGCTGTCCACATCGGTCTGCTCTTGCGATGCATCGGTGCGGCCCGGGGTGAACGGAACCTCAACATCCTGACCGCCAGCTTTGGCAGCCTGCTCGATGCCGACGGCACCGGCCAGAACGATCAGGTCGGCCAGCGACACTTTCTTGTTGCCTGACTGCGCGCCGTTGAACGCCTCTTGAACGCCTGTCAGCGCATCCAGCGCCTTGGACAGTTTCATTGGCTCGTTGACGTCCCAATCCTTCTGAGGCGCAAGACGGATACGGGCGCCGTTGGCACCGCCCCGCTTGTCCGACCCACGGAAGGTCGAGGCCGAGGCCCATGCGGTCGAGATCAGCTCGGACACCGACAGACCGGATGCAGCGATCTTGGCTTTCAAATCCGCTACATCGGCATCATCAACCAGGTCGTGATCCACCGCAGGCACGTTGTCCTGCCAGATCAACTCTTCGGTCGGGGCTTCCGAACCGATATAGTTCGAACGCGGACCCATGTCGCGGTGGGTCAGTTTGAACCAGGCGCGTGCGAAAGCATCTGCGAACTCTTCCGGGTTCTCGTGGAAGCGTTTCGAGATCGGGCCATAGATCGGATCCATGCGCATCGCCATGTCGGCGGTGGTCATCATGGTCTTGACCTTCTTGGTCGGATCACCGGCCGCCGGGGCCATGTCTTCTTCTTTGACGCCGATTGGTTCCCAAATCCATGCACCCGAGGGGCTTTTAGTCAGATTCCACTCGTATCCGAACAGCAGATCGAAATAGCCGTTGTCCCATTTGATCGGGTTTGCGGTCCATGCGCCCTCGATACCCGAGGTCGTGGTATCGTCACCCACGCCCGAGCCGAACTTGTTGATCCAGCCAAGGCCCATCTCTTCGATCGGGGCCGCTTCGGGTTCGGGGCCGACCAGATCAGGATCGCCCGCGCCGTGCGCCTTACCAAAGGTGTGGCCACCAGCAACCAATGCGACGGTTTCTTCGTCATTCATCGCCATCCGGCCAAAGGTGTCACGGATATCACGGCCCGAGGCCAGCACGTTTGGTTCACCATCCGGGCCCTCGGGGTTCACATAGATCAGGCCCATCTGAACGGCGGCCAGTGGATTTTCCATGTCGCGCTCACCAGTGTACCGGCTGTGCGGGTTGTCGGTGGGGGCAAGCCACTCAGTTTCGGAACCCCAATAGATGTCTTCTTCTGGCGCCCAGATATCTGCGCGACCACCAGCAAAGCCAAATGTTTTGCCGCCCATGGATTCAATGGCGCAATTGCCGGCAAGGATCATCAGGTCGGCCCAGGAAATCTGGTTGCCGTATTTCTGCTTGATCGGCCACAGCAGACGGCGCGCCTTATCAAGGTTGCCGTTATCCGGCCAGCTGTTCAGTGGCGCAAAGCGCTGGTTCCCGGTCGAGGCACCGCCACGGCCATCCGCCGTGCGATATGTACCGGCGCTGTGCCAGGCCATCCGGATGAACAGACCGCCGTAATGACCATAGTCGGCAGGCCACCAATCCTGAGAATCGGTCATCAGCGCGTACAGGTCTTCTTTCAGCGCCTTCATGTCCAGCTTCTTGAATTCTTCAGCGTAGTCGAAATCAGGCCCCAGCGGGTTCGACGCGGGCGCGTTCTGATGTAGGATCGAAAGGTTCAGCTGGTTCGGCCACCAATCCCGGTTCGACCGGGTTCCTGCGCCGTGCATTACAGGGCATCCGCCCGTTTTGGGGTTATCACTTCCGTCCATGTCGATCTCCAATCCTGGCTAAAATCCGGCTCGTTCGCGCGGTGAGAAACGCGGGCGATCAAGAACATATATAGATGACACCTTTACCTCTTTTAGATGCGCGGCTTGGATTGCGCGCATTCTGTCAAAGGTATCGGCGACTCTTGTCTTGTCGCCGCCAGACCTAGCAAATTCGAACCATGCAAATAAGTTTTCTTTATGGATGGTTCTGATAACCAAAAACTATCACTAAGCACCCAGTGCGCATCGCCGGAAATCAGGCCGATAGCTCAGTCATCGGTCATCAGCGACCTCAATCCGACCCGATAGTTCGGATACATTAGGTTTACACCCAGCTCATCCTTGATCCGATCGTTCCTGACCCGCTTGTTCTCATTGTAAAAACTGCGCGCCATGGGGGTCATGTCGGCCTCGTCGAACGGTACTTCGGGCGGCAATGGCAATCCCTGCAATTCGGCCGCATAGGCGATGACATCCTGCGGTGGAACGGGTTCATCATCACATACGTTGTAAATCGCCCCCGGATTAGGCGCGGACATGGACGCGGCAAGAACCTGGGCAATGTCGGCGACATGAATTCGGGAAAAGACCTGCTCGGGCTTGATGATACGTCGCATACCCACACGCTTGAGCTTGGAAAACGGCCCGCGACCGGGACCATAGATGCCTGCAAGGCGAAAAATGTGTGTCGGCAAGCCGGGGATGTTCTGCCACTGCTCTTCCGCCTGCACCCGCCATTTGCCGCGCTGCGCCGTTGGCGTCGCAGGGGTGGCCTCGTCGACCCAGTTGCCCTGATGATCGCCATACACGGCCGTGGTCGACAGATAGCCAACCCATTTGAATTGCGCCGCCCGTTCCGCAATCTCATCCGCCAATGCAGCCAGAACCGGATCTCCGTCCGCGTTTGGCGCGGCCGAGATCAAAAGATGCGTCACCCCATCCAGCTGTGGCACTTGCCCCGGCCAAATCACCGGCTCTGCGCCGGACGCCTTGACCACCTGCGATTGGGCCGGATCACGCGTCGTGCCGAAGATACGCCAACCATGGGGTTGCAACTGACGGGACAAGGCCTGTGCCGAGTACCCGTGACCGAAGGAAAATAGTGTGCCTGTCATACGCTCTTAGATGATCCGCAATTTCGCCAGATGCAAGAACTCTGCCAAGGATACTTGATTCGAATCCCCCAATGCGCCTTTCTTTTGGGTATGAGTGACAAAACACCAGACCTGCATGCCGCCTACGCGCTGGATTCCCCGGAAGACCACAAGCGTCTCTATGCTGAATGGGCCGGGGATTACGACGAAGGCTTTGCCACGCGCGAGGACTATCAGCTGCACATCCATACCGCCCGCGCCTTTGTCGGCGCCGGCGGGCAAGGGCCTGTGCTTGATGTAGGTGCAGGCACTGGCCTGTGCGGCGCGGTTCTGGCCCGGCTAGGTGTGGGACCGATAGATGCCACCGATATCAGCGCCGAGATGCTGGATCAGGCCATGCGCAAGGATATCTACCGCGACGCCATTGAGGCCGATCTGAACGAAGGCATCCCAGTGCCGCGCGAAAGTTACTCCGGGATCGTTTCATCCGGTTCGTTCACCCATGGCCACCTCGGGCCAGAAGCTTTGACTGCACTGCTGCGTGTGGCCCGCCCCGGTGCACAATTCGCGCTGTCGATCAATGCCCAACATTATGAAAAGCTGGGATTTGCCGAAGCCCTGCACCGGTTAGCGCAAGGCCAGATTCGAAACCTGACCCTGCCCGAAGTTCGCATCTATGGCGATCTTGCATCTGGCCCCAACAAGGATGACACAGCGCTGATAGCCCTGTTCGAACGCGCTTAGGCCGACTTACCGCCCCTTCCACACAGGATCACGCTTTTCAGCAAAAGCGTGGGCGCCTTCCAGATTGTCTTCAGAGCCATAGAGGGTATCAACCGTCGGCAATTGCCGCCCGGTGATCCGGTTCATGGCATCCTGAAATTTGGAATCTTCGGCATCGCGTACGATTTCCTTGATCGCGGCATAAACCAAGGGCGGGCCGCTGGCCAAAAGGCGCGCCAGTTCCCATGCCCGATCCATCAACTGATCACCTGGAACGATTTCGTTCACCAACCCCCAGTTCTTCGCTTCATGCGGGTCGAACCAGCGCCCAGTCAGCAGCAGTTCCATCGCCACGTGATACGGAATACGTTTTGGCAGTTTGACACTGGCGGCATCGGCCACTGTGCCGGACCGGATTTCAGGCAGCGCGAAACTGGCGTGGTCCGCGGCAAGAATCATGTCGGCGCTCAGGGCCAATTCCAGCCCGCCGCCGCAGGCTATCCCGTTGACGGCGGCGATGACGGGCTTGTTCATGTTCCGCAGTTCCTGCAACCCGCCAAAGCCACCAACGCCATAATCTCCGTCCACGGCATCCCCGTCAGCGGCTGCTTTTAGGTCCCAACCGGGGCAAAAGAACTTCTCGCCGCCACCGGTCAGGATGGCGACGCGCAGATCGGGATCATCACGGAAATCACGAAACACTTCGCCCATGACACGGCTGGTCGCCAAATCAATCGCGTTCGCTTTGGGACGGTCCAAAGTGACTTCCAGAATTGCGCCATCGCGCTTGGTTTTGACCGGGTTCATATACTTGCCTTTCGGATCAGAGCATCCACCGCTATGGCACGGTCCGGTGTGCAGATCAGTGGGTTTATTTCAACTTCGCTGACATGGGTTGCGTTGGCAATAACGTAGGCCTGCACCGCATCGACCGCGTCAAGGATGGCCTCAATCTCTGCCGCTGGTTTGCCGCGATATCCCGCCAGCAAAGGGGCGCAGTTCAAATTACCCAGCGCCTCTTTCACCGCGGTGCGAGAGGAAGGGATCAAAAGGGAAACCGTGTCGCGCAGGACTTCAGTCAACACACCCCCTGCACCCAGCGTCAGAACGAACCCGTGGGCCGGATCTCGGGTCACGCCGACCAACAATTCAGCCACGCCACCGACGGCCATTTCCTCAATAAGGACCTCTTCGGTTCCGATTTCCGCCGCGACTTCAGCCACGGCATCAGCGTGAACCTCTAGGCGCACGGCCGCATGTTCAGACTTATGCGCCAACCCGACACCCTTGATCGCAAAAGGACCAGTCAGCGCGGCAGAGGCTTGTTTCGCCAGATCCGGCGTCACCACAACGTTGTGCGGTACACAAACACCGAATTCCGTCAGCGCCTGCTTGGCTTCTGCTTCGGTCAGAACATGATCCGCAACGGTATCCGAGGGCAGCAGAACCGGTTCGGCCTCCGTTGCTTGCGGTCGCGCGGCTGCCTCAATTGCCGCAAGCGCTTCGTGCAACCCGGCAAACGGGACAACACCGCCATCGAGTAATCGCTGCGCAACGTCTTCGGGTAAAAGCTCCGGCAGAGTCGCTGTTACTGCAAAGGGACGCCCCGTCTGAGCAACGCAATTCAACGAAGCCTGCGTGGCGCATTCCCAATCGGTCGCATCCGTGTGCGGATAGTCGAGAATAGCCATAGTCAGGGCCTGTTCAGGGCTCATCATTGCGGACCACGCCCGTGTCATGGCCTGCGTATCCCGCCAGATATAGGTGTGATAATCCAGTGGGTTCGCCAGGGCCACCATCGGCCCCAAGGCATCGCGCAGGTCAGCTTTTTGTGCTTGCGACAACGGCGGGAAGTGCAGGTCGCGCCCCTCGGCCATGTCGGCAGCCAGACTTGCCTCACCACCCGAACAACTGATCGATCCCAAACCGTTCGTATCCAACCGCCCGGTCACGTGCAGCAGCTTGAGACATTCCAGGAAACTGGGAATGTCATCCAAACGCGCGATCCCGAGCCGATCCAGAAATGCCTGCGCGCCCGCGTCGCCTCCGGCCAATGATGCCGTGTGAGAAATCGTCGCCGCCTGTGCATGGGCGGACCGGCCCACTTTCAGCGCAACAATCGGCACGTCACGATCCCGCGCCTTTTTGGCCAGCGCCTCCCATTTACGCAGGTCACCGAACCCCTCGATATGGACGCCAATCGCTGTGATCCGGTCATCATCCAATAGGGCCGAGGCGATGTCGGCCTGATGGGTTTGCGCCTGGTTCCCACTGGTCAGCATAAAGGCCAGTGGCAAGGCCCGGCGCTGCATCGTCATATTGATCGCTATGTTCGAACTTTGCGTCAGGATCGCCACACCGCGACCTACCGGTCGCATGCCGTGCTGATCGGGCCAAACAGCGGCGCGGTCCAGCCCGTTGACGAAGCCATAACAGTTTGGCCCCAGGATCGGCATCTCGCCTGCGGCCTGCACCAAACGGACCTGCAATTCTGCACCCTGGTCGTCCTCGGCATGCGCTTCGGTAAATCCCGAGGCAAAACACACTGCGCCCCCTGCCCCCATGGCCGAAAGGATCGCGATCGTCTCGATCGTTGCATGACGGTTGATGCCAACAAAGGCTACGTCGGGGGCCGCTGGAAGGTCCTCAAGGCGTGCAAAGGCACTCAGACCCGCGATTTGACCGGCTTTTGGGTGGACCGGCCAGATGTCGCCCTGAAACCCGAATTTCCGGGCCTGTTCGATCACTGAGACGCACCAGGCGCCGCCGCCAATCACAGCGATGGATGTGGGGTGCAAAACGCGTGAAAGGGAAGACATCAGGCAGCCCCCACCATCACGCACCGAGTGCCCTCAGAAGATCGCGACTAATAATGTGGCGCTGAATTTCGCTGGTTCCGTCCCAGATACGTTCGACCCGCGCATCGCGCCAGAACCGCTCAAGCGGGTAATCGTCCATCAGACCCATGCCGCCGTGAATTTGGATGGCGGCATCGGTGACGCGCGCGAGCATTTCCGAGGCATAGAGCTTGGCCGAGGCAATTTCGCGATTTGCGGGCAGGCCTTTGTCCAGGCGGTCGGCTGCGGCCAGCGTCAACAAGTCCGCCGCGTCAATCTCGGTGATCATATCCGCGATTTGGAAGGACACGCCCTGAAACTTGCCGATCTTCTGGCCGAACTGTTCGCGCGTGGCGGAATAGTCCAACGCATAGTCGAAAGCCCGGCGCGCCCGACCTACGGACATGGCGGCAACCGTGATACGGGTCGCATAGAGCCAGGTGTTCATCACTTCAAATCCGCCATCAACCTCACCTAGAACCTGGGCGTCCGGCAGACGGCAATCATCGAAATCAAGAACCATGTTCTTGTAACCGCGATGGCTAACCGACTTGTACCCGTCCCGGATGGTGAAACCGGGCGTTCCGCGATCCACCAGGAACGCCGTTATCCGCTTTTTCGGACCTTTAGGCGTCTGGTCCTCTCCGGTCGCGATGAAAACGATGATGAAATCCGCGTGCTCCGCGCCCGAGATGAAGTGCTTGGTGCCATTGACCACCCAGTCACCGCCATCCCGCACCGCGGCGCACTTCATTCCACGAACGTCTGACCCGGCACCGGGTTCGGTCATCGCCAGCGCGTCCATCCTTTCACCGCGAACGGCGGGCATCAGGTATCGTTCGACCTGCTCGCCCTCACACGCCATCAGGATGTTCTGAGGACGCCCGAAGAAGTGGTTCAGCGCCATGGATCCGCGGCCCAGCTCACGCTCGACCAGCGCGAACTCCAGATGGTTCAACCCTGCACAACCGACGCTTTCGGGAAAATTACAGGCATAAAAACCAAGCTCAATCGTCTTGCGCTTGATCTCATCCGCGATCTCCTCCGGGACTTCGCCGGTGCGCTCGACCAGCGCCTCATGCGGGTAGATTTCGTTTTCCACAAAGCTGCGAACGGTAGAGACGATCATCTCTTGTTCGTCGGACAATCCATATTGCATCGGGCGTCTCCACATCTGGCGTTGCGGCATATTCTGACGCGGCTTGCCATTTGAAACGTGCAGAAATAGAAGTTTACCATGCAAGAATGGACTAAATCACCCTCTGCACCGCAGCAAATCGGGGTTCTTCTGTTCGACGGATTCTCGAACCATTGCCTGGCCAACACGGTCGAGCCGCTGCGCGCTGCAAACACTCTGGCCGGACGCAATTTGTACGATTGGCAGTTCCTTGCGTTGGAGGGTGGTCCGGTGACATCCTCATCCGGGCTGCAGGTCGCGCCGCATCGCCCACTCCAGATCGCCAGTGGGGACATGCTGATGGTCATGCCATCTTATGGATTCCGCGCGCATGGCGGGTGGCGCACCCTTTCAGGCCTGCGTTCTGCGGATCAGCGGTTCAAAGTGCTGGCGGGCCTCGACACTGGCAGCTGGCTTTTGGCTCAGGCAGGGCTGCTGGACGGGCATCGCGCCACGATACACTGGGAAGAGCTGACCGGATTTACAGAAAGGTTCCCCGATGTCGAAGCCCACCGCGAGCGCTATGTCATCGACCGCAATCGCATCACCTGTTCCGGGGCCATGGCGGCCTTTGATCTGGTGCTTCATCTGATTGCACGGGATCAGGGACAGGCCCTGGCGCTGGAAGTGTCGCAACTGTTCATGACCCGCGATTCAGCGCGCTCGCATGCGGGCGGTGCCGGCGCGACCAGCGGTTACGTGAACAAGGCGCTGGCCTTGATGCAGGAACACCTTGAGATCCCCTTGCCAGTGTCCGAAATCGCAAGCCGGGTTGGCCGATCGCAGAAAGCCTTGTCCGTCCGCATGCAGTCCGAGCTGGGCGCGGGTCCCGCGCAGGTTTACCGCCGCCTGCGCCTGAACCTTGCGCGCAAACTGGTGGCAGAAACCGACCTGAGCATCGGTGAGGTTGCCCTGCGCGCGGGCTATGACGACCCCAGCGCCCTGACCCGTGCCTTCAAAGCCGAATTCGGGGTCACGCCGCGCGCGCTTCGGGCCAGCTAGGTATACATCTGTTTCTTGTAGGCCCTTGTCCGGGTCGTCGCCTCGGCCGATCCGTCATGATATGTGCCAAACCACTTGTCGAACGGAATTTCAGAGGTGCCGTAGTTGCATTCAAAATACCGGTGGTGAAGCTGGTGAAAGAAATCACCGGCACGGGCGGCATCCGTGTCTCCGGCCTTTAGTTTTTCAAACCCGGAATGAGACAACACAGGGCTGATCTGCTGGAAGGAGGCGTGGAACAGCACATGCAACGGGTGCGACGGAACGATCAGGTGGATGAAATAGGTCGTGAAGTACAGCAAGTTCTCGTACCAGTGGTTCGAGATTCCCGACCAAGGCCCAATGTTCACGTTACGATGATGCACAGCATGCACGTATTTGTAGAGCTTCGGGTGATGTTCCAGCCGGTGCACCCAGTAAAAGTGCAGACCTGACCACATCGGGATAAACACCATCCACACAACGAACCAGACCGGCGCGCCGGACCATGTGATGGTTGGCACATAGCCGTTGGCCATCGCCCAGTAGATGATCCACTGATAAACGGTCGCGACGGTCATCGCACTGCCCAGCGTCCACCAGATATTGTCCAGAACCTGATTGCGGAATGTGAACGTACCATTGTTGCGGGTCAGGTCGCGGCGGTCGAACTTTTTGTACATGCCTTGCCCTTTTCGCATGTACAGCCACCAGTGCAGCCCACCTGCGACGAGTATTTGGGGCACCATGTTCAGCAGCCAAATGCGAAACATCCAACCCGGGGCAAAGCTTTGCATACTTTCCAAAGGCGGAAAAAAGAAAGCATAGGCGGTAACCGCCAGCGCAAGGCACAAGGTTAATGCCGTGATCTGCAGCCACGCCCCGCTGTACCATTTCAGCACTTCAGCTGGGCGCGGCGGCCACTTAAACAAAGGGTTTAAACTTACCGGGCCGTCGGGGTGATAGTGCCAACGGGCGGATTCGGGGTTCTGAGTCGTGTCGGTCATGGCGGTTACCCAGTTGAAGTGGTCAGGTGGCGTAGTCCGAGCCTTCGTCATCCAGCAAGGCTTTGATCTCCCGGAGATGTGCTTCGGCCTGATCAGGATAGTCTTCCAACTCTTGCGCGGTCTTCTCGGCAACCTCTTCCGACAGCACGCGCAATCGTTGTCCCGTCTGCAGCGCGCGGATGTAGGTTTCCGCTGCGCGTTCAAAATAATAGAGTCTATTAAAGGCATCTGCCGGATCACTGCCGATCACAAGGACACCGTGATTGCCCATGATCATGACCTTTTTCTTGGGGTCCGACAGCATCGACGCGCAGCGTTCACCTTCGCTTTCAAAGGCGAGGCCTCCGAACTCTTCATCCACGACGTATCGGTCGTAGAACGTGGCCGTATTTTGATCGATCGGCGGCAAGGTGCTATCCGCCAAAGATGCCAGGACCGTCGCAAAGATCGAATGCACGTGCATCACACAGCGCGCATGCGGACAGTGGCGGTGGATTGATCCGTGCAGACCCCAAGCCGTCGGATCCGGGGCACCGGGTTGGTTCATCACATCGGCATCATTTGCGTCCAGAAACAGCAGATTTGACGCTTTGACCCGTGCAAAGTGCATCTGGTTCGGGTTCATCAAAAATTGCGTACCTTCCGGGTTCACCGCAAGGCTGAAATGATTGGCAACGCCTTCGTGCATGTTCAATCGCTCGACCCAGCGAAAGGTTGCAGCCAGATCAACTCGTTCGGCCCAGTGGTCGATATTGGCGCGCAGGTTTGTAACAGTCATTCCGGGCTCCTTTGCGGATAGCTGAGAACTTTCGGAAATCGTGCCTGTAGCGTCAAAAATTGACCAACGAAAAAAACGCAACTATTCCATTAGCTGAACTAATGGCAAGGTTATACGCATGCAAAAACCACTTCCTCCGCTGGGTTGGCTCCGCACGTTTGAGGCAGCGGCGCGGCACTTGTCCTTTACCGGCGCAGCCCGGGATCTGAACATGACGCAAAGCGCGGTCAGCCAGCAGATCAAGTCCTTGGAAGGGTACCTTGGCCAGCCTTTGTTTTTGCGTCGACCACGTGCGTTGGAACTGACCGAAGCGGGCATCACGTATCTTCCGGTGGTGCGCGAGGCATTTCGGACACTGGTACGTGGAACTCAGGCCGTGACCGGCGCCCAGCAGAACGCGGTTCAGGTTCAAAGCAACATCACCTTTGCCGTGAATTGGTTGGCGCCCAGACTGCCGAAATTTCGGGTACAGCATCCCGAGGTGCAACTGAATATCTTTACTGAGCTTTGGGAGCCGCGCGAAATGGCCGAAGGGGCCGCCGTGGAAATCCGTTATTCACTACGGCCGTCAGATACGGTTAGGACCGAATTGCTGAGAACGGATCATTATTATCCAGTCTGTGCGCCGGGCTATCACGTGACGTTGGACAACCTGCAACAGCACCCGCTTTTTGACTGCTCAAACCTTCTGTCGAATTGGCTGGGGTGGACCGAGGAACAGGGTCTAAATTGGGAAAATCCTGCAATTACTTATTCGACCACCTACTTGGTCAGCCTGTCCGTAGCCATGGCTGGCGGAGGGCTGTGTCTGGCGCATGACACAATTGCCAGTGACCTGATTGCGCAAGGTCGTTTAGTAGCCCCGTTCGCCCATCGCGCACCCATGCCTGAAGCCTATTATCTGCTTCTGTCACCGCGCGCCGAAGAAAGCCCCGGTGCTATAACGTTTGCCAATTGGGTTCGCCGCGAGCTGGAGCATGATACACAGAAATAACCGAGGCTTGCTCCCGCCCATCATCGATGCCCTGCCGGGCGTCTCTTCTGGTTGGACACTGCAGCGCTGACGCGCTGCGTGACGGTTTGATGATACCTGTTCACAAGGGGTTGAACCTTCCTGCGCATTCGGGAAAGTTGGGCCATGGAACACACACCCTTCCCTAGTTGGCCCGATGTCGCCCCCCGTCTGATTGCCGTAGCCGCAGGTCGTGAAGCTGCAGATTCGGTCATTCGCGGCGGAATCTGGGTAAATGTGCACAGCCGCGAAATCCTTCCGAACCATGACATTGCGATCGCTGATGGGCGCATCGCTTACGTCGGACCCGATGCATCACATTGCACCGGCCCAGAGACTCAGGTCATCGAAGCCACCGGGCGTTATATGATCCCTGGCCTGTGTGATGCGCATATGCATATCGAATCGGGCATGCTAACCCCGGCTGAATTTGCCCGCGCTGTCATTCCGCATGGAACCACCAGCATGTTCACCGACCCGCATGAGATTGCAAATGTCCTTGGCCTGGACGGCGTGCGCATGATGCATGACGAGGCGATGATGCAACCGGTGAACATCTTTACCCAGATGCCGTCCTGCGCCCCATCTGCGCCGGGACTAGAAACGACGGGGTACGAAATCACCGCCGAAGACGTGGCCGAAGCGATGAACTGGCCCGGCATCATCGGCTTAGGCGAGATGATGAACTTTCCCGGTGTCATCAATGGCGACCCAAAGATGCTAGCGGAAATCGCCGCAACGCAACGCGCCGGGAAAACCGTAGGAGGACACTACGCTTCGCCTGATTTAGGGCCTGATTTTGCCGCCTATGTTGCTGGGGGTCCGGCGGATGATCACGAAGGTACCTGCGAGGCAGACGCGATCGCACGTGTTCGGCAGGGGATGCGGTCGATGATGCGGCTGGGCTCGGCCTGGTATGACGTGGAAAGCCAGATCACTGCGGTCACGAAAAAAGGGTTGGACCCGCGCAACTTTATCCTGTGCACCGACGATTGCCACTCAGGCACGCTGGTTAATGACGGCCATATGAATCGCGTGGTTCGGCACGCCATCGCTTGCGGATGTGATCCGCTGATTGCCCTGCAAATGGCGACGATCAACACGGCGACCCATTTCGGGCTGGAACGTGAGATCGGCTCGATCACACCGGGGCGGCGCGCGGATATTATCCTTAGCTCGGACCTGAAAGAACTACCCATCGACACCGTGATTGCGCGCGGTCAGATCGTCGCCGACAGCGGCAAAATCACCGTGGATTGCCCGCACCTCAACTGGCCTGATACCGCCCGGAACACCGTGCATCTGGGGCATACGCTGACCGCTGCCGATTTCGAAATCCAAGCGCCTGCAGGGGCAAACCGCGTGCAGGCCAACGTGATCGGCGTGGTGGAAAACCAGGCTCCGACCAAAGCTCTGAAAGCTGAACTGCCGATCATCGAAGGATTGGTCGAGGGCGACGACGATGTCTGCCAGATCGCGCTGGTTGAACGGCACCAGGCGACGGGCGGCGTGACGAACGCTTTCGTTTCCGGATTCGGATATCAGGGCAAAATGGCCATGGCCTCGACCGTGGCACATGACAGTCATCACATGATCGTAGTCGGCACGGACCGCGAACAGATGGCACTGGCGGCAAATCGGCTGGCCGAGGTGGGTGGCGGCATCACCATCTTCCGCGATGGAGAAGAACTGGCGCTGGTCGAATTGCCCATTGCGGGCCTGATGTCTGACAGCCCTGCATCACAGGTTGCTACCAAGGCCGACGACATGGTTGCCGCGATGGTGGCCTGCGGCTGCACCCTCAACAACGCATATATGCAGCACTCATTGTTGGCGCTGGTCGTGATTCCGGAACTCCGGATTTCTGACCTGGGTCTGGTGGATGTGCGCACTTTTGAAAAGATTGACCTTCTGGAACCACTTGCATGACAATAATAAAAACACCCGACGCACCTAAACCGGAACAATTCACCGACCCCAAGGCAGCGGTCGCTCGGTTGGAAGCGCTCTATGAACAAGCAACCCGCTTTCTGTGCGACAGTTTCTCGGCAGCCATTGAGCACGGCACACCAACGGCGCGGTTCAGAGCCTATTACCCGGAAATTCGCATCAGAACGTCGTCCTATGCGCATGTCGACAGCCGCCTGAGTTTTGGCCACGTCTCAGAACCCGGCATTCATGCCACGACCGTTACACGGCCGGATTTGTTTCGGTCTTATTTGACCCAGCAGATCGCGTTGCTGATCAAGAACCACGACCAGCCGGTTACGATTGGGCCGTCCGACACACCAATCCCGGTGCATTTCGCGGTTGCCAACAATCCCGATCTGCACGTTCCGCAACAGGGCGCGGCCGGGTTCACGTTGCGCGATGTCTTTGACGTTCCCGACCTGACCACGACCAACGATGATATCGTCAACGGGGTGTACGACCACGAAGATGATGCCGGTCCGCTAGCCTTGTTTACTGCCCAACGCGTCGACTATTCGCTGGCCCGGCTTGCGCATTATACCGCGACGGATCCCAGCCATTTCCAGAACCATGTCCTGTTCACGAACTACCAGTTCTACGTCTCTGAATTCGAGAATTACGCGCGTGCGCAATTGGCCGATCCGGACAGCGGTTACACCAGCTTCGTTTCGACCGGGAATGTCGAGATCAAGGGCTCCGAGGAAGAGTTGGCCCAACCGCTGAAGCTGCCGCAAATGCCAACCTATCACCTGAAACGCGAGGACGGGTCCGGGATCACGCTGGTCAATATCGGCGTTGGGCCTTCGAACGCTAAAACGGCCACTGACCATATCGCCGTTCTGCGGCCCCACGCCTGGCTGATGGTCGGCCACTGTGCCGGGCTGCGTAACACGCAGGCGCTGGGGGATTTCGTTCTGGCCCACGCCTACCTGCGTGAAGACAAGGTGCTGGACGATGACCTGCCGGTCTGGGTTCCGATCCCGCCGCTGGCCGAGGTTCAGGTCGCGCTGGAAAGCGCCGTGGCCGAGGTTACCGAGTTGGAAGGATACGAGCTTAAGCGGATCATGCGCACAGGCACCGTCGCCTCGGTCGACAACCGCAACTGGGAACTGCGCGACCAATCCGGCCCTGTGCAAAGGCTCAGCCAATCCCGCGCCATTGCACTGGATATGGAAAGCGCAACCATCGCTGCAAATGGCTATCGGTTTCGGGTTCCCTACGGCACGTTGTTGTGTGTTTCTGACAAACCGCTGCACGGCGAATTAAAGCTTCCGGGCATGGCATCTGCCTTTTATACCACCCAGGTCAGTCGCCATCTTGCTATCGGAATTCGGGCGATGGAACATCTGCGCGGCATGCCGTTAGAGCGTCTGCACAGCCGGAAATTGCGTTCTTTCGACGAAACAGCCTTTCTCTGACGCAAAAAAGCAACGATTTCCCCATATTTTTAGGGTTTTCAACGCTACTATTCGTTGTGTTCGACCACAATATCCCGTTACAGTTACGCGGTGAGGCCCTATGTATCGGGCACGTTAAGGAGACCAAGAAATGGCAAAGCCTATGACAAAGACTCAGCTGGTGGCTGCTCTCGCTGAGGAAATGGGAACCGACAAGAAAGCTGCAAACGCAGCGTTGGAGGCCATGACCGGCCTGATCACCCGCGAAGTTTCAGCCGGCGGCGCAGTGACCCTGCCTGGCGTTGGCAAAATCTACTGCCGCGAGCGCCCCGAGCGCATGGTGCGCAACCCCGCCACCGGCGAGCAGTTCAAGAAAGAAGCGGACAAAGTGGTCAAAATGACCATTGCGAAAGCTCTGAAGGACAGCGTGAACGGCTGACCTCAGCTTTCACTGCAAACGATTGAGGGCCGCCGCTTGGGGGCCCTTTTTCTTTGCCTGATCTCAATTGACTTAATCAGAGCACCAGTATGCCCACTTTCACAGATGGGTATGAACAACCTTGAGCGCATGGTTCAGCATTGCTCGGTTGACCTCTTCATCAGCTAGAGAATTCGGAGCCAGCGTCGGCGTAAGTGAGGCTTTTTGCGTTCGCTCACCAACCGGAAGAACACGCCCCTCCATAACGGTTCCCCAAACATTAATGTCGCGGATCATCGCCGGGTCCACACTGAGGGGATTTTCATCGAGTACAGTCAGGTTAGCCCTTTTGCCTGGTTCGATACTTCCGATCTCATCACTCAGCCTGAGGGCGTAAGCCGCCTCGATTGTAACTCCGCGAAGCGCCATTTCAGCGGGCACCCTCTGATCCGCGCCAGCGATGCGACCGGACGTGGTTTCTCGATTGACAGCACACCACATCAGAAAAAGCGGGTCAGCAGGTGCCATCGGCATGTCGGAATGCAACGACCATGGAATTCCGGTGAGTGATAAGTCGCCTAAGCGAACCATCGAATCCGCTCGTTCCGGGCCAAGACCAACTTTTGAGTACTGATCCGCCGGCGCGGTAACGTAATATGGATTCCCGCTGACGATGGCTCCCAGCGCTCTGATCCGTTCGACCTGATCCGAAGCGCTGACAGCAAAATGCACTAATACGGTGCGGTGATCATATCTTGGGTTCCGGCGTAGATTCGATTCGAGCGTATCAAGAACCCGATCAAGTCCGGCATCACCATTGACGTGAATATGAATCTGATAGCCCGCGTCCCAGTAAATGCGGAACGCACGTTCAAACAAATCGTGGTCCATCATCCACTCACCGTCATGGCCATCAAGATAAGGATCACGAACCTGCATCAGCAGCGAATAAATTGCGCCATCTGCAAAAAGCTTTGCCTGCTTTGGCGCAAGACTTGTCATGCCACCATACCAAGAGGCCAGCTTTTCGGTTTCAGCAATGACTTGCGCATCATCCGAATAGGTCGCGACCATCGACTTTGCATCCACGATAAATGACCAGCGAAATGGCATGTCCGGGTTCGAGAAGACTTCGTTAACGCCGTCCTGAACCGGTTTAGAAAGAATCCCGCCCGGCTCGTTGCCGAAGGTAATGCCTTTGGCGTGCATATAGTCGCGCGTGATTTCCAGACCGGATCGCAGGCGTTCAGGGGTTGCGACCATATTCGCGATGTTAGGTAAAACTGCGAACAGACCCTGTTCCCAAAACCGCGCCTCTTCAAAACTGCTTTGCTCTTTTGCTGACGGGCTGAAAGTTTCAAACTTGTCCCGGGTGACACCGCCACGTTCCATTGCCGCCGAGTTCAGTACCATCTCGTGACATGAGCGCGCCCAAACAAGAATAGGACGTGTTTCGCTGATTGCATCGAGGTCAGAACGCGTCAACGGGCCGTAAAATGCCGGATGATACCCCCAGCTAAGCAAAGGTTCGTCTGGATCCGACTTTTCAGATTCCGCTTTGGCAAGACGCTCCATGAATTCTTGTTTGTCCGTGACACGCGGCACTGTTCCGCTCGGCAAAACCCAATCCTCAATTGCGAGGATTTCTGACGACATTGTTAGGGCAGCAAGCACCGGATGGTCATGTTGTGCAATAAACCCAGGAACGATCACGTTATCAGCGAACGTCGTATCAATTTCGTAAGGCTGGTCGCCTAATACGCGCTGTACATCTTCCAGTGTTCCCGCCCAAAGAATTCTGTCACCGACAACAGCAACCGCTTCGGCCGTAGGGCGCGCATCATCCAGCGTGATGATTTCTCGCGCAGTGTAGATCGTTGCCTGAGGCAGCGAGACTATCGATCCGCCGATATCCTGCAATGATCCGGTTTCCGCCAAAACATGCTGCAAGGGCGTCAAAGTTGCAGCAGAAGCAATTCCAGCACCCACGAATCTCCGGCGACCGATATCTTTCATAGTGAAGTTCCTTCAGACAGTACGGTTGGAATGGAATTCGGATTCAAAAAAATGAACTACTTCCATTACATTATCTGAATTTCATTCATTGTCTCGCTCTGACACGAAAAAAAACCCCACAGAGCATTCTGCGGGGTTTGATTTTTAGCGGCGCATCCGCCGCCTGTCGAAATTCAGGTTTTGGCTTAGTGAACAGTCTCAACCTTATGGAAGTCCAGATCACGATCTTCCGGCATTGAATCGATGCTCAGCACCTCTTTGCGCTTGGTGATCAGAATATAGACCACGCAGGCCAAGTACAGACCGACGACCACGGCTCCGATCCACTGGATCTGCAGCCACTGGCTTTGGAACAGCAGGGTGAGGACAAACAACAAAGCGACGTTGCCTGCGACGTAGATCGCCTTGCCGAACCGCTCGACAGTCAGGTTCAGGTTGTCGGTATAGAGGCGGATCAGGGAGTCCAGCGAGTTGATCACAAAGGTCACGCCCACGATCACCATCGCGATGTTGGTGATGCCCGCAGTGCTGATACCGTTCAGGTGATAGTAGTAGAGAACGGTGAACCAGATCGCCAACGGGATCGACGGGAAGATCAGCAGCGCCGCCAGCAATTGCCAGGTTTTCAGCCCACCAACAAAGCGCGAGGTGAACTGGCCAATCATGATCGACCACGCAAACCACCAGAACAGGTAGAAGGCGTGATAATCAGTCAACGGCAACACAAACTTGTGCAGATTGGCGAAATAGGCACCGATATTGCTGCCGGTTTCAACAATACCGGTCATGCCCATGCCCGCGGCAATCCACATTCCGAGGATCAGCGTGAGGAACAGGATAGTCGAACCTACAGACAGGATACGGACGTATTTCAGGTCGGTTGACGAATAAGCCGCCGCCAAAATGACAACAAATACGATGACATAGAAAGTGGTGACCACGGATTCGCCATCTCCGACCTCGGGCAGATAGCCGGGCAGGTAGATCAGGAACAGGCTGGCGGTGAAGGCGCAGGTGCCAATGATGACCACGTTGTTTATCAGCTTGACCAGCGGGATCTCAAAGAACTTCACGCGGGGTTCGATGACGCAGAAATAGAACGCTGTCAGGAAGTAGAAGGCCCAGATTAGGAAACCCCAGAAGCCGAACTCGATGGCCAGCGGGTTTGCGAAGGCATAGGCGGGTTCCTCGGCATAGCCGCCAAACTCGGTCAGCGGGAACATGATCAGGCCGACATCCAGACCGGATGTGAACAGGATCGCGATGAAGGTGAACAGATGCACTGGCGTGACGCCCACACAGCGCAGGTTCCACCATTTCACGACGAAGAAAGCGACCAGGCCCAGTGCCAGCAGGACGCCGAAAGACAGAATATACTCCAAAAGCACCAACATTCCTCCCTTGGTTTGTCAGAGTGCCGGCCACATACCCTTAATTGACTGATCAATCAATAAACGGGTTATCACAGAACACAACAGACGGGACCTGTGGTTTTTTTGACGCGCGGTGCTTGCACGTTTCAGATATTTCCGAAACAGTCGCGGCGTTTGGGAAAGGGTCACCATGGATCTGCGCGCCATTGCCATGGGGCTGGCATTTGCCTTTATCTGGTCGTCAGCCTTTACCTCGGCGCGGATCATCGTTGCCGATGCCTCGCCCCTTTTCTCACTGGCGCTGCGATTTTTGATATCGGGGTTGTTGGGGGTCGCAATTGCACGGGCGATGGGCCAAAGCTGGAGGCTGACGCGCGCGCAATGGTACGCGACTATTCTGTTCGGAATATGCCAAAATGCCCTTTATTTGGGTCTGAACTTCTACGCGATGCAAACCGTACAGGCGTCGGTCGCGGCGATCATTGCCTCGACAATGCCACTGATCGTGGCATTAGCCAGCTGGACACTGTTTCACGAGAAGCTTCGGCCGCTGGGCGTGATCGGACTGCTGGCCGGTTTCGCTGGCGTGGCATTGATCATGAGCAGCCGGATAGGCGCGGGCGCAGACCTGTTTGGCGTCATGCTGTGCGGGCTGGGTGCGCTGGCGCTCAGCTTTGCAACTCTGGCTGTGCGCGGGGCAACATCTGGCGGCAATTTTATGATGGTGGTTGGGCTACAGATGCTGGTGGGTGCGGCACTTCTGTTCCTCGCCGCACCCATTTTTGAGACGATCTACATTCACCCAAACGTACCGTGGATGCTGGCATTTGCTTATACGACCCTGTTCCCTGGCTTGTTGGCGACACTGATCTGGTTCCATTTGTTGAACAGGATCGGCGCGATCCGGGCCGCGACTTTTCACTTTCTGAACCCGGTGTTTGGTGTGGCCGTCGCCGCAGTTTTCCTGGGCGAAAAACTTGGGCCCATGGATGCAGTAGGTGTCGGTGTCACAACGCTGGGTATTCTTGCGGTGCAGTTGTCCCGGCAAACCGATCAGCGGAGCAAGGCCTCAACCTGACGCAACAGTTTCGGTGAATCCGGTTTCACGTTCGACCCATAGGTCGCAATCACTTCACCCGCTGGATCTATCAGGATCTTGTTGAAATTCCACTTGGGTACGAATCCCGTCTGCTGAGCAACCGCACGGTAGAACGGATGGGCCGCAACGCCCTTTACCGACGTGATGTCGGTCATGGGCAAGGTCAAGCCATAGTTCATCTCGCAAAACTGTTTGACCTCTGCCGCCGTGCCTAATTCCTGATTGAACGAATCCGAAGGGACGGCCAAAACCACGAGACCTCGATCAGCATAAATGTCATGGATCTTTTGCAAGCCAGCGTATTGCCCTGTGAACCCGCAATGGGATGCCGTGTTCACAACCAATACCGGCTTGCCTCGCCAATCCTCAAGGGACAAAGTGCCACCGTCGATCGAGACAAATTCACCGGTCAAAGGTGCTGCTTGAACCACGCGGGCAACCAGCAATAGGACGGATAACAGAAGCAGTCTGAACATGGCGTCACCTCCTTTATTGTGAATTACGTACGCGTCTGGCATTCGGATCACCTGCACGAGAACGCGAGCCGATTGAAATATGATTTTGATTTCCGCGCCAGTATGCCCAAATAAAGGCCCAAGTCACATCAACACCGGAGAAGCCATGACCCGCTACACCAAAGACCCCGAGGCCATTGCCGCTCTCTCACCCGAAGAATACCACGTCACCCAACGCAGCGGTACAGAACGCCCCGGCACCGGAAAACTGCTGAATAACAAGGAACCGGGTATCTACGTCGATATCGTCTCGGGCGAACCGCTGTTTGCCTCGGCCCACAAATACGAATCCGGGTGCGGTTGGCCCAGCTTTACCAAACCCATCGTGCACGAGCATGTCGAAGAAATCGAAGATCGCACGCTTGGCATGATCCGGACCGAGGTCCGCTCGAAACATGGGGATAGTCATCTGGGGCATGTGTTCCCCGACGGCCCGCGCGAACACGGCGGGCTGCGTTACTGCATCAACTCTGCCTCATTGCGGTTCATTCATCGCGATGAGATGGAGGCCGAAGGGTATGGCGAATACCTGATCCATGTGGAGGACATCCAATGACCACTGAACGCGCTGTTCTTGCCGGAGGTTGCTTTTGGGGCATGCAGGACCTGATCCGCAAGCTACCCGGTGTGTCTGGCACCCGCGTCGGCTATACCGGCGGCGACGTACCCAACGCCACCTACCGCAACCACGGCACTCATGCCGAAGGGATCGAAATCATTTTCGACCCCTCGCGGATCACCTATCGCGACCTGCTCGAGTTCTTCTTTCAGATCCATGACCCGACAACAGTGAACCGTCAGGGCAACGACCGTGGAATGAGCTATCGCTCGGCCATTTACTATGTAAATTCTGCGCAAAAACAGTTGGCCGAAGACACGATTGCCGATGTGAATGCCAGCGGCATCTGGCCGGGCAAAGTCGTCACCGAGGTCGAACCCGTAGGCGATTTTTGGGAGGCTGAGCCCGAGCATCAGGACTACCTCGAGCGCATTCCCAACGGCTATACCTGCCACTTCCCGCGCCCCGATTGGGTTCTGCCCAAGCGCAGCGCGGCTGAGTAACCGGTTGGCCCCCTTCCTAGCGGGGGCTAACCAGACGCCATCCTAGGGCGCCCGCTGGCTTCGACCGTGATCATCGCTTCGACAAACACGTCCTGCGCTTCGATGCGCGCAGTGCGGATGTCGCGATCGACAACCACCCGGATATCTGCTGCTCCGGCCTGTCGCACTGCACCCTCGGCCTGATCCGTCAGAACCGTTTCCAGCAACGCCAAGGCCTTGTCGGATTCTGTGAAGTCCTGGGGCCCTTCTTCCAGGTGAACCCGGTAGCGGCCTTCTGACGGAGACGTCACCGTTCCCGATCGGCGCAGAGTAAGTCGTCCAACAACCGCCCCGATCGCGTTGGCCACGCCTGCGTGTTCCGGCAGGATCATAGTGCAATGCAAACGATCCCCGACAGCCGGATAATAGCTTGGAGCCGAAGCGCCAAGACCTACCACATCCACGTTCAGCGATGCGTCCAGTGCCAGCAAACCGCGATGCCGCGCCAGCCCCTTCTGCATCAGGACATGCCGAGCAAGGTCGGCGGGTGAGAGGCAAAAACTCTCGGATTCTTCTGCGAAAGCGGTCTCTAACAAGGTCAAAGATGTCTGTTCGGTCAGTTGATCCACAATCATCTGCGCCAACTGTTCCGGGGTGGCGGCCAATCTATCGCCAGTCCCCACCCGCTTGCGCGCAACCAGCTCCAACGCCTTGTGGGCTGCGTCCGCATCCCAGGTATCCAATCGGCCCAAAACATGGCTGGCATCCGATGGCGTCACACCCGAAACCTGAACGACACCGCGATCCACCAGACGCGACAAAGCTCCGTTTTCCATACGGGTGCGCAGCAGGTCGCTTAGGGGCATGACGTTCTCGCCCAGCCTCTCCAACAGCGACTCTTCGCGCGCACCCAACCCGTCGGCGTTGATGCCGGGAACACGACGGGCGAACCGCGTGTCATGCTCACCCACAGTCGTCGCCCTTAGTTGGGTATCCAGTACGGCGTGAACGACCTCAGGTGCCTCGGCGGCAATCAGGGAAACCGGCAGCACCCGTCGCGGCCCCAAAAACACACCGCCACCCAGCCCTTCGGTGACCACATGCACCTGGCTGTCTCCACCCAGTCCGTGGGTGCGCATGGCAACCGCCTCAACCATCGTACGAAACCCGCCGACCTGCGCGCCCGCTGGGTCAATCGCCGGTTTGCCGTCTCGGATCAGCGCGACATCGGTGGTCGTACCGCCAATATCTGACACCAGCGCGTTTTGAACCCCTGTCAGCCAGCTTGCACCGACGATCGAGGCTGCAGGACCACTAAGGATCGTTTCAATCGGGCGTTCCCGCGCTTGTTCGGCGCTCATCAGGGCACCATCGCCGCGCACAACCATCATCGGTGCGGTGATGCCCAGATCAATCAAACGATCCTGCGCCCGCCCGATCAAACGGTCGATCATGCCAATCAAACGTGCGTTCAAAACCGCCGTGACCGCGCGCTTCGGGCCGTTCAATTTGGCCGACAACTGATGAGAGCACGTTACCGGTGCCCCGGTTTTCTCGGCAATAACACGCGCAGCATGCAATTCATGCGCCGGGTTCCGCGTTGCGAACTGCGCGGCAACCGCAAACCCAGAAACGTCTTTGTGCGACGTCAAAAATGCTTCCAGCGCATCGAAATCCAATGGAGCCGCCTCACCCCCGGCGTGGCTATGCCCACCGCCAATCACCAGCGCTGGATCACCCTTCAGCGCATCCCGCAGCCCATGTTTCTCAAGGTCTGTTTCCTTGAACCCGATGTAAATCAGTGCGACTCGACCACCCTGCCCTTCGACCAAGGCATTCGTCGCCAATGTCGTCGACAAAGACGCCATTGAGATCTGCTCCGGCGACACCTGTGCTTGATCCAACACTGCCGAGATCGCCTGTCCAACCCCAATGGCCAGATCGGCGCGCGTTGTCAGGGATTTGGCCGAGGCGATCACCTCTTTTTCATCCCGGATCAGCACTGCGTCCGTATAGGTTCCACCTGTATCCACCCCCAAAGCCAACGCCATCGGGATCTCCTTCCTGTTCGCTGCCGATGGGTGTAGCGGTTTGGACCGACACGTCCAGCCTGTTTGCGTCACTTAGGATAATCGTTTCACCGCCCAGCGCGCGGCGTCCGCCACCGTTGGGTCAGGATCATCGGCAAGCGACTGCGCGACGGGCATCAAATCTGACTGTTCCGAGTTGCCAATCGCGTACAGAACATTGCGCACAAACCGAACCCGCCCGATCCGCTTTATGGGCGAGCCTGAGAATTTCGCGCGAAACGCCGCATCATCCAACACAGCAAGCTCGGACAGCGGTGGCGCTTTCAGATCATCACGCGCGGCGTATCGCACATCGCTCGCGGCAACCGCAAATTTGTTCCACGGGCACGCTGCCAAACAATCGTCGCATCCGTAAATCCGGTTTCCCAGCTTTTGGCGCAGCTCTTCGTCAACCGGCCCTTTATGTTCGATCGTCAGATACGAAATGCAACGCCGCGCATCCAACTGATACGGGGCGGGAAACGCCTCCGTCGGACAGGCGCTCAAACAAGCTCGACAATTACCGCAATGGTCAGTTTCAGCCATGTCTGCAGGCAGGTCCAACGTCGTAAAAACAGAGCCTATAAAGGCCCAGTTTCCCCAGTCGCGGCTTACGAGATTGGTGTGTTTTCCCTGCCAGCCCAGCCCTGCCGCATGGCCCAAAGCCTTCTCCGGCACAGGCGCGGTATCAACAAAAACTTTTACCTCTCCACCGGCTTCCGCAATCAGCCAGCGCGCCAGCCGTTTCAGCCGCTTTTTGACCAGATCGTGGTAATCCTTGTTCTGCGCATAAACAGAAATCGCTGCCTTGTCCGGATGCTGCAGCACTTCGGTCGGATCATGGTCAGGCGTATAGCTCTCGGCCAGCATGATGACCGACCGCGCCTCTGGCCACAATGCGGCCGGATCGCCGCGCCAATGGGTCCGCTCGGCCATCCACCCCATCTGCCCGTGATACCCGGCATCCAAAAACGCCTGCAAGCGCGACGGCACATCGGGAACGTCCCAAGGTCGGCAAACACGGCAAGAGACAAATCCCTCGCTCAACGCCTGCGCCACCAGCTTTTCTTTTAAACCTGATCCGCTCTTCATCTGGCTACAAGTACCCTCGGGGGTGAATTGGCCCACACCCGGCCAAGAGCGGGCAGTCAGCCCGCTACACCCTTACCCTATCAGAAATCCAGATCAGCGTAATGCGGTGGCGGTCGGAACCCAGGAACCTGATCTGCCAATATAGACCGGAACGCAGGTCGTGACTTGATCTTGGCATACCAATCCTTGACCGCCTGAGAACGGTTCCAATCTACGTCCGAGATGTAATCCAGCGCAGACAGATGCGCAGCAGCGGCAAAATCGGCCAGTGTCATCTGATCCCCCGCCAGCCAGCGCCGATGATCCAGCAGCCATGCCATATAATCCAGATGATACTTGATCGCCTTCGCGCCTGCCTTGACGTTTTTGCTGTCGGGATACCCCTCGCCCGTCACCTTCTTATTTACCCGTTCATACAGCAGCCTCGATGTCACTTCGTGATGGAATTTGTCATCAAACCACCCTACCAGACGCCGTACCTCGTAACGCGCTTCAGGTTTTTTGGGCATCAGCGGCGGTTCAGGGCGGGTTTCTTCGATATACTCACAAATGGCGGCGCTCTCCGCCATGACCTGCCCATCAAGACGCAATACCGGTACTTTTCCGGCAGGGTTGCGGCGCAGGAAATCCGGGTCTTGTTCCCAGTATCGTTCCTCGACCAGCTCAACCTCGATCTTCTTTTCCGCAAGCGACAGGCGCACCTTGCGGCAATACGGGGACAGGGGAACATGAAACAGACGCGCCATAATCTTCCAATCGAACCAGTGAATACCCCCCAGCTTTAGCCTTGAGGGGCATAGGGTTTCAATCCTCGAAACAATCCGCGCGACCATCTGCGCGGATGGTGGCCGCCCCATCCAGTATGGATGCCGCCCGTCTGCGGGTCCGAACCGATGGGTCTGTGACGGATCTATTGCGAGGGGACGGCAGGATCGCCGCCAGCCGTGCCGCCTGAACCGACGACAACTTAGACGCACTCGTTCCATAGTATCGCTGTGCTGCCGCTTCGACCCCGAAGACGCCCTGTCCGGTCTCGGCAACGTTCAGATAGACCTCCAGAATCCGCTGTTTGCTCCAGAAGATTTCGACGACGGGCGTAATCGACGTTTCAAGCGCCTTGCGCACCCAACTGCGCCCCTGCCACAGGAACACGTTCTTCACGACCTGCTGGGTAATGGTCGAGGCACCCCGGCTGCCGCCATCTTCCAGCGCATCTCGGATTGCTTCAACGTCAAAGCCCCAATGCAGGCAGAAATTGGCATCTTCGGCGGCGACAGCAGATCTGCCCATAACCGGGGCAATTTCCTCTATCGGCACCCAATCACGCTCAACCTTTCCCAGTCGTCGCCATTCTGACCAGATCGTATGAGTCACCGGCGGATTGACCACCGAGTACAGCAGGACCAACCCAACGATGAAGGCCACGACACCCAAAGCGGCGCGTGTGACCCAACGACGAATCCGCGGGATCAGTGGCCTTTTTGACTTTGACGCCTTGCTTTTCTTTTTGCTCGACTTGCGCGCTGCTGTTCTTGCCATTTTGTTGCTATACGACGCTGTGGCCGGGTTTGGAACGGTTTATCTTGCCTGATCTGAGCGTTGCGCGGGTATGCAATCTTAAGCAAGGCCGGTCCGTAAATTTGAAAACCCCGCGTGTCCTTGGTGACACGCGGGGTTCTGATTTAGTCTAACTATTTCCGCTTACTCGGCGGGAACAGCAGTTGCCTCGGTTGTCAGAGGATGGCTGAGCTTGTTCAGCATCTCTTTCGGGCAAACCTGAAGGAAGTTGGCCTTTTCGACCTCCCAATGTTGCAGAATGTCAGCGGCCTTGCGGCTGTTGGTTTCAGCCTGATGTGTTTCGATCAGCGATTTCAACTGATCTTCCCAATGGTCGACGGTCACCGGACAGGTCACTAGCGTTTCCATGTTCATCAGCTGTCGGGCCTTGCCTTCGGGGTCGTACAGATAAGCCATACCGCCCGTCATGCCTGCGCCAAAGTTGGCACCGATGCCACCCAGGATCACCGCGATACCACCGGTCATGTATTCACAGCCGTTCGAGCCACAGCCCTCGATCACCACAGTGGCGCCCGAGTTCCGAACCGCGAACCGCTCACCCGCGCGGCCAGCCGCAAACAGGTGTCCATCGGTTGCGCCGTAAAGAACGGTGTTGCCGATAATGGTGTTCTCGTCCGCTTTCAGGGGGCTGACCTGCGGCGGACGCACGACGATTGTGCCCCCGGACAGGCCTTTACCGACATAGTCGTTGGCATCACCCGACACCTCGAGCTTTAGACCCGGGGCCGCGAAGGCCCCCAGCGACTGACCGGCCGAGCCTTGCAGTTTCACGTGCAAATGGTCCGGCTGGAACGTGTTCCGCATCCCGAAATTCTGCACGATATGGCTGGACACTCGCGTGCCCACGGTCCGATGCGTGTTCTGTACCGCATAAGACAGCTGCATTTTCTCGCCGTCTTTCAGGAACCGGGCGGCATCGCGCACGATTTCCGCGTCCAGTGTATCAGGCACCGCGTTCCGGTCTCTGTCGCGGTTGTAGACGATGTTATGGGCACCATCGACCGTGATCAGCAACGGGTTGAGGTCCAGATCATCCAGATGTGCAGAACCGCGGCTGACCTGCGCCAGCAGATCGGCCCGACCGATGATGTCGTCAATCGACCGCGCACCGAGGCTGGCCAGCAGCTCGCGCACTTCCTGTGCGTAGAAGGTGATCAGGTTGACGACCTTATCGGCATTACCGGTGAACTTTGCCCGCAGGGATTCGTCCTGAGTACACACACCGACCGGGCAGGTGTTCGACTGGCACTGACGCACCATGATACAGCCCATCGCGATCAGCGCCGCGGTGCCGATACCGTATTCCTCGGCTCCCATCATCGCAGCCATGACGATGTCACGACCGGTGCGCAAGCCACCATCGGTTCGCAGGGTCACGCGGTCGCGCAGGTTGTTCATCGCCAGAACCTGATGTGCCTCGGTCAGGCCCATCTCCCACGGCAGACCGGCGTATTTGATGCTGGTCGCGGGGGACGCACCGGTGCCGCCATTGTGCCCCGAGATCAGGATCACGTCCGCTTTGGCCTTGGCCACACCGGCGGCAATCGTGCCAACGCCCGAGGACGCCACCAGTTTTACCGTCACTTTGCAGCGCGGGTTGATCTGTTTCAGGTCATAGATCAGCTGCGCCAGATCCTCGATCGAGTAGATATCGTGGTGCGGTGGTGGCGAGATCAGGGTCACGCCCTTGGTCGAATGACGAAGACGTGCAATCAGGTCGGTGACCTTCATGCCCGGCAGCTGACCGCCTTCACCGGGTTTTGCACCCTGGGCGACCTTGATCTCAAGCTCTTCACACTGGTTTAGGTATTCGGCAGTCACACCGAACCGGCCCGAGGCCACCTGTTTGATCTTGGCCGACGGGTTGTCGCCATTGGGCTCCGGCACGAAATGCGCCGGGTCTTCGCCACCCTCGCCGGAGTCGGATTTCGCACCGATCCGGTTCATCGCAACGTTCAGCGTCTTATGCGCCTCGGGCGACAGCGCGCCCAGCGACATGCCTGGCGTGACAAAGCGTTTACGGATCGAAGTGATCGATTCCACTTCTTCAATCGGGATTGGTTTGCCCAGCGGTTTGAAATCCATCAGGTCACGCAGATGGATCGGCGGGTTCGACTGCATTTTGGCCGAGTACTGCTTCCACAGCTCATAGGACGCCCGGTTACAGGCCATCTGCATCATATGCATCGAGGTCGCTTCCCACGCGTGGGTCTCACCCGATTTCCGCGCCTTGTAGAACCCACCGATGGGCAGCACGTCCAGACCATTGACCCATGCCTTGGCGTGGATTTCCTCGGCCTTGGTCTGAATACCGGTAACCCCGATGCCGGAAATCCGGCTGGTCATTCCAGGGAAGTATTCGGCCACCATCGCACGGCTCAGGCCAACGGCCTCAAAGTTCAGACCGCCGCGATAGGACGAGATTACCGAGATTCCCATCTTGGCCATGATCTTCAACAGGCCCTGATCGATCGCTTCGCGGAAGCGGGCGACATTTTCGGTCAGGCTCCCGTCCAAAAGGCCGCGATCAATACGGTCGGCCAGCGAATCCTCGGCCAGATAGGCGTTCACCACTGTCGCACCACAACCGATCAGAACGGCAAAGTAATGCGGGTCGACACATTCCGCCGAGCGTACGTTCAACGAACAGAACGTCCGCAGGCCCTGACGGGTCAGGTGCGAGTGCACCGCACTTGTGGCAAGGATCATGGGCATCGCCACACGACCTTCGCCCGAGTTCATGTCGGACAGAACCAGATGCCCAGCGCCAGATCGGACGGCCTCTTCTGCTTCGGCTCTAACACGGGCTAATGCGTCGCTTAGTGCGCCTTGGCCGGGCTCAAAGCTACAATCGATCTCGGCCAGCGGTGCATCAAAGCTTTCAACCAGCTTGTCCCATTGCGCGTTGCCGACAAAGGGGCTTTCCAGAACCACAATCTCGGTCTGGCTGCTGTCTTCATCCAGCACGTTCTTGAGGTTCGCAAATCGCGTTTTCAACGACATCACGCGGTATTCGCGCAAAGAGTCGATCGGCGGGTTGGTCACCTGGCTGAAGTTCTGCCTAAAGAAATGGCTGAGTGGGCGGTATTGCTTGGACAGAACTGCCGAGGGCGTATCATCGCCCATCGAGGCCAGCGCCTCTTTGCCGTCCTCCGCCATCGGGGCGAGAATCTGTTCCAATTCTTCTACCGAATACCCCGCTGCAATCTGGCGCTTGCGCAGTTCTTCACCCGAAAAAATCGGGGTTTCGGTCACGCCTGCCAGCGTGGCATCCAGATCGTGAATCTTGCCGACCCATTCGCCAAATGGCAGCGCACGGGCCAGTTTGTTCTTGATCTGTGTGTCGCGGAACAACTTGCCCTTCTTCATATCGACGGCCAGCATCTGACCCGGGCCAAGCGCGCCTTTTTCGGTCACAGTGGCCTCATCAATCGGCACCATCCCGGCCTCGGACCCTGCAATGACAAGACCGTCGCCAGTTACTACGTAACGCATCGGACGCAGACCGTTCCGGTCCAGACCCGCACAAACCCAACGGCCATCGGTCATCGCCAGTGCGGCGGGGCCGTCCCACGGCTCCATCACCGAGTTGCAGTAAGAATACATGTCGCGCCAGGCTTGCGGCAGTTCGACCGCCTGCTTGGACCAGCTTTCCGGCACCAGCATGGTTTTCGCCATCGGGGCAGACCGGCCTGCACGCACCAAAACCTCGAATACCGAGTCCAGAGCCGCCGAATCCGACGAACCACCCGCAATGATCGGCTTGATATCCTCGGCATAGTCACCAAAAGTGCCACTGGCCATGCGGATCTCATGGCTTTTCATCCAGTTGATGTTGCCCTTCAGCGTGTTGATCTCGCCGTTATGGGCCAGCATGCGGAAAGGCTGTGCCAGCCACCACTGCGGGAACGTATTGGTCGAATATCGCTGGTGGTAGATGGCAAAGGCGCTTTCAAAGCGTTCATCCATCAAATCGGGGTAGAACACCGCGACCTGCTCGGCCAGCATCATGCCCTTATAGATGATCGACCGGCAGCTGAGCGAGGCCAGATACAGATCTGAAATCCCGGCGGCCAGTGCCGCCTTTTCGATGCGGCGACGGATCACATAAAGCTCACGCTCAAACGTGTCTTCATCCACACCTTTTGAGTTCGAGATCAGGATCTGCTCGATCTCAGGGCGAGTGGCGTTGGCTTTTTCACCCAAGCAGGTCACATCGACCGGCACATGACGCCAACCATAAATGTAATAGCCCATGCGTAGAACTTCGGTTTCCACGATGGTCCGGCACTGCTCCTGCGCACCGAAATCGGTGCGCGGCAAAAAGACCTGACCAACCGCAATCAGTTGATCCAGTCGTGGCTCATGCCCGGTGCGGCGGATCTGGTCATAGAAGAACGGAACCGGGATCTGCACGTGGATACCCGCGCCATCACCCGTCTTGCCGTCTGCATCCACCGCGCCGCGGTGCCAGATTGCCTTAAGCGCGTCGATCCCGGCATCCACCACCTTACGCGACGCTTTGCCGTCAATCGAAACCACAAGACCTACGCCGCATGAAGAATGCTCTTCATCCTCGGAATAGAGACCATTTTCGGCCATCCATTTGCGCTTGGCTTCTTCGGCCCGCACCCAATCGGCATCATATTTGGTCATTGGCTGTCTCCTTCTTCCGGCAGGGCATACATGGCTTCGACCTCGGCTTTGGTCATCTGCCGGCGCTCTCCTGCGAACGCGTAGCCCTCGGGCTTTTTATCTATGTAAAGTTCAAGTTTCAGCGGGTTGCCGGTGTCGTCGAAAAGACCGGCAGCCATTTGGGTTTGTCCGTGCATCTCGCCCGGCAAAGTGATCCGGTACCACAACGCCGAACCACAGTCCGAGCAAAACGCCCGCTCGGCCCATTCCGACGAGGTGTAGGTCTTGACCGGTCCCAAGGCGGCATAGCCGGGCTCGGCCGCGAAGGTTACCAGCATCGAACTGGTCCAGCGACGGCATTGATCACAATGGCAGGCTCCCAGCGAATCCCGCGCCGGAGTTGCGGTCACCGTGACCGCGCCGCACATGCATTGACCTTGCAATTCGGGCATCAGACCCTCCTGTCGCTGGGCTAGGGTTATTCGGCTGCGATGGCAGCCTTGGCGTTGAAGCGATCAATAATCGCATCGGCGCAGTCGCGACCATCACGAATGGCCCAGACCACCAAAGAGGCACCGCGCACGATGTCACCAATGGCATAGACGCCGTCCATCTCGGTCGCGCCAGTCTCGAACGCTGCCTTGACGGTGCCCCAACGGGTGACGGGCAGGTCGGGCTGGCCGAACAGGGTGGGCAGGTCTTCAGGCTCAAAGCCCAGCGCCTTAATCACCAGATCGGCATCTTCGACATAATCCGCGCCTTCGATCACCTCTGGTGCCTGACGGCCGGTCGCATCGGGCTGACCCAGACGCATCTTCTGCACCATCACGCCTGCAACGGTGTCGTCGCCGGTAAAGCCCTTGGGCGCGCTCAGCCATTCAAACACCACGCCTTCTTCCTCGGCGTTTTGGGTTTCGCGCTGCGAACCCGGCATGTTCGCCCGGTCACGGCGATAGAGGCATTTGACCGACGTGGCACCTTGCCGGATCGAGGTCCGCACACAATCCATCGCGGTATCACCGCCACCAATAACGACCACCTTCTTGCCTTCGGCATTCAAGCGGCCATTGTCGAAATCTTCGACGTCATCGCCAAAACTTTTGCGGTTCGAGGCGGTCAGGAAATCGATGGCTTTTTCAATCCCAGCCAGACCGCTGCCGGGCATAGACAGATCGCGCGATTTGTACACACCTGTCGCAATGATCACCGCATCATGCTTGGTGCGGATTTCTTCGAATTTAGCGGCGTCCACATCGCAATTCAGCACAAACTCGACTCCGCCATCGGCCAGCAGGTCATTGCGGCGCTGCACGATGTCTTTTTCCAGCTTGAACCCCGGAATGCCGTACATCAGCAGACCACCTGCGCGATCATAACGATCATAGACGGTGACCTGAATGCCCGCCCGGCGCAGCATGTCCGCGGCAGCCAGGCCGCCGGGGCCGCCACCGATGATGCCAACGCTTTCGCTGCGCTCGGCACCCGGAGCGGTGGGTTTCACCCAGCCTTTGTCCCAGGCGGTGTCGGTAATGTACTTCTCAATCGTGCCAATAGTGACCGTGCCGTGGCCCGATTGCTCGATCACGCAGTTGCCTTCGCACAGACGGTCCTGCGGGCAGATTCGGCCACAGATCTCGGGGAATGTGTTGGTGGCTTGGCTGGTTTGATAGGCCTCTTCCAGACGCCCTGTCGCGGTCAGGTGCAGCCAGTCAGGGATATTGTTGTGCAGCGGGCAATGCGACTGGCAGTATGGAACACCACACTGACTGCATCGGCTGGCTTGTTCCTTGGCTTTTTCTGCTGCGAATTCGGCGTAGATTTCATCAAAATCTTCTCTGCGGTCATCGGCGGCACGCTTTTCGGGCATGACGCGGTCGATCCGCACAAATTTCAGCATCGGTTGCTTGGCCACGGGTCAAACTCCATGAATTGGCTTGGTCACGTCTCTTTAAGAGATGCGACATCGAATGAAAAGTCAACTGTACTGACCTAATTTCGAAAACTGGGGGGGAATTTAGTGGTCGTTTGAATTTAAATGCGATTTTTAGTTCCGATTCGGACCTATATGCACGCTTTCCTTTTCCACAGCGCACTTATACCCATTGGGCAAACAAAGACGTGACCACAACACGGCGGGGCAGATGGGTCTTTTTCAATTGATTCTCGCGGCGATTATTCAGGGTATCACTGAGTTTTTGCCGATCTCTTCATCTGGTCACTTGATACTGCTGCCCAGCCTGACCGGGCTGGACGATCAAGGTCTGGCCATCGACGTGGCCGTGCATGTGGGCACTTTGGGCTCCGTGATTCTGTATTTCTGGTCCGATGTGAAACAGGCCGTCTCCGGTCTTCCCCGGGCGTTGACCGGCCGGGTCGACACACCACAGGCGCAGCTGGCCATGGGTCTGATCATCTCCACGATTCCCACAGTGATTGTCGGGGCTATCCTGTTCAAAACCGGCCTGATCGAGGCCTTCCGGTCAATGGCGGTCATTGGCTGGACCATGCTGGTTTTTGGCCTCGTTCTGTATTGGGCGGATCAAAAAGGGCCGCAAACCAAACAGGCAAGCGAATGGGGCCTGCGCGATGCGTTGATCATGGGACTATGGCAGGTTCTCGCTCTGATACCCGGAACATCCCGATCAGGCATTACGATCACCGGCGCGCGCCAACTGGGCTATACGCGAGAGGATGGCGCGCGGATCGCGATGTTGATGTCGATCCCGACCATTCTTGCCTCGGGCGTTTTGTTGTCGGTAGACGTGATCCGCGAAGCAGACGCCCAATTGGCCCGAGACGGGGCAATCGCGGCATTTTTTGCCTTTATTTCAGCCCTGCTAGCCTTGGCCCTAATGATGCGCCTGCTGCGCAGTGTCAGCTTTACACCTTATGTCATCTACCGCGTGATCCTGGGCGCCATCCTGCTTGTAATCGCCTATAGCTGATCAGGTCCGCAGATTGTTGGCCGAGTTCTGGATGTCGTCGTACTGACCCGAAGGGCGGAACTTCCACAGGTAATCAGGCAGCACGGATTCCAGCGTCGCTGGCTCGATCGCAAGATCGGCAAATCCTTTGGCCCCGTCGGAAACAACATTGTCGCGGCGCAGGTTTTTCAACTGATCGCGCGTCAG
This sequence comes from Ruegeria sp. YTSC230, assembly GCF_059609665.1. Lineage (NCBI taxonomy): Bacteria > Pseudomonadati > Pseudomonadota > Alphaproteobacteria > Rhodobacterales > Roseobacteraceae > Ruegeria > Ruegeria sp. YTSC230. The sequence goes on along the minus strand of NZ_JBXWMC010000016.1, from coordinate 20,604 downwards.
GATGTGGTTCGGGAACAGTTGGAAGCTGACGAACTTCAAGATGTCTAACACGCCCGCCATGATCCGGGCCACAAAGAAGGGCATTCCGATGATCACTCGGCGTCGGTAAATCACATCAAGCATCTGCTGCATCAGTGCGCGGAAAGTTTTCACCTCGGGTCCGCCCAGCTCATACACACCGGCTTCAGCTTGGCCCAGGACGCCCTGAACAGCGGCCTTGGCCACATCATCCACATAGACAGGCTGGAATTTGGTTTCGGCTCCGACCAGCGGCAGGAAAGGCCCCATCCGGGTCATCCCGGCAAACCGGTTGAAGAACTGGTCCTCGGTTCCGAAAATCACAGACGGCCGCAGAATAATTGCATCTGGCATGTGGGTCAGCACACCAGCCTCACCATGCGCCTTGGTTCGCGAATATTCGCTGTCGGACTCGGCGTCCGCTCCGATGGCTGAGATATGCACCATCCGGGAAATGCCCTGTTCGGCCGCCAAACGCGCGATCCGCTCGGCCCCGTCAGCCTGCACGGCGTCAAAGGCGTTCTTGCCCAGCTCGTTCAAAACACCGACGCAATTCACCACCGCGTCTGCCCCGTGCATCGCCGCCGCAACCGAGGCATCATCACGGATATTGCACAAAATGGGTTCGACCTGACCAACCACGCCATAGGGTCTGACAAACATCGCCTCATTTGGGCGCCGAACCGCCACCCGGACACGCCACCCTTCATTTGCCATGCGCCGCGTAATATACCGGCCGACAAATCCCGATCCGCCATAAATCGTGACCATTTTAGACATGAGAGGGCTCCTGCTTGTGGGTCCTCTTTCGATGTAGCTCTCTGAGCCTTTTCAAACAAGGCGCAATAACGCCGCGCACCAGCGAAAAAACCAACCAATTCAAACTGAATTTGGAAGCGAGGAAAAAACTTTCAAAAATCTTCCCGAATCTGGTTGACCCTTCCAGCCAGTGGGCTTAAACGCCCCTCCACGACACCTGCCCAGGTGGCGGAATTGGTAGACGCGCTAGCTTCAGGTGCTAGTGTCCGTATGGACGTGGAGGTTCGAGTCCTCTCCTGGGCACCAAATCCCCTTAAAATCAAACCACTGATATTCTCTTACCGGAATTGAGTTTCCGTGGGATGTGATCTGACGCGGGCCGGTCCATTCACCGGCCCTGTCACGCGCCTTAAGTGACGGATTGTTCTGAAACAACTTCGCCAAACCGGGTGAAAAATTTGCCCGACAGCTTTTTCGCCGTACCAGCGATTAGGCGGCTGCCCAGTTGGGCGATTTTTCCACCAACCTCGACCTTGGCTGTATAAGCCAGAACAGTTTCGTCCCCATCTTCGGTCAGCGTCACGTCTGCGCCACCCTTGGCAAATCCGGCGGCACCGCCCTTGCCTTCCCCGGTCAAGGAAAACCCGTCCGGTGCATTGGCAGTGTCCAGCGTCACAGCGCCCGCAAACCGGGCTTTGACGGGGCCGATTTTCAAGACCACCTTGGCCTCCAGATCTTCGGGTGAATTTTGGATCAGCTCTTCGCACCCTGGGATGCATTCCTGCAGGATTTCGGGATTATTCAGAGCCTTGTAAACCACATCCCGCGGCGCAGAGATGCGGACTTCGTCACTCAGTTCCATTCAACTTTCCTTTGTTCAACAGCATCTTGGATAAACCAGAAGCGCGGTCTCTGTCGCCTCTTCCGGAGTTTGTTCGGGACGCGCGGGCCACAGGGACCTCAGGCGTTTAAGCACGTTTCTCATCATGGGACTCCGTTTTGGATTTGTCACTGTTTCGCCAAAGCACAATTTCAGCCAGAATCGACACGGCGATCTCATGCGGGTCGATCGCGTGGATGTTCAGACCTGCCGGTGACTTCAGCCGCGCAGCTCGTATCGGGTCCAAACCTTGCGATATCAGCTTGGCCACCAGCGTTTCGGCCTTGCGATGGCTGGCCACCATCGACACCCGCTTGGCGTCCGTTTGCAGAGCGGCGGCTAGGGCCGCGGCATCCCCTTGTCCTTGCGAGGCCACGACAACGAAATCCCGCGGCTCCACCCCTAGGTTTTGGACGGAGTCCAGAGTGAACCGTTGACAGTCACCTTTAGTCTCTGACCCGTCACTGAGACAGACGCGAAACCCAGCCAGTGCCCCATGGGCTGCCAGAGCCACTGCAATCAGCGACTCGCCAAAAATCACCAATCGCGGTGCGTGCTGATACGGCTCGACAAGCAGATCGACAGTGCCGCCGGACGGGCAACCGCTTTTGAACGTCTGAATGCCATCAGGATCGGCCATGTTCACCACCTTTTCCGAAGGTTTGACGCGGATCATTTGCGGCGTTCCGCTGGACAACGCCTGCTGGGCCGAGCATCGAACCGCACGTTGAACGCAGCCCCCGCCCAAATGGCCCAGGATCCGTCCATCTTTTGTAATCGCAGCCTTGCCCCCGGCTTTCGCCGAAGTTGCATCCGCAGTCCGCAACACCGTGGCCACGCAAAAGGCTTCATCAGTTTTGCGCAGCTGCTCAATCGTGTCGAATATGTCGAAGCTTGCCATGTGGGCTCCTTTCACAGCTTACGGAATTGCGGCTCCAGCGCCGCCAGCGCCTCAAGCGTATTTGCGGGCAGGTGCGCGTCCAGATACGGCTCAGCTGCCTGCATTGCGGCGGCAATGGGCTGGTAGTCGCGCCAGCCTTTCAACGGGTTCAGCCAGACGATCCGCCGGGCCTTGCGTCGAATCCGGGCCAATACATCGCCCAACGCTTGCGGGTCCGAGCTGCAATACCCGTCAGACAGGATCAGTACGATGGTCCGACCGTTCAGTGCGCGCGCGCCATATCCATTTAGAAAATGCTCAAGACTGCCTGAGATATCCGTGCCTCCGCCAAACCCTTCGGCCATCAGCGACAACCGCCCTGCTGCGCGCAGCGAATCGTGGTCGCGCAACGCATCCGTGACGCGCATCAAGCGCGTATGGAACAGATATGCGTCCGCTTCGGTTCCTGTGCCAATCAAGCCTTTCAGGAAAGCCAGAAAGACGCGCGAATATACCGTCATCGAACCGCTTACATCGCACAGTGCAACGATCCGCATCGGACGCGGTGGGCGGGCGCGGCGATACAGGTCCATCGGCTCGCCGCCCCGTGCAAGGCTGGCGCGCTGTATCCGGCGCATGTCCAGAGCAGGCCCCCTTAGCGCTTTTTTCCGCCGGCGTGAGCGGCGGTCGCGGATGGCGCGCGCCAGCGCTGTCGCCGCTTGTTCGGCCTGCTTCAGTGCGTCTTCATCCACCAGTTCACGCAAATCCCGACGCGACAGGTTAGCTGTACGGGTCGCAATCAGCTTACCGTCTCTCCCCACGGCCTCCCCGTCGCCGGGATCAGGGGTTGCGTCCTGATCCGAATCGGAACTGGTTTCCTGAATGTCTTGGCTTTCTTGCTGCCAGATCATCGGCTTGGCGGATTGCACCCGAACATGCGCGGTTTGCGCCATTCCGGTCCGTTGTTTCCCGGCATTTAGCCAATATGCATCGAAAAGATCGTCAAACCGTCGCCAGTCTTCCGCGTCACCGGCCAGCAATACACACAGCGCCTGTCTGGCCTGCGGCAGATCCGTCGCCTCTACTTCCGCCAGCACCGCCAAGGCATCCCCGGTCTCTGCCGGTCCGACGCGCATCCCGTTCATGCGCAAATGTGCAATGAAACCAGACATGCGGTCCGCCAGACCAGAGGCACGAGAAGGGAACCGGGTGACCTGCATCACGCCACCTTTCCAATCAGGCGATCCATCACTTCAGGCGGGGCCGCGTCATAATCAGCTGCGGTTTTCAGAAGACAGACAAGGGTTGCCTGAACCTCTTCGCGGGACTGCGCCATGTCGTTGACACCCAATCCTGAAAGGGCTGCCGCCCAGTCCAGCATCTCGGCAATGCCGGGAGTCTTCTCCAAGTCTTCTTTGCGCAAAGCCTGCACAACGCCAACAATCTGGCGCGCCAGCTGCCCTTCAACTTGGGGCATGCGGGCTTTCAGGATCGCCATTTCGGTTTCACGCGATGGGTAGTCGAGGAAACTGTACAGACATCGGCGGCGCAATGCATCGGACAAGTCCCGCGTGCCATTCGCTGTTAGAATAACGATCGGCTTTGAACGCGCCGGGATCGTACCCAGTTCGGGAATTGTGATTTGAAAATCCGAGAGGATTTCCAACAGATACGCTTCGAATTCTTCGTCGGCCCGGTCAATTTCATCAATTAGCAGAACCGGAGGGGCATCTTGTGAAATAGCCTCTAATAAGGGTCGTTTCAGCAGATATTCATCTGAGAAAAGCTGTGCTTCGCTCGTTCCGCCCTGCGCCTCGCTCGCTCGGATCGCCAGAAGCTGACGCTGATAGTTCCATTCATAAATGGCATGACCGGCATCGAGCCCTTCATAACATTGCAGCCGGATCAACCGGGTGTCCTGCCACGCGGCCAGAGCCTTTGCCACTTCGGTCTTTCCAACGCCAGCAGGACCTTCCAACAACAATGGCCGCCCTAATTGCTGTGCCAAATGCAGCGCCATCGCCAACCGGTCATCGGAAACATAGCCCTGCGCGGCCAATCCGTTCTGAACATCACTCAAAGTCAAAACCAGGATCCAATCTTCATCTGGCCAAAAATATCCCGGGGGAGGTTCGGAGGGGGTTCTACCCCCTCCGTTCGGTCGGACCGGCAACAGCCGGTTCGAAACCGTTTACCCGTGCATCCCCAACCCGTTGGCGATCTTCCAGATCCGCCAATGATCATGCGGCATATGGCTTTGCACCAACCCAAAGGGCCGGAACGCATCATGTACCGCGTTCGAGAACGCAGGCACGCCGCCGACATTCGGGCTCTCGCCCACGCCCTTGGCACCGATCGGGTGGTGCGGAGATGGCGTGACCGTGTGATCGGTGGTGTAGTTGGGTGTCTCCCATGCTGTTGGCAGGAAGAAATCCATCAGCGTCGCGGTCTTGACGTTGCCCATCTCGTCATAGGCAATCTCCTGCCCCATCGCGATAGCCAACGCTTCGGTCACGCCGCCATGGACCTGCCCTTCGATGATCATCGGGTTGATCCGCGTGCCGCAATCGTCCAGCGCGTAGAACTGCCGAACGTCCCATTCGCCGGTATCCACGTCGATCTCCATGACACAGATATAGGCCCCGAAAGGGTAAGTCATATTTGGGGGGTCATAGTAGCTGACGGCCTCCAGACCGGGTTCCAGCCCCGGAATAGCCTGGTTGTAAGCGGCAAAAGCGATCTCTTTCATGGTCTTGAACCGCTCAGGCGCGCCTTTGACCGAGAAACGATCGACATCCCATTCGACATCGTTGTCATGGACCTCGAGCAGATAGGCCGCGATCATCTGCGCCTTGGCGCGGATTTTTCGCGCGGCCATAGCTGTCGCAGCTCCGGCAACCGGCGTCGAACGAGACCCATAGGTGCCAAGCCCATAGGGTGCCGTGTCGGTATCACCTTCCTCCAACGTGATATCGTCTGCAGGAAGCCCGATCTCACTGGCGATGATCTGGGCAAAGGTTGTGGCGTGGCCCTGACCCTGGCTGATTGTCCCCAGCCGCGCGATGGCGGAACCCGTCGGGTGAATCCGGATTTCGCACGAGTCGAACATGCCCAGCCCGAGGATATCACAGTTCTTCACCGGTCCGGCCCCGACGATTTCGGTGAAATGCGTCAGGCCGATGCCCAGCAGTTTGCGAGTCTTACCAGCCTTAAAATCCTCGATCCGTTGCGCCTGTTCCGCCCGCAGACCTTCATAGTCCACGGCCTTCAGCGCTTTGTCCCAAGCGGTGTGGTAATCGCCCGAGTCATACTCCCAGCCCAGCGCGGACTGATACGGGAACTGATCGGCCTTGATGAAGTTGATCCGGCGCAACTCGGCCGCGTCCATGTTCAGCTTGATGGCCAGTACCTCGATCATCCGTTCGATGAAATACGCAGCCTCGGTCACCCGGAACGAACAACGATAGGCAACACCGCCCGGTGCCTTGTTGGTGTAAACCCCATCCACAGCCAGATAAGCAGTTGGGATGTCATATGACCCAGTGCAGATGTTCATGAAACCAGCCGGAAATTTGGTCGGGTCGGCACAGGCGTCAAATCCACCATGATCCGCTGTGGTATGACACCACAAGCCGGTGATCTTGCCGTCTTTCGTGGCAGCTATCTTGCCTTGCATCCAGTAGTCGCGGGCAAACGCGGTGGACATCAGGTTTTCCATCCGGTTCTCAACCCATTTCACCGGTTGGCCGGTGACGATCGAGGCGACAACCGAGCAGACATAGCCCGCATAGGCGCCAACCTTATTGCCAAAGCCACCACCGATATCAGGACTGATCACCCGGATATTGTGCTCGGCCAGACCCGAGATCAGCGATACAACGGTACGGATCGCGTGCGGGGCCTGAAACGTGCCATAAAGCGTCAGCTTGCCGGTCACCTTATCCATCGAGGCAACACAGCCGCATGTCTCCAGCGGGCAGGGATGGGTCCGATGGTAATAGACCATCTCCTCAGCCACGACATCGGCCTCACCCAGAACTGCCTCGGTCGCGTCCTTGTCGCCCTGTTCCCAGGTGAAGATATGGTTGTGGTGCTTTCGCGGCCCATGTGCGCCCTCTGTCTGACCCGCAAGGTCTTCACGCAGGACAACGTCCGATTTCAGAGCCTCGAAAGGATCGGTCAGAACGGGCAGCTCTTCATAGTCAACCTCGACCAACTCGGCCGCATCCGCAGCGATATACCGATTTTCAGCGACGACATAGGCAACTTCCTGGCCCTGGAACAGAACCTTGCCATCGGCCAGCACCATTTGCTTGTCGCCCGCCAACGTCGGCATCCAATGCAATCCCAATGGCGCAAGGTCTTCGGCGGTCAGAACGGCAACAACGCCAGGTATCGCCATCGCAGCCTCTTTGTTCACGCTGACGACGCGGGCATGGGCATAGGGAGAGCGGACAAAGGCGCCAAACAGCATCCCGTCCATCTTGATGTCATCGACATAATTGCCCTTGCCCTGGGTAAAGCGCACATCTTCGACGCGCTTGCGCGAACTGCCCATCCCTTTGAGATTGGCGACGCGTTCTTCGGGGGTCAGAGTCTGGTCGTTCATTCCGCAGCCTCCTTCTGAGCGTTTAGCATGTCGGCAGATGCCGCGATCGCCTTGACGATGTTCTGATATCCGGTGCAGCGGCACAGGTTGCCGGACATGCCAAAGCGGATGTCTTCCTCGGTCGGGTTCGGGTTTTCTTGCAGAAGACGATGCGCGCGGGTGATCATGCCCGGCGTGCAAAAGCCGCATTGCAGCCCGTGATGTTCGCGGAACATCTCTTGCAGAACCCCGAGGCTGCCGTCGTCATTGGTCAGCCCTTCGACAGTAGTGATATCGGCCCCGTTCACCTGTGCCACAAAGGTCGTACAGGACTTGACGGACTTGCCGTCGATATCCACGGTACAGGCCCCGCAATGGCTGGTTTCGCATCCGATATGCGGGCCTGTGATTTTCAAATCTTCCCGCAGGAAATGGATCAACAGCGTGCGCGGCTCGGCCAGACCTTCGACCTGCTTGCCGTTCACGGTGAGTTTTACGTGCATTTTTGACATCGTTGTTCCTCCCCTCAATCCGCGCGGCTTTGCGCGCGTTCGATGGCGCGGCGCAGCATCACAGCGGCCACGTGTTTCTTGAATTCGACGGGACCACGATTGTCGGCCACCGGGTCGATGGCTTCGAGCATCGCGGCGACACAACCGCTGACATCCCCATCCGCCAGCGCATTGCTTGCGCTTTCAGACCAGACGGGTGTGTCCGCCAGATTGGTCATCGCGACCGAGGCCTGACCATTGCCAACCATCACGGCAGCTGCCGCTGTCGCATAATCACCGATCTTGCGTTTCTGCTTTTCATAGGCCTGACCCACACCCGCGCCCGGCACCGGGATCGAAATCCGGGTAAGGATTTCCTCATCGTCACGCGCAGTGAAGTAAGCGGCCTCATAAAACTCACGCGCAGCGACACTGCGGCGACCATCGGGGCCAGACAGTTCGAACGTCGCGTTCAGGCATTGCATCAACCCCGGCATATCATTGCCCGGATCACCATTGGCGACGTTCCCACCAACAGTTCCCACATATCGCACCTGAGGATCCGCGATCTGCAGCGCGGCCTCTCGGATCAACGGAATGGCTGTAGCCAAGCCGTCATGAGTGATCAGCTCATGCTGGGTCACCATTGCGCCAAGCGAAACCGTGTCGGCACCAACCTCGATGCCCTTCAGCTCCTCGATAGCTTGCAGATCGACTAGGTGGCCCATTTCGGCCATGCGCAGCTTCATCATCGGGATCAGGCTGTGCCCGCCCGCGATCACGCGCGCTTCATCTCCGTGTTCCTGCAAAATGCCAATGGCCGAGGCGATATCGCCTGGCCGGTGATACTCAAAACCGGCTGGTATCATGTTTTTCCTCCCTGGGTCCAAGCGGTATGCCTTGGGGGACCTGCGGTAAGGAAAGAATGCTGAAGCCATCCGTTCCAGCCAGTGGAAACGGAGAGCGCGGCTTATTTCACGAAATGCGAATGCGCTGCACGAGCTGCGATCAAAGGCCCAGCGCCTCGCGAATGTCCGTCAGGCGGGATCGGCTGACCGGCACCTTGGCTAGCGCATCGACACTATCGAAATAGCAGGTGCCGTTGTCCTTGTGCCTCTCGAACCGCGAGACCTGTTTAGGGTTCACCAGATAACTGCGATGAGCCCGCAAAAAACCGTCAGGCGCCAATCGCGATTCAGCTTCGGTAATGGACCACGGGCAAAACAGTTTCTCGGCGTTCATATAGAGAACGGTGTAATGCCCTTCGGCCCGGATGGCTGCGATATTTGAAGGCTGGGCGAAAAAGGTTTGTCCCTCCCGCTCAAACGGTACCCCAGCCCGCAATGTGGGCTCTGGTTCCGGCGCGCTGGGCGATATCTCTGCTGCCGTAGGTTCGATGAAGGTGATGCCCGTTAGCAGGAATGCACCACAGATCAGGAACACGGAAACAGTGACCCCCATCGCCAGCACCTGATTGTTTAGCGCCGGCCCGGCGCGACCGGCGGTATCGCTTGCGACAAAATCAGTCAGGCCGGTGGCGACAAAATGCATGGTGAAGACCGCCAACCCGAAACACACCGTTCCCAGCAGAATGTTGCGTTGCGTTCGGTTATCATAGGCAACCCAGATTGCCAGCACCGACAGAACGACCGAGGCTAGGGTCGAAATCACCACGTCCCAAAGATTGTAAACGGGGCGGCACAGCTCCATCCCGGCCATGCCGACGTAATGCATGACAACAATCCCCAGACCCACGATCACGCCCGCACCAACAATTGTTCCCATTGTGCGGGGGCGGAAATGTAGGATCAGCAGCGCCAGACCAACCATCAGGATCGCGACCAGCGCTGAGATCAGGGTGATCAAAGCATCGTAGTAAAACAGGATCGGCAGTTGCAGGCCCAGCATGGCCACGAAATGCATCGACCAGATACCACCGCCCAGAATGATCGCAGCCAACGCCACGACCAGTTTGCGTTTCTGATCGTCCAGTTTTGAGGCCCCATGCGTTAGATAAAGGCCGGTGAATCCGGCCATCATCGCAACAGCGAGAGACGCCGCCACAAGCCAAGCGTTATGAGAATAGTCCAACATTTGGATTTACACGCCCTCCCCGACGCGTGGGTGACGTTAGCAAACGGAATTGATTGCGACAATTGATGTTGGAAAGGAATTCCAACAGCATCGGTGCCGGTTTCAGTTTTTACCGACCCGTCGGGCTTAGGTGACAGTCTTATTACTGAATAACGGCATCTTCCCATGCAGAAAGAAACTTTGTTCGTTTCAACCCGTCAAGAAAGGTCAGTAAAGCGGGATCAAGGCCGATTCTCTCGCGCCCGTCAGAACCATCACTTGGCTGCAAAAGAGGAAGCGGGCTGGCCTCTTCGGCCACTGCTGGCCGCTCAGTTACGAGGTATCGCAGCAGCAACTCGGCTGCTGTGGGTTCTGGCGTGGCTTTCGAAACCATCGCTGTGCGCATCATAATTGTTTGAAAATCAGACGGCAACACGACCTCAAGGGCGTCTTTGCCCTCGGCTCGGACAGCGGCGTAACTGCCCAGAACATTGTAAGCAACCAGGATCGAGCCATCCGCTAGGTCATTGATCATTTCGCCCGAGCAGCAATAAAGCCGGACATCCAGGCCGCCCATAACCTCCATCAAGCGCCAATACGTCTCAGACGCGCGCGCATCCTGGGTTGCAAACAGATATCCCAGACCAGATTGGCGCACGTCATAGGTGCCAACTTTGCCCCGAAATTCTTCGGGCCGTTTGCGCAATGCCTCGATCAGGCTTTGCCGGGTCTGGGGGATGGGCTGCCCTTCAAACGCGGTTCGGTTTATCACGATTGTCGCGGGTTCCGAGGTGAATGCGAAAAGGCTGTGGTGCCATTGCGCCCAGTGCGGGACGGGCACATCGTCGATAGACAGGGCAAAGCCGTCATTTGCCAGTTTCAACTGCAGATCCATCGCGCTCGAGATGATCACATCGAAGGCATCGGGCGTTGCGCGGACTCGACGGTTGATGTCGGCGGTTCCGGAAACGAGGTATTCGACACTAATCCGGGGGTTCTCCGCAACAAACCCCTCGATCACCGGCGCGAACAAAACAGTATCGGTGCTGGAAATCACCCGAAGGCGCGGACCTTCGGCGCTTTCATTAAAGACCAGACGGTCTTCCCAATCGTCGGCCCATCCGAGGCAGGGAGCCACCAACAAAACTAGAGCGATAAGATAACGCATGCGCCCCCCTTTGACCGGTTCTTTAGGATCAATGCGCCCCCATGCGCCGTTGCCACATCCTGTGCGATCGTCAACCCCAGACCGGACCCGATGGTCCCAACCGCGTTCTGTCCGCGTTCGAACCGTCGCGTCAGCGTGTCGATTTCATCAGGCGGAAAGCCTGGACCCGAGTCGCGCACCTGAATCTGGGGTTCGGGATGTGCAATGATCGTGATCTCAACAGCGCTGTCAGATGGTGCGTATTTCATCGCGTTATCGACCATATTTCGCACAGCATTTTGGATCAGGATCGAGTCGCCCGAGTAAGGAACCGAGGGCTCACCCGACAATGAAAGCGTCAGCTCCTTCATTTCGGCAATCGGGATCAGGCGCTGCACCAGATCGCGGATCAGTACGACCAAATCAATCTCTTCCCGTTCCAGATGATCCGCTCGGAAGGTGATCATCGCGTGATCCAGCAACTGCCCTGCCGCGCGCGAGCTTTCGTCGATGGCACGTACCATGGCCTTCAAGGCTTCGCGGTTGTCTTCCCGTTCCACGCGGTGAAGGGTCGCCTCGGCATAAGACCTGACGGTGGCAAGCGGCGTTCGCACCCGGTGCGCGGCTTCGGCGATAAAGTCCTCGGATTGGCTAAGCGATTGGTCCAGACGACCCATGAGCGAATTCAGCGACGTCACCAGCGGCGCCATCTCTTTTGGCACGGGTTTCTTGAACGGGCTCAGATCCTGCGGACCTCTGCGTGTGACCGAGGTCGTCAGTTTGTTCAACTGGCCGATCGTTGATGATGTCACCCAGAATGACAGCGCGGCGGTCAGCAGAAAGAACCCGATCCCCAAATACGCTGCATTGCGTGAAATCTGATCCAGCGTGTCGGATAACGCGTCCTGCGTTTGCCCCAACGCGACCTCAATCTCGGTCTGGCGGCCCAAACCGACCAGCGTTCGGCTGGCGCTGACCTGTCGGACACGCTCGCCGCGGACCTGACCGGTTTGAAAGGCCCACCTGCCTTCAATCGGGCCGTCTGCGAGGCTCAGATCCTCATATCCGGACAAGAATTCTCCATCCTGATAAATGGCATAGAACACCCGGTCATCCGACGGCGTGCTGAGCATGGAAAACGCGGCATAGGGGATGTCCACCTCTAGGTGACCATCCCTAAGCGCTGCGGCATCAAGGATCGACGAGACGGACGCCCCCAATATATCGTCCTGTCCCTGTTGGGCGACTTTTGCGGCATAACTGCGCACCGTCAGGAACAATAGGATCGCCAGGACCGCCGCTCCGCCGATCAGCGTCAACACCAGCCTATTTCTTAGTGATCCCGAAACAGTTGGGCTAGTCGTCATGATCCAACCTGTATCCCAGCCCGCGCAACGTAGTGATTTTCATGCCGGATTTTTCAAGATGCTTGCGCAGGCGTCCGACATAGACCTCAATCGCGTTGTCCGACACGTTGTCATCATAAGAAAACAACCTGTCCGCCAGCTTCTGCTTGGAAAACACCTGACCCGGCGCGTTTATGAACAGCTCGATCATTCTCAACTCGCGATTGCGTAGGGAGAGCGTGACACCATCGACGGTCAAATGACCAGCAACCGGATCAAAGATAATTCCGCCAACTTCAATCGTCGACTTTGAGCTTCCGGACTTCCGACGCAGAACGGCGCGGCAGCGGGCCTCAAGTTCAGCATGATCGAAAGGCTTGGTGACGTAGTCGTCCGCCCCCAGATCGAGCGAACCGATTCGATCCGAAACCTGACTGCGCGCGGTCAGAACGATCACCGGCGTGTCCAAACGGCTTGCGCGGTGCTGCCTTAGGAACTCGCGGCCATCCCCATCGGGTAACATGATATCCAGCAGGATAAGGTCGTATTCTTCGGTCGCAACAAAGGCGCGCGCATCCTCTAAATTTGCTGCGTGATCAACAACATGACCATCCAGCTGCATGCGGGAACTGATCGCGTTCGCGAGGTCGAGATTGTCTTCGACAAGCAGAAATTTCATGGGCGAAAATCAGTTTCTTTTTGCATGACAGGTTGATGTCAGGTTGGCGTGTTTAGGTGCAGGATAATCTGTGCCGCTGAGCGGCCAGTTGTCAAATGGGAGGACATAATGACAACATTTAACCTGGGCCGTCGGGCCCTGATCGCAGCTGTTGCAGCAATTGGTCTGGTTGGACCTGCCGCATCCGAAGAAGTCGTCGACAGCATCCACTTTCTGATCCCCGGCGGCGCCGGCGGTGGCTGGGACGGTACCGCCCGCGGAACTGGCGAGGCCTTGACCAATGCTGGTCTGGTGGGCACAGCATCTTATGAGAACATGTCGGGCGGCGGCGGCGGTAAAGCCATCGGATTCTTGATTGAAAACGCCGACAGCAACCACGGCACGCTGATGGTCAACTCAACCCCCATCGTGATCCGCTCGCTGACCGGTGTGTTCCCGCATAACTTCCGTGACCTGACACTGGTCTCGGGCACAATCGGCGACTACGCAGCGATTGTTGTAGGCAAAGATAGCCCGATCAACTCGATGGCGGACCTGCTGGCCGCCTATGACGCGGATCCGGGCGCAACCGCGATTGGTGGCGGCTCGGTTCCGGGCGGCATGGACCATCTGGTCGCTGCAATGGTTATGGAAGCCGCTGGCAAGGACGCGCTGGGCGTTAAATACATCCCTTATGACGCGGGCGGAAAAGCTATGGCTGCATTGCTGTCGGGTGAGATCGCTGCACTGTCGACCGGTTTCTCGGAAGCCGTCGATCTGGCCAACGCGGGTGAGGTTAAAATCATCGGTGTGACCGCAGAGGAACGCGTTGATGCCGCACCTGACGCACAGACCATGAAAGAACAGGGCATCGACACCACTTTCGTGAACTGGCGTGGATTCTTTGCTGCCCCCGGCCTGCCCGAGGACAAGCTGGCCGCCTATCAGCAAGCCATCGCCAAGATGTATGACACGCCCGAATGGGAAGAGGTTCGTGCCCGTAACGGTTGGGTCAACATCCACAACTCGGGTGCCGATTTCGAAGCGTTTCTGGAAGGTCAGGAACAGCAGATCAGCGACCTGATGAAGAAGCTGGGCTTCCTCTAAAGCAATCTACGGCAGAGCGTTTGATCGCTCTGTCGTCCCAAAAAACCAAGATACAGGGGAGGGGACGTTATGGCGCTGGATCGCTGGATCGCGCTTATTTTGCTGGGTGTTTGCCTGACATATGGGTACACCGCCTGGTTCACGATGGACGGAAGCCTTCCTCCTTTCATGCAAAGAAATCCGATCTGGCCCAGCACGTTTCCAAAGGTGCTGTCTATTCTGGGCGTGGTCGCGTGTTCAATCATCCTGCTTGGCTTGGAAAAGAGCGAAGTCAAAGAGGCCGATATCGATTACCGCAGACTTGGGGAATATCACCTGGGTCAGGCAATTTCTCTTCTGGTGCTGATGGTTGTCTATGCCCTGTGCCTGCGCCCGGTCGGTTTTCTGATCGCGACATCCAGTTTCCTGATCCTTGGGTCTTTCATTCTGGGTGAACGCAAATGGCACATCATGCTGCCCGTGGCGTTCGTTGCCACCGGATCCGTTTGGTATCTGGTTCAGGAAGTTCTTGGAATTTATATGCGCCCCCTGCCGGGCGTGTTCGGAGGCTGACATGCTTGAAGGACTTCTGATCGGCCTGCAAACGGCATTCTCAATTCAAAACCTGCTGATGGTTGTCGCGGGCTGTCTGATCGGCACGTTTATCGGCATGCTTCCGGGTCTGGGCCCAATGTCGATCATCGCAATCATGATCCCGGTTGCTATTTCGATGGGCGATCCATCCGCCGCGCTGATCCTGTTGGCAGGCGTTTACTATGGCGCGATCTTCGGCGGCTCGACGTCGTCCATTCTGCTGAATGCGCCGGGGGTCGCGGGCACCGTGGCCTCAAGCTTTGACGGTTACCCAATGGCCCGGCAGGGCAAGGCGGGCAAGGCCCTGACCATCGCAGCAATCGCCAGTTTCGCAGGCGGCACGATCGGTGCCATTTTGCTGATGGTCTTTGCTCCGGCACTGTCTTCGGTCGCTCTGCTGTTCCATTCAGCCGAATACTTCGCGCTGATGGTGGTAGGTCTTTCGGCCATCGCAGCCTTTGCCGGTTCGGGGCAGGTGGCAAAGGCCATCATCATGACGACCATGGGATTGATCATGGCCACCGTCGGAGAGGGCGCGCTTTTCAATCTTCCGCGTTTCACAATGGGTATCATGGACCTGCAATCCGGATTTGGCTTCATCACTCTGGCCATGGCAATGTTCGCCTTGCCCGAGGCGTTGTTCCTGGTGCTTAAACCCAAGGACCTGAAAGGGGATGACGGCAAGATCAAGGATCTGCGCATTACCAAGGCCGAGGCAAAGGCCATCACCCCGGTCATCGGCCGTCAATCGGTGCAGGGCTTCTTTATTGGCGTCCTGCCCGGCGCCGGCGCGACAATTGCCAGTTTCCTCGGCTATGCGGTGGAACGGAACATTGCCCCCAAGGATGAGCAGGAGGAATTCGGCAAAGGCTCGATCAAAGGCCTGGCCGCGCCTGAATCGGCGAATAATGCGGCTTGCACCGGATCTTTCGTGCCGCTGCTGACACTGGGTATTCCCGGATCCGGGACGACCGCGATCCTGCTGGGTGCCTTGATTGCCCTGAACGTCACCCCGGGCCCGCGTCTTATGCTGGATGAGCCTCAGATCTTCTGGGCGGTGATCATGTCGATGTTCATTGGCAACCTCGTCCTGCTGATCCTGAACCTGCCGCTGATCCCGTACATCGCCAAAGTGCTGGCCGTTCCGCGCAACTATCTGATCCCGTTCATTTTGTTCTTCACACTGATGGGGGCCTATATCGGGCAGAACAATGCCACCGAATTGCTGATCCTGGTGGGTTTCGGCGTATGCGCAACGGCCTTGAAGTTCGCTGACTATCCGCTGGCACCCCTGCTGATCGGGTTCATCCTTGGCGGCATGATGGAGGATAACTTTTCGCGCTCGATGCAGCTGTATGATGGCATCGCGTTTATCTGGGAACGTCCGATGACCTTGGGACTGCTTGCCATTGCCGTCCTGCTGGTTCTGCTACCCAGCTACCGCGCACGTCGTGCACGGGCACGGGCCGCTGGTGTGGCTGATGGGGACTGAACCGCTCAGGGGTGTTCGGGTTCTTGATCTGACAAACGTGCTTGCTGGCCCGTATTGTTGTTACCAACTGGCTCTGATGGGGGCCGAGGTGATCAAGGTCGAACGCCCCAATAGCGGTGATCTGGCGCGTGTGCTTGGGGCTGATCCTGACCGGAACAAAGCTGGTATGGGGGTCAGTTTTCTGGCGCAGAACGCGCAGAAGAAATCGGTCACGCTGGATATGAAATCCAGTCGAGGCAAGGCTCTGCTAAAGCAGCTTGTGAAAACGGCGGATGTTCTGGTTGAAAACTTCCGGCCCGGCGTGATGGATCGGTTGGGTCTGGGGTACGAGGTTCTGCGTACCAAAAACCCCACCTTGATCTATTGTGCAATCAGCGGGTTCGGACAGGACGGTCCGCGCCGCGACGACCCTGCCTATGACCAGATCGTTCAGGGCATCAGCGGGGTCATGTCGATCACCGGCGCACCGGAGACAGCACCCTATCGTGTTGGTTATCCGTTGGCTGATACAGTTGGGGGGCTGACAGCCGCCTTCGCAATCAGTGCTGCGTTGAACGCACGACCACGCGGCGCATTCCTGGACATCGCCATGTCCGAGGCCGTGATCTCAACCATGGGATGGGTTGTGTCCAACTACCTTGTCGGCGGTGTGATGCCCGGCGCGCATGGCAATGAAAACACAACGTCGGCACCGTCCGGTACCTTCGCCACATCCGACAGCCCGATCAACATCGCCGCCAATCGCGATGAACAATGGCAAGCCCTCGCCCGGCATCTTGGCCGCGAGGACCTGTTGGATGACCCTGAATATACAACACGCGAAGATCGCAAACGAAACCGCCACGCTTTGCGGGATGAGCTGGAGAAGTCCCTAATATTGCGTCCCGCGAGCAAGTGGGTCAGCGAATTGAATGGCTTGGGCGTACCCACGGGGCAAGTGCTGACAGTCCCCGAGGCGTTGGCCGACGAACAACTCTCTGACCGGGGGCTGATTGGATCTCTGCACGTGCAAGGAGAGGACATGCAGCTGGCAGGCAGCCCCGTGGTGATGGACGGGCAGCGAAAAATGCCGAAAGTCTCACCGCCGGAATTGGGCGCGGACAACGATTCAATCTGGTCCGAACTTGGCTTGTCACCGGATGAGATCAAGGAGTTGGCCAAGGATGGTGTGATATGAGCGATGTTTCCGACTGGTGGAGCACATCCATCATTGACATGGAACCCGGGCGCATCGCCCTGCGCGGTGAACCCATCGAGGACCTGATCGGCAACCTCAGTTTCGCTGAAATGATCTGGTTTCTGGTTCGCGGCAGCCGCCCGTTACCCGCGCAGGCAAATCTGTTCGAAGCGGCCCTGGTTGCCGCGGTGGATCATGGACCACAGGCACCTTCTATTGCGACGGCCCGGATGGCAGTGACCTGCGGTTTGCCTTTGAACAACGCAATGGCCAGCGCGGTGAACATGCTGGGCGACATCCACGGCGGCGCCGGTGAGCAGGCGGTTGAGCTGTATCACTTTGTCGGGTCCCACTCGGGCGGGATCGGTGCAGCGATTGACGACTGGATCGACGACCACGGAAAGATACTGCCGGGTTTCGGCCACCGGTTTCACACTCCGACCGATCCACGCGCACCGCGACTGATGGCTCTGGTCGCTGAGGCCGTAGAACGCGGCGCGTGTGACGGACGTTTCCGGAAAATCGCGTTGGATATCGAGGCAGAGCTTGCACGCCGCAAAGGCATATCCGTCCCGATGAACATCGACGGGGCCACGGCTGTCATCTACGCAGAGCTTGGGTTCGAACCACCGCTTGCGCGTGGTTTGTTTTGCCTCTCCCGGTCAGTCGGCATACTGGCACATGCGTGGGAGCAAATGCAGCAAGGTGGCCGCAACAAAGGCCCCACACCTCCGACGTACCGCTGGACTTATGTCAGGAACTCGCCTGAGGAATAGCGCGTCAGGCCTGTTTCTCGACCACGGGTTCGACGTCGGGGCGGACTGGTTCCACATCCAATTCGATGATCTCGGGATCAACCGGTTCCTCGACGTCTTCCACTTCAACCTCGACCTCAGCTTCCGGCTCGCTGCTGTCTTCCAACGCACCAACAATCAGAGGCAGCATATGGACACCCGTCGCGCTTGCGATTTCCGGCGTTTGCGGTGTTTGCCAACTGAGCGTGTCAAAGCTGCTGCAGTTCTGACAGACCGGAGCCCACTCGGGCTGGATGTCATGACAATTGTCGCAGACCCATTGTGGCCCGCGCGGTGCAGTCAGCGCCTTGGCCAGCCAACCCTGTACTACCGCGTCCGAGGACCCCTCGCCCCGTTCAATAGCGGCCATCAACGTGTAACCGCGCGCATCCGCCTGCTTTTCGACCACATCGCCCAGTGCGCGACGCGCCTCGGGGAAGTCTTCGGCCACGATGTTCAGCTCCGCCAAAATCAGACGGGTTTCCATATTCTCAGGGTGAATGCGGGTCAGCGCAGTAAAGCGTTTGATCCGTTCATGTGGCGTTTCATCCGGCGCAATCTCTGCAAAGACATGGGCGAGGTCGGGGTGCGGCTGCACCTCCCACGCTTTTTTCACTATTTTGGTCGCATTGCGCGGTTTGCCTTTTTCAATGTAAGCGCGCGCTGCCATTGCGGCCGCAGGAACCAGATCAGGAGACAGGCGGTTCGCCTCAATCGCGCGCTCTTGCTGTTCGACCGTGGCGTTCTCGTCCAGTATCCCTTTGGCCTCGGATAGGGCCAGCACAGCATCACGTCGCTTGAACACGTCACGCGGCAGGTGACCGGATTTCAACTTGGCAGTCAATGTCGACCGCGCGCCTGCCCAATCTTGCGCCTTGGTCTGAAGACCTAACAAAATGTCCTGTGTTTCCAGATGGCGCGGCTTCATGGCCAACGCTTTTTCGGCCAGTTTGCGGGCGGTTTCGTCATCCCCTTCGGCCAGTTTCTGTTTCATGATACCGCGCACACCGACAAAGCGGGTTGCATTGTCCGTCACCAGCTTTTTGTAGGTGTCAGCCGCCTTTTGGGTGTCACCGTTCATCTCGGCAGCCTGAGCCACCAGCAGGTTGGTCAGCTCGGGTTTGTTCAAAAGCCGCTCTGCCTTGGTGGCCTTGTTCAAAGCCACGCGCCCTTCGCCCGATGCCAGCGCCATCAGACCATCGGACAACGCTTGATACCCACGCTGCTCGCGACTGCGATCGAAATAGCGCGAGAGTGCGGTTTCGTCTCCGTTGAGGAACTTCAGCGTGGCGATCAACAGGGTCAGCAGCTTGAACAAAAGCCAAACTGCAAAAACCAGAACGCCCAGTGCGATGACCGATTGCAACGGCCCCAAAGTGTACTCCGTCCCGCCGGCTGTGATCTGTATACCACCGCTGGTTTCCATGAGGGAACCCGCACCCACGGCCAGAAGACCGATAATCGCAACAAAAACTAGAATCTTAAACAGTGACCACAGCATGGCAGGTCCTTCAGTTCGAGTTCACGCTAGGCTGAAGCGCATTGGCGGCATCCACCGCGGAAACCCGCGCCTGGGCTACCTGCTCCCAATCAGCCATAGCTGCCTGCGCCGCTTCGGGCAGGGATTTAAGTTCGGTCAGGGCCGTTGAGACGTCGCCACTGGACAGAGCCGACTCGGCACGAGACAGGATCGCATCCGGACCATCGCCATCTTGTGGGGTGACCGAACGCGCCCCGGTCTGTCGCTGCAGGAACGCCACCAGACCAGTGGCTTTGTCCGCATCCCGTGCTTCCGCCAACGCGGTTCGCGCAGCGGGTGAGAACGATGCCCGCAAGGTCGACACGCTTGCAACACCCTTATCGGCGGGGCCCGATAGCGCCTCAGGCACATCAACGCCGCCTGCCTTCAGTTCGGCGACAAGGTCTGCGTAAGGCTGACCAGCATCCAGTTGACCATGCAGGCGCGACAGGATCGCCGCGTTGGTCGCTGCCAGAGCCTCTGCCGAAGCTTTCGCCTCAAGCGTTTGTGCGTCCGACACCATTTTTTCTACTTCGGCCCGCTGCGCCGCCAGTGAGTCCTGTAATTTTTTCAGTTCGGCCTCAAAGGCTGCCGACGCTTCGGGGGACGCGCCTTGGGTCAGCGCGTCATTTTCAATTTTACTTAGGCGGCTGGCCAAAGGATCAATCTTGCCCGCCAACTCATCGACACTGGATTTGAGCGTATCCAGATCGGAGGTGATCGGCGTCACCTGATCGGTCAGCGCTGCAATCTTGCTGTCGACGCCAGATGTGTCGGACAGGGATTTGGTCAGCGCCTCGATCTGAGTGGACTGATCGTTGAGCTTCGCCTCAAGCGTCGTAAGCGCATCTGTATCACCAGATCCGAACAAGCCCGCGCTGCCGGCTGCAAACCCGATTCCCGCCGCGATCACACCGCCGAGCAAAGCGGGAACGAATCCACTGCGTTTTTCTTCCTGCTGCGGCTCTTCACGATGCGCTTCTTCCGGCGGAGTGGAGTTCTCTTCCTGGGTCAGTTCTACAGCCGCTTCGGCTTCGGCTTCGGCTTCGGCTTCGGCTTCGGCTTCGGCTTCGGCTTCGGCTTCGGCTTCGGCTTCGGCTTC
>NZ_JBXWMC010000015.1:0-66856 GCF_059609665.1 Ruegeria sp. YTSC230 | reverse complement strand
CAATTTCCAAATGCAGAACACCCGGATCGAGGCGCTGTCCGGCGGACAAAAGGCGCGGTTGGCGATGTTGGTCCTGCGGCTTAGGAACCCGAACTTTTATCTGCTGGACGAGCCGACGAACCATCTGGATATCGAAGGTCAAGAGGCACTGGAGGCCGAATTGGTCACCCACGGCGCGTCCTGTTTGCTGGTCAGCCACGACCGGAGTTTTCTGAGAAACGTTGGCAACCGGTTCTGGTGGATCAATGGTCGCAAACTTGAGGAAGTGGATAGCCCTGAAGCATTTCTGGAGAGTGAAATGAGCTTTACTAGTTGATCGAAATAACACGCCACGGCGGCCCAGGCACACATTTTCCTAGGCAAAATCGCAAGACGTGACCGGATATCTGACCTGAAAAAGGGTATGTTGAATCGCATCTTCGCTGGCTTGACTCGCAAGCCGGTATGACTAAGTATTACCATGAAAGGACGCTGCGATGACCGTCAAAACCACACTCAGCTTTACAGATAGGCACCACCAATTTCTCAAGGAAAAAGTGGGTGAGGGGGTGTATGCGTCGGCCTCTGCTGCCGTGGCAGCTGCTGTCGAACGGATGATCGAGGATGAGCAGGCTCGTGAAACTGCGCTTGAGGCGATGGCCGAAGAAATCCGCCGTCGTGCCGCAACTCCGCGCCAGGAATTTGTTAATCACGAGACTGCTTTCGCGACAGCGCTACGTAGACTGGATTCCGCTGAGTGACCTATCGCCTGCGTTACCATCCTGCAGTCTCGGAAGACCTAAACCGGATTGTAGAGATGATAACAGACTACGCTGGACCCCGGGTGGCAAGGCGCAAACTGGATGAGATTGCGCGTGTGGCCCAGGGTTTAAAGACGCTGCCGCACAAGGGGTCGCGAAGGGATCATGTTTTACCAAGTTTACGCGCTATTCCAGCGGCGAAGCGTGCGGTTATTGTTTTTACGATCGACGAAGACTTGCGGAAAGTCCACGTTTTGACGATCACCTATGCCGGTGCCGATTGGATCACGCGGGCCGAAGCCCGGGGGAAATAGCACATATTTCTTTGAAGACTTAACCGAGGCGTTAGTTACACCAGTTACTTTCAATAGCCCGGCCATGTCACTTAAGGCTCGGTAGACGACTCCGGCCTGTGGATGCCAATCTGCCACATCGCGGCCTTGAGAGGCCACTACCCGTTCATCCCCACGCGCCGCTGGGCCCGTCAATGCGTGTCGCGGTCCATGAGCAACGACATTTTCCGCTGTGCCTTCCAGTAATTTAGAGTTCAACTGTGGCACGATATGGTCCGCAATACCCGCTTCAGCCCAGGCTTCACGCGCAATGGCTTGCAGTACTACGGCAAAGTTGTTCGAGATCACCGCTCCCGCGTGATATTGGCTCTTTCCTTCGGCGGATTAAAAAACATTCCGCCCCGAGCCGTTCCAGCAGAGGTTGCAGGATCGACAAAGCATCGGCGTCCCCTTCCAAACCGCTAAGAGTGCCTCGGAACAGTTTTTTTGCCGTATCGGGGTCAACGAATGATAGGACCGGATGCACACTGGCCAAACGCCAGTTCAGCTTTCGCAATAAGGCCATCTTATCAGCGCAGAGAAATCCGCTGCAGTGAAAGGCTATGGATCGTTCGGCTGAGCGGTCCTTTGCCAAACGCGCTGTAATGAGGTCAGATGCAACGACAGAAATTTGTGTGCGGGGACTGTGATAATCCAAAGATTGGCAGCTCGCATTTCTGATAAATCAGTTGCGACACGACCCGCGCCCGCCCGCTGAACGGCTTTTTCTGCCGAGCTTTGACTGGCGCTATAAACATCCTGTACCCGGCAATAATCCAACACATTAAACAGGGTCAGCAATGTCTGCCCAACCCGGCTCGCTCCGATCAGGTTTACAGTAAATTCGGACATGTATGCGCCTTCTAAGTATTGGTCTCGAATGGACTATGCCACGCCGAGTGGTCGAAGTGCAGGGGCCGACTGTAATTCGGAGTACGTCGCTACTTGGATGCGTTTAACCTTAGTGTACATTATCGGATCAGACGTCATCGCAGCGAGGCGCTTAACACGTCAGTCAGAATTTGGCAGTTGGCATGGGTCTTCCTTTCGTTCGGTTCACAGTCGCTCCAATATCCTTTTGGCACTGTTTAGATACTCTTGTTGTTTTTCTTGGGTCATTCGATCCCAAGTTCTGTACGCATGGCCCAGTCTGGGATTGCCGCGCAGTAGGTTGGCATTTCGCGCCAGAAAATCCCAATAAAGTGGGTTGAACGGGCATGCGCCATCGCCGGTTTTCTGTTTAACATCGTACCTGCACGAGACGCAGTGATCGGACATCTTATTGATGTAATTCCCGCTTGCGGCGTATGGTTTTGACCCCAACAGACCCCCGTCGGCGAACTGGCTCATGCCGATCACGTTTGGAGCCTCGACCCATTCATAGGCGTCGGAGTAAACAGCCAGATACCATTCGTGCACATCAAACGGATCAATTCCAGCCAACAGGGCAAAATTTCCGGTCACCATTAACCTCTGAATGTGGTGCGCATATGCTTCGTCCCGAGTCTGTACGATTGCGGCTGCCATGCACGCCATGTCAGTATCCGCTGTCCAAAAAAACGAAGGCAAAGAGCGGTGTGCGGACAGGTAGTTTGACCGTGTGTAGCCAGGCATTCGCAACCAATAGATTCCTGGTACAAATTCGCGCCAACCTATTATCTGGCGAATGTACCCCTCAACGGCGTTCAAAGGTGCGTGGCCGTCGTAGTAAGCCCGTTCAACGCGCTGACAAATCTCGAGCGGGGAAAGAAGACCTACGTTTAGGTATTGTGCTAGGACCGAGTGGTACAGAAACGGCGCGCCTTTTAATATCGCATCCTGGTAGTCTCCAAATTTTGGCAGGGCATGTTCGACAAAATGATCCAATGCCGCCAAGGCGCCCTTTTTCGTGACGGCAAACCAGAACGGTTCCAGCTTTCCGAAATGGTCAGGGAAGCGTGCTTCTATCAACGCCAAAACGTCCCGCGTGATCTCATCCGGCTCCACTTCCAACGGGCGAGGTAAGAAAGAGTCAGTTTTGGCGGGCTTGCGATTGTCGGCGTCA
This sequence comes from Ruegeria sp. YTSC230, assembly GCF_059609665.1. NCBI lineage: Bacteria > Pseudomonadati > Pseudomonadota > Alphaproteobacteria > Rhodobacterales > Roseobacteraceae > Ruegeria > Ruegeria sp. YTSC230. Next base: position 63,740 of record NZ_JBXWMC010000015.1, on the reverse strand, counting down.
AAGTTCCAGCGGCCACCTTCAGGTTCACCGTCCGACATCAACAGACCGGTTTTGCGGCGCATCTCACGATAGAAGTATTCCATCCGAAGCTGTTTGCGACCTGCGGCCCAGGTTTGAAAGTCATGATGGCTGGCAAGGAACCGATCATCGGCTACCGTTTCCAACCCTTCGCACTGCGCGAACTCTTGGACCAGACGGTATTCTCCGGGCTCGGTCACGATCGTGCGCTTAATTCTTAGATCGTGCTTCGCTCGCGCGATTTCGCTGATCAGACTTTGCGTGTTGTCCGGCTCATCCAATTGAACGTAGCGCACGGTCCACCCGTCCGACTTAAGTTCCGCCGCGAAATGGCGCATGGCGGAAAGAACGAAAGCAATCTTCTTTTTGTGATGTCGCACATAACGAGCTTCCTCCATGACTTCGGCCATCAAGATTGTGTCACGGTCCCGATCACCCGCGCGCAGCGCAGAGATATTCATTGAGAGCTGATCACCAAGCACAACAATCAAAGACGAGTATTGTGTGCAGGAAAGGGGCTCGGTCATGAGGCAGAGGGTAGGGCTTTCGTGCCGTAAGGCGACCCTAACAATACAGCATCGTCTCAAAATGTCCGAAAAAGTTAAGCGTAGAACCCTTCGCCAAGTTTCTCTTTTTCGCTTTACGGCTCAGAATCGACTCTGGGCAAAAAAGCGCAAATTCCCGCATTGAGGGTTCAGACTGATCTGATTGTGTCAGTGTGGGAATAAATAGTCGGATGGAAAGAAGATTGGTGGGTTTTGGGAACTTAAACGCGAGTCGTCCAAAGACGTGCTCAAACGGACTTTGTTGCATCCTCCTGCAAATTTTTATCTATTTTTCAAAGTCATGCAGGTCAGATTGCCAGTTCATTCGACCAACAGCGACTCTTTGATGCTGCCATGGGCAGCCTGCAGTCGACAGCCAGAAAGGCATACAATACGCTTGTCTACATCGAATTCGTTTGTTTTGCCGATGTATTTGACCTGAGGGGCCGTAGCGCAAATTTCGTAGGGCAATTGTCAAAGACGCAACCTATTTTGCACTGTTTGCTACGATAACCCCCTTTGGTCGGTTTTAGGGGTTGATATGTTAAATGGTTCTGCCGTCAGGTCTTTGCGTTCTTTGAATTTTGATCCTGCGCTGGACCTCTATCAAAGCATGCTTCGCGTGTGCGCTATCGTACCAAACAAGGTCGCGCTGATCGGTGACGATCGGGGGTACACGTACGCGGAAATTGCAGATGCCGCCGATAGAATTGCCCTGCATTTGATGTCAAAGGGTGTTTCTCCGGGTGACAACGTGGCGATGATCATGGATCGCACGCCCGAAGCAATCCTAACCATGTGCGGTATCATGCGTGCGGGCGGGACCTTTGTGCCATTGGACCCAGCCTATGACATAAAGCAAGCAGGGTACGTTATTGCGGATTCCAAACCATCCGCGATCCTGTGGGAGGAGCACCACAAGCCCATTGCCGATGAACTGAATTCGAACTGGGTTGCAAGTCTGAATGCGCTCGACCTATTGAATTCTGATCCCGATGAGAAGCGCGACTTTCCGAACAGAACTGGTCTGGATGCGTGTTACATAATGTATACGTCTGGATCGACCGGACAGCCAAAAGGTGTTGTGTTACCTCATCGGTCCATCGTTCGGCTCGGCTTTGATCAACCAATCGGACAAGTCCTTCCCAACGACATAACGTTGGCGAGTTCGACCATTGCATGTGACGGTTTCACTTGGGAAACATGGCCTGCGCTTTTGAACGGAGGGTCGGTCGCAGTTGTGGCCGAGCCCAGGCCGGCATTGGACAAGCTTGCCGCAACTATTTCCCGTCATGGTGTAAGTGTCGCGTTCTTTTACACCGGAATGTCACATCTGCTGATCGAACATCACCTTGATGCGCTAAGCAGTTTGCGCCGTTTTGGTGCGGCGGGTGATGTGCTGTCCCCTTCACATGTTCGTAGTCTCAAAGATGCGCATCCCGGAATCGAAGTCATAAACGGTTACGGTCCCACAGAAAACTCCGCCCTAACCACGATGCACGTCGTCACCGAAGCGGACCTTGTTGGTGGGACAATTCCGATAGGCGTGCCGACTGGTCACTGCGACTGTTTCGTCGTGAACGAAAACCATAACGAACTGCGGGCTGGAGAGGTCGGGCAGCTAGTTGCCGCGGGACCGAGTGTGGCACTTGGCTATCTCAACAAACCCGAACGGACGGCCGAGTCTTTTATTTCAGATCCGCGCCCGACTCACACCGGACAAGTGTACTTGACAGGAGATCTGGTCCGGCAGCGCGACGATGGTGTCTATGAATTTCTAGGGCGTGTCGATCGACAGGTGAAAATTGGTGGTCGTCGCATTGAACTGGACGGAATTGAACATCACCTACGTGAATTGCCGATGATTTTGGATGCTGCGGTTACTTTGACCAAGGCAGATACTGGTGAAAAACGCATAACAGCCTTTTTGAAACCGTCAGGCGATATGCCTGCTGATAAACGCGCCTTCGTCCGCGAGGTTATGGCCGAACTCGGTAGGGCCTTGCCGGAGGGCGCCCTGCCTCGGACGAACCGGGTTGTGGCAGACTTTCCATTAACCCCAAGCAACAAGATTGACCGAAAAGCGTTGGTCGACAGCGTCGAATCGAAGGACTTGGAAAGCAACGGCAACACTGGGCCAATTTTCCAGTCAACCCGAACTCCAATATTCCAATCAATCCGTAAACCGCTAGACGCTGCCGAGATCGCACGAACTATTGCGAAGATTTATGATGAGACATTGGGTTGCGGAGAGTTGGATGCAGGCGCAACATTCTTCGAAGCTGGGGGAACATCTCTGCAATTAATTGGTGTCCATGCAGAAGTGATGAAACGTTTAAACGTACGGTTCGACATTACACTCATGTTCGAAATCCCGCGTCTGGGCCCTTTGTCCGAGGCGATAGCCGCGATCGAAGTGAGTGGAAACGAGTCGCTGTCGTCTCAGGAGCCAGAACAAGGAGTTGAGGAACGGGCTGACCTGAACTTGCCTGAGAATGCAATCGCAATTGTGGGCATGGCAGCTAAACTGCCCGGTTCACAGTCTCTTGATGAGTTCTGGGAGCACATTCAGAACGGCGATAATCTGATCAAGCCATTCTCGTCGGGCGAACTTGAAGATAGCTTCACGCCTGAACAACGTGCATCGGACAGTTTTGTAGCGGCCCGCCCCATCCTTCCGGATGCAGGGATGTTCGATGCCAAGTTTTTTACGATGCACGCCCGTGAGGCGGCAACTATGGACCCGCAAGCCCGAGTGTTCCTTGAGATTTGCTATCATGCCTTGGAAAACAGCGGTCACGACCCGTGGCGGACACGCATGCCGGTGGGCGTATACGCTGGGTCGTCGTCGACCACATATCTGATTCAAAACATATTGGCCGACCGTCAGGCAGCCGAGGCGTATATGTCGAATTATCAGACCGGTAAGATTTCTGAACTGACCGGCAATATTGGGGACTGCCTAGCAACTCGGGTGTCGTACAAGCTGGACCTGCACGGTCCTGCGATGACGGTGCAGACGGCGTGTTCGACGTCGCTGACCGCGATTTCGCAGGCATTGTTGGCATTGCGTGCGTGCCAATGCGACATGGCTTTGGCAGGAGGCGTTTCGATCACCTTTCCGCAAAAGCGTGGATACATCGCGCAAGAAGGTGGGTTGTCGTCAGATGACGGCACGTGCCGACCATTTGACGCTGAAGCCAGCGGAACGGTTTTCGGGCACGGTGCCGGGGTTGTTGTATTGCGCAGACTTAAAGATGCCGTTGCAGACGGTGATCACATCCATGCCGTTATTTTGGGCTGCGGTATCAATAACGATGGTGCCGAAAAAATATCTTACACGGCACCAACGGTACGCGGTCAGGCGGATGCAATTCGCCGAGCGCACAAAGATGCTGTAATCGAACCTAAAAGTGTGACTTACGTCGAATGCCACGGAACCGCGACACCTCTCGGGGACCCAATTGAAATTAGTGGGCTGCGTCAGGCGTTCGGCGAAGCAGCTGTCGAAGGGGGCTGTGCGCTCGGGTCCGTCAAAGGCAATATCGGTCATCTGGATGCGGCTGCCGGCGTAACCAGCGTAATCAAAACAGCGCTGATGCTGAACCATCGCAAGATTCCCCCTGTGGCAAACTTCTCCGGTCTGAACCCTAGAATAGAACTGGAAGGTACTCCGTTCCGGGTTCCGAGTTCCCTCTCGGACTGGGTGTCGGATGGACCATTGCGCGCCGGTGTCAGTTCTTTCGGGGTGGGAGGGACCAATGTCCACTTGGTGCTGGAAGAGGCACCGCAAATAGTGCAGGACGCTGAGACTGCTTCCGTTCAAACGGTTGTCATTTCGGCGAAGACGCCGGAAGCCTTGGCCGAGATGAAGGGTGACTTAGCGGATGCTTTGGAGAAACCCGACGCGCCGAGACTGGCGGATGCGGCCTATACCTTGCAAGAGGGACGAGCCGCTTTTGAGTATCGTCAGGCTGTCGCGGGCTCGGATCCTGAAGAGGTCGCCAAAACCTTACGCGCTGCACCCGCTATCCGTAAGCCCGCGATGCAGGGCAACCCAACTGTAACATTCATGTTCCCGGGTCAGGGATCTCAGTACCCGGGCATGGGCAGCGGTCTGTACCAAACCGAACCTGAATTTGCGCAGTGGATTGATAAAGGTGCGGAAATATTACGCCCGGTTCTTGGCTTAGACGTAAAGACAATGCTGTGTTTCGCAGACGCCAGTGACCAGGACCTCGCGCGTGCGTTGCGCGAAACCCGCCTGACTCAGCCTGCTTTGTTCCTGACTCAATACGCCTGTGCAAAGCTGTGGATGGCTCGTGGCATAAGCCCAGCGTCAATGATTGGCCATTCGGTTGGCGAGTTCACCGCCGCCACGTTGGGTGGCGTCATGGATTTTGAAACCGGGTTGTCGATCATCGCGAAACGAGGCCAACTGATGCAGGATCAGCCAGGCGGTGCGATGTTGTCCGTTAGAGCGCCGCTTGAGGCTCTGGAGGATTATCTGGATGATACCGTCGATGTCGCCGCGCGCAATGCGCCTCGTTTAAACGTATTGGCCGGAGACTTTGATGCAATTGCGTCGATTGAAGATCGACTGAAAGAGGCCGGTATCCCGTGTACACGTCTTCACACTTCTCATGCGTTTCATTCACGCATGATGGATCCGGTGTGTGAAGGCCTGTTGGAAGCGGCCACTCAAAAAACGCTGCAACCAACGAAAATTCCATATGTCAGCTGTGTAACGGGCGATTGGATTTCCGAGAATGAATGCACAGACCCGTCATACTGGGCGACCCAGGCGCGAGCAGCGGTGAATTTTGCGGACGCGGTTTCGACACTCGTGACCGAAGATCCAGTCGCGTTGCTCGAGGTTGGCGCTGGGAACACGTTATCTGCGTTCAGCATCCAAACATTGCCGCGGGATGCCTCGGTTGCGGTCATACAGTCTTTGCCGGATCACACCCGTCCAGAAACGGATGAAGTCGCGATGGCCGCTGCAATGGGTTGCCTGTGGGGATGCGGCGTCGATGTAGACTGGAACAAGCTGGGTCCGCGCGGAAACCGGCGCGTACCTCTGCCAACTTATCCATTCCAACGCAAACTGCATTGGGTCGATGCGCCAACGCCTTCCATCGGAGCAGCAACTTCCTCGTCATCCGCACCGACCACGGCAACCGTAAATCCTGTTTCAAGTTTAAGTGAGTTCTCTTCTATGCCGACATCCAATTCACAAGAACAGATTGAGCGCAAGCCGCGCCTGATCAGTGAGATTCTAGCCATTTTGAGCGAAGTTTCTGGTGAAGATCTGGGGCCAGAAGATGCACCGGCAACGTTTTTGGAACTTGGGTTTGACTCCTTGTTCCTCGGACAGGTCACCCAAAAATTGAATGCTGATTACGGGATCGATCTGACATTCCGGCAATTGATGTCCGACTATCCGTCCGCTGAGGCGCTCGTTGATTACCTGGATGAAAGCCTACCCCCCGAAACGGCTGTTCCCTCGGTTGAACCGGAGGCCACACAAACGGTCACGCAAAGCGCTACGGAACCCGTGGCTCCTGCGGTATTGCCACCATCAGTTGTGCCCGCCGCGCCGATTGGTGATGGGTCAGTCGCTGCTGTCATGCAGGCGCAGGTCGCTGCCATGCAGTCACTTTTTGCACAACAGCTTCAAGCTTTGTCTGGAGCTCAGACAGCGGCACCTACTGCTGTGACCAGTACACCAAAAGTTGAGACAGAGATTAAACTAGCAGTTCCTGCGCTGCCCAAAAATGCGGCGAGCAAAGGCGCCTTTTCGATTGGACGTGCAACCAATGCAGCCGGCGGCGACCTCACGTCCGAGCAACTGGCCTTTGCGCGGGACTTGGCAACAAGTTACAGCCAGCGGCACGCCAAATCCAAAGAGTATGTACAGACCTACCGATCTGTGATGGCCGACCCGCGCACGGCAGCTGGGTTTCGCGCTGAATGGAAGGAGTTGGTGTTCCCGGTTGTTTCCGATCGTTCTAAAGGTGCGCGCCTGTGGGATATCGATGGTAATGAATTCATAGATCTGGTCAGTGGTTTCGGGCCTATAGCTTTTGGCCATTCGCCGGATTTTGTCATTGATGCTGTATCACGACAGATGGAACGCGGCTTTGCAATTGGACCGCAATGTGACCTCGCCGGCCCAGTTCTGGAACGCTTTGCTAAATTCGTAGGTCATGAGCGCGCTACGTTCTGTAACACAGGGTCCGAGGCTGTGATGGCAGCAATGCGCATTGCACGAACGGTAACAGGTCGCGACCAGATCGTAGTTTTTGGCAGTGACTACCATGGCCAGTTCGACGAAGTATTGGTTAAAGGCAAGTCACGTGGTGGCGACCCTGCGGCTCTGCCGATTGCACCGGGAATTCCGCGCTTGAGCCTGTCCAACATGGTTGTGTTGCCGTATGGCGCGCCAGAAAGCATCGATTGGATTCGCGAAAATATTGGCTCAGTCGCTGCTGTTGTTGTCGAACCAGTACAGAGCCGGAACCCAAACCTGCGCCCTAAGGAATTTGTGCGTGAACTGCGCCATATCACACACGAAAGCGGTGCGGCCTTGGTCATGGATGAAATTGTGACCGGTTTCCGGGTTGGTGCCCGGGGAATGCAGGGCGAGTGGGATATCCAGGCCGACATGGCAACCTACGGCAAGGTAATCGGAGGCGGTATGCCAATTGGCATGCTGGCGGGTTCAGCCCGGTTTATGGATGCACTCGACGGAGGCATGTGGCAGTTCGGTGATGACTCGGTCCCGGAAGTTTCTCCAACCTTCTTTGCAGGAACGTTCGTTCGTCATCCGTTGATTGTTGCCGCGGTGGACGCAACGCTAGAACATATGGGCACCAATGGGTCCGATCTTTGGCAGCGCACGGCCGCCTGGACGGCTGATGCAGTCGGCAGGATGAATGCCATTCTTGTAGCGCGCGGGTTACCGCAATTGGTCGAAAGCTATTCAAGCTGGTTTGTTCCAAAACTAATGGACTTCGATCCCAATGCCGCCCTGTTTTACCCGCTCATGAAGATGGCCGGTATCCATGTTCAGGTCGGGTATGCCTGCTTCTTTACGACTGCCCATACTGAACAGGACTTCGATGCGGTTGTGAATGCGTTTGAACAATCCGTCGATGCGCTCAGAAGCGTTGGTATCCTTGTCGGCGACGGGAAAGCCAAACCCGTCGCTAAAACGCCGGTAGCCAAACCGCCAACCGAAGGTATCCCCCTGACCGAAGCACAGCGCGAAGTTTGGATGACCAGTCAACTGGGAGAGAAAGCGTCGTGCAGTTTCAATGAAAGCGCCTCGTTCCGTCTAACGGGTTCATTGAACCAAGACGCCTTACAACGGGCGCTTAACCGTGTAATTGAACGGCATGATGGGTTGCGTCAGGTCTTTGCCAAAAACGGTGAGACGTTCAACATTGTCGATCCATTCGAACTGCAGCTTACGCTTCATAATCTGAGTGACAAAGAAGATTCAGAGGCTGCGTTGGCCAGCCTCGTGCGCGAAGACTCTTCGATTGAAATCGACTTGATTTCGGGGCCTCCCATACGGTCTTTCGTTGCACGGATGTCGGCGGAAGAACATGTTCTGATCATCAATGCACACCATATCGTATGCGACGGCTGGTCATACAACGTACTGGCTTCGGACCTGGTGGCATTTTACAAAGCAGAGGTTTCGGGTACGCCGGCGAACCTTCCGCCGGCCCCGTCTTTCGCTGCCTATGCCGCCACTCAGTCCGGTAAAAATGTGCGACCGGCGACGCGCGCCTATTGGGAAGAACAATATTCAGAACCTACTGAATTGCCGGATATACCAACAGATCATTCTAGACCTGCAATCAAAACATTCTCCGGTGCGACTTGCACGGCGCGCATATCGGGAGATGTCGCGTCAGCGGCACGTAAGGCCGGTGCCGCGCAAGGTTGCACGCTGTTTGCAACGCTGTTTGCCGCGTTGCAGATTGTATTAGGACGGCTGACCGGGTCTCATGATCTGGTCATTGGGGTGCCAACCGGCGGGCAGGCCTTGCTGGACAACAACGAAATGGTTGGTCACTGCGTCAATTTTCTGCCGATCCGCGCCGTTCAAGACCGGAATGCTTCGGTTGCTGACTTTCTGACGCAGGTTCGTGATCAGGTTATGAATGCATTTGACCACCAGGATTATACCTACGGAACACTCGTTCGCGATCTGAATATCGAGCGCACGTTGAACCGGTTGCCGCTCACAGAAGTGCAGTTCAATCTGGAACGACTGGGCGAGGCCGTAGATATGGGCCCGCTTAGCATGACGTCGGCACCCAACCCTAAAACAGCTGTGAATTTCGACCTGTTCTTTAACGTGATCGAACGTCGCGACGGTCTGCGAGTGGATGTCGACTACAACACTGACGTCTATAACGAAGACACGGTGATACGTTGGTTGAAGTACTTTGAGACAGTTCTTTCCGAACTGGCAGAGGATTCCGCGCGCCCTCTGTCTAAGGTTAACGTTCAGCCCGCCGACGAGCTCGAGTGGATGCTGGAGACTGTGAATCGAACGAGCGAGGCTTTGCCACAGGCGACAACGCTCGACAGGCTAATTTCGGAAACTGCCAAAACTTATCCAAACGCGATCGCAGTTGAGGATAATCTGGGACAGCTCAGCTACACGGAACTTGACCGGCTAAGTGATGCGGTCGCCGCTGACATCCAGGCCCTTGTCCGCGGGTCCGGCGGCCGGATTGCCGTGGCCATGTCTCGGTCATCACAATGCCTGGCAGCTTTGCTCGGCGTTCTGAAAAGCGGCAACGCCTACGTGCCGATTGATCCCGCTCAACCCGCATCGCGGCTGCGCATGATACTTGAGACGGCAGATGTTTCTGCCGTCCTGCACGATCAGGCCAATCTACCCGACTGCGCTGAAGGTCTTGATCTGCCTGAGCTTCAGATGAGTCAAGTAAGAGCGGGTGGCATTCCTTTGATCATCGCAGATAGAGTTGATCCAACGGCGTATGTGATGTTCACCTCGGGTTCTACTGGCACGCCAAAAGGGGTTGAGATCGGCCATCGCTCGGTGATCAACTTCCTGACGTCTATGGCGTACGAACCCGGTTTCGACCCGCAATCGGTAATGTTGTCAGTGACTACAACGATGTTCGATATCTCGGTTCTGGAACTGTTCCTGCCGTTGCTGCAGGGTGGTCGAGTGGTTATCGCGGCACAAGAAGACGTTCTGGACGGGTTCCGATTGGTCGAACGCTTGAAGCGTGGCGATGTCACGCATATTCAGGCCACGCCTACGCTGTGGAGCATGCTTCTTGAAGCTGGGTTACGGCCTGACAAAGGTTTGACCATGTTGGCGGGCGGTGAACCCTTGCCAGCCGATCTCGCAGAGAGGTTGATGGAAAGCGGCGCGGATCTGTGGAACATGTATGGCCCGACCGAGACCACGATCTGGTCTGCTGTTTCAAAGGTTCATTCGGGCGAATTGATTACGATTGGTCATCCCATAGCCAATACCGAATTGCATGTGCTTGGTCCTGACGACCAGCCGTTGCCAATCGGGGCTGAGGGCGAACTGAACATTGGTGGTACAGGGTTGGCGAAGGGGTACTTCCGACGCAACGATCTAACACAAGCAGCATTTCGTGAAGTGTCCCTGAACGGGCACCCACGTCTTTTGTATAAGACCGGCGATGTTGCCCGCCGTTTGGTCGACGGCACAATCCAAGTGTTGGGTCGCAATGATGGGCAGATCAAATTGCGCGGTTTCCGCATCGAGCTTGGAGAGATTGAAACGGCAATGCGCGCGGTGCGCGGCGTTCAGGCGGCCGCCGCGACTTTGCGTCCTTCGCCGCGTGGAGACAAGCAACTGGTCGGATATGTCGTTGCCGAGCCAGGACATGACCCCAAACCGGAAAGCCTGACTACGGCTTTGGCCGACCGGCTGCCGCACTACATGGTGCCGACTGCTTGGGTATTCCTCAGTAATCTGCCCAAAACCGGCAACGAAAAATTGGATCGCAAAGCTCTGCCTGATCCGGACGTTGTTGCGACAGTCACCGCATTGTACACTGAGCCCAGTACGCCGACGGAAAAGAAAATGGCAAAAATCTGGGAAGACGCTCTGGGTATCGATCAAATTTCAACGTCGCAAACCCTTTTTGCGTTGGGCGCAGACTCCTTAACAGTATTCCGTATTGCCGCGCGCATGATCGATGCTGATTTGAACGTTGAGGCGAGGCACCTATTGGAATACCCCTCAATTGCGCGCCTTGCCGCATTTGCTGACAATCGGGTAGAGGAGGACAGCGCACCGCGCAAACCTTCGCTGAAATCCTATCGTCGCGGTGCCCGACGGGGACTATAAGCGATTTTCGGAGCCATCCGGATGCGAAACGGGTGGCCCTGATATCTTGATCCGGCGTTTTACGGATCCATCGCCATTTGGGCCAGTAGGTGCGATTTCGAAATCCACCGTGTCACCAGATTGCAATTCCAATTCAATCTCGGGCAAAACATAGCCATCATTTGTAACCTCGGCCTCGTGAACAGGTGTTCCGTTGTGCAAGACAGACAGGCGCGATGGTTCGGTCTCTGAGGAGGCTTTCCACTGCCCATTCACTATAAATCGACCATCCATTTGTGCCGTAAATCGTTCTATGGCGTTATAAGGATTGCCATTAAACCGCGCGGTCGTCACACCGTCGTCAGTGATGCGAAGAGGCGAAAGATCAGGTGCGCCGCGGTAGCTCGGCCAATACCAATCGATGATTTCCAGCGGAACCAGACCGATGCTGGGGCGTCTGGCAAAGTAGCTCCATGGTGCCTGATTGAACTGGTATCGCGTGTCCGCGTGTACTGTTTGTACTGACAACTCGACTTTCAGATTCTGTCCAATGATCAGAATTGGCGAATCTGTCAGAGTGTTCACAGGATCAATGGGGCGGCCGCGAGCGTCAAAAAACTCTGCCACTCCTTTCACTTCGAGCACGCCGCTGCCCCACGCGACGAATGCTTCACCGTTCTTTCCAAATTCGTAGATCCGCGCTGGTTCAATCGTTTCGCGTGCGACTGGACGGCCGAATGTCAGGAGCTCACGCTGTAGAAACTCAAATGAGTCAGCTGCGGGTTTTCGTTTTTCAGCGTTTTGCGTACGCAATCCCATGTTGGGCCACCAAGGCTCATCCAGCAACGCATACCAATACGCGTCGTTTATCCCGGATGCCGCCATTTGTGTCACCATCAAGATCATGTAATCAGGTGCATCATTCTGATCTTCAAACCAATTGCCGAACTCGGTTACGTAGATTGGGCGTTCTCCACCGTATTCCTGCATCAAGGCCTTCAGACGATTCAGTTCTGGCAGGACGGTATTGGGGTTGTCGCGATAAGGATGCACGGAAATCGCATCGCAGGCTTGCAGGCCGCCCTGACGAAAAAATTCACGATAGAACCCGATCGCAATTGTGTTTAAGCCGCTGCAGATGATCTTGGCATCGGGATGATCCTGCTCCAGGCGCGTGCGTACCGTTCGAACCAGTGCAGCCAGATATGCCGGTGGGTTCTGGGTAAATGGACCTCTGACAAAATCGCTCGAGTTGAATTCGTTCCCGATTTCGATCTTTAAATTATCGACTCCATAGTGGCTGATAATGGCGCTTACCCAGGCGGCGAAACCTTCGCGACCCTCCTTACTGTGCGGCGTATCACCGTTGTCGTACAAAGGATTCCTGTCGGTGATGACGATAAGCGGTACCATACCTTTTTCAATCAGCGGCAACATGTACTTGTCCGCGACCGCAAAATTGTAAACGCCTGGTCGTTGTTCCGCCGTGGCCCACCCAATCTCATCACGAAGGTGCGTCGCACCCAGATCTTGCGCCAGATCGAGGGCGGCTCTGCTCCATCCCTGTTCCAGATGCGTTTGTACGCCAAGGTTGAACCCATCTTCGTCGGCGATGGCTGATCCCGCCAGAAACACAACTGAGATCGCGAGTTTCCACTTCATTCTGCGCTGCTCCAGTCCATCACGATCTGGCCACCGGCAACACTCAGATGATGCATGCCTTTGACACCAGGTCGATCCTTGGGCGTGAACTGCCGGATAAACCGCTCTTCGTACTCTGTTTCGTCAAGCTTGATAATTTCCATGAGGTTCAGGCCAAAACCGTACACGCCATGGCTGTTGTTTTGCGACGGCCGGAATAGCCGATCCCCTTGCCGGATGATCGCCCCTGCGTTTCTGGCGCAGTCTGACCCAAACACGACAGGATTTTTTGGATGAGGTTTGATCGTTTTCAGATCCGGGCCATCGACCTCAAACAGATACAGTTCGCTGGAATGATCCTGAAAAGCAAAATGATCAGATAAGTTGGTAATCAACCACCACCGCCCATCATCCCCAAGATACATGCTGGAATCTGCTAAGTACTGACCCTCGAATGCTGTGGCATGCAATTCCCATTCTTCTGGAAATTTGGTGCAACGCCATATCTCAAGGCGTTTAGCTGCCTGGGTTTCGGGCATCATAAAGATTGAGTCTCCGGCCCGAAACACGAAAGGAAAAGAAAGGTGATAAGTACACTTCAACGCGGTAACGGGTTCGGTAAGACAGTCTCCTTCCAGACGCGCCACCTCTATGCGACCATTGATATCTTCGGCATTCATGGCTTCGAAAAATACCCACTGTTGCCCTTGATGCTCGAAAAGGAAGGGATCGGCCATTATGCAAGACGATCGCGGCAGGCCTTTTGCCTTTCGTGGATGAAACCCTGAGACCGGACCGGATGAGCTACCAAGTTGCCAAGACTCTCTGATTTGTCCGGCTCGTGCAAGACGTTCAGATTTCAGTTTTTCTGACACGTCACTTACAAGGTTGAATGCATAGACGAGAGAGGATTCAAAGTCAGGTTTTGCCTTGGTAGCCTCGGGAAGCTGCTTGGTTTCAGGCACAATGCGACGCTCTGCCAATTCATTCATTGCATGGAACAGAAAGAGGATCGACTTTTCAGCTACAAAGGCTCCGGTCAAAACACTGCCAGGTTTGCGGTTGTAGCTGGTTTGCCGAAAAACCCGTTGAGTTGGGTCTTCGTAGGATCTCGAATGGATTTCGACCTGGACATGGGGGGCGCGGCCCGCTCCAGTTGTCATGGCAGCCTTGAATGGGTCGCTCATACCGCCAAATGCAACTGCCCATTCTCCGAAACGGAGCTGGGCCAACTGATACTTTGTCAGCGAAGCGGGGCCAAGCGCAAGCGCAAGGTCGGCCTGATCTTGGGTGACCGGTAGAGTGCTAAGGAAATCTGCGGCCGGCTGAGTATCATAAGGCAGAATACGTCGCGCGGCCAGAACCTGTTCGGCCCGCATTAACAAGCGCATCAAAAGTGTTCCTGAACGGTCCCGCCGATCAATTCCGCCAACAATCTGACCCGCAACTTCAAACCGGGGATCATTTCGCAATCGGTCGATCAATATCGCTTGCCAATCCTGCAAGCCTAGCAGTCCCGGTGGTGTTACCAGTGCGACTTTAAGCTTTTCATTTTGCACTGTCGCTCTCCAATCGGCGTGCCTTCGCATCGAAGACTTCGGATATTCGGCCAAAGCCCGATCGCATGAGGGAGTCACCATGCCAGCCATTCACCGGATAGACAGCTGTGTCCGCCGAAAGCAGCTCCGACCATCCCAATACGCCATCGTCAGGAACCATGGCCTGAGATCTTGTGATAAAGAGAACAACTTCGCCGTCATATGGTTCAAAGCTGTAGGCCCGCGTTTGACTTACTAAAGCATCCACGGTGTCGTCGACCAGCGTTTCGGTTGGAGACGCCGGTGGTGCGAGCCCTGTTGCTTGGAGAATACGCTGTGCAAAATCGTTCTGACCGAGGAGATCTGTTGTACTGATCTTTCCACGCCACCGTAGGCTTAGGTAATACCGAAGCCTGCGCATTCTAATGGTCCATTTATCGCGTATGCGTTGAGACCGTGTAAACTTGCCAATTGCGCCGGGGGCCCAAGTGTCAATCATACCAACACAACGCACCCGCTCGCCTAAAGCAGTTAGTTGCTTAGCTAGCCGAAACGCGACACGACCATCGACGCAAAGCCCGCACAAAAGTATGTCGCGCCCTGAATATCGGTCTTGAACAATTGATGCCGCTTCGTCAATCGCCGGGTCGAATCCGGCTTGAGATAGTGCATTGAGCTGCGCCCGATCAGCAATACCGATATTGCCAACAGCACAAATTGCTCCGATCTCTTTGCCCAGTGATTGATAAAGGAATGGTTGATTAACCGTCAGCAAGATGGGCGCGGTTTCTGGCGCGGATTTGAGTTCGGCCAGAGACCAGATTGAATCGGGCGTTGTTTCGTCTCGAGGCGTTGGATGCTTTGTTGCAACAGGTTCGGTCTGTCCCAGTAGATTGGCCAGCCCGTCCAGAGTCGGATCATTCAAAAACGCGTGCAGACTTGGTCTGGTCTCGAAAGTCTCTCCTACGCGCGACAACATTTGCAAAGCCAGTACGGAATAACCGCCCAGATCAAAGAAATCTCCGTTGACGTGATCAACAGGCAGCGCAAGAATGTCGGACCACAAGGAGGCCAGTCGAGGTTTAACGTTGTTCGGGGACGGTGTTGGCTTTGCAAGTGACGTAAAACCATTCAGGTTTAGCGGAGGGTTTTTTACCTTAGTGGGTCGATTTGCTGCTATCGCTGAGGTCGGAGCGGGGTCGCGTCGCATCAAGGCTTGGAACACCTCGAGCAAAAGGTCCGAAAACGCCTGAATAGTGGACTCGTCAAACAGATTGGCATTGTAGTCTATCGCCAGACGCCATCCTGAATTTCGACCTATAATGTTTACATTGAGATCGTAAAGCGTACCAGGTGAGTGTGATTGAACCGAAACCAGTTCTATATCGCCATATTTCCTTTCGTTTAAGAAAACGCGCTGAAGGTTAAACATGATCGAAACCAACGGGATACGTAACGGGTCTCGCGGTGGGTTTAGTACCTGAACCAGCTTATCGAAGGGCAATGTCTGGTGTGCCAGGGCGCCATTTACGACCTCACGAGCAGCGCGACCTTGATCGATTACTGATCTGCTTGCGTCAATGTCGAGGCGCATGACGATGGGATTAGTGAAAATCCCGATCAGTGGTTCCAAATCTATTTCTGTTCGGCCTGCAACCTGGATGGCAAAGCTTACGTCATTGCGGCACGAAAACCGTTCTAGCGCCGTGCTGAAAGCGGAAACGCCCAGGGCAAAGACTGAGGTATCCAGCTCTTTTGCGGTTTCAGAAAGGTTGGTTTCGAAGTCCTGCGGAAGTTCCCTGGCAAATGACTTCGGCTCGGGCTCTGAGGCCGCACGCGGTCGATCAAGCGGCAGTTCGAAATATTCCATGCCACCGAGGGTTTGCTTCCAGTACTCTTCCTCTTCATCCATGGCACCGCTCTGTTCGTAATCAGAAAGCCACATAGAAAAGTCACCGTACTGCAGTGTTAATTCTGGCAGATCAGGATCGGTACCAGTCTGCAGCGCTTCGAGATGTACGCCCAGTTCATGACCCAGGACACCGATGGAGTATCCGTCGAACACGCTGTTATGTACCGAAATCAATAGAGCTGCGCGTTCAGTTTCCATTGGAACAATCGCAACGCGAAAGAGACAGGGTTCAGACAGGTCGAATGGCTGTTCTGAATGTGCAATGGCAATCGAGTTAATTCGCTCTGCGCGATCGGCTTTGGGGACATTAAGGATATCAACGAGATCGAGTTTGAATTCAACATGTGCGAAGACTTCCTGCACAGGCTCCCCGTTTTGTTCTACGAAACGTGTTCGAAAAATCTCATGCCGGTCGATGATCTTCTGGAACGCAGTTTGAACCATGTCGCTGGTTACCGGTCCTCGCAATTCCCACCGTATGGCTAGATTCAGTCCCTTATTACCGGGGTGAATCTGCTCCATAAACCAGCACCGTTTTTGGGTAACAGAAGTGGGAAAGGTTCCGACTATCTGCTGCTGCTTCAATGCCTTCATAAAATCGCTCCGCTAAACCCAATCACCCTGGACGCGGAAAAACGTTTCGCAAGCTATTTCGAGCCAAAAAACTCCCGGCATGCGGCGAACAGGGCAAAATGCGGGTACTAATTACACAATCCAAGTTTCTCTGCCGCAGTCGCGCGAGTCAAATAAAACTCGCTAAATACTACAGGCGCCGTACAACAATCATAAGTTTAAGCCCGCACTTCGCAACTCACGGGGTGAAATGCTCCTGACAGGGCACAATTATTCGCTATCATGTGACAGTTGTTATTTAGTTGTAAGCGATTCGATGATTTGGCTTAAGGGTTCTGATTTAGCTTCCGCGCGAAATCTCGTGCGTAGCCTGTGCGCTGTTTCCGTTTTTGTAAGCGCAGTGATGGTCGGCGGTATTGGCCGGGCGACAACCTTTGATGGATATCTGATAAACGTGGGTGACGAGCTCGAGCTGGATATTCTCGATGATAATGAACCACCGCAGCGATTTACTGTAGGCCTCGATGGTGAGGTGCAGTTACCTTACATCGGCGGTCTACAGGTATCTTCTATTGCGGTTGGCGATGCGAGGGATTTAATTCATCGCACCTACGTAAAAAATGAAATTTTTGTGGACCCCTTGATCGAGCTTTCGGTTGCAAGTTTCCGGCCGATTTCGGTTTTGGGGGATGTTAAGAATCCGGGAAACTTCGACTACCAGCCTTTCATGACTGCAGAACAAGCCGTCGGTTTGGCTGGGGGTCCAGCGATTTCTGCAAACAACGAAGAAGCCCGTGTTCTAGAGCGTAGAAATCTGAAAGGCACGTTGAACAGCCTTGAATACGATCTTGCATTGTCGGCCGCCCAATATGCACGGGCTCAGGCATTGTTGAAAGGCGAGGACAGTTTGAATTGGTCTAACCTGCCGCCAGACCTGCGCCCGGCAGTGAACCGAGAGTTGTTTGACGAACATAAAGCAAGTGAAGATCAGGTCATCACGTTGGAGACGCGGAATGCGATAACCCAACATGAGCTGCTGACGCAGGCCGTGTCCGAAGCTGAAAGCCAGATCGCCATCCTGCGGCAGCGCGAAGTCGTGCAGCAAAGGATTGTGGATGTTTCTCAGACAGAACTGGAGAGAATGATTGATCTGGCGGCCCGAGGTTTGATCCCAAAATTTGATGTCCGAGACTTTGAGCTTAAGACTTCCCAGGCAGAAAGCAGTCTGTTGGATCAACGCGAGCGACAGTCCGAGGCATTGGTGCAACTTGCAACTCTCAAGGGACGATTGTCCCAGTTCGCTTCGGATCTGGAGCAGAAGCGGCTCAACGAATCCCAGCGGATCTGGAACGAGATCAAGAAGCTGATTTCAAACAGAAATTCTATCGAAGACAGATTGGGGCTTTTGGACCAGTGGATGAATGCGGCCTCTGGTTTGGAGAGCGAAATGCTGCTCGAATTCCAAGTGCGCCGACGCGAAGACAACGGGGTTCGCAAGCTACTGTTGCGACCCGGGGACGAGCTTTCGCCGGGCGACTTACTGGTTATCGTGGTGAAACCACCCGAAACGTTGGGTGAACTACAATGAATGTGCGTAGAAACCCGGAGTCGTCCAACCCGCGCGAAGTGGGTCGCGCTGCCAAATCGAATGCCGGTTTCCTAGCTTACCAATCTATCGACGTGATGTATCTGTTCTCGATTTTACGGGTTAATGCACGATTGATTTCCGCAGCGGCCATCGGGTGCGCCGTAGCGATGTTCATTTATCTGCTCTTTGTTCCTCCGACTTACACCGCTTATTCGCAGATCATTCTCGACACGCGCGAAGAAAGTGTATCGCCTGTCGAGGAAGTGGTTTCTGACCTTAATCTGAACAGCTCGGTCCTGGCCGGTGAGGTCGTGACGATGCGGTCGAACGTGCTGATTGGCCAGGTTGTTGACGAATTGGGTTTGTTGGAGCATCCCCGATACGACCCCCGCCAACAGCGCAGCGAAGGCCTATTCGGCCGGGCCAAACGTCTATTGCGCGGAGACGATCCGCCACATGTGGTCGCTGCGCGATTGCCCGAAGAAACGCTACGTTCATGGATTATCAGTGCGGTGCGAGACAATCTGTCTGTAACGCAGATTGGGGTGTCCTATGTGATTGGAGTGAGTTTCCAGAGCACCGATCCGGTGCTTGCTGCAGACATAACCAACGCCATCGCAAACCGGTACATTAACAGTCAGCTTGACTCGAAAATGGATGCCACATTGCGCGCCAATTCTTGGCTATCTGACAGGTTGGCTGAATTGAGCGTTCAACTTGAAGCTGCAGACGCAGCGGTGGTTGATTTCAAGGCCGAGATGATCGAAATCGCGGATGGCAATGAAGAAAGCATCAGCCAGCTATTGGCCGAATTGAATACTAAACTGGTCGGCAGCTCAACCGAGCGCGCGGATGCTGAAGTGCGCCTCTCTCAGGTTAAAGCGCTACAAAATCTTGGCGGCTTACGCGCAGTATCAGACGTTGTGACCTCACCGCTATTGGAAACATTGACCCAGCAAAGAACAGAATTGGCGACAAATCAGGCTCAATTGGCTAGCACCCTCGGGCGTCGGCATCCGGATATGGTTCGAATTAACGCGCAAATCGCGAATATTGACCAATCGATTGATACCGAATTGAGGCGTAGGATCGAAGAAATGCGGGGTGACGTTATCGTGACCACCAATCGAGAGAACGCATTGAGGAGCCAGATCGCCGTTGTATCTGAGAGGGCGGATTCACTGGCCAAGGCCTCGGTACGTTTAGGGCAACTGGAACGGGCGGCGAATGCCAACCGTCTAGTCTACGAAAACTTTCTTTCGCGCTTCAAGGAAACCAGCGCACAGGCGGATTTCCAGCTTCCAGAAGCGCGTATTATTGGTCAGGCCGAGGTTCCGTCTGTCCCCTCTGGTCCGCGCAAGACCCTGCACATGATCGCGGCCTTTGTTTTCGGCCTTTCTGCAGCCACTGCTTTCGTATTCTTGCGAAATCTGGCGCGGTCGCCGGTGAACACAGCGGATGAATTGGAAGCACTGACACAGCGCCGCAATCTGGCTTTGATCCCATACGTCCGGCATTTTGGAAGCAAATACAGATGGCTGCGACAAGAACTGTCAGGCGTGGAAAAATCACAGTTCATGGAGAACGTGCGCACCATTCGCACGAGCCTGTTCGGGCTGGGGAAATCCCGTCAGCCCAAAGTAATAATGATTACGTCTTCTGTTCCGGCAGAAGGAAAATCGTCACTATGTTGTGCTTTGGCGCGGGCAATCAGCACTTCGAAAACATCCGTTTTGTTGTTGGATGCTGACCTTCGGCATCCGGATGTACGAAAAACATTGGACCTACCGTCCGACGGGCCGTGTTTGGTGGAATACCTTAATGGAAATGCAAAGATTAAGGACTTACCCATCCGATCCGATCTGGCTGGCGTTGATGTCATTTCACCATCGTCTGAAACCGCGAGCGCTGCGGATTTGCTGTCGTCTAATCTGTTTGCTGGCTTGTTAAGCCGAGTAAGTGCTCGCTACGACGTCATCATCGTAAACGCGCCGCCTGTGCTGTATTTGTCAGATGCAATTCTGCTGACCAAACATGCCGACACAACCCTGGTCGCCGTGCGTAGTGGCAAGACACCGGCCAAGGTGGTGTTTAGCTCGATTGCGAGGTTGGAGGAGAATGGGCAACCGGTGTTTGGAACGGTGATGACAATGGTACGTCGCCAGGATGCAGCAGCGCGTGATCTTGGGAGCTATTCGTACAAGTACAACTATTGATTTGAGTGTTTGTAAGACAGTGATGTTATGAAAGTTGCCCTTGTTCATTATTGGTTGACTGGTATGCGCGGTGGCGAGCACGTGTTGGAACAATTGGTCAACCTATTTCCTCAAGCTGACCTGTTCACGCATGTTGCCGATCCAGACAAACTGTCGCCTCGGCTAAAAAGCCGTCCCATCCATGAAACATTCATCGCCAGGCTTCCGGGCGCGCGACGCCACTATCAAAAGTACCTGGCTTTTATGCCTCGGGCACTCGAAGAACTGGATCTGTCGGGTTATGACCTGATCATTTCATCCGAAAGCGGGCCGGCCAAAGGTATCATCGCACCACCGGGTACGCCTCATATTTGCTATGCACATTCACCGATGCGATACATCTGGGATCAGTACGGTGCCTACAGCAAGCGGTTGTCACGGATTGAAAAGATGTACTTTTCGCATCTCGCGCACAGGCTTAGAATTTGGGATGTCAGCACTGCGGCCCGAGTCGACAAGTTTGTGGCCAATTCCAATTTTGTGGCACAGAGAATACGGCGTTACTATCATCGTGACGCACAAGTTGTGCATCCGCCGGTCGATCTTGATGCCTACCACCTACCTGACGAGACCAATAGACGCAGCCACTACTTGTTTGTCTCTGAACTGGTTCCGTACAAAAAAGCGGACTTGGTCATCGAGGCCTTTCGTGATCTCGACCGGCAACTGGTTGTCGTAGGTGATGGTAGCCAGCGGTCCGAGTTAGAACAGAATCTTCCTCCAAATGTTCGGTTGCTAGGTCGGGTCCCCAGTGCAGACTTGCCGGGTCTGTATCAGACTGCGAAAGCGTTGATATTCCCGGCCGAAGAAGACTTTGGTATTGTCCCGGTCGAAGCCATGGCCTGCGGGACACCTGTGTTGGCCTACGGCCAAGGCGGTGTGCGCGACAGTGTTATTGAGGGCCGTACAGGCCTGTTCTTCGACGATCAATCAAGCAGTTCTATTGTGGAGACTATTCATCGGTTTGAACGCGCGCTTTTTAATTCCGGCGACATTAGCGAACACGCAAGCGGGTTCGGTGCAGAACGGTTTCGACGTGAGTTCTCCAACGTCGTTGACGCTGTCCTTAGTGATTGGGCCGTCTAAGCGCTTCGCTGTTTTTGACCTATTTCAATGCGGCAGGGTTTGCAGGATCAGCGCGGAGGGTTCGTTAGTGTCACTGAGCACAGTGATCTCTGTCGATCGGACCTCTGTTTCAGAATAGATTGGCCCGCCTGTATTGGTGTTTCTTGAAAGGCGCGGAAAGTTGGTTCCGGCCACGTGCAACCGAATTTGATGACCAGCTTCGAACTTATAGGCGATTTGGCGCATGTCGACTGTTACTTCGTAGATCTGTCCTGGAGTCATCAGCTCGGGTGTTTCAAATCCACCCCTGTATCGCAACCTTAATGCGCCCTCTTGCACCAATAGCGAATTTCCTTGTGTATCTACATCCGAAATGCGCAAGACTAGGTCGGAATCCGGAGTTGAAATGGTGACCCATAGCTTTGCTTGGATTGGGCCCGCGACTGTTATTGGCTGTTCCAGCGGTGCGGATGAGAACAACAGCACATCGTCTCGTTTCTCGATCGAGTTCTGCAACACGGGCCCTTCTCGATCCTCGGGATTTCCAGTGCAGCAAATCGGGCCACCGATAGAGGGAACAGGGTTTTCGGGGTCGGACAAAAAGCTACTCTTTAAGTCTGAAATTGCGCTTTTTTTCCAAAGCAATGACTGACCTGCGCTCAAATATAGCTGCTTTTGAATTGCGTCGGCAGGCGGCCATTTGTTGGCTTCGCGCCACTGGTTATCCACGAGTGTAAAATAGGTGTATTCAGGTAAATCAATGGCGGGTCCGTTCCCCAGGTGCCAAGCCAGAAACCGGCTAATGAGATCAACATAGCCGATGCGGCGATCCGGTGAGACTGGTAGATCCCCAACGACCGTGTCACCGTCCGTACCGAGGTAGTTGCAATGTGTTCCTGCGCCGATGATAGTATTTACGGATGCGCCCGCATTTTGCAGAGTTTCAGCCAGTGTTAGGCTCGAATCTATTCCGGGATCATGCCAGGTATCAATGAATAGTGCAGGTACCGAGAACGCCTCGTTGCCGGTGATATAGCCGGCGTCCCGCCAGTATTGAGGGTTATCGAAGTTCTGCAAAAACGCTTCATAATCAGTCTCGTCCGAGCGCAATTGTGCGACTAGGCCGTCGACAGGAAGTCCATCGAGAACATCGCCCGGATCAATTGGATGATAACCAGACTTGGGTGCGGTTTTGCCGCCTTCTGTACCAAACCAGCCGACGCTGGCTGCCAGGTTGAAGACTCCGCCTTCAAAGGCACTGAAATAAGCGTTCTTCCCTTCGACTGACCCGATTGCGCCGCCTGCTGCGATTGGAACTATGGCATGCAGGGCTGGATGTCCTTGAGCCGCCAACATGAGTTGGGATTCACCCAAAGCTGAACAACCCAGTGTTCCAACCCGTCCATTTGACCACGGTTGATTAATGATCCAATCTAGCGTGGCCGCGCCGTCCGGACCCTCGTTGGGGTATGGGGCGAATGTCCCTTCTGATCCGTACCGTCCGCGCATGTCCTGAGCGACCACAGCGAACCCCCGGCGCGTCAGCTCTCCAACCCAAAACCGCACTTCGCCGTAGGTTCGTTTGCCGTAGGGAAGGCGCATCAAAACCGTTGGGCGCGGGCCGGATTCAGCCGGAAGGTAGACATCCGTCGCCAGGCGCACGCCGTCAGGCACCGTCACCATGACATCCGCTAAATCCGGTGCACCAGCTTGTACCCACCACGCGATTTGATTTCGGTTTTTGTCCAAAAGGGTTTTGCCCATCAGGACTAAACAACCAATTGCAATCACGGAACAGATAACAAGAACAACCTTGCGTTTCATTTAAACACCCTATCGACTTGCTAGGTTCGCCACGAGTAGTTTCGGTATTAGAAGGAAGGATTTTTTGCGTGCTCAGTGTGGATCTTTGGCTGTGGTCTCTGGAAGAAGCGGACGAACACCTTGATCATTTTAGTAAGGAAATGTCGGTTGACGAACTGCGAAGGGCCGATCGTTTTGTCAAATCCAGTGATCGGAGCATGTACATTGTAGGTCGCGCCGGATTGCGGAGAATCTTGGCAGATTACATTGGTCTTGACGCCAAGGCGGTCGAGTTTGAGTACGGGCCGCATGGCAAGCCGTATTTGCAAAATGGCCCTGGGTTTAACCTCAGTCACTCTGGCGGTCGGGCTGCATTGGCAGTGTGCTCGTATGCCCATCCGGGTCTCGATATCGAGTTGGTGCGACCTATCGAAGATGCGGTGGCTAAACATCATTTCTCTCCAGCGGAATACGCCGAGTTGTCGTGCTTGCAATCGTCGGATTGGTTGCAAGGGTTTTTTCGCTGCTGGACCAGAAAAGAGGCTGTTCTGAAATCACTGGGGCATGGGTTGTACATGCCCCTTGATTCTTTCGATGTGACCCTCTCGCCCGGCGTTCCGCCCCGATTGACGCGGATTGAAGACGACAACCCTTTAAGTTGGACTTTAATTCATTTCGAACCTGCGCCGGGTTGGATCGGCGCGTTGGCCCTGCGTGATACAGGTGGCCCTGTCGAGCTTCGGTGGCGATCCGGTGATCCGATCGTCCGAGCCTACTCACGACGTTCCAGAAAATAGCCTCGGCTGACACTTGGGCCCAAACCGGGATGCGTTGAAATGATACGACCAAGAGATGGGATGTCCCATTGATCGCGTATTACATAGCCCATTTCGGTTAGGTTTTTTTCAAAGTCATTTCTGTTTCTGATTTGATAAGGCACCCGGCCAGGCCCGATCTTTTCCAGAGTTACTACGGTCGGGCCACAGCGAGTCGCGACCTTGTTTAGCAAGATGTATTTGGGTGGGGCGTCGAGCTTGCCGATCAATTCAGCCAGAGAAATATCCAAGTATTGCATCAGGCCCGACCCTAGCAACACGTCTATCTGACCAACTTTCGCAAGGTCGTCTTGAAACACAATTTCAGCAGGTAACTCCTGACTCTCCTGTGCGGCGCGGGCCAGATCGACAGTTATGGGCAAATCGTAAACTGTCCACTGCAACCTGTCGATTGGACACAAATCCCGAAAGGCGATGTATTTCGACCCGAAATGCCCCCCTGCATCCAGCAGGTGCATTCCTTCGCTAAAAACTTCGTTAATCCAATGAATGACCGGATAATCCCAAACAACGGTTTTGCGCATCAGGTCGGTGTTCACCTGTGCCACGTCCTTATCATTATACCCGTTGCCGTGGGCTTTACCTGCGGCCGCTGCATAGTTTGGATAAGCGCCAACCATGGCCGGGGGGCGAATGCCGGTCGTCATTAGCCGAGCCCAAGCTGCTGAAACCGGTAGCCCAATCCCACGTTTCAAAAGACTTAAGCTAAATTTTAGGGTTTCTCGTGATCTAAACAAAATTTTACCACCGCACAAAAAGCGAGAAAAACCGCCAGTATGAATTCTGAGCCCGAAGAAAATACTCCGCCAAACTACTTTCAAACCGGATTCGGGAAAACCCAAAGGCAAAATGCGCTCGTTATTGTTAACATTTCGGAAACATTACGAGGGATAGTTGGCAATTGCTGCTCGAATTTTGGGGTGTTAGTGCTTTCGGTTCGCGATCTGAAAATGCTCAGTTACTTTGACAGAGAACGATTTTCGATATGCCGCTTGCCGATAACCGATTCGGGCAACGATGCTTGTCGAAGTAACAGACGAAACAGTGAATTTGACCAATTTAATAGATGTTCCGTTCGGGGTTCACGCTCCGAGGTTGTAAGCGAGGACGAAAATGGCTGTTTATCCTGCTGCAGCCGCATTCTTGCTATTGTGGCTTTGGCTCAGCGCACGAAATGCTGACAATGGGATTTTGATGGCCATAGCGGTCATCCCATTTGGGATGTTCGCAGCGTTGGTTGCCGGTGGTCTCTCAATGATCATTGCCAATTTATTGGCAATTCTTTCGATCTTTCTATTGATCTTACGGCGGATTACGCATGCGCCTGGGTCGGCAGAATTCCGTTTGCCCCCGTCGGGTGTCTATCTTCTTGTTTTTGCGTTGTACTCTGTTTTCTCCGGAATCGTCCTAGTGCGCCTGTTCGAGGGGCAGTTTCTTGTTTTCCCGATGACGGTGACAAACAGAGGGCCACAGGTTAGTAACTTCTTCAGCTCTGTAATGCTGCCACTACGGCCTACAAACTCCAACATAGCGCAATCGGTCTATATCCTGCTGTCCTTTGCCTTCTTTCTAGCGACAGTTTTTGTCGCCAGACGGCGCGGGGCAGAGTTCATTGAAAAAGGACTGGTTTGGGCCGCCTCGCTTAACGTGGTTCTTGGACTCTTAGACTTTCTGGGTGCCGATGCGGTTTTGAGCCTAGTCAGAACTGCCGACTATACCCTTCTAAACGAACATCTGGTGGGGCCGTTCAGTAGGGTGATCGGAGGATATGCCGAAGCGTCCGCTTATGGGGCCGCTTCGGCTGCGTTCTTTACTTACTTTTTTATGTCTTACTTGGTTGTCAGAACGCAAAGCCACGGCATCTTGGCAGCAGCCAATTTTGTTGGCGCCGTGCTTGCCATGTCCAGCACAGGCATAGCCGCTCTTGCCGCAGGGGTATTCTTCGTGACTCTGCATTTCAGAGTTTTTCTGGGCTTCAATATGTCTCGTGGGTTTGGGCATCTCATGGTCATAGGCGTTTCGTTTTTCGCCATTGCGATCAGTGCGTTACTTCTGGTGCCAGTCGTGATGGATAGCGTTTCAGATATTCTAGACCGTTTGGTTTTTTCCAAACAAGATTCCCTATCAGGACGGGAACGCGGCGCGTGGGCTGCGGCTGGGTTTGATACTTTCTTCCAAACCTGGGGGCTTGGGGCCGGAGTCGGCTCAGTGCGGGGGAATGGCATTGCATCCGTTCTTTTAGGAAGTGTGGGCTTTCCCGGAACGATTGCTTTTTTGATGTTCATTTTCAGCGCAATTGGTTTGCCAGCTACAGGAGCCGATCGCGGCACGCTACGGTTGTTTAGCGCTGGTCGCGTTTGCGCGCTGACATTATTGACAGCCATGTTAGTTTCAGCAACGACACCGGATCCAACTCTGCTTCTTATGGCGGTTTCGGGGCTGTGCGTTGTTGCCCGAGAACAGGTTTTCGAAGGCTACACGACTGAGACCTTGGCAGCATCTGCCGAAGGGTTTTCGAATCGTGTTTAGCTTTGGTGGATTATTTTGTCAGGAACAGTCCGGAGGTAAACTTGAGTACTGTTGATCTTATGGCGACAAACTGACTTGAAGAAGTAGGTTATCCACAGGACGCCTGCTGCCCTTCCTCGATTTTACAAAAAAGTTGCGGCTTGGGCAGGGATTTACTTATACTTTGAATGGTGGGGAATTGTAATGCGGGCCAATGTTTTTCGGGTCGCGCGTGTTGTGTATTGTATTAACGATTGGCTGTGTAATGAGAACGAATTTTAATCGTGGGGCTGAGGTGGAGTCTTCATTGCTCGGTGGCTCATCTTCTGGTCGATTAAAGAAGTACAACGGTGGTTCAGACACTTTTCTCAAATCGTTGTTTGACCGTTTGTTTGCATTTTTTGCGCTGATCTTTTTCTCTCCTTTTCTCATTCTGATCTCACTTGTTATTTTGATAACGGACGGTGGGCCGATTTTTTTTGGACACAAACGCATCGGCCGAGATGGCAAAGAATTCAACTGCCTCAAGTTTAGAACGATGGCACGGAATGCCGAAGAGCGTTTGGCGAAGATCTTGGAATCTGACGCCGAAGCGCGCGCCCAGTGGGAAGCTCAACAGAAACTGGATGATGACCCGCGGATTACGACGGTCGGCGAGTTCTTCCGTAAGACGAGCTTGGACGAACTACCGCAATTCTGGAACGTTTTAGTGGGCGACATGGCGATTGTCGGACCTCGCCCGGTCGTTGCTGCAGAAGCGTCGCACTATGGCGAGCATTTCAGTGACTATCTTTCGGTCAAACCAGGGATTACCGGGTATTGGCAGGTCAGTGGGCGGAGCAACACGACCTATGCCGAAAGAGTACAGATGGATGTCTATTACGTGAACAACCGGTCATTTGGACGCGACCTCAAAATCATTCTCAAGACGATAAAAGTGATGATCATGAGCGATGGTGCTCGGTAGCGAAATCTTGGGTTGCGGTCAGAAGAAAACGAACAAAACCACGACTAACCAGAAGAGGAGACAACCGCCAATCACCAGCCTGCGTAGTAACTTAGGTGACGCGGATTCGATCATTTCGATGATGTTGAAACGCAACGTTTTATTCTCGTGAACGAGGGCCATTTGCTATGCTCGACTTTTCTTTTTCATCATTACCACCACGGCTACGCTGAGTACGAATACCTGTCAATAAGGCAGGCTGTGGCGGCGGTTTATCGGCAATATTATGTCTAAAGTGTGTTAGCGTTATGCGTTTAATTGTTTCCATTCCGACTACAAATCGCCCGGATATTGTGGTTCCCACAGTTTTGGACATAGCGCGCCAAAAAAGATTTCCAGACCTCGTGATCGTAGTTGTTGCGCGGGCCGACGATATTGACGCGCATAAAATTGCCAATTTGCCATTCCCAGTTTGCATCGTTCAAAGCGAACGCGGCTGTTGCATTCAACGAAACACAGCCTTGAGCATGCTGCAGGAAGAAGATGTCCTGCTGTATTTGGATGACGATTTTCTAATGGCGCCGGATTATCTGGCCAACCTAGAACATCTGTTCAAGTCTCGGACCGACGTCGTCATGGCGACAGGGACAGTTTTGGCAGATGGAATACATGGCCCGGGAATCAGCCACTTGCGAGGTTTGGAAATGGTCTCGCGAACAGCGCCCACCGTTACTTCTGAAATTACTGACGTCTACAATTGCTATGGCTGCAACATGGCGCTGCGCGCAGCACCAGCTTTGTTGGACAAAATACTCTTTGATACGCGGCTCAAGCTTTACGCTTGGCTTGAGGATGTAGATTTCTCACGCCAGATGTCTGCGCATGGTCGCATCGTTCGATCGAGCAATTTGCGAGGTGTCCATTTAGGAACCAAGGTTGGGCGATCAAGCGGCTTGCGTGTTGGGTACTCGCAAATTGCCAACCCGCTTTATCTGCATAGAAAAGGGACGATGGCGTTTAATCGCGCTCTGAACATCATGTGTAGAAACTTGGCGAGCAACTTTGTCAGGTCTTTCAATTCCGAGCCTGAAATTGATCGGTTGGGGCGCTTGAAAGGAAACCTGCATGCCTTTGGCGACTTGGCGCGCGGCAGGATTAACCCTGAGAAAGTGGCGCGGTTCGAATGACGAACCCAGCTCCAAGTCGCGTGGTGGTACTTAGTGACTTCGCAAAAATTCGCGGAGGGGCTTCCAAGCTTGCGGTTCTTCAGGCCCGGTTGCTTGCGAGACAGGGCATCCCTGTTACATTTTTTTGTGGCGACGATGGGGGGCAGATGCCGACTGGGGTCGAGCTGATATCTATGGGTGGTCAAAGCTTGTTGGATCAGGGTGGACTGTCCGCAGCCGCGTCGGGGCTCTGGAATCGTAGGGTTAGAAGGCGGCTAGCCACTTGGATCAAAAAAAATGACTGCCCGGGCACCATCTACCATGTCCATGGGTATCATCAGACTTTGTCGCCGTCGCTTTTGTGCCCTCTTAAGCCGGTGAGAAGCCGCGCAGTCATGCACGCCCACGACTACTTTCTGAGTTGTCCCAATGGCGCGTTTTTTGATTTTCGCCAGCAAAACACGTGTCCACGCGTTGCGATGTCCGCGTCATGCATACTGCATAACTGTGACAAGCGTAGCTACGGGCAGAAAATCTGGCGGGTGTCACGGCAAGCGCTACAAAACCGAGCGCGACGCAAGTTATTGCCGGACGTCACGACCTTACTAATCCACCCGGGTATGGAACACCGATTGTTTCCGGACGGCACGCCCGGCCCGGTAGTCGCTTTAGCCAATCCGTCAGAACCTCTTTTTCCAGATCCGGTGCCATGCCATCAGAACAGTGAGTTTCTGTACGTTGGCGATCTGCACGAGTACAAAGGGGTCTTCCTATTGGCCGAGGCCGCACGGTGTGCCGGTGTCAAAATGCGGTTTGTGGGCAGTGGTCTGGATCTGGCGAAACTAAAGGTCGACTTTCCCGAACACCGGTTCGATGGTTGGCAAGATCGAACCGGGTTGGAGCGTGCCATGGCCAAAGCCAGGATGCTGGTAGCGCCGACATTGGGTCCCGAACCATTTGGTTTGGCACCGGTCGAAGCTTTGTTATGTGGCGTTCCGGTTCTGGCATCGGATAGCCTGCTAATTAGTCGGGACATTTGCGCTCAAGAGATGGGCGAGAGCTTTGCCGCCGGAGATCGGGATGCGCTGGTTGCAGCATTGGCCGGCCTGTCTGCTGACGATGATTGGGTCGCGCAAATGGCTTCGAATGCCAAAACGGGCGCGCGCCACATCTCATTGTCTTCGCAAGCTTGGTGCGACGCCTTGTTGTCTCTGTACCGCGATATCCTGCAAAGCCCAAGCACAACTCGGGGGACGGAACGTTTGCGTGCCCCTGTGGCCACGTAATGGAGGGACGTTTTGGAAAACACCCGTTGCGATAAATTTGACGCGCAGTGTCGCCTGAGTTGGTTGGGTTTGTCGTCTGCTTGTCCTGCTGAGAATGGCGGCGGGCAACAATGGCCCAACACTGACGCCAGAGCCGGTGCGTCGGACAGGTTGAGCCAATGACACAGCCTGCCCAAAAAAAAGATACTGTGTTGCGTGGCGGGGTTTGGACCACGGTATCCAAGATTTTTACCCAGTTGACGCAGTTTGCGATCTTCTTGGTGGCCGTACGTATGATGACTCCTGCTGAGTTTGGCGTTTTTGCGTTGGCTGCGGCAATGGTCGTTATCCTGACACAAGTTTCAATGGCAGGCTGGTCAGAGTACATCATGCAATGGCATGGGCCCGAGGACCGTATTCGCGAAACTCTTTTTGTGGCCATTCTATGCGGTTTTACGATCGCTGCGATGGGTGTTTTGAGCGGAAGCGCTATCGGGGGCATAGTTTCTGACCCCGTTGCCAAGCCGCTTCTTCAGGTTTTGTCAGTCGGTGTGTTTTTCACTTCGATGGGTGCTGCATACAATGGCGTTTTGGTCCGGCAGGACCGGTTGACGACCGCAGCGCTGATCACGCCGATTGCGGACGTTGCGAACCTGGCCGTCGCGATTTGGGCTTTGTATCAAGGGTTTGGCGTTATGGCGCTGGCATGGGGACGGCTTTGCGGCGCCGTAATCTGGAGCGTCAGTGGTCTGATTGTAAGTAAAACCACACCCGAGATCATGGGGCGTGAAACGCTTACGGATACAGTGGCCTTTTCCAAAAAGATCATAATGACCCGTCTGGTGGTAAATGTTCGTATCTATTTCGCAACCCTGATTATTGGTGGATTTTTGGGCGCAACCTCAGCCGGATATTATCGTGCGGCGCAGCGCATTGTCGCGGCATTTGAAGAAATTGTCAGCGAACCGACCCGTATTCTGTCATGGAATCTCTTCCGCCGCAGCCGTGATGCTTATGGCGATACGTCTAGATTTGGGGCACTTTCGCTGCGCTTCTTTCCCATTCTGTTTTATGGGGCGGTTCCCTTGTTTATCGGTGTGTTCCTCATGGCGGATACGCTGACAGCCGGGATTTTGGGACCCGGTTGGGAGCCCGCAACACCGGTTCTACGTATCCTTGCTGTTGCTGCGCTGATCCGTTGCAGCGGCAATGCCAGCGCCGCGATTTTAACGCTGGCTGGTCAAGTTCAGAAATTACCTTGGATTATGGCGTTGTATTCAGGGATCACGATTGCCGCGATCCTGTCGGCGGCGTCTTTCGGCATAACCGCAATTGCGTTGTCCGAAGTGGTGGCTTCACTCATTGTCTTTTCGATCAACGCAATCATCATGAAGCGTTACGCCGGTATTCACTGGCATATCATCCTCTGCAGGTCTTGGGCAGTGCTACCGGCGCTTGCGTTGGCTTGCATTCCCATTTTCTTCGCAGACAGGCTAAATCTGTTTTCGGAAGCCCACGATCTAGTCCGGTTTGTCTTGATTGGGCTGGGCATGATGGCCTTCGTCATTCCAGCCGTTCTTCTGCTGGATGGATCTTTGCGCAACGCACTGAGAAACAGAGGCTTTTCGGAACATTCAGTGGGGTGAGCAGAGAAGGAGATGCCGCACGGTTTCGTGGCTTACATCCGCAATGCGCAATATACGTCACTTATCAAGTTCCTTCGCGGATCATATCTGCCGCTTTCTCCGCAATCATCACAACCGGGGAGGCCGTATTGCCGGATACGATTTTTGGCATGATAGATGCGTCAACCACCCGTAATCCCGACAGTCCGTGCACCCTGAGATCCGCGCCGACCACAGCAGCTGCATCCGAGCCCATTTTGCAGGTGCCGACAGGGTGGAATATAGTTGTGGCGATATCACCTACACCTTTCACAAGGTCTTCCTCTGTCTCCATCGCTGGGCCGGGCAGGATTTCTTCAGGCTGATAGTGTTTCAAAGCGTTCGCCGTCATAATTTTCCGCGCCTGTCGCACGGATTTCGCTGCAACGCGTTTGTCGTTTTCAGTTGAAAGGTAGTTCAGGCGAATATCAGGCTGTGCTTCGATGTCTTTCGACTGAATATGGCAGGTGCCCACGCTTTCAGGTCGCAAGTTGCAGACCGATACAGTAATCGCAGGGAAAGGGTGAAGCGGATCACCCAACTTGTCGGTGGACAGCGGCTGCACATGGTATTCCAAGTCGGGTGTAGCCAGATCGGGATTGGATTTTGTGAACATCCCAAATTGGCTGGGGGCCATCGACATTGGCCCTGATTGCGTCAGGCCGTATTGCAATGCAATCTTTGCTTTCCCAAGCAGCGAATTCGCCATCGTGTTCAGGGTTTTTGCGTTCTGGACCTTGAACACAGTGCGGATTTGCAAATGGTCCTGCAGGTTCTCACCCACGCCCTGACTTTCGTGTTGCAAGACGATGCCATGTTCAGACAGCACATCGCCCCGGCCCACGCCTGACAATTCTAAAATTTTGGGCGTGTTGATCGCGCCCGCCGCCAACAAGACCTCGGACCCGGCATAGGCGTCATATTGAACGCCCTTGTGCAGGTAGCGTACGCCCGTCACCTGCTTGCCATCGAACAACAGCGTCTCGGTTTCAGCATGGGTCAGAACGCGCAAGTTGGGCCGTTTCATCGCCGGGCGCAAAAAGCCTTTGGCCGTGTTCCAACGCACACCGTTGCGTTGATTAACCTCGAAAAAACCGGTCCCTTCGTTGCTGCCATCGTTGAAATCTGCGCGCGGTTGGATGCCAAATTCCTTAGCGCCCTCCTGCACGGCTTTCAGAATGTCCCATTCCAAGCGCTGTTTCGAGACCTTCCATTCCCCTCCGTGCCCATGCATGTCTGCGGGCCCGGCATGGTGATCCTCGGATTTCAGGAAATAGGGCAACACGTCATCCCAACCCCATCCGGCATTGCCCAGCTGCCGCCAATGATCGTAGTCCGCTGCCTGTCCGCGCATATAGATCATGCCGTTGACCGAGGTGCATCCCCCCAGCACCTTGCCACGCGGATAAACCAGCGAACGTCCGTTCAAGCCCGGCTCGGGGGCAGTTTTCATCATCCAGTCCGTGCGCGGGTTGCCAATGCAATAAAGATACCCCACCGGTATATGCACCCAGTGGTAGTTGTCTGAGCCGCCGGCCTCGAGCAACAGCACCCGCGTTTTGGGGTTTTCTGTCAGGCGGTTGGCCAGAACGCACCCGGCCGTGCCCGCGCCGACTATGATATAGTCGTAATCCCCATCAAGTTTCCGGACGCTTGTCATGGACCATTGGTCTTTCTGATTAAAATGCAACAACGAGTTTGCCGATCATGCGGCCAGATTCAATGATCGCGTGGGCTTCTTTGATCGTGGCCACTCAGGACCCAGCAGTCATCGGCGCGAGCTTTACTTTGAAACTTGGGACAGAAAGGTTCCGGACGGAGCCTACCGCTCGTCACTCCGCCGGAAAAAGTCTGGCAAATTCACCGCTCGAATTTTTTCAATCAGGAATCATGCACCCAGACGAAGATCAGAGAGTCCTGAGCCAGGTTTCTACATAGTTTTGAAATTTGACACTCATGCGTTTTGCGAACGAATTAGGGTCTGAGTTGGAAGGACCAACTTTCACTGCCCTGGCTCAATCCACCTTTACAACCATTTTCCCAAAGTTTTCTCCGGCCAGCAGTTGGTTAAATGCAACCGGAGCATTTTCAAGACCTTCAACCACATGCTCTTTATACGTAATTGAGCCGTCCTTCAGCCATCCTGTCATGTCCCGGACAAACTCGGCGTAAACCTCAGGGCCGAAATTGTCGAAAATTATGAAACCCTGCATTTTGACCTTCATCCGCAACAAGGTACCCATGATCACCGGGCCCATATCCGGTCCGTCCGGCAAACCCGGCAAGTTGTACCAGGCCACGACGCCGCAGACCGGAACACGCGCAAACGGATTCAAAAGCGGTAAGACCGCATACAGCACCTTGCCACCGACATTCTCGAAGTAGACATCAATGCCGTCAGGGCACGCGTCGCGCAATTGTTCCGAAAGATCCGCCGCGCGGTGATCCACACAAGCGTCGAACCCAAGGTTCTTTACCACGTGTTCGCATTTTTCCGGGCCACCCGCGATACCCACCACGCGGCACCCTTTTAGCTTTGCGATCTGACCCACGGTTGCGCCCACCGGTCCAGCCGCAGCCGCCACGACAACGGTTTCACCGGGTTTTGGTTCGCCTATCTTCAGCAGCCCCGCATAAGCCGTGTAGCCGGGCATTCCCAGAATGCCCAACGCCCAGGACGGATTGTCTGGCGTCTTGCCAAGATTGACGACCTGCTCACCAGTTGAGATCGCATAATCCTGCCAGCCACTCGTGTTTAAAACGTAGTCTCCGGCTTCGTACCCTTCGAGGTTCGATTCCACTACCTGCCCCACAACCTGAGCCGTCATGACGCCACCGATCGGAACCGGTTCAGCGTAGGATTTCGCGTCATTCATACGACCCCGCATGTAAGGGTCCAGAGACAGGTACACCGTGCGCACCAGCATCTCTCCGTTGCCGGGTGTTGGAATGTCTGTGATTTCAAGCCGCAAAGTGTTTTTGTCCGGGTGACCAGTGGGACGTTCCGCAAGAACTATGCGACGGTTGGTGTCGGATGCTTGGGGCATTGAAATCTCCTGAAAAATGAGAGTGGTGCAACGCAGCCAAGCAAGATTGTCAAAAACTGTCCAGCCCAAAAACCTCGGTCACAAAAGGAAGCACGGATTGCGAGAATCCACGCTACCCGTTCAATGAAGCCAATTTCCAAAGCAGATCGAACGACCGCTTGCCTAACCCTTGAGAAAAGTTGCCTATCAGCTTCGCCAATGAATCAATCAACCAAGCGTATCAGAAGGCCGAAGGCGCAAGCCTGCGCCTTCGGCCATCAAGGGGTGATCACACCCTTTGTAACCTCACTTGAACTACAAGCGATTAATCGAAAACAGATGCGATCTGATCGACGCTCACGCCTTCTTTGATCTCGCGCAGACGGGCATAGATCAGAGCGACTGAAATGCCGCTCAACCCCGCACCAAAAGCTGCAACAACTGAAAAACCTGCCGTCATTGCCCAGCTTCCGACACCTTCAAGCAAACCAGCGGCGAAACTGGCGAGGAAACCACCGATCCCGGCGCAGATACCGATCAGAAGTAAAGCGCCAAAAATTGGCCAGCGGTATCCCTTGGTCAGAGCCGCGCTGCGCCCAAGCCCGCCAAATCCTGCTTTCTCGATCACTACGGCAGGCGCAACCATCGAAAAAACCGCATAAACCCAAAGACCGGGTATGATCAAAGCAAGCGTTGCAAACCCGGTCAGAATTCCTGCGACCGTCGTCAGCACCGCAACCGGGATAGCAGCTTGCAGAGCTGGTGCAAAATAACGACCCACCTGCAGGCGGCGTCCGAGTTTGGCGTCATATGCCAGTTGCACCAGCAGAGCGGTCGTCAGGGCATAGAACACGACCTGCAGCAAAATCGTCAGTACCCAGGTGGTGACGCCGGAAGAGGTGCTGAAATCGGGGTCTGCCGCACCCAACGCCACATCGGCCCCGACCATCATACCCGCAATCACTGAGCTCAATAACGTCGGCACCAGCGCTAGCAGGATGACGGTGATAAAATTTTTGAACAGGATCGAGAAACTCTCGCCCACGATACTCCCGACGCCGAGCGCCTCGCTGCCCGTGTGTTCTGTTGTGCTGGCCACTGTTTTATCCTCGATACTACTCTGTGTTTCGGCTAGTGTATGATGATCATCTAAGGTTGTCTTCAGTATCTTTATGACACCGGTAATTGAGTTTGAGAGCGGCCTTTCCAAGCCAATTTTTGGGCAAAAAAGGGGCGGCTATTGACATGAATTACGAAGAGTTATCGTCGACCGCATAGTGCTTGTCCCTGCGGCGTTCGCCGAACAACTGGCGTTTCTCAAGATGTTCACGCTGCGCATTATAGAACGCCCGGAGGAATTTCAGCCGATCAGCCTCGGGAACTTTGTTCGCGTAGCCGATCTTTTGGCGGATCTTTTCGACCACGCTTTCAATGGTGGCCCTGTCATTCTGAGAGGGACCCAACGCGCGCCTTTTCTCTTGCGCCCGCAAAAGCGTTTCAAGGGTCTGCAATTCGAATGCGCCGTAGTGATCAAGCTGATGCGCCAGAAAGGTAAAACGCGTTTTTGCGGCGGTCTCGCCGACCGGAGCCTGAGCCAAATCCTTCAACAGCACCGGCACCGGTAGGTGGATCACATGTGTACCGGCCATCAGATCGCCCAGCCTTTGCCTGTGACGATTGAACAGCGGCACAAATAGCCCCCCCAGTATCCAGGCCAGTGCCAGCCCCGAGGCCACGGGTGATGAGGTATCAAGTGTCAGCAGCAGGGTTGCGGGCAGAAAAATCTCAGCCTCTTTCATAAGGTTCCTGAGCACCAACGCATGCGTGCTAAGCGATCGGCCATCATGTGAGACGACCTTGATCTTCATCAACCGCTTTCCCAATGTCTGACCGTTCCACGCCAGTTCGGCGATGACGTAGTAGGGCACCCGGATCACGAAGAACAGAAGACTGCCGATAGCAAGCAGCGTCGTAGGTGTGCCAATACCCAGGGACATGATCAATATCAGGACTGCGACGGCTGCGATCAGCGTAATGCCCACATCTGTAAGCTGCGCGGCAAGGCGCACACCTAGCCCGGCCACCTCAAGGTGGATGGGTACACCTTCGGGCGGGATCAGCTCACCCAGCGATGGGGCTGCCGTCTTTTCTTTGCGTCGCCACAGCTTCATCGCCGCACCCTACCGCCCAAGGCAAACCAGGCCAGCCAGCATAGTCCTAGCCCCCAGCCAATCACGTACCTTATGGCTTTGTCCTGGATAAGCTGGCGTCCGAACCCTTCCACGAGGGCAGCGACCACCAGCATAAAAGCCGCCACCAGCGCAAGCTTTACGGCATCCCGGCCCGCGTGGCGCAAGGCAGCGCGGCGGCTTCTTTTCCCCGGAAAAAGGATCGCTGCCCCCAGTTGCACCCCACCGCCGCATGCAATGCAGATTGCCGACAGCTCGGTCACCCCGTGGATAGACAACCACCCCCCAAGATCACTGCCCAGACCGCGTTCCACGTGCAGCGCATAAAATGCGCCCAGCGACAGGCCGTTATAGAAGGTCAGCAAGACCGCCGGCGCACACAGGAATACCCCAAGGCCAAACACAAAAATCGCGATGCGCGTGTTGTGCGAGAACAGGAAAGTGGCAAAGGCCCCAAGTCCCGAGGTGCTGGGATCCTGATCATAAATCACTTGCCGCAGCTCTTCGGTAGTAGATGTTGGCCCGCGCCCTCCGGCCAGTTCCGGCGGCATGAAAACATGGTACCAAGCCGGGTTTTCCAGAAACAGCTGATATCCCGCCAAAACGCCCAGCCCCATACATAGAAAACCAATCAGAATAAACAGCCAGGACCGACGTATCGCACTCGGCGCGCCGCTTGTAAAAAACTTGCGTACAAGCCCGCCCAGACGCTCCTGAGGGGCATAGACTGACAGATAGGCGCGTGCGGTCAGCGCTTCGAGATAGTCCAGCAGCGCCTTGTCCAAAGAAATTTCGCGGGCAATGGCCAAGGATGTGGTCGCATTTCGGTAAAGCGCGGCCAAATCGCGAGCGGCCGCGAAATCCATTCGCTGTAGTCCGACACGCTCGGCCTGGGTGACCAAAGTTTCCAGACGACGCCAGTCGGCTTCTCGCTCTTTCCGGAACCGGGCCGAGCGGATGAGGTCGCTTTCTGCCATCAGATCAACTCCCGCGCCTTGATTTCTAGATAGGTCGAGATCAGCTTGGCGGTCACCGTATCGGGACGCGCGTCCAGCACCGTAACCCCCAAACGTGCTAACCTTTCCAACACCAGACGACGTTCGCTGATCGTCTGGTTCGCGGCCACCAGCGTGGCGACCCCATCCAGATCCTTGGGTGCGGATTCCACCAGCGCCTCGACCTCTGGGTCGCGGATGGTGACGAAGATCAGCAGATGACGCTTTGACAGAATGGCTATGTTCTCGATCAGAAGTTCGGCCGAAGTCGTGTCGATGAAATCCGTGAAAATGATGATCAGACTGCGTTTTGGGGTGCGGGCATTCAATTCAGTCAGGGCCAGGGTATGGTTGGTCTCGTGGCCTACATAGGCCAGCTCGCTGGTCCAGCTGCGCAGGCGCGCGAAGGTCTGTCGCCCCGCCCGTGGTGCCACAAAAGATCGCGGACGAACGTCATAGGCGTAATACCCCACCAGATCACCGCCAATTGCCGCCGCCCAGGCCACGGCCAGTGCGGCAGTAACGGCATGGTCAATCTTGGGCAAACCGGCGATCTCTTCGCGCATCAGATAGCCGTTATCCAGCGCTACGATAACGTGGTGATTGCGCTCGGCCCTTAACTCTTTGGCTACAAGCCCCCGCCGTTTGGCCGAGCGTTTCCAGTCGATCGATTTAACGTCCATACCCTGTACGAAATCACGAAGCTGGTGAAATTCGGACCCTTCGCCGATGGCACGGTTTTCCTTCACGCCATAAAGCGTGGACTGCACCGTCGTGGCAATCTCACCCGACTGAATCATCCGGATGTTGGGCACCACACGAACCTCCAGCGCGAAATCCAATCGTGGCACAAAATCAAAAAGCTTCAGGCGTGACGACCAGTGAAGCCAGAGATGTTCGAAAGCCCAGATGCCGCGCCGCACGCCGCGACAGCCAATCTCGGCTGATCCAGTCCCATCCGGTCCGATCTTGAACTCGAGCTCTGTCGCCCCGCTCAATCCTTTTGGCCATTCTAGCCGCGCCTGCAAGTCTTTCGGAGCGTCCGGAACCTGCAATTTTAGCGCCTGTATTTCGCCCACAAAAATCTCGGGCCGCATGTCGAAAACCAATTGCTTTCGACGGCTGAAGGACATCAGCAGATCCGCCGCTGACAAAAGCGCCAACAGGACCCACGGCGCCAGCGCCAATTCACGCAACCCGCCGAAAAATGCAAGTCCCAGAATCGACAACACAAGGGCGACGCAGGCGGCGCTCAGCAATCTGGTAGATGGGCGTATCAGCGGGGAGCCTCGATCTGGTTGAGGATGTTTTCGAGAACCATAGCAGAGTTTCGGCCCTCGATCTCGGCCGAGGCACCCAGAACTACTCGATGGCGTAACGCTGGTACGAAAAGCCGTTTTACGTCGTCCGGGATTGCGAAATCCCGCCCGTTTAACCCCGCCTGTGCCCGCGTAGCCGCTGCCAGAGCATCTGCCGCGCGGGTAGAGGCACCAAAAGCAATCTCGGCACTTTCCCGTGTCGCCCGGACCAGCCGCAGGATGTAGGCAAGAATATCGTCATCGAGGATAATCCCGTCGATCAGTGCCCGGCATTCCGCCAGGGCGGCCGCATCCAGGGTCTTCGACAGTACATCCGTTTCCATACCGCTTTCGATCGGGGCATTGGCATGCTGGCGCAGGATCGCCATTTCGATTGCCTCGGGCGGGAAGTCGATTTCAAGCTTAAAGAGAAACCGGTCCAATTGCGCCTCTGGTAAGGGGTACGTACCTTGTTGCTCGATCGGGTTTTGGGTAGCGACTACAATGAATTCACGGCCCAAGGAGTGATCATTGCCATCAATGCTGACCATCCGTTCGTTCATCGCCTGCAAGAGCGCAGCCTGCGTTTTGGGAGGCGCTCGGTTAATCTCATCCGCCAGAAGCACCTGGGTAAAGACCGGGCCGCGCGTCAGGACGAAATCATTGGTCTGAAAATTGAAGATCGAAGTGCCCAGTACGTCTCCTGGCATCAGATCGGGGGTGAACTGGATACGCCCGAATTCCAGATCCAGTGCAGCGGCAAAACTGCGCGCCAACAGGGTCTTGGCGGTGCCCGGCGGCCCCTCAAGCAAGACATGGCCACGCGCAAAAAGCGAGACCAAAAGCAGCTCGACCACATCCTCCTGCCCCAGCACTGTCTTCCCGATCTCGGCACGCAGCGCGTCCGAGCGCGCGCGCAATGTTTCAAGTGTCATTCGTTATCTGCTCCAATAGCGCTTCAAGTTCGTCCACATGGTGCATTGCCTCTGCCGGTGGGATCCGATGTGGAAGGTTCCGGATATCCCTCAACACTGTTTCCAGGTCGCGAGAGAGATCCGGATTGTGCCGCGCCACATAGCCCAAAAAGACCTTGGGTTCAGCATAGTGATGGGCAAGCGCCGGGCCAAACAAAGCCGACGCAGATGCCGCTAGCCGGGCCTTTGCGTATTCACCGGCCAAAGCCCCGTCTTGATCCGAAAGCCGCATCAGACGTGCCCGTGCTCGCACCGCCAGCGATTTTGCGCCTGTGTTGACACCGTCCTCAACCTGCACCGGGCCAAAACGCTGCCATGAGCGCCAGATAAACAGAGCCAACACCAATACCCCGCTCAGCCAGAGCGTCAGAAAAGGCGGGCCAAAAAATCGCTTCAGATCGGCCCAGCTACGTTCATAACGCACGGTTTCTTCGGAGTCCGAGAGCCAGACCTCGCGGCTGTAGTCGATCATCACGTTGCGCTCGTCGGCGAGCGCGCTCAGAAGATTGCGGGCGACAATGGCATTATCGCCCAAGCGCAGCCCATGGTTGTTCAACAAATCGGGGTCCGACAAAACCAAAACCCGCGCGTCCCCTGCACCATCCGCCAGCGGGCATTCCGCCAGAAGCATCGCATCCGAGTTACCAATCAGCGGAGAGCAATCAGCCCCGGTGAACAGTTGTGCCGCATAGATCTGAGCCGATTGCCGAACGTCGTCGCCATCAAAATAGTCGAAATCCGTAAAAGGCGTGCGCGCATATTCGATCCGAGCACCCCTTTGACCGGTCAGCTGTTGCAGCAGTGTTTCGATCTGTTGCTGCCGACTGATCAAGACCGGATGCGCCCGACCGGTTAGCCGCATCCCGCTGCGCCATTTGGGCAAGATCACCAAGGTCTGTACCCGACTGGCCTTTTCCAGCACCGCATCAAGCCGCAGATCGTATTCATCCTGCTGTAACAGCAGTTCTTCTTTTGTGCGCGGATGAACCCTATCCTCATCCAGCACTGTGTCAAATAACGGCAGCACCAAAAGGCCAACGGTTTCCTGATCGACCTGCCAGCCCCCCAGAAAGCTCTGCGCACTTACCTCATTCGTGTTTAGCCAGATCCGCAGACCGTCAAACCCAGACGGAGAGCTTCTCAGCACCTGCTGGCGTTGCGATATAACGTAAAAGATCGTGAACAGCAGCAACGCGACGAAACCCAGAATAATCAGGGTTTCACTTCTGGGGCCGCGTCTTGTTTCTTCGGTCGCTGAGGAGTTCATTTGGGGACCTCAGTCAACAGCGGGCGGATATCCGCGACATGGGCCTGAAAGTCATCCTCGCTTACGTCTCGCCCTCCAAAATGCACCCGTTCGCTTGCCAGAACCAAATTGCGTAGGGCGCCAAGACAACGTTGGTCCTCTGGCAAGTGGCGCAACGCGTCGCGCGCAGTCCAGCTGCGCTGCAGCAGCACCCCATTGGCCTTGATCGCCGCGCCCAGGGCGGCCTGCGCCAACCGGATCAAAGCCTCGCGCCGGTCCGCTATGCGCAGGATCGCATTCAAGCTGCCCGGAGTGGGCGGCGTTCCTAACCCCGCACGCGGTGCACGCCCGTCACGCCCGCTTTCCGTATTCTCGCCCTCGCGCCCGAATGTGACGGCAAAGCCGCTGCCGTAGCGGACAAAGACAAAAGCGATCATCATCAGGATCGCGGCGGAAATAAGCAGTGTCGCGAAATTCACATCGCCGCCCACCGACCATTGGTTTGAACTAGAGGGTGGTCGCGGCTCTTGCGTTGTCTGCATCGGGGGCGGAGGGCTTGCCGGGTCGAAGTAGGCCACATCTGCATCGACACGGCTTAATCTTATCGCCTTCAGAAAGGCTTCGCCACTTTCGCCGATCTCAACGGGGTTTTCGGTAGCCTCTAGGGCGGCTGTCAAATGCGGCACAAAGAAAATGCTGGTTAAGTAAATCAATCGCAAATAACGGCTCATGTGCATATCGATAGTAGAATGCCAGCCGGCACGCAATCTTAAGTTGTTAACTGATCTCGCTTGGTTTTGGCACAAGATCTCTGTGTCAGCGTGTAGCGTTTCAATGCAGCTTTAAGGTGAGGCATATGCCTTCATCGTACACCGCTAAAACCGCGACGTGAGTCAGTGTTTGCCTATAGGACCTTCTGGGTCAAACTAAGTACCGCTTACGCACCAATCTGGAACCAGGAAAACCGCAGATCGCGGCGCACCGTCCACGACAGGTGCCTCAATGCCAACCTGGGAAGAAACGTTCAACAAACATGATTTTGGGAATGGTCTTGAGAAATTGATTGGTTACTCAGGTCGCGCCGCAAAGAAACAAACACGTCGTAGTTTAGCCAAGTTTCCCGAGTAAGCCCCACCTATGAATTGGTTTATACTAATAGCTCATCGTTTATTGCTGAGAATTGTCATCGCGATCACCACTTTGACAGTCGCACTGTCAGTGTCGTATCTGGTGCAACAGCTTGATTGGAATACCAGATCCGATCTGGGCATTGTTCCATACTTCACGGTTGCCGGCCTTGTCGCCATCCTCGCATTGTTGAGCGTACCCGGATTGAACGAAAAGATCGTCGCGCCCTATAAGGCCCGACATATCTTAATTCAGGTTGCAGTATGCCTGTTCGGCGGTGTCATGATCACTTTGACAGGGGTGGTCGCATTTAACACACCCTTGGTGGCTTGGCTGGCTCCAGCCCACATGGCAGCGGTTCTCGCATTGGGATGTGGACCTTTGTACATCTGTCTGGGCATTATGGGCAGCCTTCATGCGCTCTGGCCGATGCCTGATGAAGATGTATCCGACGATTTAACCGCGCTGCGCAAAGTTCATTTTTCTGCCCGCGCACTCGCTTCTGTTTTTGCATTTACCACCAGTGGAATAATCTTGGGGTCAATCTTTGTTCTAAATAGCCCGACAACACCGATTACGGTAAAATGTTCCATCGTCATGTGGTTTTTTGCAGTTGTACTTGGTTCATCGCGGCTTAGCGTGGCAGATTTTGGGAAACCCGTCAGAACTTGGAATATTGTTCTGCAGTTCTTTGTCGTTGTAACAGCGATCTTCATCATAAAGCTCACCACTCGGGCATTGGTCTTTCACACACATCTGTTCGAACGTTTGTCAGAAATTGACGCCGTATACCCAAGGCTTGAAAATCTGCTGATGCTGCCATTTATTGTTTTCGGACTGACAAGCATCGCTCTTATGCTGGCGCGTAAAAAAGAAACTAGCGATGACGTGGCCAAAGTCTTCGCTTAGTTTTGGTCCTGTATTGCGGCCGCGAGTCCTGACCAATAATGTATCCCAGACTTGGCACCCAAGTCCTTGACCGTGCGGGAAACAAGCACGTGGACTTCGGTT
Organism: Ruegeria sp. YTSC230; assembly: GCF_059609665.1. Lineage (NCBI taxonomy): Bacteria > Pseudomonadati > Pseudomonadota > Alphaproteobacteria > Rhodobacterales > Roseobacteraceae > Ruegeria > Ruegeria sp. YTSC230. The sequence continues at coordinate 20,187 of NZ_JBXWMC010000015.1, read as the reverse complement.
ACATCCCAGAAAGCCCTGCATTCGTGTTCAATAAAAACTGGCGGAAAATCGGGCTGCTGGCCGCCCCAATACCGCGGGCGTTTTTTCCAACCGCAGCGGCTTCGACAACTGGTGGGATCAATCCGCGTTTGTCTTGATTAACCAGATAGCGGCGCACGCGTGAGACCAGTTCTTCCCGCACATTCGTCGGAAACGCGCCGTCTATGAAAATGGCCTCAAAGTCGATGACAGCACAAATTGAAAGCGCGGCCTTGGCCAATTCCTGTGCAGTCGTGCCAATCCATGGTTCGACATACCTGGAAATGCTGCTCCAATCCTGTGGCGATTTCCAAAGAATACCCGGATCAACACCCGCTTCGATCAGCCTGTCCTCAAGCAAAAACAGCGAAGCGCTATCGATCAATTGCTGGCTTTCGCCCAATGGCCCTGTGGTGCGCATCGCACCCAACGCGCCAGCATTGCCCTGATTGCCTTCGAACACAGTGCCATTCAATGCAACCCCGCCGCCGATCATCGAACCGATGAAGAAGTAGAAATAATCGCGATATTCAGCCCCTCGGCCATAGAGGTGCTCGGCGTGGCAAGCGGCTGTTGCGTCATTGACGACAAATACCGGTAGGTCGCTGAACTTGGCAACCTCGGAGAAGAAGTTCACGTTTTTCCAAGAGCTGAATTTCTTGGCTGGCAGCCCCGACAAATCATGCCATTTCCAAAGCTCGAATGGAGTTCCAATACCAATCCCGCACACGCGATCGCGAAGTTTTTGGGGTTCATGGGCCAGAAGCGTTTCCAAACCTGTTTCCAGAAACCCGAACACGGCCTCGGGCAGCGGATAATCGTAGGTCGTTGAAATCTGTTGGCGGGGCTTGCCGGTGAAGTCGATCAAGAGCAGATCGGCGCTGCGCCGACCGATCTTCATCCCGACTGACAGGATGCCTTCCGGGTTGAGCTCCATGGGAACCGACGGTTTACCAACCCTTCCACGCAGAGGAGTTCCACGCTTGAGAATCTCGTCCTTTTCGAGCTTGCGCAAAATGATTGATACGGTCTGTGGGGACAGGCCCGTCAGCCGCGCGACATCTGCACCTGCTGTCGGTCCATGTCGTTGTAAAACCGTCAAAATCAGACGTTCATTATGATCGCGAACACCGCTTTGGCTTACCCCGCCGGTCAGTATTTTTAGCGCCTCTTTCTCCATAACCCTGAACATAACCACCTTGTTTTCTTATGAAAAGGCGCTCGGGCAAATTAATAAATAAACTTTATTTATTTATTGACAGGCAGGCCAGAATCACAGTTTCTTGAACAGGACCTTCATTAAGGGATGGAGGCGAGTCTTGCCGGCGCGCCGCGCGGGGCCACAACAATTTTCTGGGAGGAGAATATGAGAAGTCTACTCAAGCTAGCCGCATCTGCGACCGTTCTCACGTTTGGTGCTGCATCTGCTCACGCTGCCGGGGAAACCGTCTGCCTGATCACTAAGACCGATACCAACCCCTTCTTTGTGAAAATGAAAGAAGGTGCGACAGCCAAGGCCGAAGAGCTTGGCATGACGCTTAAAGCTTTTGCCGGTAAAATCGATGGTGACCACGAGACCCAGGTTCAGGCCATTGAAACCTGCATCCTCGACGGTGCAAAAGGAATTCTGCTTACGGCATCCGACACAAGTTCAATCGTACCCGCCGTTAAACAAGCGCGAGACGCCGGTGTGTTGGTAATCGCGCTGGACACACCCCTTAGCCCGATTGATTCAGCCGACGCCACATTTGCGACGGACAACTACAAGGCCGGGTTGCTTATCGGACAATGGGCAAAGGCCAAGATGGGCGATGCTGCCGCGGACGCAAAGATCGCGACGCTAGACTTGAATGTCAGCCAACCAACTGTGGACGTTTTGCGCAACCAAGGATTCCTTGAGGGCTTTGGCGTGGAGCTGGCGGATCCCAATGTTATTGGCGACGAAACGGATGCACGTCTGGTCGGCAGTGACGTGACCGACGGCAACGAGGAAGGTGGGCGCCGTGCCATGGAGAACCTTCTGGCCAAGGATTCAGCGATCAACGTAGTTCACACGATCAATGAACCCGCAGCGGCGGGCGCGTACGAGGCTTTGAAATCCATCGGACGTGAAAATGACGTGCTGATCGTTTCGGTCGACGGCGGCTGCCCCGGCGTACAGAACGTACAGGCCGGAGTCATCGGGGCCACAAGCCAGCAATACCCGCTTTTGATGGCGTCATTGGGGGTTGAGGCCGTCAAAAAATGGGCCGACGAAGGGACGAAGCCGGAAAATACACCCGGAAAAGACTTCTACGACACCGGTGTTGCTCTAATCACCGATCAACCCGTTGACGGCGTGGAGTCAATTTCGGTCGCAGAAGGTTTGGAGCTCTGCTGGGGTTAAACGCAGACCTATCAGGTGAGGCGCGCAAGGGCGCCTTACCATTCCTTTCACCAGCAAACTGAAACTTCCTGTAAGCTGATTTCGTGGTCACGAAGCCAGCCACGAAAAGGGGGAGATATGTCCGAAGCGAACCAAAGCGCCCAAGAATTTGAAACTGCCACCAGTCGAACCGACACTGTGGCAGAGTTTGACGATCCTCGGCGTGGTGTGCTGGGCAAGCTTCAGCATCTGCTTCACGTCAACCCGTCCCTCGTACCTCTGATCGTTCTGGTCGGAGCGATTTTGATCTTTGGCCTGCTTTTGGGGTCAAAATTCTTTTCACCCTTCGCAATGACCCTGATCCTGCAACAAGTTCAGATCGTCGGTATCGTGGCCGCCGCACAGAGCCTCGTCATTCTGACCGCAGGCATTGATTTGAGTGTGGGCGCGATCATGGTTTTTTCTTCTGTTATCATGGGACAATTCTCGTTCCGATACGGCATACCGGTGCCTATCGCAGTCATGTGCGGACTTGGCGTCGGAACCCTGATCGGTGCTCTCAACGGCTGGCTTGTCAGCCGCGTCAAACTTCCCCCATTCATCGTCACGCTTGGAATGTGGCAGATCATTCTCGCAACAAATTTCCTGTATTCCGCAAACGAGACGATACGCAGCCAGGATATCGAGGCAAACGCCCCATTTCTGCAATTTTTCGGCACCAAATTCAGCATCGGCGGTGCAACATTCACTGTTGGCGTCCTATTCATGCTCGTCCTGATCTTTGTATTGGCCTACGCGCTTAAACACACAGCCTGGGGGCGACACGTCTATGCTGTGGGCGACGATCCGGAAGCAGCCGAGCTATCCGGCGTTAACGTCCACAGAACACTCATGTCTGTTTACATGCTATCCGGTTTGATCTGTGCCTTTGCCGGCTGGGCTTTGATCGGCCGCATCGGGTCAGTCTCACCAACATCTGGCCAATTGGCCAATATCGAAAGCATCACAGCGGTCGTGATCGGCGGCATCTCCCTTTTCGGCGGGCGCGGATCCATTCTGGGGTCGCTGTTTGGCGCACTGATCGTCGGCGTGTTCACCTTAGGTCTGAGGCTGTTGGGCGCGGATGCGCAGTGGACCTTCCTTCTTATCGGACTTCTCATCATCGCAGCGGTCGCGGTCGACCAGTGGATCAGAAAGGTATCGGGCTAATGTCAGACACTACCCCAGTCGTCCAGGGCCGTGGGATCGTCAAACGCTATGGACATGTGACCGCCATAGACCATTCCGATTTTGAACTGCGTCAGGGTGAAATACTCGCGGTTATCGGTGACAACGGTGCAGGCAAATCATCCATCGTCAAAGCCATCTGCGGCGCCACGATCCCGGATGAGGGCGATATTCTGATCGAAGGGAAGAAGGTGAACTTCACCTCACCGATCGACGCCCGGAACATGGGGATTGAGATCGTTTATCAGCAACTTGCCATGTCTCCTGCCCTGTCGATTGCGGACAACATGTTCATGGGGCGTGAGATCCGGAAATCGGGGTTCATGGGCAAGTATCTACGTCAGCTTGACCGCCCCGCGATGGAAAAGTTCGCCCGTGAAAAACTGACCGAACTTGGCCTGATGACCGTTCAATCCATCAATCAGACGGTCGAGACTCTGTCTGGTGGACAGCGCCAAGGCGTGGCCGTCGCCCGCGCCGCAGCCTTTGCGACCAAGTTCATTATCATGGATGAACCGACGGCTGCGTTGGGGGTGAAGGAGAGCCGGAAAGTTCTCGAACTTATTCAGGATGTGCGGGCACGTGGCATTCCGATCATACTAATCAGCCACAACATGCCGCACGTCTTCGAAGTCGCTGATCGCATCCATGTGCACCGGCTGGGCAAAAGGCTCTGCACGATTGATCCCAAGGACTACACGATGTCCGACGCCGTGGCTTTCATGACCGGAGCCAAAGAACCACCGGAGGAGGACGCCGCTTAAACGAACGCGACGCAATGCGCGTTTGTGAAATGAAAGTCTGTAACAATTCATGAGAATTTCACACTCAAGCGTCGCTTCGGAACACTTGCTTGCCTGGGAAGTAGTGTTGTTACATCAACTTCTGGCCCACGAAGATACCCGAATCACACGTTGACCAAAACAGATCTATGCAATTTTTCAGAGTAGACATTGTTTCACTGCACAGCTGCCCCGGTGACGATTAATCTCGTGTATTACCAAATCTTCAGCAGAATTTCATTTATTGTTTGGGTACTTTGGTCACGATAGGTCAGCAGGCACCAAAAAAATCACTTAATACTCCGTTGAATAGTCCGGCTTTTTCCAGATGTGTCGCATGTGCAGATTCTGGTATCACCGCAAGATTGGCGTTTGGAATGGACTGCCACAGTTTTTCAGTCTGGCTCCATGGGTAGGTACGATCACGATCCCCCCAAAGAACCAGCGTTTTGGCCTGGATCGCCGACAGGCTTTCAGCACCGCTCCAGGAATGCATCGCATCCAAACCCGTGAGTATGGCTTTCAGGCTGCTTTGCTCCGCTATCGCGGCACAATCTTCATAGGTCACAGCCCGTTCCCGCTCGAGAAACCAGGTTGCAGCAATCCGTCGGGCCGTCGCTTGCGGTCCATCTGCGCAGGCGCGCGTTTTTGAGGTATCAATGGTTTCAAACCGCCCAGGCAGCACACCCACAGAACCCGTGCCATAAAGAACCAAACGGTCCACACGCTCGGGTGCGCGGGCAATCATTTCCTGTACGACCATTCCGCCCATCGAGTGCCCAACCAGGTGAAATTTCTCGATGCCACGCATCTTCAACTCATTCAGCGCCCAATCAGCAAAACCCAAGATGCTGCTGAGGGCATCAAGCTGCGCATTTTCACCAAACCCTGGCAAGTCCAGCGTGACGACATCGTAACCTGCCAACGCATCGACCTGCCCTTGCCATTGCCGACTGCCGCCCAGGAACCCATGGACAAATACAACGGGTGTCATTTCCGGCCGCCCTGCACGATGCGATCCAGGATCATGGCACAGAACAGGATTGAGAACCCTGCAAGGATACCTTGGCCAACATTCGCGTACTGCAACGCTTCCAGAACGTCCTCGCCCAACCCTTTAGCACCGATCAACGAAGCCACGACAACCATTGCCAGTGACAGCATGATTGTCTGGTTGATACCGGCCCGAATAGACGGGCTTGCCAGCGGTAGGTCAACTTTGGTCAGCAGATACCACTTATTGGCGCCAAAGCTGATCGCCGCTTCGCGCACGCTTTCGGGCACACCGCGCAAGCCCAGAACGGTCAGGCGCACCACTGGCGTGCCGCCGAAGATCATGGTGACCACGACCGCCGCCGGCTTGCCGACACCAAAGAACGCGATCACGGGGACCATGAAGACAAAGGCCGGCATGGTTTGCATGAAATCCATGATCGGCTGGATGAACGCATAGAACCGTGGGCGACGTGCAGCAAACATGCCCAGCGGAATACCAATGACAATAGACAAACACGCCGCTGTCCCCAACAAGGCCAGCGTGGTCATGGCACCTTCCCAGAAACCCAAGAGGCCCATATAGGCCAGAAATGCGCCTGAATAGATCGCCGTGCTAATGCCAGCGGTCAGCCAGGTCAGCAGAATGATCAGGCTCGCGATCACGATCCATGGCGTCTGGACCAGTATGACTTCTAGCGCATCCAGCAAAGTGCGGATTCCGAATGTCAGCCCGTCAAAAAAAGCCTCGCTGTTGCGTACGCACCAGGCGATGAAATCTTCCACCCACGTGATACTGGTCAGGCGGATGTTTGGGTCTGTCGGGAAATGGCTAAGCAGCGAAAAGCGCCCGGGGAAACTGTAGTGCATCATCGCTGCGGCGACGATCAGCGCCATGAAGATCGCGCTGAACACAATCTGCGATACCGGCATGGCCGAGCGTATCGAACGGTCTGATAACCATTCCGAGAAACGTGCCTCAAGCGCCCAGTTCGCCACTTGAGACTGTATCAGTTTGACGATGATCAGTATGATCAGGCCGGTCAGAATGATGTAAGGACCTTCAGCGGCCATCGCCTCGGCCTCGGCACGGATACCCCCTATGTTTTCTTCAAGCGAGTCCACCGTTCGCTGATAGACATCGATCTTGTCCGAGTTGTTTTCGATTGCCGCCGCCAATTGCTGACGACGCAGTTCAAGCGTCCCTTCAATCGATGCAATACGCTCCATTGCCTCAGCTGCCAGATCGCCGAACAGTCCTCGCGCAATCTGCACAAATGCTATTGTTTCGAGGATCAGAAATGGTAACGCCCATGACCACAGACCCCGCGCGCCGAACCAGACCGGACCAAACAATCCGGCCATCAGATTGAAAGTTGGCGTAAAGCGGGACGACGCACCAATCTTGTCGAAATTGCGGATGTAGTAGTCAGGGCTGGTGCGCACAAAGGTGCGAATGTTTTCACGCCGCTCTTCGGCATAAGCAAGGGCCGCTTCGCTTTCGGTATCTTCCAACGGGTTCACATCAGAAAGGCTCATGACACTTCGGTCCCTTCGATCACGGTGCGCAACAGATCGGCACGGGTTATGACGCCAACATCCACGCCTCCGTCCTCCACAAGGATTGCGCTGCTGTTGTCGATTGCCAGATTTATCAGCGTGCTCAGATTTTCGCCTTCATTCACGCGCGGGGCATCCGCCGATAGCGGCCCATGGGCCGCTATATGTTCTGGAATTGGCCGCATGACCGCATGGGCGCGCACCACTTTGAGGCGTGAAATACCCGCAACGAAATCAGCCACATAGTCATCAGCGGGGTTCATGACGATGTCTTCGGCTGTTCCGATCTGCACCACCTTTCCATCGCGCATGATCGCGATCCGATTGCCGATGCGGACCGCCTCATCCAGGTCGTGTGTAATGAAGATCGTGGTCTTTTTCAGGATCTTGCTCAGGCGGATAAATTCATCCTGCAATTGCCGCCGGATCAAAGGATCAAGGGCCGAGAACGGCTCGTCCATCAAAAGAACATCCGGGTTGGCTGCCAGCGCGCGAGCCAGGCCCACACGTTGTTGCATGCCACCGGACAGCTCGTGTGCGAACTTTGATCCCCAGGCACCCAGTTCGACAATATCGAGAATAGCAGCAGCCTGACGCATGCGTTCATTCTTGCTGACCTGCCGGATTTCCAGTGGCATTGCCACGTTATCCAACACCGACCGATGCGGCATCAGTGCAAAGTTCTGAAACACCATACCGATTTTGTTGTTGCGAAACTGCTGAAGCTCTTTTGGCCCCAAGGCCATGACATCGGTGCCTTCGATTTCGATCTTACCTGCAGTGGGCTCCAGCAGTCGGTTGAAATGGCGGACCAGAGTGGATTTCCCGCTACCTGACAGACCCATGATGCAAAAAATCTCACCCCGGTTTACCGAAAGGCTGACATCAGCGACGCCGACAACACAGTTGTATTCGGCCAGCACTTGGGACTTGTCCAACCCACGGTCGCGGATCGCCTGCAGCGCCACCTCGGGCCTGCCCCCGAATATCTTCCAAACATTCGAGATTTCAATAACGGTATCGTCGCTCATGTGTCCCCCAGAGAACTGTGCTTGGGTGGCGCCACCAATTGGCGCCACCCTTTTTTCTGGAAGTGGGATCAGAGACCCAGCCAGGCGTCCACGCGATCCGGGTTCGCCTCGACCCATTCGCGGGCAACTTCTGCCGGATCACGACCTTTACCGCTGATTTCATAGGCAAAACCGCTAACATCGTCCGCCGTCAGGGCGAAATTCGCAAAAAAGTCAGCAACTGCCGGAGAACGGTCCGGCAATGTGTTGGACCACGCGATCTGAACGTTCTTAAGCGCGTCTTTGGTCGCAACGCTGGATTTGCTGTACCAATCCGGATCGTCCGAGGGCTGAACCATCACGTATTTTGCCGGGTCGAAAGTCGGCTCGCTCAGCATTTGCACGTCGAACATGTACCAAACCGCATGTGGCTTGTAGCAGTAGAAGGCATAGCCTTCGCCTTTGGCGATGCTATCCTTGATCCGCGCGGTCTTCACGCTTTCCTCGGCGCGGACCGGTTCGATGAAATCAAGCAGACCGTAGTCGCGGGTTTTGACTTCGTTCACATTGGCCGAAGCCCAACCCGGCGCTCCGATCCACATTTCACCCTTTCCGTTGCCATCACTGTCCATCAGCGCGGCAACATCGGGACGGCCTAAATCCGCAATATCGGTTATGTTGTTGGCTTCACCAAAATCCTTGCTAACGCAGAAACCCTGATTGCCTTCATAGGGGTTCGACGACAGAGTTACTGTGCCCGCTTCGTCCACATACTTCTTGGTAAAGCTTTCTTGGTTGGGCAGCCAAACATCGGGGTGCACGTCGATATCGCCCTTACCCTGATCCATCGCCTGAAAAATCGTGGCGTTGTTGCCGGGCACATATTCAACTTTGCCGCCGATACGCATTTCCACCACCGCACCCAGTACGTGTGCAATGGCCTGCGCGCCGGTCCAGGATGGCACACCTATTTTGACCTCTTCGGCTGCGAAAGCCGGTATCGCATAAATGCTTACCGCGGCTGCGATTCCCAGCGTTTTCAGATTGGTTCTCATGGTCTTCTCCTCTGTTGAAATGCGCCGTGTTTCGGCGTCGTTTTTTCCGTCGTTCGACTTTCCTATTGCGCAATAGGGTCGAGCCAATATCCCTTTGGCTGCAACATCGGACGGAAGGAAAAAAAGAAGACCAACCGCCAGACCCTGTCCTGAAGTCTAGATCAAGAGCTTTTCTCAGAGCCAATTCAAACATTTCATCAAACTATTCATTTTTTGCATAGTTTGCGTTATGCTCGCCTAGCACGTCTGTTGACATGTTGGAGCACACATTGGACCTGAATTGGCTACGTGACTTTGAATGTCTCGCCCGGACCTTGAATTTCACCCGCGCATCCGACGAGAGAAACATCACGCAATCCGCATTCAGCCGTAGAATCAAAGCTTTGGAAAGTTGGGTTGGATTGCCCTTGGTCAACCGAGCGACATACCCTGTTCAGCTGACAGAGGCCGGTCAACAGTTCCTGCCTGTTGCTCTGGCGGCCATGTCTCAGCTATCGGAATCGCGCCAATCGTTACGGGATGCCGATCGCGGCGATAGCCGGTTCATCAGATTTTCGGTTCTTCACACCATAGCCGTTAATTTTCTGGCAACCCGGATAGACGAGTTGCAGAGGCAAATCCCCGAATTACGCACACGTGTCTTGTCTGATTCCTTAAGCACATGTTGTGATCTTTTGATCGAAGGCGCGGTGGATATCCTGCTTTGTTATTATCATCATTCAGTCTCGCCAATGATTGATGAGGCCGCATTTGAACGTAAGGATCTGGTAAAGGATCGTCTGGTGCCGGTGGCGGCTGTTGAACCAGCGCGCACTATGGGATGGGATCTTGCACGACAGGACGGCCCGCCGATCCCCTATCTTGCCTATGACCGGTCTTCGTTTCTGGGAATGGTCGTAGAAAACACCATTGATCGGAAAACCCTGAATACCGAGACGATCTATGTCGACAGCCTTGTCGAGACCATTAAGCGGCGATTGATGACAGGAAGCGGCGTTGCCTGGATGCCCGAAACGGCAATTACAGCAGAACTTGATCAAGGCTTGCTAGTGCCAGTCGGTGATGATGCGTGGAGCGCGACGTTGACAATTTCGGCCTTTTCCAATCCATCCGGCTTTGATCAAATCGCGCACCAGCTTTGGGAACATTTGTGACGTCAATCTTCCAAAGTGAGCTGCTACTGTGCGCGACGAGTTCTCTAGTCTGCGTCGCTAAGATAGCCTATTTGAGAAAACTCAATGATCGCGTGGACCAGCAAATCAACCGTGTCCGCTGCTTTGACCTCATCCGCGACGCCATCGGCAATAAGCGAGAATTCTGAGCAGGCGACAAGTTGCAGATCGGCCCCCGCTTTGGCCAATGCAATTGAGGCCGTTCGCAGTGTTTCGCGCGCGTCATCACTTGGACCGTCGACCTTAATTCTGCGGATCGCCGTCAGCAGCCTGTCACTATCCGTTGGCCAGACAATCGATAGCCCGCGGGCTTGCAATGCCGTTTCGAAAAGGCGGGTACGGCGCACTGCGGGTGAGGCGAGCACGCCAACACATCCACCGGCCCCCAGTTCACTGACAGCATGATCCGCAGCCAGTTTCACCATATTCAACAAAGGAACGGTCACTGCATCCGTGATCGCGTCGGCATAGTGATGCGCCGTGTTGCAGGGCATTGCCAGCGCAGCGGCGCCAGCGCCCTGAAGACGGCGTGCCATTGCGGCAAGCGTCGGTCCCGGGTCTTCGCCCTTCCCCTCAATCAGATGATCAATCCGCGACGGCACCTGCGGGTTCATATCAATCAGAAGCGGGATGTGATCGCGGTCATCACTTACCGGCACGGCCTCCACCAGCTTACGCTGGAGGAGGATGGTGGCCTCGGGACCCATGCCACCTAGAATGCCAATTGGGCGCAATGTCATTGCTCAGACATTCACCCATCGGTTTTTGTGGTCGAATGCAAAATCATAACCACCAAGGGCCGCAGCACCTCCAGTGTGCAGGAAAACGATCCGCTGGTCATTGAATTCACCCTTGCGGGCCAGGTCGATTAAGCCCGCTGCGCCCTTGGCAGAGTAGCAGGGGTCCAGAAGAATGCCCTCAAGCTCGGCAAACATCTCAATCGCCTCGATGCCGCTTTCGGTCGGAAGGCCATAGCCCTCGCCCACATAGTTGGTATTGGCCATCACGTCCTCGCGCTTTACCACGCCTGAGCAACCCAGCTTTTCGGCTGTTTTGCAGGCGAGATCATAAACCATCTGTTCCTGCTTTGGTTGAGGCGCTCTTGTACCGATACCCAGCACCGGTACCTGCGCATTCATGGCGCACATTCCTGTCACCAACCCAGCCTGCGTTCCCGAGGAACCTGTTGCGTGTACCAACCGGTCAATTCGCAAACCACTGTCATTGGCTTGCCCCAAAAGCTCAAAGGCTGCGTTCACATAGCCAAGTGCCCCGGTCGGGTTCGATCCACCGCCGGGAATGACATAGACATTACGGCCCTCTGTCCGTTTTTTCTCGGCGGCCTTTTCCATTTCGCCCGCCATGTCGTGACCACCGGGATATTTCTCGGTCGTTGCGCCGTGCAAATGATCCAACAGCACGTTCCCGTTCGTGTTGTAGTTTCCGTCCTGATATCCGGTGCGATCTTCCAGAAGGATATGGCAATCAAGTCCCAGCTTGGCGGCAAAGGCTGCGGTTTGACGACCGTGGTTAGTTTGCGTGGCTCCTTGCGTCATAACCATATCCGCGCCCTGCGCTTCCGCCTCGGCCATCAGGAATTCCAGCTTGCGGGTCTTGTTGCCGCCTGTTGACATGCCGGTGCAATCGTCGCGCTTGATCCAGATCTCGACACCCAGTTCTTTCGACAACCGTTTCATCGGTTCAAGCGGTGTCGGAAGATGAGCCAGGTGAAGGCGGGGGAAGCGGGCGAGATGCATAACATGGTTCCTAATATTGGTTTCCGTCAATTTATAATGTGAGATACGGCTCCGCTAATTCGAAATTTGCCTTCTATGTTGCAAAGTTTGCATATTACTGAGCGTTGCAGTAACTGGTTCTCATGCGTTTGGAATGGATCGATGACATATTGGCCGTGTTGGACAGCGGATCTTTGGCCCGCGCTGCGGACAAGCGGTTGCTGACCCAATCTGCCTTTACCCGTCGGGTACGGCTTATCGAAGACAGTATCGGTGCGACCCTATTTGATCGCCGTCGCAAACCGGTATCTCTGATGCCGGGTGTACAGGCTTTGGAGCCTGAGCTGCGTGAGCTGAGTACGCGGCTGCACAAACTACGTCATACTTTGAAAACAGCGAGTGACAGGGCCAACAAGTCTCTGTCTCTTGTGTGCCAACATGCTCTCACGACAACCGTTTCGCCAAAAGTAGTCCGCACCTTGACCGAAAATGACGCTATCTCGGTTCGGGTCCGATCGGGAAATCAGGACGAATGTCTGTTGCAGCTGATCTCAAAAGAGGTCGATTTCGCGATCATGTACACTATTTCGGACGGCAGTGCCCGAGATCTCGAAAATGCGTTTGAGGCCAAGACGATTGGCACAGATATTCTGATCCCGGTTTGCGCGCCTGCAATGCGTGAGGAATTGGTTGGCGAGACCGTTCCCGCGATAGTCTACCCGCCTGATGTCTTCCTTGGACAAGTGTTTTCCCGATTGGTCGCGCCGCGATTGCCTGAGCATTTTACAATCATCTCCAGAGCAGAGACCGCGCTGACGCTCGCGATGCTGCAATATGCCCTGGATGGAATCGGCGTTGCGTGGTTGCCCTATTCTTTGGCCGCCAATCCGCTTGCAGAGGGGCAGCTTGTACGCGTTGACGATGCTCTGCCTGCACAAGAACTTACAATCAGAATGGTCCGATTGGCTGCAGTGCAGTCAGAATTCAGTGAGCATGTATGGCATCGTCTTGCCGGGCAATTGCAGAGCATTTGATCATCACAAGAACGAAGAAATGATGTGACAGGCTTCATCTGAGCGCTGATATTGACCGACGACGCATTCATGATGTTGCGCAAGGGCACCCTCTTGTAACACAGTACTTGGTCGACCTCATTTTGGGTCGCCTACGCGCTTTTGGCCAAAGCTACGCTGGGCGTTTCATGAGATAGCTGAACGTCCAGTCCAATCCGGTTTGAACGTTCAAGCACAATTGGAGCAGGTGTTCATCCTTGTTGCAATGAGCTGGTTTTTCTATTTTGTCTCGACACAATACCTACGAGCCTAATCTGAAGAAGATTTGGCTGAATAGTAATAAGCGATGGCTTGCGCCCTGTTTCTAACTGACAGTTTTTCATAGATATTCGAGAGGTGGAATTTCACGGTATTGGTGGAAATCTGTAACTCTTTTGACAGTTCCCGGTTGGACATTCCCTTCGACAGTGCCTCAAGGATAGCCCGCTCTTTGCGCGACAAGGTCTGAAGAGGACTATGTTGCACAGTGCGCACATCGATGAATGGGAAAACCATCTTACCTTTAGCAACATCAACGCATGTCTCCAGCAAGCCTTCAACCTCACCGGAACGAGGTGCAAACCCTGCGGCGCCTGCTTGCATGGCCAGCCGTGGGACATCACCTGCCTCATCACCATAGACCACAAAACGCGGTGCATTTTCCTGTTCGCGCAGCACTTCGATCAGTTTGGCTGCACCCAAAGCTGGCAGCTCCCAGGATACCACGCAGACCTTTACCGGCACACGCATGACTGCCCCAAGGAAACCTTCGGCAGTTGCAGATGTCGCCACCAACGAGAATCGTTTGTCTCTCTCGAAGATTTCGGACATCGCCGAGAGGACGAGAGAATTGTTGTTGGCGAGCATGATGTCGATTGGAGGGGGCGTTGTATCGAGCATTGATTTTCCACCTAATTTACCCAAGAACTACCATGTTGGGTAGGTAAGTTTCCGGTATACATCGGTATATTTGCCAGAATGGGTAGGTTTTTACCCACCCAAATAGCTACCCTAAAGCAGTAGTAAGTTACGTTGCGCCCTGACGCAAGGATCGGCTTTTCTTTTTGGTAACGCGACAGACGGGGCGCATTACAGACCCCGTCGCCGAGGAGGATCGCCAATGACGTTTCAAATCTACCCGACGCTCGAAATTCCGGAAACACTGGCTGCGGGACCCGGACCAGGCAATACCGATGCCCGCGTTCTGCATGCCTTCGCAAACGCGGGTGTTGCGGATCACATGCAGGGTGACGTCCTGCGCGGCATGATCGAATGCAAGCACATGCTGCGCAAAATCTGGGGCACCGACAATACCTATACCTTCGCGGTTGCCGGCACCGGCTGGAGCGCGTTGGACACTATGTTCTCGGCCGTTATGCCTGGCGACAAGGTGGTTGCGTTCACCAATGGCACCTTTTCCGGCATTGACGCGCTGACCCTACGGATTAAGGCAGCCACACCTGAAGAACATGCCGCCAATCCACTTGATCCCATTGCGGCCAGCGTCACCGTGATCGAAATTCCGCATGGCCAGCCCGTGACCGGTGAGATGGTCGACGTCGCATTGGCCGAACACAAGCCGAAATGGGCTTTCATGGCACATTGGGAAACCGGTTCCGGCCGTGTCAACGATGTACAGGGATTCTCGGATGCGTGTGAAAATCATGGCACCATGGGTCTGATTGATGCTGTGTCTTCGCTGGGTGTTGCAGACTTTCGTATCGACGATTTCCCCGGCATCGCAGGCTGGGCTTCGTGCCCGCAAAAAGGCCTGTGCTGCCTGCCCCTGACCTATGCGCCGGTCAGCTTCACCAACGCCTTTATCGAGGCGCTGAAGACAACCGGTGCTTACTCTTACGTCCACAATCCGATTTTCGAGGCCCGCCATTGGGGCATTGTCGACGGTCAGGATGTTGAGAAAGGCACCTATCACCGGACCCATTCGGGCTATGCCGTCGCCGCGTTCCATGAATCTCTGCGTCTGACCTTGCAGGAAGGACTGGCTAAACGCGCGCATTCCTACAAAACGCATGAGGCCGTCCTGCGTGACGCCGTCACCGCGATGGGCTGCGATGTCACTTCGGACATGCCAAGCCTCGTAGTGCTGAACCTGCCCACAGAACTGGCTGGCCGCGAAATGGAATTGGTACAGAACTGCCGCGCGCGTGGCTTTGGCATCTGGCCGACACTCAGCGCCCCGGTACAGGTGCGCATCGGCATCCTGAACCAACTGAACCACCAATCGATCAGCCGCATCGTAAAACTGTTTGGCGAGGCGATCCGCGAACTGGGTGGCACAGTGGATTTTGAAGCCATCGAAGCGCTGCTGGAAAGCCGCTACGGCACGTCGATCGCGGCCTGACCGCACTGCATGAACGGGAGGAAGATTGCAGATGGATATTCACGAATATCAGGCGAAAGAGGTTCTTTCGAATTTTGGTGTCGCCGTACCTTCGGGTGCGCTGGCCTACAGTCCCGAACAAGCGGCATATCGGGCGCGCGAGCTAGGGGGCGATCGTTGGATCGTGAAGGCTCAAGTCCATGCCGGAGGCCGAGGAAAAGCCGGAGGTGTTAAACTGTGCAACACCGAGAACGAAATCCATGAAGCCTGTGACGAGATGTTCGGACGCAGGTTGGTTACGCATCAAACCGGTCCCGAAGGCAAGGGCATCTACCGTGTCTACGTTGAATCCGCCGTGCCGATTGATCGCGAGATTTATCTGGGCTTCGTGCTGGATCGCTCCAGCCAGCGGGTGATGATCGTGGCCTCGTCGGAAGGCGGCATGGAGATCGAAGATATCTCGGCCGAACGCCCCGACAGCATCGTGCGATCGATCGTCGAACCGGCCGTGGGCCTGCAGGAATTCCAGGCGCGCGAAATCGCATTTCAACTGGGTTTTGAGGCGAAATTGGTGCAGCAAATGGTGCGCACGCTACAGGGCTGCTACGCCGCCTTCAGCAATCTGGACGCCACCATGGTCGAGATCAACCCGCTGGTCATCACCGGTGACGATCGGGTTCTGGCGTTGGATGCCAAGATGAGCTTTGACGACAACGCATTGTTCCGGCATCCGCAGATCTCAGAGTTACGCGACAAAAGCCAGGAAGACCCACGCGAAAGTCGCGCTGCGGATCGCGGCCTGTCTTATGTCGGTCTTGACGGCAATATCGGCTGTATCGTGAACGGCGCCGGTCTGGCCATGGCCACGATGGATACGATCAAGTTGGCGGGGGGCGAACCTGCGAACTTTCTGGACATCGGCGGTGGCGCCTCACCCGAACGTGTGGCCAAGGCCTTTCGTCTGGTCCTGTCAGACAAGAACGTGCAGGCGGTGCTGGTCAACATATTCGCCGGGATCAATCGCTGTGACTGGGTCGCAGAGGGCGTCGTTCAGGCGCTACGCGAACTTGAGCTTGAAATCCCTGTCATCGTGCGGCTGGCCGGCACCAATGTCGCGGAAGGTCAGAAAATTCTGGCCAAATCCGGATTGCCGATCATCCGCGCCACCACCCTGATGGAAGCCGCCGAACGCGCTGTTGGCGCGTGGCAAAACGATCTGACCCAAAACACCAAGATGAGGGCTGTCTAATGAGCATTCTTCTGGATCGCGACAGCCGTGTTATCGTTCAGGGCATTACCGGACGAATGGCACGGTTCCATACCAAGGACATGCTGGACTATGGCACCAATGTCGTCGGCGGAGTTGTCCCCGGCAAGGGCGGCGAGACCGTCGAGGGCGTGCCGGTCTTTGACACCGTAAAACAAGCTGTCGAGGCTACCGGTGCCGATGCCAGCCTTGTTTTCGTGCCACCACCATTTGCCGCCGATTCCATCATGGAGGCCGCAGATGCGGGTATCCGCTATTGCGTCTGTATCACCGACGGTATCCCGGCGCAGGACATGATCCGGGTCAAGCGGTACATGTACCGCTATCCCAAAGACAAGCGCATGGTGCTGACCGGGCCCAACTGCGCGGGCACCATCAGCCCCGGCAAGGCTCTGTTGGGGATCATGCCAGGCCACATCTACCTGCCCGGAAATGTCGGCATCATCGGTCGATCCGGCACGCTTGGCTATGAGGCCGCAGCCCAGCTGAAAGAACACGGCATCGGCGTTTCAACCAGCGTCGGGATCGGCGGCGACCCGATCAACGGGTCTTCGTTCCGCGATATCCTTGAGCGGTTCGAACAGGACAGGGACACTGAAGTCATTGCCATGATCGGCGAGATCGGCGGCCCGCAGGAAGCCGAGGCCGCAGAATACATCCGCGACAACATAACCAAGCCCGTCGTCGCCTATGTTGCAGGTCTGACCGCGCCCAAAGGTCGGACTATGGGTCATGCTGGTGCGATCATCTCGGCCTTTGGCGAAAGTGCCTCCGAGAAGGTTGAAATCTTGTCGGCGGCGGGGGTGACCGTTGCTGAAAACCCGGCGGTGATTGGCGAAACCATTGCCCGCGTCATGGGAAAGGCTGCGTGATGACCAAACCTTCAGTCCTTGTCACCCGTCGCTGGCCCGCCGCCGTCGAGGCGCGACTGGCCGAAGACTACAACACCGTACTCAATACCGGGGATACTCCGATGTCCCCGGCTGAAATCCGCGACGCCCTGAAACACTATGACGCGGTGCTGCCCACCGTTACCGATACGCTCAGCGCCGAGGCGCTGGACGTCCCCACAGCACAGACCAAAATTCTGGCCAATTACGGGGTCGGGTATAGCCACATTTGCGAGCCCTCAGCCCGAGAACTTGGCATGACCGTGACAAACACGCCTGACGTTCTGTCTGAATGTACCGCCGATATCGCAATGACCTTATTGCTGATGGTAGCGCGCCGCGCAGGCGAAGGCGAACGCGAGCTGCGCGCCGGAAACTGGACCGGTTGGCGGCCCACGCATCTGGTCGGCACCAAGGTCAGCGGTAAGACCCTGGGCATCATCGGCTATGGCCGCATCGGGCAGGAAATGGCCCGCCGCGCCCATCATGGCTTTGGTATGGATGTCGTTATTTACAATCGCAGCCAGGTGGCGCCCGACGTTTTAGCCAAGTGCAATGCCACTCAGGTGGATACTGTCGATGAGCTGTTGCCGCGATGCGACTTCGTCTCGCTGCACTGCCCCGGAGGGGCCGCAAACCGGCACCTGATCAACGGTCGAAGACTCGACTTGATGAAACCCGACGCCTTCCTGATCAACACCGCGCGCGGCGAGGTCATCGACGAACACGCCCTGATCCAGGCCCTGATGTTCGACACAATTGGCGGCGCGGCGCTGGATGTATTTGACGGCGAGCCCCGCATTAGCTCGGACCTGCTGCAATGTGACAACCTCGTCATGCTGCCACATCTCGGAAGCGCGACTAAAGAAGCACGCGAAGCTATGGGGTTCCGCGTCATTGAAAACCTCAATGATTTCTTCAATGGCAAAAATCCAAGAGACAAAGTGATCTGATGCAAGCGTTGGCTCAGGATACCCAGCTGTCCCTTCCACCTTCCGCGTATGCGGACGGTCTTCGGACTGAATTGCGCACGCTGTGGCGAAACATCCTTTTGAAAAGGGCGCCACATGTCGCTTCTTGGGCCGAAGCCAAGCCGCTGCCCCCCATTCCAACTGGCCAGGCCGCAATCCCGTATTTGCAGGCCCTGTCGATCTGGTTTCAGCTTTTGCGCATCATCGACGAAAACGCAGATGTGCGGAATCGTCGACAAATCGAAACCCAAAAAGGTGCCCAAGCGGTTGAAGGTGGATTTGCCGAGGTGTTGTCGGACCTTAATCTGAGTGTTGGGGAAACCGAAAAGTTGGCAGGTAGTTTAATGACTGGCCCAACGCTAACGGCGCATCCGACCGAAGCCAAACGCGTCACCGTTCTTGAAATTCACCGCCGGATTTATCGTATCCTGGTCAGCCTCGAATCTCAGCGCTGGACGCCAATTGAACGTTCAACATTGTTGAATGATCTGGAAGGCGAGATCGACCTACTATGGATGACCGGAGAATTACGCTTGTCACGTCCCAGTTTACGTGACGAGATCGAATGGGGTTTGCAGTTTTTCCGCGACGCAATATTCGATGCTGTACCACAGGTCATCGACCGGTTCGATCACGCCTGTATGCAGGTTTTGGGTAAGACTTTAAATGTGACGCCCAATGTCCGATTTCATAGCTGGATTGGCGGTGACCGGGACGGCAACCCGAATGTAACCTCTGAGATGACCAAACTGGCTCTGCAACGTGGGCGCGAGACAGCGATTGATCTCTACTGTCAGGCTCTTGATAAAGCCGCGCAAAAACTGAGCATTAGCGCCCTGATCCTACCACTGCCCGAACCTCACGGTGAACGGTTGCAGGCAATCATCAACCGCGCACCCAAGAATGACCGCAACCCGAACGAACCGTTTCGGCAGGCCTTGAATGCCATCCGCCAAAGACTGACAAGTGCCGGTTATCAGCATATCTCGCAGTTCGAGTGTGATCTCGACGCGCTTGATGAGGCGCTTTGTGCAGTAAACGCCGGTATTCTGACAAGGCGGCATATCCGACCTCTTCGCCGGGCGGCAACCGTATTCGGATTGCGTACCACAACCTTGGACATACGGCAGAATTCGACGGTCACGACCAGCGTTCTGGCAGAAATCTGGTCTGCATTCGAACCTGCGCCCGAATATGGAACACCCGAATGGTCGACCCGTCTGCGCACCGAATTGGCAGACCAGAACCTGCAGTATCCTCAGCGGGACGGGTTGAGTGATCAGGCGCAGGAATTGCTAGCCTTACTAGCCCTTATGCACGCTATTCGAACAGGGCCGGATCCCAAAGCTATGGGACCATTCATATTGTCGATGACACGCTCGGCAGACGATATTCTGGGTGTCTATCTTCTCGCCCGCTATGCCGGGTTCGGATCAGAGACACTGGATATTTCTGTGGTGCCGCTGTTCGAGACGATCGGTGATCTGCGCAACGCCTCAGCAATTCTGCTGGATGTTTTGGATGTTCCGCTTGCCCGCCGCAGCCTTAAGTCAGGTGGCAATGTGATCGAGGTGATGTTGGGATACTCCGACAGCGGCAAAGATGGCGGATATTTCTGTTCGACCTGGGAACTGGACCGTGCGCAGCGCCGGATCGTTACGGCACTTGCGTCGCAGGGATTTAGTGCCGCGTTTTTTCACGGACGTGGTGGTTCTGTCAGCCGGGGTGGTGCCCCCACAGGCCGGGCA
>NZ_JBXWMC010000014.1:0-84439 GCF_059609665.1 Ruegeria sp. YTSC230 | reverse complement strand
TTGGGGAGCTCCATGTTCCCCGCGCCCCTCAGGTACTCAAAAAAAATGCCAACCAAATACACAGCGGACACATGTCACCTAACGGGTTTCAGAGCGCCTTCGTACTGACGCAGGTTAGCCCGCTTGAGCCAGATAAAAGATCCGCGCAAGCATCAGAGCGCCCATGAGTGCAATCAGCATCCAATAAATCGGGATCTGCCTCTTCCCAAGGTTCGAGTTCTAGCCTTGCAAGGGCCGAAAGTACCGTAACAGCATTGCCCTTCCGATCCTCACCAACGAAGGCTTGCAAAAACCGATCGAACTCAGGGCTATGCGGGTAAAGAATGCCACCTGCGGGCATCACCATTTCCTCCTTTTCAGTGCTTTCGGACCTTGGGAGCGAGCGTGCCGACTGACCGGGGCCTCCTCTGGCAAGATCAAAATGTTTCGGATTGTTTCGATCATACCCGCATCGCCTGGAGCACGCGCTGACGCAGATCAGCCGGTGTCCAAACCTCTGAAGTCAAGCATCGGGGCAGCTCCAAGGTTCGCCAGCACTGCCCAGGGCCCAGCGGCGCTAACATGGGTCAGCGCGCATCGCCCGGTTCTGGGATAATGTATGATGACCGCAAATGCAGGCTACCTCTCTGCAATCAGGATACGGCAGCCCTTGCAGCGCGGAAGGCACGTATACATCGCGGAGACCGGAGATGGCGCTGCGTTCAATCAGATCCACCGTGACCTTCCCGCGCCCGTTTACCCTATCCGGATATTCGGACGAGCTGCCTGCCGGTGAATACGAAGTATTGGTTGAGGAAGAACTTGTCGAGACGCTGAGTTTCCCGGCCTACCGCAGAACAGCGATTTTCCTGACTATAAACGGCAAGGGGCGTTTGCTGGGCCGAACAGAAATGCGGCCAATTACCTGGACCGACCTGGAAACGGCACTTGGCCACGGCATTCAATGTGACATCTGAAGATAGCGAGGCGGCGCTTTGCCGCTGGAGGAACTACAATGAACACTCCCGAATGGCTTAAACCTGGCCTCTACGGCGCCGTCACTGGCGCGGTACTTGTTAGTATAGCTGGATTTTCTTGGGGCGGCTGGGTAACCGGCCGAACCTCGAACGACAGGTCCGTGGCTATGGCCCGTGAACATGTTGCCACCGCATTGGTGCCTGTCTGTCTGGACATGGCCCGATCCGATCCGGAACGGGCTGCCAAGATGGCGGCGATCCGGGCAGCCTCTACCTTCCGGCAGCGAGAGGCCCTCATGACGGCTGGCTGGGCGACGGTACCAGGCACAGAGACCCCGAACCGGGACATCGCGCAAGCCTGCCTTGCAGCCCTTGACGTAAACAAGTCACCGGAGCGTCCGGAAAACACGATCAATGAAGGATGAGCAGCGCCATGTCACCACCTCTGCCTGAAACAACCGATCTTGATCGGCGCGTTCTAGCCCATGAACGGGTTCTCCAGTCGCTCATTGCTTACATGTCCCACACGGAACCGCGTTTTCTTGAGCACCTGAAGAAGCGTTTTGTTGAGCCGATGGCCATGGTGCGGCACGAGCATGACCACCGGAACGCGGATGACTACGCGGAGGAGTTTATTCGCGCCGTGATGGCCCTTGGAGAAACGCAATTGCCAAAGGCGGCAAGCTCCAGCGTACTCGTTAAGCCATTGCACCAACCGGAACAGAGACAAACATCGGCACACCCCTATTATCCAACCGCGCAAGCTGATCGTGTCCGTGTCAGAGAGAGGAATGGGATCTGGGAGGTCAAGGTGGATGGCGTATTCCACGGGGACTACCACGACAAGGGCATTGCTCTGGCAGCCGCAGCTTTGGCGCGCTTGTCGCTTTGATGAGAGGACTTCTCCTATGAACGAGCTAGTCAGAAAGTCAATTGCGGTTTTCGCCCGGCCTTTCAGTGTGCCTGACTTCGACGAGAGGCTTCCGGCAGGAGAGTATGACATTGAAACGGAACTGTGTTCACCGCCCGACCAGCTGCACCCGGAAGTCTGGAAAGCATCTGTAGCGGTGAGGCTGCATTCTCCGGCATCCCACCCCGGCCTGGCGAGAACCTTGACCGTTTCACTGGCCGACCTCGATGACGCCCTGGCAAAGGACAAGCTGACCGGAAAAGATCTGGCCGAAATTTTCCTCGAAGAAATGCTGGCAGACCCGATGGTTCGGCTGGTGATGGAGGCCGACGGTGTTTCCGAGATGCAGCTTCGGCATCTCTACGCGGGCGGGCGCGCATCTCAGGCGGACAAAGAGACATGGGATGCGGATACAACAGGTACATCGCCACAAGAAAACTCACAAATACAGGCTGCTGAGAACGAAGGAATGCCGACACAGAGGGAATAAGACACGTGGATCCACCCCGCCGACCGCCAAGGTCTGCGCCGAGTGCCGGTTCGCACGAGCAAGGGAGAAAACGATATGCCCGACCAGAACGGCGGCCCGGAAGACCGTGGGCCATGGCAAAGCAAACAGAATAACAATCCTCCCGAGATTGACGATCTTCTTCGTCAAGGCCGCGACCGCCTGAGCGGATTACTCCCTGAAGGGCGGCCGCCTCTGAGAGGGGTACTGGTTGCAGGAGCGATAGTCTTGGCGGCGGTTGCAGCCTGGTCTTCTTATTACACAGTCCCGAGCGACTCGGTCGCCGTTGTCCAGCGTTTCGGCAAATACACTGCTGAGGTTCCGCCTGGCCTGCATTTCAAATTCCCGTTTGGCATCGACGTTGCCACACTGGTGCCCGTGAAACGGCAGCTGAAGCAGGAATTCGGATTCACCACGCCGGGCAGGAGTGATCCCTTCCAAAGCCCGTCTGACGGCCGACGTGAAACCGAAATGGTTACGGGAGATCTGAACGCCGCGCTTGTGGAATGGGTGGTGCAGTACCGGATCTCGGACCCCCTGAAGTTCCTGTTCGAGGTACGCGAGCCAAGCGCGACTTTGCGCTACGTCTCTGAGTCGGTGATGCGCGAGGTCGTTGGAGACCGCACGGTTGACGAGGTCATCACCATCGGCCGGCAAGAGATCGAGAGCGAGGCACTTTTTAAGATGCAGGCTCTGTCCACGAAATACGCCATGGGCATCAGCATCGACCAGGTGCAGCTGAAAAACATCAACCCGCCGGGACCCGTTCAGGCGTCGTTTAATGAGGTCAACCAGGCCCAGCAGGAAAAGGAACGCCTGATCAATGAGGCGCGCCGCGAATATAACAAAGTCATTCCGCTGGCCGAGGGCGAGAAAGATCAGCGGATCCGCGAGGCCGACGGCTATCGCCTGAAACGGATCAACGAGGCGGAAGGCGACGCCGCGCGGTTCACCGCGCTTTTGGCCGAATACGTCAAGGCACCAGAGGTCACGAGGCGGCGGATATACATAGAGACACTGCAGGATGTTCTGCCCACAATCCTGTCAAAAATCATTGTTGAAGGATCGACTGCGAGCATCCTGCCGCTTTTGAACCTCGACAGGCTTCAGGAGGATCCGTCATGAGCATCAGACTGGGTCTCATTGCAGGGATTGCGGCTGCAGTTGGCGTGATTGCCTCCGGTTCCCTCTACACAGTTGGCGAAGTCGAACAGGCCATTATCACCCAATTCGGCAAACCCGTGGGAGAACCAGTTATAACGGCCGGTTTAAAGCTAAAGCTGCCCATCGTTCAGGAAGTCAACCGGATCGACCGCCGGGTTCTTGAGTGGGATGGCAATCCGTCCGACATGCCCACTAAGGACAAGCTCTACATTTCCGTCGATCTGTTCGCCCGCTGGAAAATCACCGACCCGTTGCAATATTTCCTGCGGCTGCGCGATGAGCGCAGCGCGCAATCCCGTCTGGACGATATTCTCGGCAGCGAAACCCGCAATGCCGTCGCAAAACACGAGTTGATAGAGATTATCCGGACCACGAAGGGCCGGATCCCGCTGCGGGACACGCTTCTAACCGATGAGGAGCGTGCGCAGGACATAGGTTCTCTGGTTCCTATCCAGAAAGGCCGCGCACTTGTGGAACAGGAGATTTTCGCAGCCGCCTCAGAGAAGGTTCGTGTATTTGGGATCGAGCTTCTCGATATCCGTTTCAAGCGGATCAATTACAATGAGAGTGTGCGTCCGAAGATCTATGACCGCATGATCTCCGAGCGTCGCCAGATCGCTGAACGTTTTCTTTCCGAAGGCAATGGCGAAGCCGCGCGAATTCGCGGCAACCGGGTTCGCGATCTGAACAAGATACAATCCGAAGCGTATCGCGCCGTCGAGGAAATCCGCGGCGTGGCTGACGCCTCGGCGGCTGCGATCTACGCAAAAGCCTACAACATCGACGCCCAAGCAGCCGAATTCTATGCGTTTACCCGGACAATGCAGGCCTACAAGGACATGATTTCAGGCGGAACGACGCTGGTCCTGACAACGGACAGCGAACTTTTCAGGTTTCTGAGAGGAATGGAGGCCGGAGAGCCGTCTGGAAGTACATCTCCTCCCCCTCCCGGCCTGACGGCTGCGGCCGAACGCTGATGAATCGGAGGACAAAGAGATGACGGAAGAACCGGTGGATTTGGACGAAACGCGAAGCGCCGAACGCCAGATTGCGACCGACACCCGATGCCGCAAACGCGGTGTTTGGGAGCAAACGTCATCCACACCATCCGCGTTTAATAGGTTCAAAGTTTTGGGTTTTCGGCACGTGCATCCGCCGCAAACGCAAAAGTCCAGTTTGTCCGTTGAAATCACCTCGCGTCTTATCGGTACGCATAGGGCACAACGAATGGCAACTGGTTTACATGTTCACTATTTGTTTTTCATGACGCCCAAATATGCACGCTCGGGTCGGTTGGGCCAATAAAGAAAAACGTTGCGCCTTGTGGCGGAATTTGACCGACTGTCCCGCGAATAGCGGATTGGCCCGCAAATCGTGAGTTCAGCCCGATTGATTAGACGTTTTGCACAGATAATCTCTGGTTACAGGAACAACCATCTGACCTCGGCTTAGCTGAAACTGAAATACAACCAAGCCCTGTTCCGAAAAGGCCATCTCGGATACGATCAGATAGTATCGCCACATTCGCAGAAACCGATCATCGTAGAGGTCGCGGATCGATTCCAGATTGGCCTCGAACTTTTCCTGCCAACATTGAAGCGTTCGCGCGTAGTGGCCGCGCCAGACTTCAACATCTGTGGTCACCAAGTCCTGCTTTTCAATCTCCTTCATGGCTTCGGACATTGATGGTGCATATCCGCCGGGAAAAATGTATTTGTGAATCCATGGCGACGTTCGACCGGGTGCGGTGGATCGACCGATTGTATGCACCAATGCGACGCCATCCGGTTTCAGATTCTCACGCAGTTTGCGAAAAAATGTTGGATATTGGGGCCGACCAACATGCTCCATCATTCCGACCACAACGATACGATCAAATTCTTCGTCGACCTCTCGATAGTCGATCAGGCGAAATTCGACCATATTCCCGACACCGGCCGCTTCGGCTCTGCTTTTTGCATATTCCAACTGCACTTTGGACAAGGTCACACCAACCACCTTCGCTCCATAGTCTCGCGCCATGGTAATTGACATGCCGCCCCAACCACAGCCGATATCCATCACTGTCATTCCTGGTTCGATTAAGAGCTTCTTGGCTATGTGCGCCTTCTTTGCTACCTGGGCCTCTTCGATGCTTTGCACCGGATCTGAGAAATAGGCGCAGGTATATTGAAGGTCTTGGTCAAGAAAAAGTTCATAGAGATCAGCGGAAAGGTCATAATGATGTTCGACATTTCTGCGCGCGATATGAACGGGATTATACTGTGCGATACGTCTAAGTGACTTGCGCAGCCCTGTGACCGACGTGCCGTAACGCCCACCACCATAGTTGTTCGCATTGCGCACAATTAGCGAAACAAAGCCGCGTAAATCGTTTTGCGAAATTGTGAGAGTCTCATCCATATAGGCTTCGCCCAAGGCGAGATCGCCGTTCATTACCAATTTGCGCGGAAGCGCTTTGTCGTGGAGGGTTATGGCTGAACTGGGCCCTTTTCCGCGGCCATAGGTGCTGCAACGCCCATCCGGCCAAGTCACCGCAAGCTCACCTTCTTGGATGATCTTGGTCAAAAGGCGGTCAAGCAATGACACCCACAATGTGACGTCCTCCAATGCTTCCACGATTAGACTACACTCCATGGCAATCGCACAAGTTGAAGGAGCAAGTTATGTCCGCTTAGTGTCCGCAGAGCGGTCGGTCGTGCGCGTAGATAACGCCACATTGAATAGGTAGGTTCCCAAATACTCGCCGATGATCGCCGCGCGAGCACAATCGAAAAGGCACCCTGTGCTGAATTCCTGGCGCATGGACCGGATTTAACTGCGTGTTCGCGGCAATTGGATGCGCCTTTATCGAACTGTCGATAAAGCAGGTGACAGGGAACACCCATGATTTCGTGCTGCCTGAGCGATGGAACGGTCTCGCAGCAACCAAGTTCTTTGCCAAAGCGTTGTAGTCAATCGGAAGCACTGGCAAAACCGTAATCGATAAGAGCGGAGCCAACGCAGCAGGTATTTCAAGAAGTGAACAGGAACTTGAGGCGATTTGGTTGCCCGGTTAAAGTACAGACAATAAGGTCGAAACTCCTGAATAGACTGATCGAGCAAGAACATCAGTTCAAAATACAGCGTGTTCGGCGCATGTGTGGGTTCAAATCTTTCGCATCTGCGTCCGCTAACTTGGATGGCATTGAAGTCGTCTATATGATCCGAATGAAGCAGCTCTCTAGCGCTACAACTTTGGGCTTTCGGTTGTTTGGTGTGATCGCTGGATAAATGTGTCCAGCATGTCGTTAACTCTGGCCGTTCTAAAAGTTTGCAACACAACCGTTCAGCACCCGAAAGAGCGACGATTGCAGATAGTTTTCGAGTGAGAGGTCTGTTTTCGATTGTTTTTATTGGGTCATCCAAGTGCGGCGAAAATTTCACGAGAAAATTCGACGCGAAGCTGCTTTCAATCAGTCCAACATGCAGAAAATTCTGCAACGATGGTTGAATTCATCGAGCCCACTTCTGGTCCTGATGAGTTAACGCGACAGGAACGGCCCATGATGTCTGACCCAACAGAGTTTGCAGGAATAGCGGCACTCTCGATCTATGAGGCACCATCGCTCTCCTTGAATAATCAAAAATTGCTTCCGGAACGCCAAGCCGCGAGGGAATTACGCGCCGCGGTGACGGCTCACGAAAACGCTCCAACAATAGGATTGGAAACAAAATGCCATCAGGCCGTTGCTGACTTGATTAACGCGATCATAGTCACCAAAAACACGGTTCGATGTTTGTGACACCGCGCGGTAGTGGTTTGACTCCCGACCTTTGAAGTGGACCCGAAAAAGAATCCGCCACCGCTCCCGCCCGAATGAAACTCGCCCGATCAGCACGCCTCCGTCCAGTGCTGTTCTGCTCGGCAAACCTTAAAAAGGAGTGCTTCGAAGCCGTTCACTTAGCGTCGCCTTTTCGACGAAGACGAAAAGACCATGGACCAGACGGTCTTTTCCGACGCAGCAGACCATCATCCAATCCTTGTCTCAGGGAGTTCCCGACATGTCCGCCAAAGACGTCAAATTCAGTGCTGATGCGCGCAGCCGAATGCTAACAGGGATCAACATGCTGGCGAACACCGTCAGGATCACTCTTGGTCCAAAAGGTCGAAACGTCATTTTGGACAGATCCCACGGTGCCCCGCGTATCACCAAGGACGGCGTTACTGTTGCCAAAGAATTCGAGCTTCCGGATCACTTTGAAAACATGGGAGCCCAGATGGTGAAGGAAGTCGCGTCCCGCACCAACGAAGAGGCTGGCGACGGCACAACCACTGCTACCGTACTGGCTCAGGCGATCGTCAAGGAAGGGATGAAGGCCGTTGCCGCTGGCATGAATCCGATGGATCTGAAGCGAGGTATTGAACAAGCCGTCCGGGTCGTCGCCGCAAAGATCAAGGACCTGTCCCGACCGGTTGGCGACAGTGTCGAAATTGCGAAGGTAGGGGCCATCTCCGCCAACGGAGATATAGCGATTGGCCGTCAGATCGCCCATGCGATGGCTGCGGTCGGCACTGAAGGCGTAATCACGGTTGAAGAGAGCAAGGGATTGGAGACCGAAACCGAAGTGGTCGAAGGTATGAATTTCGATCGCGGTTACCTTAGCCCATATTTCATAACAAATGTGGTCAAGATGAGCGTAGAGCTGGAAGACTGCGTTATCCTGTTCCACGAGAGCAAGTTGTCGTCTCTTGCCGACATGGTGCCGTTGCTCGAAGCAGTCATGGAAGCCGAAAAGCAGCTTCTGGTTGTTGCCGAGGAAGTGGAGGGCGATGCGCTGGCCATGCTTGTGGTCAACAAGCTTCGTGGCGGGCTGAAGGTTGCCGCAGTAAAGGCGCCTGGGTTTGGGGATAGCCGCAAGGAGATGCTGGAGGATCTCGCGATACTGACGGGCGGCCAAGTGATCTCGACCGATTTGGGGACCAAGCTTGAAACCGTCACGCTGGACATGCTCGGTGCCGCACAGAAAGTCGTCATCTCCAAGGACGATACGACCGTCATTGATGGCGCGGGCGACAAATCAGCAATCACTTCACGGGTCGCCCAGATTCGCTCGCAGATCGAAGATACGACATCCGACTACGAACGGGAAAAGCTGCAGAATCGTCTTGCTAAACTGGCAGGCGGGGTCGCCATCATCCGGGTCGGAGGGGCCACGGAGATTGAGGTAACGGAACGCAAAGACCGGGTTGACGACGCGTTGAACGCCACTCGCGCGGCGGTTCAGGAAGGTGTTGTTCCAGGCGGTGGTGTTGCGCTGCTCCATTCAGACAAAGCGCTTGCGACCCTTAAAGGTGCCAACTCCGACCAGGATGCCGGCATCAGGATCGTCCGGCGATCAATCCAGGCACCGCTGCGCCAGATTGTCGAAAATGCCGGCGTGGACGGATCGGTCGTCGCGGCAAAGATCATCGAAAGCGAAAACCCATCCTTCGGGTTCGACGCTCAAACGGAAACTTATGTCGACATGCTGACAGCGGGGATCATTGACCCCACCAAAGTTGTCCGGGTTGCTCTGGAAGATGCGGCGTCGATTGCAAGCCTTCTGATCACAACCGAGGCGATGGTCGCACAAAAACCCAACAGGTCTGGAACTGCATCAGATTTGGGACCCTTGAGGGCGTGACGCAGGTCTTTTGACCCAACGACGGGACCACCTCAATGCAGTCGGTCGATCTGTAACATGCAAACGTATTGAGAGAAACCAACCTGAAAGGAACTCAGATGTCGAAAGGTGACAAGAGGCGCGGCAACCGCGAAGTTAAAAAGCCAAAGAAAGCAAAGGAAAAAATCGTGGCGACGGCCGACTTCTCAAAGGGTCAGAAGCCGGTCAAGATAGGGAGTAAGAAAAAGTAATTTTCTTAGTCGCAGGACGAAGATTGCAACCAAGGCGGAGCGTGCAGGATTCGCAATTTGGTTTCCGAAGTTTCTGATCTATACCCGGATTGATTCATAACTCACTATAACGATGCGTTCGGTTTCGTCCCAGAGCGCGAGGCTTGTGAAGCGCAAGCTATCGCGGAGAGTGATGCGCCGGGTGTTGGCAAGGACGTCATGACCTCGAAGGACTTCCGGAAGACGATAGAACGGGATGCGGCTGGCCAGATGATGAACATGGTGAACTCCGACTTTCCGGGCGATCCAGCTCAGCATTCCGGGCAGTGCATAGTGTGAACTGCCTTCAAGCGCCGCATCCTGAATGCTCCAATCATTTTCCCGCTGCCAACTGGTATCCTCGAACTGGTGCTGCAGGTAAAAGAACCACATGCCAGCAATTGCAGCGAGGAGCATGGTCGGCAGAAACACGAACAACAGGACGTACAAGTACCAGGCCGCGTGATCTAAGATCGGCGCGAGAAGTTACCGCTGACAATAATCTCGTTGATTAATTTGGCGACTGCCGAATGGGTTTCTAGCTCTAAATCCGAACCATTGGCACACTCGTGGGTCACGGCAGCATCGCGCAAAACCCCGACGATCTCACGTTCCTGAAGAAGATTGAGATCGTTTAAGGCAAGTAGAAGAGCCTCGCAGATCGAGAGTGCAGCCATGCCTGCGGGATCTTGGTGGTCTGACATTGGGGTCATTCCTTTTAAAGTCATTGGATTCGTGACCAGGCGAGGTGGTGATAGTTTTTCTATTGTCACATGAGTTTTGGTATTTTGGACTGATCGAAAGTAGCCTCAATACCAAATTCTTCGTAGAGTCTTTGCAGGCTCGGGGAAATCCAACGATGAACACCAACACCAGCCCGCTAACACAGAAACTCTCGGCATTTGTTGCCTTGGCAGAGGCGGAACTGGCCGTTTTGGAACAATTGCACCAGCGGAGGAGAACCTTTGAGGCTGGCCGTGATCTTGTTCATCAGGGACAATCGGAACAGGCTGCCTATATCCTCGCCGCAGGCTGGGTTGTTTCATATAAGATTCAGCCTGACGGATCACGCCAAATCGTCGATTTCCAGATTCCAGGGGATTTCCTTGGGCTACGCAGCGTTTTGCTGCACACGTCAGACCATGGCATTGAGCCGATTGTTGAAATCGAAGCCGCCGAGGTTCTGGTGAGTGATCTTTTGCAAGCCTTCGCAGAGACACCTCGGCTTGCCACTGCAATTTTATGGGCCGTGTCACGCGACGAAGCGATGGTTGTCGAACATCTTGTCGGGCTTGGGCGGCGTGATGCGGATGCGCGCATGGCACATTTCCTACTGGAACTTGGAGTCAGGCTGTCGCTTGTGGGGATGGGCAGCAAGAAAGGCTATGCCTGCCCGCTCACACAGTACCATCTTGCCGATGCACTGGGATTGAGCGCCATTCACGTCAACCGCGTCCTGCGCAAACTCAGGGAGGACGAGTTGGTTACATTTAGGGATGGGTTTGTGACGTTCAATAACTATGAGGGTCTGGTTAAACTGGCGGATTTCGATCCAGCGTATCTGGATCAGAAGCGGCCGCTTCTGGCCTGATTGGGCCCACAATCTGGTTTGGGACGATCCTGCTTACATCTCCAACGCGTGACGTTACATCAGCGCCCGACTGGCTTCCTTGAGTTCCTTGTGAGCCTCTTCGTCATTTTCTGCTTCGTGGGCACTTTCAGCGGCCTGATAGTGTTTCAATGCCGTCGCCTTTTTGGGGCCTTCAGGCGCTTTGTCCCAGGCGGCCTTGACGGAGGCCATGTGCTTGACGGTGTGGTTTTCCTGACTCTGGTCTTCATCATTCATTGGAATGTCCTTTCCTGGACGGTCCGAGAATAAGAAGCACGAGACTCATACAGCCCTATTGGGGAGCTCCATGTTCCCCGCGCCCCTCAGGTACTCAAAAAAAATGCCAACCAAATACACAGCGGACACATGTCACCTAACGGGTTTCAGAGCGCCTTCGTACTGACGCAGGTTAGCCCGCTTGAGCCAGATAAAAGATCCGCGCAAGTATCAGAGCGCCCATGAGTGAAATCAGCATCCAATAGATCGGGACCCGGGGGCCGGTATACTTTATTGTCTCTGGCAGTTTCGAAACGCGATGCGACACGCGCTTAGGTAACAAGGCCACCAACTTTGTCGCCACACTGCCGCTCGCATGATTAAGCGTGGGTACATCTCTGACTGTTGAAAGATGCGCTTTCAGCCGGGCATGCGCTGCATCTCGGCCCAGAAGTGTAAGCTCACGAGCCTCGGTCCAAGGCTCGAGCCCGAGACGCGCAAGGGCTGACAAAACCGTGACTGTTGCACCGGTTTTGTCTTCACCCACTTCTGCAAGCAGGAAAGGGTCGTAGTCGGAGCCATCCGGGCGAAGAACATCTGATACAGACATGATTTTTCCTTTCGGACTGGGGGAGCGGCGCTCGACAAAAATCGTTGGGACAAAGATACCGACCAACGCGTTGGATACCGCATTCAATATTGCTTGATTGCTGCAAGGCGCAAAGACTTGCATCCGCCTGGATGCGCCACCTTCTAGCCCCGATTGTCGGGAGTGAGGCTGTTGCACACATCCTGACAGTAAAGAACCTGATGGGTACTAACTTCGATCAGCATAAAGCCCGTGGGTTGGGAATAATATAGCCCTAAGTGCTGTGACTTGACGGGGCATCTGGACTGATGCGGTCGACCATGGTCGGTACCGGAAATCCAGCGATCAATTCAACGGAGGTATGGGATGCTCACGCGTTCGATCAGGTCAAAGGTGACGTTCACCAATGCCTTCAGGTTGGGAAACAGCGACATCGTGTTTCCGGCTGGCGCGTATGAAATTCTCTTCGAGGAGGAGTTGCTGCAAGGCGTCAGCTTTGAGGCTTACCGACGCACCGCGACCTACCTGATGGTCAGGGGTCGAGGGAGTCATGTCGGTCAAACAACGATGCACATGACAACACAAAAGGATCTGGAGCATGCCATTGCCTGCGACTAGGCCCACTGTGAAACAATTCAACATAGCGAAGCGGCGCTTTCTCCGCTGGAGGACTTGATATGACCAATCCTGAATGGCTGAAACCTGGTATGTATGGCGCGCTGCTCGGCGCGGTGTTTGTCGGCGTCGTTGGATTTTCTTGGGGCGGTTGGATGACTGGCGGAAGCGCGAACAAGTTGGCAAGCGAAATGGCGCGGGACCAGGTGATCGCGGCGCTCGTGCCAATTTGCCACGACATGTCCCGCACGGATAATCAGCGTTTAGCAAAGCTCGCAACGATCCAGGCTGCCACGTCGTACAAGCGACGCGACGCCGTGATGGATGCGGGTTGGGCAACCATGCCTGGTTCCGATTCTCCGAACCGCGATCTCGCCAAAGCGTGCATAGAAGGGCTGAACCTTGATGCATCTTAATATGATTGCGTCAAGGCCGCCCTTGTCAATTCACACTGGTTTGCTACGGTAAGTGGGATGTTTGGATTGCAACTGGAAGGCGACCAAGGAACCTGTTCGACCCTTGGTGTTAGAAAGTGGGATGCCGATGCAAGCAGTCTGAAATTTCCCTCAAGTACAATCTACCGCGGCGCAACAAGCGATCACACCGGCTCAGCCAAACTCACCGGGCCCGTCAGGCGCGAAATGAAAATAGGCATGAACTACAACGCTCTTATTGGGGGCAATAAACGCGCCGGATGTCGCGAGAATTCGACTATGCAAGGAAAACTTGCCAAAACTAACGGGGATAGCGAAGCCTGCCTAAATTTGAAGTTGTTGTAACTTCTCAAATAGCGGTCCGATACCGAGCGTCATGTGCTGATTTGCTTGGCAACGCGCCGTAGTAAATCGGCCCTTCAAACCCCATATACTGATAGGCTACGTGCGAATTTTCGGGTCTGACCGACGCACCGAGGTCTCAGTGGAAAATCCGAAATCGATTGGGATCATGTCTTTCAATGACCTGGCTATTAGGTCTGCCGTCCTGCTGAACCGTCGAATAAGGAAACCGACAATCAGGGCGGCAAAGGCCGGTTCAGCCAATCTCGAAAAACCCCGAGAGTCGCGCCGGAACGGGCTGGCGAGCCCTACCTGGCCCTTAATCGAAAGGACCACCGCAATGGATGACCAATTCAGCAAGACCATCGCAGTTTTCGACTGGCCATTCACAGTGCCCGGTTTTGCAGAAACGCTCCCCGCCGGCGAGTATGAAATCGAGACCGAACTCGCCTCGCCTCCGGATCACCAAGACCCTGAAGCTTGGAAGGCCTCGGTTGTTGTCCACCTGCATCCACGCATTTCCCATCCGGGATTAACCCGGAGCCTAACCGTTTCATTAATTGATCTCGACAATGCCCGCGCGAAGGACAAGCTTTCAGGAAGAGAGCTGTCTGATGTTTTTCTGGAAGAAATGCTGGCAGACCCAATGGTGCAGCTTGTGATGCAGGCCGACGGGGTATCCGAGGCCCAATTGCGGCATCTTTACTCGGGATCGCGGACAACGCGGGAGAATATCGATCTCGTTGACCAAAGTCCCAAAGACGATATCCCGCAAGTTTTTTCGCAGGACAGCTCTGAAATTCAGAACGCCGAAAATGAAGGGATGCCATGCCAACAGGCCACTTCGCTTGTACCTGAATGAAGTGGAAGAAGCGAATGCCTGAGTCAATGGAAAGCAAGGAACTGATGCAAAAGAAGAAGGAATTCATCGTCTCGGACCCGCCAAAGCGTGCGCTTGCAGATGCGCCCAAGGAACGGTTCTGCTTGCGCTGCAAATCCTCTTTCTGGAGCGAAGGTTTTGGCGAACGCATCTGTTCCCGCTGCAAGGCCACCTCTGCTTGGCGCGCGGCCGTGCCGGAAGGCGTCAGTCAAGGTCGCCGCTCTGGCGGCCGGTCGTGATAGATCCCTTGTTTGTTTTTAGGGCTGCCTGCCGTTGTTGTCCGAGATAAAACGCATGGTGGGACGGATCGAAGCCTCACAGATGGCCTCTGCATCAGCGGCATCGTTTTTCTGTCGCTTCACAAACGGTTTCACATACGCAGGTGGGATGAGCCTGACATCGTGACCCAGGCGACCAATCTCGCGGCCCCAGTAATGCGCGCTAGAGCAAGCCTCCATCGCAACCACGCATCTCGGTAGCATGGCAAAAAACTCAAGGACCTGACCTCTGCGCAGTTTCTTCCGCAGAATAGGGTGACCCGAGTGATCTGCTCCGTGCACCTGGAAAACGCTCTTCGCCAAATCCAGGCCAATCATGCTAATCTCTTCCATAGACGCCTCCAATCATGTTGTTTGCAAACCGACAATGGCACATCGAGGCCAGCGGGGGCGTCTACACCTTCAGAGCCCGCGATTTCTGTTGCCAAGCAGAGCTTCCATCTGTATTGCGCGCAATATTTCACCCTTTTGCTCGTTACATTTGTTACTTTCTAAACTTACCATTACAACTGATAAGTTCCCCTTATTACGTATGATTGAAATTTGCCGCGAAGCGATGCAAAATGCGCCCCATGACAGCCCCTGCCCCATACCTGCCCGACGCTCCCCCTGCCCTTTCAAAGGAAGATCAGGACGCGCTCACGGATCTCTATGTCCGCGGCACGCCGGCCAATACGCTGCGGGCTTATGAGCGCGACCTGCTCTACATCACCGCCTGGAAAACAGCGCGCTTTGGCGCGGTGTTGGACTGGCCGGAGAGCGAGCCTACCGCCCTCGCCTTCATCCTTGATCACGCCCGTGATCTGAATGATGCACCAGAAACGGATGTGGCGCGCGAAACCGCAGAAGCGCTCATTGCGCAAGGCCTGCGCAAATCGCTGGCCTGCCCGGCCCCTTCGACGCTGGACCGGCGCATCGCCTCCTGGCTGGCCTTTCACCGGATGAAGAACCTCGCCAGCCCCTTTAGCGCACCACAGGTGAAACAGGCCCGCGCCAAGGCCCGCCGCGCCGCCGCCCGTCCCCCTGCCCCGAAGTCGCAGCACCCGATCACCCGTGAGGTTCTGGAGCAACTGTTGGCCACCTGCCGGGGGTCGCGGCGCGATTGCCGCGACCGGGCAATCCTGATGCTCGGCTGGGCCAGCGGTGGGCGCAGGCGGTCGGAGATCACCGGGCTGATGCGTGAGGATGTCTCTCTCAAGGAATTCGACAAGACCGGCGTGGTCTGGCTCTCACTGCTGGAGACCAAGACCACCCGGAAAGGTGAAACCCCACGGCTGGTGCTGAAGGGTCGCGCCGCGCAAGCATTGGTGCATTGGATCGAGGTCGGACAAGTCACGAACGGGCCGCTGTTCCGCCCTGTCTCCAAGGCTGACAATGTGTTGAAGCGTCGTCTCAGCCCGGATTCGATCTACCAGATCGTCAAACACCGGCTGGCACTGGCGGGACTGCCGGAGGATTTTGCCTCGCCCCACGGGTTGCGCTCGGGTTTCTTGACCCAGGCCGCTTTGGACGGTGCCCCGATCCAGGCCGCCATGCGCCTGTCCCTGCACCGCTCCATGGCGCAGGCGCAGAAATATTATGATGATGTGGACGTCGCAGAAAACCCGGCAACCGACCTGTTGGGGTGATCACTTACTGATTATTCAAAGAAATCTCAGCCTGAGGGAAACTCTGACTGCAGTGCCTATGTCTTTTTCCCTGCCGCATCCATCAAAGTGACCAGCCCGGAAACATGTCGTGGCAAATTACAACGGGAATGCAAGATATCGACTATGATCACACTATCCGGCTGGTCCAGGTAGACGAGGAAATGCTCTCCTGCCTGTACGTATCTGAGATCAGCCGCCTCCTCGACCAATAATGAACAGCTACGGCTGGCCACCCTGCCCTCCGTGATGGCCTGACATCGCGCTATCAATTCTTGTTCATAAAGATCGGCCTGATGCGGTCCGAACTTGTCAATTGTCCATCGGGCAATTTCCACCAGGCTGGATTCAGCACGGCGTGTCAGTCGAAAGGGTCTGGTCACGCTTTGGAACGTGCCCTTGCAAAGGCACGACGGATCGCATCCGAACCGCTGCCTTCTGCCAGATCTCCAGTCTGAGCCTGCGTCACACCCTCCTGCAGGCCTTGTTTGAGAGACACCAGTCCCGCTTCTTCCCGTTCTAGAAGCCGAAGCCCGGCACGCAGCGCTTCACTGGCGTTCTGATAACGACCGGACGCAACCAGATTCTGCACTAGTTGATCCTGCGATTCTGTAAGTACCACATTGCGGGTTACCATGGCATAAGCCTCCTGATTGGCAATATATGCCAAAGAGGAGGTTGGTTCAACAGTTGGGAATTCCACACGCGGCAAATTAGTCAAGCTGTTCTTATTGCCGGCCTAACGGAGCAGTTGAGTGCCCACTGTCGTGGCTGGGTAAACCATCACCCCTCCACTTTCGCACATTCCAAACACTGGGCCGACCTCATTGCCCCGAACGCCTATCTGATCACCCTTGATATTCTCGAACATCAGATGGTCACCAGCCAAGGTTCGCGCCGGGACTCCCCTGACCGGACGATCCTATTACCGGACTGAACTCAGTTAGATGGCAGCGTTCGGTGTTCGGCGCGCCTTATTTTGGAGGCGGGAGTGTCGCTGAAGAAATTCAACGAGAATGACCTAACTTAGGTGTCGCCGCAGGTAGTTGAGACCACCCCAAAACGCGAGGCTCCACGGTTAGTGCGCAAGGGTCGCGCAGCGAGGCCGCTGGCGTGTTGGATCGAAGTGGGTCACGCCGAGGACAGCCCCATGTTTCACTCGGTCTCGAAATCTGGCCGGATACGGAAACGCCGCCTCAACCCGGACGCCATCGACCAGATCGACAAACACTGACTGAAGCTAACAGGACTACCGTAGGATTATGCCTCACCGTAGGGGCTGCGTTCGGGTTTCCTTACTCAAGCCCCGCAGGAGGCACACCGATCAAGACCGACTTGCACCTATCGCACTGGCCCAGAAATGCGGTGACGACGACGATATCGCCGACAATCCGGCAACCGATCTATTGGAATGAAACCAACATCGGTCCAATTGATAAGCAACTTCAGTATACCTTGGTTCACAGGGCAGTTGCTCCAAAGACCAGCACTGGAAGAGTATTAACTACACCATCAAATTAGCGGACACAGAAAGTCAGCTACTAGAACACCGCCCTGCCCTGGCAAAACAATGAGCTTGTCAGCACTTTTCAAGAATAACCACCAATTGGGCTTTTTAGTGGAGTGGGGCTCAATACTAATCTGATTTAATCATCTGCAACTTGAGCAAAACGTGAGCGCATTGCAGTATTTCTGGCAGGATTTCGCTTGGCTGAAAAGACAAAGTGGCCGGCGTCTGGCAACCCTCTAATCTCGAATTCCGAAGGCGAACTTTTGCCGCAAGCATGCAACCTCAAAGCGCCTCTTAAGCACCCAATGGAGACGTGAGTTAACAGCTGTTAACTTCGGGACGCTTGTGCAGGCTTCGCAACGACCCACAAGTTATTGATTTTTCTCTTGACATGAATCGGAATACGAGTGCCTAAATGTACTCAAGTTGCGCAACCAAACAAAAAAGAGCAGGAAATCTGCAACTATGTTACAAACCACACCAATTGCTGCGACGACGCAGTCTCACGTTACACGTGAAATCTCTGATCGTCTACAAGTTGCACTGACGACCCACTTAACTCAGGCGTAT
The DNA here is from genome assembly GCF_059609665.1 of Ruegeria sp. YTSC230. Taxonomy (NCBI): domain Bacteria; kingdom Pseudomonadati; phylum Pseudomonadota; class Alphaproteobacteria; order Rhodobacterales; family Roseobacteraceae; genus Ruegeria; species Ruegeria sp. YTSC230. The sequence continues at coordinate 66,297 of NZ_JBXWMC010000014.1, read as the reverse complement.
TCTCCTGAGTTGTCAAAGACCCTCCGACTCTTCAGCGCGACAGAGGTTGCCGACCTGTTTGGCACAACCGGACAGTTCTTGCGAAAGGGCCATGCTGAGGGCTCTCTTCCAGAGCCGGAGTTCAACAAGAACGGACGTCGCTTTTATTCCGGAGCCGAAATCAAAGCAATGCGCCAGATCCTTGAAGGAAGTTCCAGAAAGCCCGGAAAGTACCTTCCCGGTCGTCGCGATGCCGACCAGCTTCAGGTTGTTCAACTCATGAACTTCAAGGGTGGTAGTGCGAAATCCACCTCAGCCATTCACCTTTGCCACTATCTTGCACTTCAAGGTTATCGCGTTCTGGCTATCGACCTTGACCCACAAGGCAGCTTGACCGGATTCTGTGGAATTCAGCCAGAAATCGAGTTTGAGGGGAATTCGATCTATGATGCTCTGCGCTACGAGGACTCGGTCCCGATGTCAGAGTGCGTCCGGACCACTTACTTCCCTGGCTTGGATCTTTCCCCCGCCCAGTTGATCCTGTCAGAGTTTGAAACGGAAACCGCTGTCTACGCCCGCAAAGGCGTTCCCTTCTATAATCGTCTTGCCAGCGCAATCGAAGAAGTCGAAGCAAACTATGATGTAATCATTATCGATAGCCCGCCTTCTTTGGGTTTCTTGACGCTGGCAGGATTGTTTGCCGCAACATCTGTGATCGTACCGCTGACACCGAGCATGTTGGACGTGGCCTCCACCCAGCAGTTTCTTGAGATGACTTCGGCATACCTGGAAGAGTTTGAGAACTCCGGGATTCCGATTGTCCATGACAATTTCCGGTTCCTCATAACACGGGACGACCCCTCGGATACCCCATCACAGCAAATTGTAAGCCTTATGCGGGCGCTGTTTCAGGATCGAGTAATCGGAGCAACTGCGCTGCGAAGCACGGCGATTGCCGATGCCGCGATGCTGAAAATGACAATGTACGAAGTTGTTCGATCAGAAATGACACGGTCTACCTATGACCGCGCCCGATCGAGCATGGATGCCGTCGGGCACGAAGTCTCAAACATGATTCAAACCGCGTGGGGCCGTTGAAATGGCACTTAAACAAAACAAAACCAGCATGGCTGCAGCAATAGCGGCGGCAGCCGGAAACCCTCCCATTCCGCCTACGAAAACCGAGCGTGCCAATGCCGCGCTTCCACGAGGCACCATAGCCTCCGTCCGTGTTGGCGCCGGCGGAATCCAAGAAATTGATACCTCGCTCATATTGCCTTGGGGTCCGAAGGACAGGCTTGGAGTGGAGTTAACACCTGTTAACTCAAAAGCCGAGCCCAACGTCGATGCAGCTGTTCTGGAGCTGGCCGAAAGCATCAAAGACGCAGGAGGCCAACAGGTTCCTGTCCTCTTGCGTCCGTCTGAGGAAGTGGACGGCCACTTCGAAGTTATTTACGGCCGCCGCCGTATCCTGGCCTGTCAGCATCTAAATCAGCCTGTACGCGCGCTTGTACGGACTCTCGATGACAAAGAGGCGCTTCAGGCAAAAGGTTTAGAGAACTCTTCTCGTGTTGACCTCAGCTACTACGAGAGAGCCCGGTTTGCTCGAGAGATTCTGAACCAAGGATATGACCGTTCGGAAGCGATCACGGCGCTGGCAATTTCTAAAAACACGCTGTCGCAATTGGAGCGAATTACAAACGATATTCCCGAAGATCTTGGCGATATGATTGGCCCAGCACCGAAATCCGGACGGCCCAAATGGACGGCACTCGCCGATGCGTTACGAAAAAAGGTGATAACAGCGGACAAGGCTATGAAGCTCTTGGAGACACTCAACCCAGGTAGTTCAGACGATCGGTTAAATGGGCTTTTAGGCAGCCTGGCTCGAAAAAAAGAAGCACAAGAAAACCGACCGGCACCCGACGTTGTTATCAAGACCAGCAATTCAGCGGTGAATATGACGATCAAAAGAGCAGGGGAGAATGAAGCCTACTCACGTTGGCTTACGGAAAACCTTGCTCAGTTAATTCAGGAATCCTACGAGCGCTTCAAAGAAAACGCCGAGGAGTAAGCGAGTTAACAATTGTTAACTCTACATGAGGCAACGAGCAAAGAGGAGGAAAGCAAAGAAGAAACCCCCGAAACCTAAGGCTCCGAGGGCTGAAAACCAACTAGTGGTTATAGATTTGACACCTAAACCCTAACAGCCCGCGAATCACGAGACAACAAAAAACGCCTCTGGGTGAATAGGTTTTCTTTGTCTGCTGACATAAAATTATGAAAACAGTAACAGCATTGGCTCCAAACGGAGCAACCTTGTTGGGAACGGCAGGGCAGGGGGGTAGTACGCCTAAAAAATGGTTGCTTCTTCGAGCCGTCGAGGAAGCCAGAGAACCGCTTGGGCTTAAATCCACTTCCCTCAACGTCCTGAGAGCGATGATTTCCTTTGTGATTGGAGATCAGATTTCACCAGACCAGGATGATCACCATGTTTGTTTTGCCTCCAACGCTGCGATCGCCAAACGAACTCACGTCAGTGTACAGACCGTTGAACGCCATATCTCGGCGCTGGTTGAGCTTGGGCTTATCCGCCGCGTCATGAGCGCCAACGGAAAACGTTGGGCACGCCGGGATCGACAGGGCAGGGTGGTCGCAGCAACTGGACTGTCCCTGATGCCTTTGTCTGAACGGCACGCTGAGTTCATCGAGGAAGCCCAGAGGCATGCTGATCGAGTTCTGGAGTTCACGGTGCTCCGCGACAAGGTTTCTACAGCTCTGGCGCGTCTCAGAGAGCTCGTGGCAAACGACGCCACAATCTCAGATTTGATGGTCACCGCACGCAATGCTCTGCGTCGCAAACCAGATGCAAATGTACTCAGCGAACTGCTGGCTGAAATCTCTGTGGAAATCTCTGAGATAAAACGGACAGATTCAGATAATTTGAGGGACAGTGACAATGAAATTGAGGGGCACAAAGAGGACTCTTTGAATCCAATAGTTAAGAAAGAAGAATATTCTCAGATTCAAGTTTCTCCAGATCAAATGGAGCGCAGCTTTCCACGTTTGTGCTCGGAACTTCGCTTTGCCCGGGATCAGGCACATTGTGACCGACTTATGGACGATATCGCCGAGTACCTAAGATTTGGTCAGACCTGGTATGCTATGAAATCGACATATGGCCCAGCTCTCCGTTTCTTAGTGCTCGGATATATTTTCCAACGAGCGGAGAACATAAAATCCCATCAAGCCTATTTGATCTCACTGATTTCAAAAATCGATCAAGGAGACATACAACCAACCGCATTGTTGACGCAAAATTCAAAATAACCGCAGAAGTGAAGGCCGCACCCATGATTTCTCCTCACGCTCATGAGTTCAGAACAACAGGTGCGGTACATGCCATCGGTCTATTGTGAATTTCATTCAGATGTATTACATTGTACTACAACACGGAAACAGGTGATTGCGATGAGTACCAGCCCATATTCAATCCGTCTCGATGAAGACCTGAGAAAGACCCTGGAACGGGAAGCTGCGATCGAAGACCGACCGCCTGCACAACTCGCCGTACGGGCAATTAGAATGATGTTAGAATCCAAAGCCGCTAAACGTGCAGCCATTGATGCGGCTGTTGAAAAAGCAGACCAAGGCAAGTTCATCACGGCAGACGAAATGAATGCCTGGATAGACAGCTGGGATACCGAGAATGAACTTTCGGCTCCGGTAGCAAGCGGGCAATCCAACAGCCAATGAAGATTGTATTTCTCGAAGATACGGCCAGGGACATTCAGTGGTTCCGTTACTACTACACGTCAGTTTTTCCTGAAGGCAGCGAAAGGGCACGAGCTCAGCTCAAAGCCATTCAGCTTACTCTTGCAGCCAACCCTTATGCTGGTCACCCAAGTGACACACGGCAAGACATACGGGAGCTTTCAGTACCCCGAACCCCATTCACGCTAATCTATCGTGTAATGCCTACTCAGATAGAGATTCTTCGTCTCTGGGATACCAGGCAGGGTGCGGATTACTGAAACCAGGAGTTTAAATTGGTGGCATCAGGCGGGCAGGGTAGGGGCGGGCAAGCAACCGAACCTACTTTGCTGTTAGATCGCTAGATTCTGCACAGAGGGCGGGAAGCGGTCATTCGCTGCGGTATACGCCAAGGTCTGCTCCGCGCGATAAGCGCCAGAAACCTCGGTCCTCGTAGTGACTGCTCCACTGCCCAAATCGGCATTCGTGCTGAAAGCTCGTTCGTTTGGATGTGGGTATAAAAGCCGCTATGTCGTGTATCTGCTGAGAGCGCAACCCGAGTGCTCGCGACTGTTTTCTAAAACAACGTCATCCAGCAAGAACAATGGCTAAGCGTTCAACCAACGCTCGTTGAACGATAGCAAATCTGGGAGTGTTCGCTATTTCCTCCAGCGTCGCGACCCAGAGCGGAACCTCAATTTCTGGGGTCACGTCGTGCGACTTTCGAAGCCGGGAATCCGCGTCGCCCAAAAACGTGGGTAAAAACGTTTTTCCGACTCCTGCAGCGGCCATCTCCTGTAGCACCAAAAAACTGTCTGCCCCGTTGGTCATTTCGTCAGCACTGACATTCGTTTCCAGCCATTTGGCAGGAAGTGAACGGCTTAACGCCCCATCAAGCCTCATCCATTTGCTATTGGGAGAGCCGTCGTCAAAGACGCCGAACGACAGTGTTCCGGCACGCTGCCCAATCAGCCCCTCCCCGAGCTTTATCGATGGCCGCACGGCGATGTCTGCGCTCAACCGGGATAGATCATGGTGACTATTTCCGCTTAGCAAAGTCAGCTTCAGGCCGGGGTAAAGCTGTGAGATCTCATATAGTATTGGAGGTAGAACAATCCGGCAAAGACTGTCGGTAGATGTAATGCGTACCTGACCCATAGGAGACCGATTTGCTCCGACAACTGCCCGCTCAACCGACAGCACCGCTTCTTCAACGCTTTCCATGGCCGAAAAGACCGCACTGGCTTCGGGGAGAACGGAATATCCTGACGGGTTTTTCTGAAAAATCCGGCAACCATGGCGCTCTTCGAATGCGGCCACTCTGCGCAAGACTGTGGCATGCGTAACGCCCAGAGCCGCCGCCGCCGCGTTCAACGAACCGTATTTGCTTACTGCTAACGCGTACCGAATATCATCCCAGTTTTCATTGTTCATAAATTAACAGGTGACGACCAATAACAAACAATTACAAGTAAATTCGTTCAAGGTAACATTCGGAGTATTGAACAGGGAGACACACCATGATGCAGAAAATTTCGATCTTTGCGGCCGGTATATTATCGGTGGCTGCAATTGGCACAGCCATCGCCCACGAAAGCGAAAACCCGGCTGTGAAAGCTCGAACCTCAATCATGCAACTCTATGCCTTCAATCTTGGTACACTTGGCGGCATGGCCAAAGGTGAGGTGGATTATGATGCCGAGGCCGCAACACGGGCTGCAAACAACCTTGTTGTACTAACGCAGATCGACCAATCCGCGATGTGGCCCGCGGGATCCGACAATGTATCCGATCCGTCCACCCGAGCGCTGCCTGCGATCTGGGAAAACTTCCCTGACGTTGGTGCGAAAGGGCAAGCCATGGCAGAGGCAGCTGTTGCGATGCAGGCTGCAGCCGGACAAGATGTTGATGCCCTGAAAGCTGCGATGGGCGATCTGGGTGGAAGCTGTTCGGCATGTCACAAAGCGTACAGAGCACCGAAAGACTAATTGGTAGATAGTTGTGAAGCGGTTTTTCCTTTTCGCCGCTTTCGTTGCACTTTTAGTTGGGTTGGCTGGTTTGGTGCTGACCCGACCACAAAGAATGGATCAGTCTCAACTCGACGATCTGAACCCAGATCTCGCCAGAGGTGAAATCGTGTTCCACGCCGCAGGATGCGCATCCTGTCATTCAGCGCAGGGCGCGATTGGAGAGGACAAGCTCATGCTCTCCGGTGGTCGTAGGTTCGAGACGGATTTCGGCACGTTCATTGCCCCGAACATATCCAGTGACCCCGAGGTTGGCATCGGGTCCTGGTCTGTATTGGATCTGGCCAATGCCCTAATCCATGGAACCGGGCCCGAAGGGCAACACTATTTTCCTGCGTTTCCTTATACGTCTTACGCCCACATGACGACCGATGACGTTGTATCGCTCCATGCCTTCCTGAGCACCCTTCCTGCGGTCACGGCAGAAAGCAAAGCGCATGAGGTTGGTTTCCCTTTCAACGTTCGACGCGGACTGGGCGGATGGAAGCTATTGTTCATGACGCCAGAATGGGTGGTCGAAGGTGATCTGACCGACCAACAAAGACTTGGCAGGTATTTGGTCGAGGCGCTGGGTCACTGCGCTGAATGCCATACCCCGCGAAATAGTCTAGGTGGTTTGAAACGAGACCTTTGGCTGACAGGTGCACCAAATCCAAACGGGAAAGGTCGTATCCCCGGCCTGACCTCAGACCAGCTTGAATGGTCTGAGGCAGACATTGGCGAATACCTGAAATCTGGTTTCACGCCAGACTATGACAGTGCAGGTGGTGAGATGGTGGAGGTCATCGAGAACACGTCTCGCCTTACGGATGAGGACCGTTTGGCGATTGCAGCATATCTCAAGGCGGTTCCTGTTTCGTCGGCCGTGCTTGCATCAGAGTAACAGTCGTTTGGCGCCATGCAAGGGGGCCAGATGCTGTCGTAGGTCGCCGGTAGGAAGCCACAGGGCCTATTCCCTTTTCACCAACCACCTGTTTTACGTTTTGAACGTCGGAACTCAGCATTAACCCGAGTTTCTGTTCATGATTGATTGAGGGTTGTGGCCAAATGACACAAAAAATCGCTCTTTGGTCCATTCCAATATCCATTGCGGTACTGGCCCTGAAACTGCTGGCCTGGTGGCTGACGGGCTCGGTGGCGTTGTTGTCGGACGCAATGGAATCAACTGTAAATGTCGTTGCGGCGCTGCTGGCGTATTTTGCGGTTCGGATTGCCAATATACCCCCTGACGAAAACCACCCCTTTGGTCACAAAAAAGCCGAGTATCTTTCCGCTGTCGCCGAGGGCGTACTGATTGTGCTGGCGGCGTTCTTGATCATCAGAGAAGCTGTGCTGGCACTCCCGAACCCGCATCTTGAGGATGCGCCACTTCTTGGAATCGTCGTCAATGTCATTGCAACTGGTGTGAATGGCGCATGGGCTTACCTATTGCTCAAAATCGGCAGGCGCGAGGGTTCGCCTGCATTGGAGGCAAGCTCCCGGCACATTTTCACAGATGTCATGACCTCAGTTGGTGTCATCGCAGGTCTGATACTGGCGCTTGTCACCGGCTGGTTGATCCTCGACCCGATCCTGGCAATTCTTGTTGCTCTGAACATCTTGTGGGAGGGATGGAAAGTTATTCGGGCTTCAGTCGATGGTCTGATGGATGTGACACTGTCGGAGCATGACTTGCAGACCGTTTCTAAAGCAATCGAAGCAAACCTCGGCGCAGCCTTAGAATACCACGACCTCAAAGGGCGCAGGTCCGCAAATGTCATCTTCGTGGAGTTTCACCTTGTTGTGGACGGCACAATGCCAGTCAGCGCGGCGCATGATATATGCAATGACATCGAGGAAGAATTGGATCGTTTGTATCCGGGTTCCGTCTTTGTCATTCACCTCGAACCCGATGACGAGTTGAAGGGTGACGGGGTCAGTTCCCACTAAACTGGTCACATGGCTCAACAAAAACTCTATTGGTTTGACTGATCTGACTAAGACGTTCGGCTTGAAATTCGTCAGACCTAAGCCCGATGTGGAAAAGCCGAACCAGAAGTAACCTGTCTCCAACGTCACGAAGCGTGACGCTCAGAAATGGAGGCGAAAATGAAAATTCAAAGAAAACTGGGCCAACTTCTTAGTACTGCGGCGTTGGCTTCGTTGATCGCGGCGACACCTTATGTGCCAGTGTTCGATGCCGATGGTCGCCTACATTTTGAACCGTCCTATGCCTTTGCCAAGAGCGGCAAGGGAAAAGACGGGGATGGTCGCGACGATGATCGGGATGATGATCGTGACGACGACAGAGATGATGACCGCGACGACAACTCGGGGTCGGGCAATAGCGGCCGTGGTGGTGACCGGGACGATGATCGTGATGACGATAGAGACGATGATCGCGACGACGACCGAGATGATGATCGTGACGACAATTCGGGATCAGGCAAAAGTGGTCGCGACGATGATGACGGTGACGATGACGATGATGACTCGAAACGCTCCAATAGAGGCAGCGGAAAGAAGGACCGGTCTCAAGCAGGGGGCAAGCCGTCGGGTTCGGCTGGGATAACAAAGGTCGAGACAAACGCCAGCGGCATTGAGGTGCGTTACGCCGACGGAACCAAGGAGGAGATCGAAAACGGGCGGTATGAGAGGAAAAATGCTCAGAATCGAACTGTTGAGGAGCGCCCCGCGACTGGTGCTGACGTTTCAAGGCTTCGGTCTTTGTCGAATGGTATCTCAATCGACAACGTGCGCTCTTCTGGGCAAGGCGGCACTGCTGGAAGTCGACCCACGAAAATCGAACGCCAGGGCAACAATATCGAAGTGAACTATGCCAATGGTTGGAAAGAGGAGATCGAGTTTGGGCGCTACGAGCTGAAAGACCCGTACAACCGGACTGTTGTTGAAAGAAACGCAACGGCCTCTGATCGCCGGAGGTTACAGTCGGTTGCCAACTGAACAGGAACTCTAGTCGATGATCCGTTGGCGGCTTCTCTTAGTGAGGAGCCGCCATCGTCGTCAAAGAGACCGCGGTTAATCTCCCTTGTTCCAAACATCATGTGCGATAAGCGCGGCCTCTACCCGATTGCGCGCATGAAGCTTGGACAGGATTGCCGTCATGTAGTGCTTCACGGTTTTTTCCTGAAGGTCTAACTCGTCAGCGATTTCACGGTTACTCAGTCCTTTGGCCACACGTCTCAGTATTTCTTCCTCACGATGCGTAAGGTCATCGAGAATGCTGCTGTTAATAGACATGCCACTGTCAGCATTGATTTGCAGCAATACTCGCGAGGCCAAGCCAGGAGAAACGAACCCTTCACCTGCGGCGATGCTGCGTAAGGAAGCGGTTAGTTCGCTCGCGGTTACTCCCTTCACAATGTACCCAATCGCGCCCGCCTCCAAGGCGTCCGCGACATCGCTGCTGTTCTCTGAGACCGTCAAGATTGCAATGACGGGTGGATTTTCCATTGCCGCAATTTCACGTGTCGCGCTTATCCCGCCACCGGGCATAGAGAGGTCAAGAATAGCTATGTCCGGCTGATGCGTGCCGACCAGCGATACTGCTTCTTCAGCGCTGGACCCAGCAGCTAAAACTTCAAAACCATCAGTTTCATCCAACGTGCGTTGCAATCCATCCCTGAAAATCGGATGATCATCGGCTATGATGACAGATGTTGTCATGATGCACTCATTTTTCTGGAAAACAGTGTCATAGCAATGGTGGTGCCTTCACCCGGTCTCGATGCGACTTCGAACCTGCCACCAATACTCTCGACCCGATCTCGCAAGCCCATAAGTCCCTGGCCACCATCATCTCGCAAAGCGGTTTCTTCTGACCTGTCAAATCCAGGTCCGTCGTCTGTGACCTTCACAACTATGCAGTCGCTCTGCGCCTCAGAGATAACAGTGCACTTGGAAGCTGGAGCATATCTCGCGGCATTGGAAAGCGTCTCCTGAAGGAACCGAAAAACGCACAGCTTGTCGGACAATGACAACTCTGGGGCCTGACTACCCAGGAATGATATATCCGGTCGCAACGGGCTGTGTTCAGCGTGATCCTCTACGGCTCTCTTCACGACATCGACGAGCGCCAGGTTGTCGATATCCGGCGCGGACAGCCCTCGCGAAATTGCACGAATTTCAGCCAGAGATTTTTGCAAAGACTGCTGAATTTCCTCTGCCTCTTTAGGCCTTTCGGACTCTTTGGAAAACGCCGCCTCCAGTCTAAGAGCGGCGAGGGACAGGTATTGCGCAGGACCATCATGTAGCTCAGCACCAAGCTTCTTGAGGAACCGATCTGTTTGCGTGGCATATCTTTCTGACGCCTCGACGACACGCGAGCGCAGCCGGGCATTCTGCTCGGCCATCCTCTCACTTTCTGTCAGGCGCTGTTTAAGAAGAGCCCCTTGTCGTCGAATTGTTTTGTCACCAATTGCGACGATGGAATACAGAACAATAGTACTTGCGAGAAATGCGGAACCGACGACCAACCAACTTGTTCGCCTGGCCTTGGCTAAGTCTAACTCAAGCTGATCAGCTCTTTCGTAGAACTCCGCAACTGCGATGATTTCGCCGGACCAGAGTTCGCGGATGGGGCTGTAAACTTCAAGTAGTGGTATCCCCAATGCCGCCTCGGCGGCGCTCTCGGCATGATCGAGCTCTTCGAAAGAGCCGGAGATATCACCGCTCCACGCCCGCCTTAAGTCATCAGTTGGATTGAAACGGTTTCCAATGATGTCTGTATCCGAGGCATGCGCAATCACACCGCCTTGCTTCCAGAATTTGTAGGAGACGATGCGGTCACGCATTGGCTGGGTCATGAAAATCTCGTCCAGCGCTCGGCTTGCCTGCTCAGAAAGATGGTCGCCATGTGCCAATTCCTGGCTGAGCGGGGATACTACGCTTTCCATATACAGCGCTGCGGAATTGGCGGAGTTTTGCACGACGGCGTTCTGAATTCGATTTGACACCCAGACCCCGACTATTGCGGTCGCGGTGCCCATCACAACGATGCTGGTCGCAAGGAAGACTCGCGACAACGACCAATTGCCAATCATCAGGTCAGCTACTTTCGCTCTCATCGTGAAATCGACTATGAACTACAATCTGTTACCGCACCACAGACCTTGGTCTGACGCGATCTGGCTAAATCTCAGACCCTTTGATTCCGCCCAGCGGCCAGAGTCAGATATTGTCCATCGTTCTCAGTCTTTGCAGCATCGGGCATTGAACGTTTCCGCTATCACAATTGGCCGTAAGCTCACTCAAGGCGTGCTCCAGGCGTCTGAGCTCATCAATCTTGCTTCGAACGCTGGCAATGTGTGCCTCGGCCAATTCTTTCACTGACCGGCAGTCTTCCGCACTTCCTTCTGACAGCTCCAAAAGCGCCTTTGCGTCAGATAGAGGAAACCCCAGGTCGCGGCATTTCTTCAAAAACCGAAGTCTACCCACATCGTTTGCGGAATAGAGGCGACGATTGTTCAGAGCTCGTGCGGGTCTTGGTACGATACCTTCGCGTTCGTAATAGCGGATGGTTTCTACTCCGACCCCGGATTGCCGGGAAGCCTCACCTATCGCAATCATGTGAAGTGTCCCCTCTTGATCCTGTAGTAACTACAGGAGTTATACGCTCTGAATGCCGGTGCCTCAACACAATCAAATCGCCTACCCAAGGAGCGAGAGATGAAGAAGTATGTGACATTCAGCTACCTGGGATCGGTTTCCGCTCTGGGGGTGGCGGCATGCTGTGTTCTTCCAATGGCCATGATGTTGTTAGGCTTGGGTGGCAGTTGGTTGGCGGTATTCGGAAGAATAGCGGCGGCAAGCTACTATGTTCTCGCCATCTCAACAGCGCTGGTCGCGGTTTCATGGATCGTAGCGCATCGAAACGGGACGATGGCAAATCTGAAATGGTGGCTTGTTGGAAGCTCAGCGATCACCGCGCTGGCATGGGTCATCGTGTTCAATGAGGCTCAAATCAACGATTATCTAATCATGCAGATGTGAGACAATGACAAAACAAACTGTGGTGCTGGATAGCACTTTGACTTGCCCTGAGTGCGGGCACATTGAAACCGAGAAAATGCCAACCGAAGCGTGCCAGTGGTATTATGATTGCAAGTCGTGCAGGGCAGTCTTGAAGCCTTTAGAAGGCGATTGCTGTGTTTTTTGCTCCTACGCTACCGTTCCGTGTCCTCCTATCCAGTTAGGGGACGGCTGTTGTGGATAGCTTTTCTGTGGGTTGGTTTCTTTGACTGCGGGCAATGCCGAAAGAGTACAAGATCGAATATTTCGGGCCAAACCGGCCGTTCGGCACAGGGTTCTTGAACGACTGATATGGGCCGGACTTCCCACCGTGGGAGGCGAATGCAAAATGAAACGTTGCTGATGGCTGAGAACCATACTAACTGCAAAGCTTCGGGGAACTTGCGCTCGTGATTTTCCGGCCGTAGAACATCAGGCGGACTCCAGCCCAGTATGCCGCGGCTTCACACATGGGACATGGTCGGGAGGATGAGTACATGACCGATCCGGTCAAATCTCGGTGATTAAGGCGTCGCGCGGCATCCCTGATCGCGGCCATTTCAGCGTGGGCCGTGGGGTCTTGATCCAAGATGACCCTGCTCCATGACTGGCCAATAATGACATTGTCGCGCACCACAACTGCGCCATACCCTTGATCTCCATGGTCAATCGCATACTGACGCATCTCGAAGGCGCGCTCCATGAATGAGGCATCTTTGGGATCACTTGGCTGAGGTATAGCGTCGTCCGCACCCGAAGAAGTTTGGCCCAGGACAGAGCCACTCAAGCCGACCGTCAGCGCGCCAAAGCCTGATGCAGCAAGAAAGCTGCGCCTCGCGCAAACAAGCGCGCTGTAGCCGACCTGTTTACTTTTTCCGATCTTGTTCATTTTGCCGTTGTCCTTGGGATGTCTTCATCTTTGTCGCCACTCTACCACGCCGAGACCTTGACCCGAGGTCGGTCATATCCAAGCTGCCATCGGTGCCTGTCCGGTGAAACTCACCGCTTCCGCCTGCCGGACAGGCCTCAATCCTCTGTTCTCAGCCGCTCTGCCATCTCGGAAAATCCGCGAAGTTCGGCGTGTTCGAGTGGGGTAATTCCGTTACGATCGGCAAGCGATCTGTCAGCACCCGCAGCCAATAAGGCATCCAGAACCGCAAGATGATCCGGGCCGCCGTCGCCAAGCACAACGGCTTCGATAACGGCTGTCCAATGAAGATTGTTCACATGGTCCAGAGGCGCGCCGGCGGCGATCAGCCGTCTGACAATCTCGACATGACCGAGATGCGCGGCCGCGATAAGAGCGGTTCCGTCATAAGGGCTGGTCGTGAGGCCGGGATCGTTGCCGAGCTCAATGGCGAGCGTCATCAGTTCCGGATCATTTGCAACGGCCGCAATCGTGACCACGTCGTAGGCCTGATCTTCAAGTGCATTCATGTCGGCGCCAGCCTCAGCCAGTGCACTCAATGCCTCGTCCTCTGAAGCAAACGCGGCCACATGGGCTGGTGTGCGACCCCACGAGTCCCGCGCGTTGACGTTTGCCCCTGCCGCAACGAGTTGCCGGATCATTTCTTCGTTGCCGGTGTGAGCGGCTGCGAAGAGACCGTCGTATTGCGCGACCTCATCAGCCGAAGGCGGTGTCTGCGCCGCACCCGCGTTGGCGGCAAGACCCATCACGAAAGCAAATAGTAGAAAACGAAACATGGCAGATCCTATTACCTACATATTGGTCAGCTATAGTAGTAGCGGATGCATTCGATGTCATTTTCCGTTCAGGATCAGGGTCCTTTCCCGGGAATTGATTTCGCAATGTCATTGGACAGAAGGGCTGAATTGACCGACAATCGCGTCATGGAACTGACAGCAACGACACCTGTCCACCTGATCCATGTGGACCCCGACGTTAACATGGCGCGGTTCTATGGAATAGAGTTGCAGCCGACGTTGTTTGGCGAAGTTTCTGTTCTTCGTACCTGGGGACGTATCGGCACAAACGGGCAAGCCATGTTGGTGACGTACGAAGACGCAGCCCAAGCTAGTGAAGCGCTTCATAACCTTGAAAAGCAAAAGCTCCGACGAGGGTATGTTCCGGTCGGTGAGTGATTTCGGGCTGCGGCCTTTGTCCCTTGGCAAATCCCGAGCCAGCTGGCTCGTGACCGGGCTCTAGGTTTCAGTCGGCATGCCGGCTTCCACCCAGAACACCCCAGAATGATCTCCCTGTCCCAGTAGCCCCTGAACCGTCTCTTGCGAGCCGGGCAGGGGCTTTGGGTCATGGTCGGTCCATGCCGTGGTGATCTGCCCGTTCGGGTGACGATCCCTTTTGCGCTCCCGCAGGATCAAAGATCCTTTGGCTTCTTTTTTGTTGGTCAGGCGGGATTTGGGCAAGCCAAACGCCCCCCCGACGTCAGGGGGAAGGCGCGGCCTCCCCCCTCGGACAAGACAAATAGACAAGACCGTGTCCTCGCGCGTTGCGCTGCGGGCCGCACCACTCTTGTCGATTTGTCCTGTCTCGCCCCTCTCCGCGTTCGCCACGGGGCAGGTTTTAGAGACGACGCCCTTTCAGGGCTCGGCTCAAAACCAGCACCAAAGGGGATCAGCCCCGGAGGTCACACCATGAGAGGAGAGACGGTTTTGAACCTTGAGACGACAAATGACATCGAAAATGACACCAGCCTTCAGGCGGCAGAGATTGCGGTCCAGAATGACCTGTTTCGGAAAGCCCTGATCGATCCGACTACAGCGATTGAGATGCACTCCAACGGCATTCAGGGTCAAGTTCTCGTCACACCCGGCGTGTCAGGCGAAGGGATGGAGTTCCAGACCGCAGCTTTGAAGGCGGTGGCGTCGGATGACCAGTTCGATGAAGGCAATGACCCTTATGGTGATCACACATTCGGGACGGTGATCGTCAGCGGCCAAAAGCTGTTCTGGAAAATCGATCTTTACGACGCGGATTACACATACGGCTCCGACCGCCCGTTTGACCCCGCAGTGACGCGTCGCGTCCTGACCATCATGTGCCCCAGCGAATACTGATCCCAATCCCAAACCAGAAAGGAGGTGAACACCATGAGCAATGAAATCTTGCAGCAGCGTATCGCAGAAGCGTGGGCGCTAATCAGGAAGGGCGATGACTTCGACATCGGACGCCGCTTCCTGATCCAAAACGCAGCCGTTTAAGCGGCCTCGCTCTACCCCCACGAGGGGTAGGGCACCCTTAACACAAAGCAAAACACTCAAACAAGGATTTGCCCCATGAGCAAACTCGAAACATTCACCGCACCGGAAACCATCGAAACCGTCGCTCTGTCTGATCTGTACCTGTCGGACATCAACCCGCGACAGGAGGTTGCCGAAGAAGGCATTGCCTTGTTGGCCGACAGTCTTGTCATGTGCGGCCTGATCCAGAACCTCAGCGGTCTGCGCGACGCAGATGGCAAAGTTGCCATCGTCGCTGGTGGTCGCCGCCTGCGGGCTTTGACCATCGCTGTGACCGAGCGGGCCGATCTGGCACAGGTTCCCGTGAAGATCACAGACAATCCGTTTGTGGCCGAGCAATGGGCCAATGCAGAGAATACTGCCCGCGAAGAACTGGACCCGGTGGACGAGGTCCGCGCCTATGGCAAGATGGCGGAGAAATCCCTGTCTGTTGCCAAGATCAGCAACGCGTTCGGCGTGACCGAAGCCCATGTGCGCCGCCGCCTCGCATTGG
Source organism: Ruegeria sp. YTSC230 (assembly GCF_059609665.1). Taxonomy (NCBI): domain Bacteria; kingdom Pseudomonadati; phylum Pseudomonadota; class Alphaproteobacteria; order Rhodobacterales; family Roseobacteraceae; genus Ruegeria; species Ruegeria sp. YTSC230. Next base: position 50,817 of record NZ_JBXWMC010000014.1, on the reverse strand, counting down.
CCGGTCTGCCTGCCGCCGTATTGGACGCGCTCAAAGCCGATGAGATCAGCATGGGGCTGGCCAAGGCCATGACAGTCAGCACCGAGGAAGAGAAAATTCTGGAGGTGCTGGAACAGGCCAAAGAGTGTCGGTGGTTTAGTGAGCATGATGTCAAACAGGCCCTGACCTCTGAGGCTGTCAGCAGCACCAACCGCAAGGCTGTGTTTGTCGGGCAGGAGGCTTATGTTGAAGCCGGCGGCACGGTCACCACCGATCTCTTTGCCGATGAGACCCTGTTCAATGAAGGTGAGCTACTGGACCGTCTCTTTGCTGAGAAACTGGCGACAGAAGCAGAAAAGCTGCGCGAAGCGGAAGGCTGGGACTGGGTGGACACCCATGACGAAAGCTACATTCCCTATCGGTTCTCGGGAAGTGAAGGCATGCACCGTCTGGAGATGGTGAGCCGGGACTTCACCGAAGAACAGGCCGAGCGGTATGACGAACTGGCCGAACTCTATGAGGCTGAGGCTCTGGATGAAGATGGCGAAAAGGAGCTTGCAGCGCTCGAAGACTATGCCGCGCCGTTTTACTCCGACGATCAGCGCATGCTGTCCGGTGTGTTTGTCTATGTCGGCAACACTGGCGAGATCAAAACATCCTCGGCCTATGTCGCGGCGGAACATCTCCAGGCCGCCATTGAGGCCGGTATTCTGGCCCCGGTCAAAGAGTCCGAGGCCAAAGAGAAACCAAAACCTGCCTATTCGCAGAAGTTCATCGACGACATGGTGGCGATCCGGCTGGCGGCGGTTCAAACGGCTTTGCTGGACAAGCCTGACTATGTGCTGAGCCTGTTTGCGTTCTTCACCACCCCGGCCTCCGGTCTGACCAGCACCTTGTTTGGCTTTGGCGGCGCTGAACGGAATACGCCGGAAATCGACGACCAGTTCATCCTCGACCCGCGTCTTGGCGGGGAGCGGGATGCGGCAGCAGAGGCAGCCTATGATCAGTTCCACGAAATGGCCGCACAAGGCAACGTAGAGGCGTTCAAAGCGTTTCGCGATCTGGGCAAGAAGACCCGCAATGGAGAGATCACAGCTTTTCTGGCCCGGCGGTTCCTGACCCAACGCCCGGAGTTCATGGGCGAGATCGAGGCTGAGATTGGTGCCGGCATGCGCGCGATCTGGACCCCCTCTGCTGAGAACTGCTTCAAACGGCTGAAAGGCTGGCAACTGGATGATCTCTACAAGGACCTGCTGGACCTGCATGGCGACACGGATATGTTCAAAGCCTTTGCGAAATCCAAGAAAGGCGCGAAGAACGAGGCGATGCACAAGCTGTTCAACGATGCAGAACATCAGGTGGCATTGGGTGTGTCAGAGGCACAGAAAGCGAACATCGACGCTTGGGTGCCGGATTGCTTCTGAACCCAATGGGGCAGGGCGCACAGCGCCCTGCCTATCAATCTCTGGCTGTGTCATCCTCAATGAGGAAAACTCAAAGTGGCATTGCGTGAACACCCCGTCGCGCATAGCTAACAGAGGTCGGTCACCCGGCTCATTCTCAAAAGCGATCACTTGATCAAAACGGATTTGGATAGACCCATGGACACCACTTCGAACAAGCTCGAAAAAGCCGCTCGCCGTGTCTGGAAATCCGCGCAGATGTTTGTCGGGTTTCATACGGATCAGAAGGGCAAACCGCGCGAACAGCCAAAGCTCTGGCCGCCGAAAAACGGGAGCGCGTCGATCCATGGTGACCCCAGCGCGCAAGAGGCCATCGTTGTTGTGAAAGCGGCTGATCCAGAGGCGGCACAGGACGTGCAGATCAAGCTGCATCCGAACCGTATTGTTGTGCGCCGCGATGCGGAAATGTGGTGGCAGGGTGTCGCCGTGGATGAGCATTCTGTGACGGTCCGCATGGCCGACAACACGATCATCGAAATCCGACATGACGGGTCGGTCATACGCCGCTCGGCGGAAGATGAAACCCATGTTGAAGCCGATGGCAGTATCTTCAAGTTCACCGAGTTTGCCGAGGCGCATATGACGGGTGACGGGGTGGAAATGACCCGCCGCACCGAGGATAGGATCGCTACGATATCAGCCGACGGTGTTGTCGATCGCGCGCGCAAGCGTTAGCCTGGTTTCAATACCTCGAGACTTTCCTTCGGTTAAACTTGTGGCCCGCTTCGGTGGGCCTCTTTCTTGCGGGAAAGATTGTCGGCAGAGGCTTGCCGAAGTCGCCTCTATTCCTTCCATATGCCGTTCCAAACCCATGTTGACTGTTGTCGCCAACCTAGCCAATGTCGCGCGTTCGTATCGATGCGTCTGCCTCAGCGTAGATGTGTTGGAGCCGATGAAATCCCACAAGGAAGCGTAAGCAACATGACCGATGACTGGAACGACTATGCGGATGGCTGGGACGACAACAGCGACGTTAGACGCTACGCAAACCACGCTTTTGCCTCGCTCGACGACCACTTGAATCTTCGTGGGAAGGATTGGCGATCAAAACGCGTGCTCGACTTTGGATGTGGTACCGGATTGCTGGCGGAGAAAATTGCACCGCATGTGGCGGAAGTTTTCGCGGTTGATACTTCGGAGAATATGATTGACGTCCTTCAGAACAAACAGCTGCACAATGTCAGGGCCGTTCACGGAGATATGCTGGCTGGAGATGTTCCGGAATTAGGGAATGAGTTTTCAGAATTCGATTTGATCTGCGCGTCTTCCGTTTGCGCCTTTCTTCCAGATTACAGTGGCGCCGTGGCAGTACTGGCGGGTTTGCTCAACAAGGGTGGGCATTTTGTGCAGTGGGATTGGCAAGCGTCAGATGATGACGGCTTTGGATTGACGCTGAACCAAATGAAGGCCGCGCTGGAGGCGGCACGACTAGGCTCCATTCGGGTCGAACAAGTATTCGAAATCAATTCTGATGCGCGGACGATGCCGGTTTTGATGGGAGCGGGCATTCGCAATCCGGAATGAATTTGAGTGTGGATGGGTGACAACCAGTGCGTCCAGTTAGCCGGCCATTGATATTGCTCAAGTGCGTTCAAGACTTTCGGATGAACAGGTACCCTTTCCTTGAAAGCTTCGTGCTCCAGTTCGCCCGATGAGCCTGGACCAGGCAATTCTGCTTCTGGCAGCGAAGCTCAAGTCTGAGTGGTGGCGGAAGTTATTTGGTCAGATTCCACCCCGCCAAATTGAGTCCGGCTGATCACCTGATCCGCGCAAGCGCGGACTAGGGCCGGACCGTCCGGTCTTTGGCCTCCGCCAATTCAACAGGGCGACTTGCACCGCTAGCGGCCCTCCATTCTTTAGGACGAGTGTCATACCGGTTGAGAAAGGACACCCCGCACTCCGCACTCGAAACTGTGCGCCGCGCCTGCGTCGGACCGAAGCAATGTTGCTGCCATAAACTACATCGCTACGTTCAAATGACCCGCGTGCAACGATCCCAGAAATTTTTGCCTTTTCACTTGGCCTGACAGTTTCAAACTCGTTGCCTCAGAAAATCCTAGGCTGCCGTGTTTCTGAAGGGATGAACATAAGCGGGCAGTCGGGGAAGACGCGCGGTGCCCGGTCCGGGCATCGCGCTTCAACAGGGGATTTCCCCTGCGCCTGCGGCGCATTCCGCGCGGACCAAATTCCCTGCTGACGTCCCCTTGATGCCCGCTTTTCCCATGTTCACCGAAACACGTCATAGCGAGGATCAAACAATGGCAACTCAAACTCTGAAACTGAACGTCAAGACCGGTGAAAAAGAAGGCAAAAACTTCTGGGATCGTTGCGGGGTTCTCTTCGTCAACACCGATGAGACTGGCAACATCACCTCGATCCAGGTCAAGCACAGCATGTTCCCCGGCGTCGAGATGGTGGCCTTCCCGAAGCGCACCGATGACGATCCCGTCACCGAATGACATAAGGGCAGGGCGGCACAAGCCGCCCTTTCTTCTGCTCCGGCCAAAACCCGGACCACAGATGCGCCACGTGTGGCGCGCGGTCCAAGGACCGGGCAGGGGCGGTGACCTTCCGCGGTGCGGCAGCTCTCAACCCTGCCACACCCGCCGCGCATGCGGCGGGAAACAGAGCGCGCTGAGGCGCGCGAATAATGCCATACTGACCTTGAACGTGCCGGTATGTGACGGGCGCTGTTCGGGGCAGCCCACGCTTTGCGTGATTGCCCTGCGCCAGTCCACCGGCACCCACGCCTGCTGGCTGGAAAAGGGGCGGGACCCTTTTCCCGGCGTGGAGATTGCCTCCAAGAGCAAAACTGTTCCGAGGGCAATTTTAGAAAATGCGGATTTCTAAAATCACCCCCGGTTTCCTCTTGGAGAGTATGACAGGATAAGGTAGTTGTGTTACAAACTGAAAATACAACCAGAGGTATGCATTGAGCAAGCCCGCCGATACCACTGTCTTTTCCGTACGCTTGCCAGTGGATGCGCTGGAGCGTTTGGAGGCAGCTGTAAGTGTGCTGGGAGCCAAGAGCCGCAATCAGATCATCCAGCGTCTGATCTATCGGTTGATCGGTTATCTCGATCCCGACCCTGCTGTTGTGGATCTCTGGCAGAAGCACTTGCGGCAGGTTCAGGGTGGATACACCAACCTCAATCAGCTTGCGAAATCGGCTAAGCGCGGCACGGTGATCTGGACGGATGACGACCGCCGCGATGTCGAAGATCTCCATCGCGCGATCATCCAGCACCGGCAAGATTTGAAGGCGATGATCACAGCGGCCCGCCGAAACCGAGAGCCAGAATCCGCCATTCGCCGGATCTTGCGCGACGACGATTGGACACCAGAAAAATGAACGCCGCAGCCCACGGTCTGACAGCCGGAGACTTCCTGGAACTTGCCTTCCGTGAGGCTCAGAAGGGTGTCGATCGTTCCAAGCGGATCAATCAGCAACTGCAGACAGCCAAGCGTATGAAGTTCATGGTTTCGCGGGCGTCGTCCATCAAGGCGCGGCTTGGTGCCGTGCTCGGAAAGCCCGAGGCGGTTGTGAAACACGTCCGCAAAGGCGGGGTGAACAACGCGCATGAGCTGCGCCGCCAGATCAACTATCTGACCGTCAGGGCAGAGGGTGTGTTGGACATCCGAGACAATGGCGTTACCCCGCTCGATGCCGATCAGGTCAGTGATTTGATCGAGACTTGGGCAGAGGATTTCAACGGGAAAACCAACTACGGATATACCCGCCATATGATCGTATCCTTCCCGGAAGGGACTTATCCGGATGCGGCTCATGAGGCGGGTCTTGAGTTTGCAGATCGTCTGTTTGGAAGCGGTGATTTTGGCGATACCTGGGACTACCTGACGGTGTTCCACAACGACACTGACAACCCCCATGTCCACATCGTTGTGAACAACCGAGGCGTCGAACGTGGGCAGTGGTTGGCTATGGGAATGAGCAGCGAAATGAACATCGACGTTCAGCGCTCTATCCAGGTCGAGGTCGCTGAGGAATACGGAATTGAGCTGACCGCGACGACCCGCGTTGAACGCGGTTTGCGGCAGGAAGTTGAGACCGACACTTGGAAAGTTCAGGCCGGAATGTCGGTTGTTGAAAGCACTCCGGAAGTCGAAGTTATGGCCCGCGACATGGCCGCCGATGTGATGACTCTATCCATCGCAAGAATGTCGGATCTGTTTGATGAGCGCGCCAACGCCGTCAAAGACCGGATCGAAGAGTACGCCATCATGCTCGTTGAAGGAGAGGAACCTATGGTATCGAGAATGGAACATCTGCTGGATCAGGCCCATCATTTTGATGATTACGGCGAGCCAGGAGACCCGTCTTACGTGTCGCCCGAAGTCATGAGCAACTTGCGGCGACACATCGAATTAGGCGGTTCTGAGTTAACAATAGCACCCGAGCTGAAGGCTAAGGTTGTTGCCCATATCAGCGACGTTCGGGACAACGAACAGAGCCATCCGTATCTGTCTGCCCTTGCTGATATTGTCGATGACAAGGCGTTCCAGGCGTCCGCTGATTATGCCCCGGCAGCACGCCGCTACGAGGTCTATATGCAGGACACCTTGGGTGAGGGGGCCTATGAGGACTTCCAGACTCAGACCAAAGATTTGTTGCAATCCATCGACAAGATGGAAGGGCTGGCCCGTGAGGTTGACGACCCTCATTTGCGTGTCGCTATGGATATTCAGATTGGCGAGCTGAAGGGCGACGTGGCGGATCTGCGCACCAACGATCCGGACCTTCAAGCCTTCATCATCGAGGACCGTAGCTATTCAACGATGATGGGAACGGGCACCGCCGAAATGGATGTCTTGGATTACCCAGAGGCCGACAAGTGGGCGGCGATCCGCAACGAAGTCAGCGACACGGCCAGCAGCTACGGCCTCGATGGTGAGGCGTTCGTTGCCCGTTTTGGCGACCATCAGAACGTCACTTTGGGCACAACAATGGGATGGCGCAGCGACGATATTTCGACCGCCGCAGCCCACTTCCAGGCTCAAGGATTGTCGGACAGCCACGACCGCGCGGAGGCCGTTGTTGACGAGCTGCACCAGCTTGCTTCTTCCAAGATCATCGCAATCTCAGAAGAACTCTCAGAGGTTCACGCCCACGCAACACACCCGCTGTTGCAAGGGCGCGGTGACGATGACGGACACAGTTTATAACACTTCACCCGGTCTGCCTGATGAGCGCGCCAACGCCCCAGGCAGAACCCTCACAGAGTTTTCCATCAGCTCGCCAAGGAACAACTATGGTTTCGCGTACAGACTATCTTTTGAACGAAGTCGAACACTTCGCACCCTATTCCCAATTTGATCAATCCGCCCCGCGCGAGGATCGCGTTTCAGAGCAGATCAACATTATCAAGAAAGAACAGCGGGCGATGGGCTATGATCGTGCCGCCATCGCTTCAAACAGCTTCGACATCGAGGACCAGGCGAGCCGTCGTGTAGATGAACATACGGCGCAACAAGATCTGGTCGAAGAACTGAAAATCGAGTTAGAGCCTGCGGAGCGGTCAGGGGAGCCCGTTGATCTGAGCGATATGCAGGCTTTGGTTTCTCAGCACATGAACGATGCTCAGGAATACGACCTGTTTCACCCCTACTATTCGTCCCTTGCGGATCTGTCCGGCGACAAAGGTTTTCAGGATTCCGACGAATACCAGTCTCCCGGTGATCGCTATGTTCAGTATATGCAATCCGCTCTGGGGCAGGCCGGTTTTGAGAACTACGAACAGCAGACCAAGGATATTGTGAACTCTATCGAGAATATGGAAGCTCTTGCACGAGAGGTCGAAGATCCGCACTTACGTGCCGCCATGGACGTGCAGATCGGCGAGCTAAAGGGCGATGTTGCAGAATTGCGCCCATACGACACTGACCTGCAGGCGTACGCTGTTACTGATGACAGTTACACCACATCCATGAATGCGGCCGAGTTGGACAACCTGGACCCGTCCGACGCCGAAAAATGGCTGGCAGTGCGTGACGACATTGTTGCAACCGCCAACAGCTTCGGACTCGATGGAAACAAGTTCCTGGCTCGCTACAACGATCATGACAGCGTTTCAGTCGGCACAACGGCGACTTGGAAAGGCGCGGACATTTCCACCGCTGCTGCCCACTTCAACAGCCAAGGCGTTCCGGACAGCTACGAGCGCGCCGAGACCGTTGTCGGTGAGCTGCACCAGGTTTCATCCAGCAAGATTGCCGCCGTGGTGCAAGAGATTGCCCATACCCGCGAACAGGCTACCCACGTCCATGAGTATGATGGACACAGTCTGTAATTGCCGAGCAGAAGGTATTTATTGATGCAACAGGGCTAAATTCAGGCTCGGCGCAAAACAGGGCGGGATGGAATCTTCCGTACAGGATTTTTGGAAAACGACCCTTCGCTGCCGTTGACGTGTGCGACCGCAACGCGGACGGAGTTGCCGTTTGCTTTCGCGGATATTACTGACGCAGCATTTGCTCGCACTTGCAGCACGGCCATCTTTGCACTGCAGCCGAGGTCACTAGAGCGGCCATTGTAAACGGGACTGTTGCATTAATCGGCAACTTTGGTGACTTTCAGTGTGTTGGGGTTGCTAATGTCCCGTAAATCGCCATTCAAACACCTCCGCTTCCCGCGTAAGATTATTCTGTGCGCTGTTCGTTGGTATCTTCGGTTTCCACTGTCCTACCAAGACGTTGTCGATCTGCTGGCCGAACGGGGCGTAGACGTTGACAGGTCGACAGTCTTTCGGTGGGTTCAGAAGTTCGGCCCTGACCTGGCCAAACGAACTGAGAAACACCTGCGCCGTGCTAGCGTCGACTGGCACGTAGATAAAACCTACATCCGCGTCGGTGGCAAGTGGCGCTACCTTTGGCGCGCTGTCGACGCCAACGGCCAGATGGTTGACTTCTGGCTCACAGCCCGGCGAGATGCAAAAGCCGCCAAGGCCTTTCTGAACAGGGCCATTGAACGCGTCCGCTTGCACAGGCCCGTGACCATCGTGACTGATAAAGCCCCCGCCTATCGGCGTGTGATTCACGAAATTAATCGTCGTTATGATCCGCGCTTCGACAGCATTCGGCACATTGACCGAAAGTGGCGAAACAATCTGATTGAGAGCGATCATGCGGCACTGAAACGGTTGCTCGAATACCGCCAAAGCTTTCAATCCTTGCGATCAGCAAAGGCGACCCTGAGCGGCAGAGAAACAATACGAACCATCAAACGCGGCCACATCTATTACAAGCAACCAGGCGTCATCGCGGAGATCCAGTTCATCGCGCGGCTGTTTGAGACCGCTTGATCCGAAGGCATTCGACCGCATCAATCCGACCTCGGAAGATTAACGCAACAGTCCCTCGCAGCCTGCTCGCCGAGTTTGGTGTCATCATACCACAAGGAACCGGAGCCGCGGTCAAATACGCCTAAGGTGTTCTCGAAGGAGAGAACCCGGCCCTACCGCAGATCGCAATCGATGTTCTCAGACAACTCAGCCACCAACTGGTTGCGATGCACCTCCGGTTCCGTCGGTACGTGATGCGCATGCGGCTTCACTCAAAACTGGACAAATGGGTTATGCTTCTGCGGACGATCCCAGGCGTTGGGCCTGTCACTGCTTCAGCCATTGTTGCGACAGTCGGCGATGCTAAACAGTTCAAGAATGGTCGACAATTTGCGGCATGGTTTGGTCTGACGCCCTTGAACTTTTCGAGCGGCGGAAAGGAAAGATTAGGGCGCATTACAAAGATGGGCGACCGGTACATCCGGCGCCTTTTGGTGACCGGCATGACCGCGCGATTGCGACAAATGAAAGTGAATCCTGACCGCGTCGATCCATGGGCGATCGGTCTTCTCGAGCGCAAGCCCGCTCGACTGGCGACCGTCGCGATGGCGAACAAGACCGCACGCATTGTCTGGGCGGTGCTGACCAAGAACGAATATTATCGACCTCACGCAGCCTAAGAAAAGTAACACCCGAGACAGAAAGACCTTTGAAATGATGGCGCACAGTCAGCCCGCCAACCAAGACACCCCGTCGAATGTCCGGGACACATTGTTGTTCGATAAGCCGTTTGGGACTTGGCCGCGGAAATCATTAGGGCCAGAGGCTACGAGTGCCGCGCAAACAGGCCGGACACACGTCTGCTTCTGACCAGTGCAAAATTACGTCAAAAATGTCTTGCTATGCAGGAGCTATCCACACAGGCCATTCGGCTTGCCGTGCGGAAGTTTATTTTGCGGGACGGCGCTGGCCTGGGAAAAGCCGCCGTTCAGGTGTCCATGGATAGGGCTGCACCAGCCCAAAAACGACGTTATGTTTCGGCTGGATGCGCGCGTTGTCTGTGTTCGTCGCACAAGCGGAGATACAAAAATCGGCAGATGCATAAACAGGATGCACCATAGAAACGCTGCAAACCTGCCCGAAATGGTTGCCTCACTTTAGGCAGCACACGTATATTTGGGCGTCCGGCAAGTTGGTTGTGCACTAGGTCCACTGCCCATCTTTCAATGCTTTGCGGTGTTTCGGCTCGATCCTTCCAAAGTTTGGCTTTGACCCGGCGCTCCGCGGTCTCCTGTTCTGTCGAAAGTACCACAGGTTCGGACCGCCCCTGACATTCCCAAAATATACCGTCATTGCCTACACCTGAAATCTCGTGCATCAATTGGTTTTGTAGGACACTTGGTTTGGTGGGAGCACCCTTGTTCATGATGTCGCTTGGCCTGAATTTACTTCGCCTACTTAAGGCAATTGGACGCTCTTGGAGCATTCCCGATTTTCGAGCTGGATTTGTGCTCGCATCATTGATTCTTTTTTCAGGCACCGTGTTTTATCGTAGCGTAGAAGGCTGGAGTTGGACGGACTCACTCTATTTCAGCGCCACCACAGTATCCACGGTAGGTCTGGGCGATCTGTCGCCGCAGACTGATCTGGGGAAGATTTTTACCGTCGTTTACATCTTTGTCGGAGTGGGGGTTTTCGTTTTGTTGTTTACACAATTTGCTCGGGCTCTAACCCATGTTGAGAATGAGAGAGTTTTAAAGGATAAGGCCGCAAGCACAGAGGCTTTGAAGCCAGCACACTCGCCTGAATCAGACACTGAGTGATATTGATCTATCCCTCCTTCGCAGTGCCAGAGGCGATGAGCCTCTTTCATTTTGGCCACGCCGAATTGAGAAGTGAGCGATCTACGTATTAAGGGAAAATTTCTCGTTGGCTCATGCAGTCTGGTCCAGACCAATGACTTAACATGCTATTGGGGGATGACGGATCGTGGATAACCCGCGCCGCGAACATCGACTTCTGCTATCTCTATTCGGCCGTTTTGTTGCGCCATCGCAAGTGGATCACCGGTGCAAACAAAGAGGGTTGTGCCATTTTGGCCACCGAGCATACATGCAATTCCACCTTGAGAGATCACAACCTCATCAACCTGCTTACCCGTAGGAGAGATACATCGGACTTTGGCCTCAAGCGGGTTAGCAACCCATATGTTACCAGCTTCGTCTAGACATATTCCGTCTGGAGCGGACTTGCGTGTGAAGGTTGCTTCGAAGTCTTCAATCACGCCGAGGTTATCAAAGGCGACGTGTACATAGTGTTCCAAGAGACTGTTATCAGAGCCAAATTTCAATTGCGACAGGCGGCCTGCGAATGACTCTGCCATGGTCAGCGTTCGCCCGTCGGGCGTGATAGCAAGGCCGTTTGGAAAGGGCAGCTCGTCGCAGAGAACACTTGCGGTTCCGTCTGTTTCCACAACAATAAGTCGCCCTGACTGGTAAGGATCGACACCGACCTGAAAGCCGCTGTCTGCGATGAAAATTCGGTCGCCTGGCCCAACAATCAATTCATTGGGGTAAGCTGCAATGCCGTCAAGATCAAGGAAGGTTGAGAACGCTTCGTCATCAGGGCCGCGCTTGAGGATTTTTCGATCGAACGCAGCAGCTAACACCGCCGTACCATCGGACAGAAAATCCATTCCAGCGGGTCCACCAGAGACCGGGATATGTAGTGTTTGCGTTCCATCTAGAGAGACAGACCTAACTCCAGACTTTTCCGCAAAGGCCTCCGTTATCCAAAGCTCTCCAGCATGCCAGCGCGGGCTTTCAGGCCAAACTAAGCCCTCGCAAATAACTGTTGTCTCGTTTGTCATGTGTTCATCAACGCCTCGTTTTGGGTTTGATTAAGAACCTCAGATGGGAGTTCACCGAACTGTCTGAGAAAACACTCCGCAAAACGCCCTGATTTGGTGAAACCCGTTTCCAGAGCGACTTGCTTCACCGAGTGTGGCGGATTGTCTTTGTCGGTTAATCTTTCGCGTGCGGCGCTCAGCCTGAATGCCATAAGGCATTTGTACGGCGCCAAGCCGTGAACCTCTTGAAAACACTCAAAGAGACGGGTTTGACCGACACGCGTTATCGCGCAGATTTCTGAAAGACTGGGTACGGAACTAGAGTGCGCGAGTGTAAGCTGGCGTGCCTCGGCAACCACATCTACGGCGCGACGGCTTAGTCCTCTTGTTACTGCGTTCGCACTTTCGGCCGAACGGAATTCCATAGCCAAAACATCTATGAAGTCGCGCTCAGCAACTTCAGGCATAAAATGTAATTCTTGGCGAGCCCCTAGTGAACGCTCCACCTCCATCGCGGCGTGGATCTGCCCCGCAACGGCTTGCAACAGGACAGTGCTCGGCTGAATAATAGATGCGCCAAATTCGAAAGAGCTATCACACCCGCCATTCATGGATCGCATTGCTGATTCAATTGCTTCGCGTGTTGCTCCCAAAGTGATGGCGTCACGGTTCTCGCCCGCTGTCGAGTAGCCGTTCAAACAGTCTGCGAGAAAGGCATCGCCCTCGCTGACTTGGTATCCATCAAAAACATAGTCCCCGCTCCACGTAAGAGGGATATGCAGGGTGATCCAATTTGGATCCGGAACATTGTAGGCGGTATAAGCTTGTGGCACATGCATGCGCGTGATCACGCAATTTCGTCCTGCCATCTTGAAAGCGCGCATCGTTGGGCGGCGATTACCCAAAAACACGATACCGCCTTCGACAACCGGCAGCCCGATGTTTTGCTCGCGCATAGTTGAAATTGCGCGCAGGCCCAATGTCCTCCCGAGGTCCGAAGGGGCAAACAAACCAGATTGTGTATCAAAATCACTTATCACAGCAGATCAAAAACCAATCTTTACAGAAATCAACAACAAGCCGAAGAACCTGCGCAATATAGTTGCGCAGATGGCGAAAAAAATTGTGTTTACCAACAATGGAGCATGCCTTGATGTCTGTCACGACAAAAAATCGTGTGAAAATCTCGTGCAGGTTGATTTGATGGGGAGATGATCCTCTTACTTGACCTCCGTAATTGAGCCGCTGCCGGCTTCGAAACGGCGCAGATGATTATTCTGTGCGGTTGGTCGTTTCAGCAGCTGGTGCTCAAAATTCGGCTTAGTGACAAGACGTCATGTTGTTGCTGGATTGACATCAAAACGAGTTTCACCTGAGTTCCAGCTCCGCGTTCAATATTGGTTGCATTGCCGAAGTCCGCACTGCAACGCCTTGTCGGTGCACCTACTTGGCACAATGGGCCTTTCAGTCCCTCGGACACTGCGAATTGCACTCGCGTAACTTAGACGTGCGACACATGAAGTTTTCATATCGGATGGCGAGGTGAAAGATTTGGACCTCGAAATATGGCCCCAAATGCGTGGTTGCCGGTTATCGTTTTTAATTGATGCAAATTTTTTCAGGAGATGGTTGATGTTGAAACTCAATCGCAGAGCCTTCGTTGCCGGGGGTGCCGCAGCATCTGTGTTTCCAAATGCCGGACGCGCGCAGGTCCCTTCAACCAAAGCCACGCTTATCCGCGGTGCAAAAATCTTTGACGGAACATCAGAAGAGTTGATGACCGGGCTCGACGTTTTGGTGCGCGATGGGATGATCGCTGAGGTGGGCGAGGCATTGTCGGACGCTGATGCCACCGTGGTCGATGCCGACGGGCGAACACTAACGCCCGGAATGAGCGACGCACATGTCCACATCATGTGGAACGATACCATTGAAAATCTGATTTACGCGTCCCCGCAAGAATACACGGGGGCCATGGCCGCTCAAAGCGCAGAGCGCATGTTGATGCGCGGTTTCACAACCGTGCGCGACATGGGCGGTCCGTCCTTCGGGCTCAAACAGGCAATTGACAGTGGCGTTGTACCGGGTCCCCGAATACTTCCGTCAGGGTTCTTCATTTCTCAGACATCTGGCCATGGTGACTTCGATCCAAGGATGAATTATCTGTCGCCGCATTTCACCAACCAGATAGACCCCGCATATTTGCGGGGTTGGACGATTGTTGCCGACGGTGTGCCCGAGGTGCAGAAAGCAGCCCGGGAAATACTTAGATATGGCGCGACCCAGATAAAGATCATGGGCTCTGGCTCAATTACTGGTGCACACGACCCTCTAGACGTCACAGAATACACTCAGGAAGAGCTCTCTGCGATCGTTCAGGCTGCCAAAAATTGGGGCACCTATGCAACGATCCACGCCTATACCGATATGGCGATACAAAACGCTATCAAAGCAGGTGTACGATCAATCGAACATGGCCTCTTTGCGTCCGAAGAAACGATGCAAATGATGAAAGACGCCGACATCTTTTTTTCGACCCAGTTTTTGTCTTTCAGCGTGGGGCCTGAACAGGCGGGAATGACTGGGAGTTCCGTTCCAAAATACCTTGAGGCACAGGCAGGAGCGACCAACGGATACGAACGCTCTAAGGCGCTTGGTCTTAAAATGGCCTTTGGGACCGATATTTTGGGAACGATCGACCTTGGTCCGTTCCAGAGTCAGGAGTTTGTGGCGCGTACTGCCTATTACGAGCCAGTCGATATTCTCCGTCAGGCAACCTCTTTGAATGCGGAGCTTTTTGAACGGTCTGGGCGACGCCACCCCTACTTGGACGGACCGCTTGGGGTCATCAAGGAAGGTGCTTACGGCGACCTCCTTTTGGTCAACGGAAATCCGCTCGAAGACATTTCACTTCTGGCTGAACCAGAGAGTGGGCTGGGCTTCATCATGAAGGGCGGCAAAATTTTTAAGGATACTTTATGAATAGCCTCTGCATACAGAAATCCGCGCCGGCTTACTATGCGGTTTCATATACGAACCGCGCAAAGATTGGGCTATTTGCCTCGGTCTTGTTTTGCGGCCTGCCGGTTTCGCTCCATGCTCAGTCGGCCGGCGATGTCCTTGCTGGGCCGGACTCGACGCCATCTTTGCTTGCCTCCGACGATCAGGAAAAGGACGATGTACTGGATGTCGACCTTCAGAAAACCTGGTCGGACAGAAAAGCGACGATTAAAGAGAAGACCGGTCTAGATTTCGGCTTCGACTACAACGCCCTGGGATATACCGCTTCTGCCAGCCTTGGCGAAGACTCGGCTGGCGGTGGCGCATTCCGGCTTTTCGGTTCTTGGGAGCTGGCGGGCCGTGGTTCAGCGAACAGCGGTAGTCTCGTGTTCAAATTCGAGAACCGGCACAAGTTCGGGGATGTTCCCGTGACCGGCTTCGGTGCGGAGCTGGGCTATGCGGGACTGGTGAGTTCGGTCTTCAGTGACCAGGGATGGCGCACAACCCACCTTTACTGGGAGCAGAATTTCGCCCAGGGCCGCGGTGTTGCTTATGTCGGCTGGCTGGACGTGACGGACTACGTGGATGTTTATGCCCTTGCGAGCCCATGGAGCGGGTTCTCCAATCTCGCATTTCAGACCGGATCTGGCACTATTGGCGGGTTGCCGGACGGTTCCCTTGGTGTGGCGGCCGGCTATTTTCTGAACGAAAATGTATATGTGTCGGCGGGCATCGCGGATGCCAATGCGGATGCTTCGGATCCGCTTGCTGGATGGGACACGCTTTTCGGTGAGGGTGAGACCTTTAAGTCAGTCGAGATCGGCTGGACTACGGGCCAAAAAGCGCGCTTCGTCAACAACGCGCACCTGACGTTCTGGCAGATTGATGAACGCAAAAAGGCCGGAACGCCAAAGGGCCATGGTGTGGCGTTCAGTGTCAGCCAGATCGTGGGCGATCATTGGTTCCCATTTCTGCGCGGCGGCTGGTCCGAAGGGGGCGGTAGCCTCTATGAGGCCGCATTGAGTGCTGGATTTGGCTACACGCAGGATCCAAGCCGCAATATTCTTGGTGTTGGTGTTAACTGGAGCCGCCCTAACGAAGACACATTTGGGTCGGGGCTGGACGACCAAATCACGGTTGAGGTCTTTCAGAAGTGGCAGCTGACCGAGGGCATCGAGCTTACGCCGAGCTTCCAGATTATCCATAATCCGGCGTTCAATCCAACCGAAGACACGATCGCGCTGTTGGGTCTGCGTGCGCGCATCGCTTTTTGAAGCGGTGCAGAGTCCGGAAGTTGATTAGTTTTGGGAGCAAGAGAATGACCGGAAAAGCGAGGCAACTGACCGGTTTCTTAGCATTCCCCAAAAAGGTTACATTCGTCGCAGCAACAGTATTTTCGGGCGCCCTGTTGTTTTCGGTTCCCACGTCGGCTCAGGAAGGTGCAAATCTTGATGATATTCAACGACAACTTAGCGACTCGACAGATGCCGAGAATGGGACCAACCCCACCAAGTTGACCACACAGATGGGTCTGCAATATTCGTATAACAAAATAAATCCGAACTTGAACAACGGACTGCTGGAGTTTTTCTACCAACACCCGATCGGGGATGGCTCCAAGGCGTTGAAGTTAACTATTCCTTTTGCGGAAAACCCGAATCTGCGGCAAAACTCCAACCTGTTTGAAGATAATGCTGTCGGGGACGTCAGCCTGACGTTTCTCAATGTCTTTCATCTGACCCCAAAGGCAGGTACCGCCTACTCTGCTGAGCTGTTTTTCGACACGGCAAGCAAAGGTGCCGGTTATGGTCAAATGGTGCTCGAGACTTCACTATTTTATGCGATGTTCCTCGATAACGGCGCAATTTTTGCTCCGGCCTGGGTGCAGACCTTCGGTCTGGAGGGCGGCAATAGTGCTGGACAAAAACTCAACATAACTACGCTGGATTTCTACTACGTGCCCAAGCTGCCCAATCGGAAACTGTTCATGACCTTTGACCCCGCCATTGTCCATAACTGGGAAAGCAACGACACGTTTGGCAGCCTGCAGGTCACCTATGGAATGTTGACGGGTCAGCTTTTTGGCGGGGACAGCCAAGTTTTTATCAAGCCCGGCATAGGAATTGGCAAGGACGCTCCGTTCGACTGGTCGTTTGAAGTCGGCTTCAAAGTTTTGAACTTTTGAGGTGTGCCGCAGTTGGCGCGACACGGAACCCGTCAAGATTTTGACTAGAACAAGTACTGGAAACACTATGCTACGGCACATACTGACTGCGACGATATATTCCGCGTTTGCAACGCTATCCAGCGCACAGACCATTGATGCAATCGATCTGAATGGTCTGATTTCTGACGCTTCCCCAGAAACGGAGGCCGAGAACATCAACGCAGGGGCCGGCACCACTGCTTTTGATGATCTTGTGCGCTCGGCTGCGCTGGACCTTAGCACGATTGGCGCGACGCTGGGAAAAGGCGGTGCTCCCATTCGCAATGGTGTCAGCATCGCTCAAGTGTTCTGTGGCACGCATCAGCGCTTTGAAAGCCGCTTCAATGCTCCAAGCTTTGCAAGTTCGAACACGCCGAAACGCGGATCCTTTGACCCGCTTGCACTGGAATAACCATGAAGTTAGGCAAAAAGGAGAGTTTTTGGATGTCACTTCCCATCAAGAAAATAAGAGGCAAATTTACGGCGTGTTCCGCGTTGGCCCTATCGGCTGGATTGGTTTTCGGCCAACCGGTTTTTGCGCAGGATTATGACTTAGTAATTCTCAATGGCCGCGTGATGGACCCTGAGACGATGCTGGACGCCGTCCTTAACGTTGGTATCACGGATGGTATCATCCAGACGATCACGGCGGACGAGATCACCGGTAGCGAGACGATCTTTGCGCAAGGGCATGTCGTGTCGCCAGGATTCATCGATTTCCACTTTCACGCACTTGACGGTCTTTCGTTGAAGTTGGCTGCGCTGGACGGCGTTACGACGGGTATGGACCTTGAGATCGGTGCAATCAACGTCGCCGAATGGTACAGCGCCAAGGAAGGCGCGTGGCCATTAAACTACGGCACTGGTGTTAGCCAAGAGGGTGCCCGATTGCGGGTGCACGACCCAGAGGTCGAGATCGATGGCTGGTATGATGCGCCGCTTATACTGGGTGGGCTTCGGGCTGAGGCTTGCTCAGACGGGTTCTGCGGTTGGCAGGACGGGCGCAGCGATCTGGATCAGTTGAATCAGGTTTTGTCTCTTATCGATGAAGAGCTTCGTCAAGGCGCACTCAATATTTCTTCCACTGTGGGCTATATGGCCAATGGCCTTACAACCTACGAGATGTTCAAGACGCAAGAGATTGGTGGACACTACGGCCGTTACCTTGGGGCGCATGTTCGTTTCCACGGTAGTCCTGTGACACCTGAAGCGCCTCTGGGCTTTGATGAAATTCTGGCCAACGCCATGGCGCTTGATGCACCGGTTAGCCTGTTGCACAACAATGACTACGGGTGGTGGGAGAACGAGGAAAAGCTGCAAGCCGCGAGAGCCCAAGGGTACAATGTGTGGTCCGAGTATTATCCATACACTGCGGCTTCGACGTCAATTTCCTCTGACTTCTTCAAGCCCGAAGTCTACGCCACATTCGGCGTTCCGTACGAAGACTCGATGTATGATCCCATCGCCGACAAGTTCCTTACGCAGGCGGAATATGAGTCAACGCGAGATTCTGACCCCAGCCGCCTCGTGGTGGTCTTCAGCCCCTCTCGCGAAATATGGCTGCCCTATTGGCTGCGGATGCCGCACATGATTGTCGCCTCTGACTCGATCTACTCTGGCAAAGGTCTCGACAGTTGGGATCTTGATCCGTCTGAGTATCAGGGGCACCCAAGAACGGCTGGCACCCGCGGAACGGTGTTTCGGCTTGGGCGCGAACAGGGTGTTCCACTCATGTTTACTATTGCGCAAATGTCGTATTGGCCGGCGAAACATCTAGGCGATACAGGTCTCCAAGACATGAAGGTGCGTGGTCGAATGCAGGAAGGGATGGTGGCCGATATCACCATATTCGATCCAGAGCGCGTTCGTGACAATGCTACTTACAAAGCTGGTGAACAGGGTAATCCGACAACAGGTATTCCCTACGTCATCGTCAACGGTCAACTGGTGGTCAAGGATGGAGCATTCCGAAAAGTATGGGCCGGCCAACCCATCCGTTTTCCGGTAGAAGATCGCGGCCGATTTGAGCCTATTGTTGTTAAGGAGTGGTTGGAGAATTTCGCGATCAAACCCTTCACCGTCGACCAATCCGGCGCGGACAGCCCGGGAGTGGCTGACTCTAGCGCGTCAGAATGACGTTTAACGTCAGTTATCTTGTCTCTGTTCACGCCGTGGTAAGGAACCTACCACGGCGTGAACAGATCGCTTCTGGTAAAAAGGACCCCTACTGAAAGCCACACGCAAGTACGCTCCTCGGATTAATGTCGGGGAGCTAGTTTATGCGCACCGCTGTTTCACGCTGCCGTCTGACACCTCGCCCATATTAAAACGGCTGCTTCTCCTGATTTCAGTCTGCGCCTGGTGGAGTCCGTGCGAGTGTTTTCGACTGCAAAAGTTCCTGCCATCCATTAAGAGTAACGCTGTTGGCAGATCCAGTGGCCGCAACAACATCCTTTGCATTGAGTTGCCACATACTGTGCATTCGGGTTTCTCCATCTGAGATAAAGATGGTCTCATCGCTGGGTTGCACCCGAAGAGTCCCGGAAACCTGTACCATAACGTAGGGTGTGTTGACTGGAGACAGTTCTTTAAGCTGGACACGGACAAGTTGGTTCGGAGGAGGCGCGGGTTTATGGCTGCACATGCCAATTTCTGGAACGAGATATGCAATCGGGAACCCTGCGTCATTTGATCCCGCCGGAATAAGAAAGCCATTCATTCTGACGTACGAATTCTCAAGCTCGGGGTTCGTCGCGGTGGTGGCACGCTTACGGTTTTCTGCAACTGTCCAACGCTGCGTCAAAAGAGCATCGATATCATGTCCATTGTCCTGAAGCCGTTTTCGGGCATCTTCAAGGCTGGTCATTAGGCGTTCTTGCGCGTCTTCCGGAATGTCGCCTTGCTCAAACCTGGCCTCAAGCCTGACGACGGTCCGAAGCTCCTCAAGCATTTGGAGGCCCATGTCCTGGAACGGGTCTTCGTATATCAGAGCTGCAGGATCCCGCAGCTCTGAAAAAGTGATGGCCTGCGATTCGGCCATGGCCTGTGAACTCATGATCACAACCGCAAAGGCAGCAACGGGATTGTGCATCCAGTTTTTTCCAAACATTTCAGTTCCCACCCTTAGGCGGAATGCCGGGCGCAACATCTGGCATGCCGGTGGAAAACTTGAGATTCCAGGCTTCCTCTGAAACCAGCTCAAACCGTGGTTTGGATTCTGGCTCGAAGCGAATAGGCTGTCCCGCAAATACTTCCAGTAAGTCATCGTCCTGCACTGTGACAGTTCCATTCACGATCACCGCTTTAAAGCCAGTCGACGGGATCGTACCCTGCTCATACGTGGCATTATCGGTCACTGTTGCGGGATCAAAGACCACAATGTCGGCGATCATACCTTCTTGAACGCGTCCGCGTTCCTGCATGGCTTTGAGCCCGGTATCTCCAAGATGCTTTGCAGCATTGTAACTCAGGATGGATAGCAGTTGCATAAGCGGGATGTCATTCTCACGACCCAGACGCAGAGAGATGCTCCGAGCTCCGGCGACACGCGGATGCGTATTGCTGAGTTCGTCGAACGGGGTGTTCCACGGTCCAAAGAGGGGTTCTGCAAACATGGCATCGCTTGCCATGGTTGCACCTTTTAGCGTCAGCCATTTTATCGTGTCTTCTGCGGGCATTTTCCAAAGGAGAATTTCCTTTGTTGGCTCACTCTTAACGCCTTCTTCGTAGGTCGCTTCGGTGTAGAAATTACCAGTGATTGGATCCTGCAAAGTATCTTCGAACTTGTGACCAAGACGCTCGACCCAGTTTTCCGGTTGAATGAATACCGCGTTCAATGCCGTAGAGCCAGCGGCGTAAGGATAGATCTCGCCCCAGATGTTGTGACCCTGTTCCTGAAGTCGTTGGATAATCTCATGGGCCAAACGCCAACCGGGATTGTTGTAGTGGTTAATTGTGGCCGGTGCACCCAGAGCGAGCGCATTGGCGATGATCTCCTGCGCTCCCAGGTTCTCGTGGACTGAATCGTCTGGCGTGAAACGGGTATGAACGGCCGTGTGTCGACCGTATCGCGCGCCAACCTTTTGCACTTCAAACATTTCGCGGGTGGTGACCCCATCCCGCATATACCCAACCGTGCTGCCGATGCCGAGAGCACCATCCTGCAGCCCCTTGTCGATGATCCGCAAAATCTCGTTTCCGCTGTCGAAATCCGCCTTCCCAAGGCTCCAGCCCGAGTCTTTTCGCGTCTCTAAGGCGGCCGCTGGCCCCATCACCAAGACGTCCTCATTGTCGAACCCGTCAATGGCCATGGCACGCGCCTGTTCGTGGCTTGAAGCACAGCCATAGTTGGCTTGGGTGACATCCTTGCGCATCTCGTACCACTTGGCGATGACAGTGCCGGCACAGCCTTCCTCAATGTCCATGCTGCTGGTCAGCCCATCGCGCAAGCCAAGCGCATAGCCGAGCGGCGCCTGCCAATGGAAATGCGTATCGATGAAGCCAGGCGCCACGACATGACCAGTCGCGTCGATCTCGGATGTGCCGGAAAGCGGCTGCTTGGAGATCTTTGCAATCCGACCCTCCTTGATGCCGACATTCGCAACGCCGTCATAGAGGGTTTCGGGGTCCATCACCCGACCGTTGCTGATGACAATGTCAAACTCCTGCGACTGGGCAGAAAATGCACTCAGTGCCAGAACTGACAATGCAAGGGCGAAAGCAGGGCTTTGCTTCATAATCTTCTCCATAAAACCAATTTCTTGGATGCTTCTGGTGATGCCTAGTCCGCGAGAGGACGGCGGATCGGGCGGCCATGAGGGGCATCGAGAACCAATTCTCCGTCGCGTACGACAACGCCGCCGTTCACTATAACAGTCTGCACGCCCGTTGCCGGTTGGTTGGCATTCTCAAACGTCGCGTTGTCAGTAATGGTTGCTGGATCAAAGACAACGATATCGGCATCCATCCCGATCTGGATGCGCCCCTTGTTGCGCATTTGCGGGACGAAATCCTCCAGCGTCTGCGCGGGCATTAGGGACATCTTGCGAATTGCTTCTTCCAGCGACATCAACCCGCGTTCGCGCACGTATTCACGCAAGATCTTTGCAAAGGTGCCCGACGATCTGGGGTGGCTGAACACGTTATCAGGCAAGGGCCATGCATCCCCTTCGTAATTGGATATCCCACCGTTTTCGTCAAAGTAGGACCAGAAAACTGAATCGGATTCGATCAGTATTTCGGGATGCGTGATGGACGCGTCGAGCAGAGCGAGATCCGTCGGGTTTTCCTCATCAAGGAAATGCCATGTGATGAAGGTGCCGGGCTTGTTGGCTTGATAATCTGCCAATTCTTCCTCGGTCATGCGGTCAGCACCCAGTTGAAAATTCTCTGCCGTGGACGACATTCTTTCGCGCCAGTTTTCGCCACTGAACATAGCCGCGCCCACAACTGTGTTTGCAGCTCCATAAGGGTAGGCACCCACAGAAATATTGATACCTTTCGCCTTGGCATCGTCCACCAGTTCGAGAGTTGCGTGAATGTCGGACAGAGACGTGCTGTTGATGTGACAGATGTGCATGTGGGTGCCGGTGAGCGCTGCGTTTGCTATGAGCTCCTTCACTGCCTCAAATGAGCTCTGCGGCTCAAGATTGCTGGCATAGCGCACATGGGTGAAGGTCGCCGCACCGTATTCGCCCGCCAGTTTTGCGAGCGCGTAATACTCCTTCTGGCCATATCCTGGGGCGTATCCGGCATTGATCCCGATCCCCAAGGCGCCCTCGCGCAACCCTTCTTCGACGAGCGCAAGAATGCGGTCGGTTTGCTCAGCGCTTGCTATGTCGAGTTTCCAGTCATCTCGCCCCTGCGCGTCCTGAAAATAGCCCGGCGTGGCCAGCGGATCGGTGTTGGTAAACGTCGCAATGCGCCCAAAGGTCCAGGCTGCCGAAGCGCCAAAGTTGATCGGCAACCCCTTTTCCTCTTGAGTGGCATACCAGTCCTTGATCGGCAGCACCCCGGACTCCAATTCGAGCGCGGTAGTCACGCCCTGCATCGCTTGCATCCTATAGTCGCCAATGTTTTGACCATGAGCGTGCAGATCGATGAAGCCCGCAGAGACGACATGGCCCGAAGCGTCTATCACGGTTTCACCTGTCAACGCGAACTCGCTAATTGCTGTGATTTTGCCATTTTCGATTGCGACATTGCGGACAGCATCTAGGCCGGTTTCAGGATCTATCACCCTGCCATTCAGAATAACGACATCATTTGCAAATGAGGGACTTGCAAGTGCGATAGAGAGCCCCAGTATTCCACAACTTCTTAACATAACCAAAAATCCTAATCTCCGTTTTTTGCACATTAAGGCAAGGGAACTTCGAATTCAAAAATAGTTAGGCCCAAATCTTTCGTTGGCTTTGTCAGGTTGGTGGTGGAGGGTTGGTGATAATCTTCCATCTGATGGAACCTGTTCCCCGAGACTCCCTCATTCATAACGGGAGGTTGCGGGTTTTTCATATTCTTCGTCGTCAGTTTGGCAGCGATCCTCTTCATTTCCTTGCGGATGTCAGGGGCGCCATTGTCGCTCGATCCAATAGCGCGACAATAGCTGGCTCCGGTGGACGATCGCGCCGAACAGATCTTCGGATCGACACCAACGAGCCTGCACGCTCGACGTTGTGAGATATCATGATCCCGCACCGCCCAAAGCACCGCATTCCGTCGGTCTGTTGGTGTCGTCAGCTCTTTACCAGAAAATCCTTTAGAACGACGTTGTCCAGCATCTGATCCGCCAGTTGGCGTTTGAGCTTCGCGTTCTCATCCTCCAGCGCCTTCAGCTTGGTTGCATCCGACACTTCCACTCTCGGGACATCGCTTCGCGATACCCTGCCATGCAGTGCATGCCGCCGTATTTGGATTTGAACATATAGAGTGTGCCCTGACTGGGGTCACTGCATAAAAGTGACATTATTGTCCGGCTCGCGCGAACTTTACGGGAACATCCGCGTTTTCAGTCGGATTTCTGACCTTTGAGAGCATTGTAGAGGCTGGTTTTGCTGATTTTGAGGCGGGCAGCTGCCTCTCGGACGGTCAATCCATCACCGATATGGGCCCTGGCCTGCTCCAGCTTTTTGGGCGTGACGACAGGTTTTCGGCCTCCCTTTCTGCCGCGCGTTGCGGCGGCTTTTAGACCGGCCTGAGTGCGCTCGATGATGAGGTCACGCTCAAACTGGGCAAGTGCGCCGAATAGATGGAACACCAATGTACCGCCGGTGGTAGTTGTGTCCACGCCTTCGGTCAGGGATCTGAAGCCAACACCGCGGTCTCCGAGTTCTGTCACGGTTTCCACAAGGTGCTTCATGGACCGGCCCAGGCGGTCAAGTTTCCAGACCATGAGCGTGTCGCCTTTTCGCAGGAAGGTCAATGCTTCCTGCAGGCCCGGGCGGTCTGCTTTGGCACCGGAGATAACATCTTCAAATACGGTTTCGCAACCCGCAGCTTTGAGCGCATCGACCTGCGGTTCCAGTTTTTGGTCTGTTGACGAAACCCGCACATATCCTATCCGTGCCATGATGACAGCCTTGTCCGTTTTCCCGTCCTTAAATCAACTTGTCCGACTTCCCGTTGTCAAGCCATATTGGCGGACGGAACCGGGAGTTCCGCCAAACGAGCGTTTCACGGACATGCATTTGAGAAGGGTATTTCATGGCACGGCGACAAATATTGACGGCAAGTTTTTGGTCTCGATTGATGGCGCCGCCCTCGGAGGATCGGGAAGTTGCGATGCATTGTACGCTCATCCCGGATGAGATCGAGGCTGTTGCCAGAAAACGAACCGCTGCGGCACGTTTGGGCTATGCCGTGTCATTGGCTTATTTGCGCCATCCCGGGCGGGTTCGTGAGGTTGGAGAACAGCCCAACGACATTATGCTGGCCTTCCTTGCAGATCAGGTTGATGCCAGCGCCTCCGATCTCGCGGTCTATGATCGACGCCCGCAGACGCGACGCGAACATATCGGTCAAATCATGGCTCGCTTCGGATATCAGGCCTTCACAAGATCCCTCGTACGGGAACTTGTTCATTGGCTGACACCATCTGCGGGAGAAGACCCGCGGGCAGAGCCTTTGGCGATCTCGTTGATTGAAGAACTGAGGCGTCGGCGTATCCTGGTCCCGGCGCGCCGTACCGTTGAACTGATTGTCAGGCACGCGATCCGGCGAGCAGAAAATGTCAGGAATTCTGCTCTGACCCAGGACTTGCATCCGGACCACCACAATGCTCTGCGCACTTTGATTGTGCCCACTGAATCGGGCGAGGTATCGACGCTGAGTTGGTTGAAGGCAGCACCCAAATCAGCCTCGGCCAAGTCCATCAAGGCTGTTCTGGATCGCCTGAAGGTGGTTCGAGCGATCGGCTTGCCCACCAGTTTGCGTCAGAACATCTCGACATCGGCGCTCGACAGTCTGGCCGGGGAAGGTTTGCGGATCACGGTGCAAAACCTGCGCCGTATGGCCGTGCCACGGTTGTGGGCAGTTTTGTCGGCCGCCTGCCTGCGGCTGGAAGAACAGCTTACCGATCTTGCGCTGGATATGTTCGACAAATTGTTGGGCCGAAGCTTTCGAAAGGCGGAACAGCAAAGTTCCGACAAGGCGTCCCAGCTCCTGATGGACATCTTCCGCCCCTTGCAGTCTCTCAACGCCTTCTGCCGTGAGGCACTGACGGCCCGCCAGCAAACCGGTGATCTCAACGGGATGCTGGACACGGCCAATTGGGATGAGATCGAGAGTGCCACATCCGCAATTGAAACTGCCCTGGGAGACGGAAAGCCCGACAAATACGCGGAGCTCATCGGAAAATATCAGACCGCACGTCAGTTTGCGCCCCTGATAATAAAGACGTTCTGCTTCAAAGGTGCGGCCAGCGCTGCCAGCCTTCTGCGGGCCGTGGATCTGTTGCGCATCATGTTTGAGGCGAACAAACGCAGCCTGCCGGACAACCCGCCAACCGGGTTCATTCGGAAGGTCTGGCGCCCATTTGTCTTCTCTGCACCAGGGGAGGTCAACCGGCGTGCATACGAGCTGTGCGTCTACTTCGAATTGCGCGATCGGCTTCGGGCAGGGGATGTCTGGGTCGAAGGAAGCCGGCAGCGCCGCAACTTCAATGATCGGCTCATTCCCAAGGCCACCTTCGAGATCTTGCGTACCGAGGGATCGTTGCCGATCGCCGCCGCGGCCGACGCGGAAACCTATCTCGCAGAGCGGCAAAAGCAGATTGAGGAGGCCATAACCATTGTCGCGGCCCGAGCCGAAGCGGAAACACTGCCGGACGTCGCCATTCGCGATGGGAACTTGAGCATTACCCCGATCAAAGACGAAACGCCTGACGCCGCCACGGCCATGAGCCGTCTGGTTTATGGGCAATTGCCACAGATCAAGATCCCCGACCTGCTGACGGAGGTGAACGCCTGGACCGGATTTGCGGAGTGCTTCACTCACTATCGCTCGGGCAGACCGGCGGAAGATCAAAAATCACTGTTCGCCGCCGTTCTGGCCGACGGAGTCAATCTGAGCGTGTCCCGCATGGCAGCTGCAACCCACAATCTGTCTGCCCGGCAAATTGCGTGGGCGCATGATTGGCATTTGCGAGAAGAGACCTATTCAGCCGCCTTGGCCCGTTTGGTCGACATGCACCGCGAACTCCCGCTGGCCAAGCTATGGGGGGACGGCGTGACGTCATCCTCAGATGGACAGTTCTTCCGGGCCGGCGGTCGCGGTGAGGCTTCGGCAGACATCAATGCAAAATATGGGCGCACCCCTGGTCTCAAGTTCTACACCCACATCTCCGATCAATTCAGCCCGTTCCATTCGACGGTTATCACCGCCACCGAAAGCGAAGCGCCCTTCGTTTTGGACGGTCTGCTCCGCCACCAATCGGGTGTCGCAATCGAAGAGCACCATGTGGACACTGGTGGTGCGACGGATCACGTCTTTGCCCTTTGTTATCTCCTAGGCTTCCGCTTTGCGCCGCGCTTGCGAAACTTCAAGGATCGCAAATTGTATCTCTTGCCCGGCATGCAGCCCCCGGCCATCATGACACCCTTCATAGGCGGCGCAATCAAGGTCGGTCACATTATCGACAACTGGCCCGAAATCCTCAGGCTGGCAACCTCCATAAAGGCTGGAACCTCCACCGCATCAGCGATCCTCAAGAGCTTGTCCGCATATCCCAGGCAAAACGGACTCGCAATTGCCTTGCGCGAACTGGGGCGATTGGAGCGAACCCTCTTTGCCCTGGAATGGATGCGTAGCCTGGAATTGCGAAAGAGAACCAGCGCGAGCCTGGCCCGAGGCGAAGCCCGAAACGCCCTCGCACGCGGGGTCTTCTTCAACCAACTCGGTGAAATGCGCGATCGTAGCTATGAGCATCAGATCCACAAAGCGTCGGGCCTCAACTTCCTGGTCGCCGCCATCATCCTGTGGAACACCAAGTATCTGGAAGCCTCAATCACTGATCTCAGGAAAAACGGCGTGGCCATCCCAAATGATATTATCAAACATATCGCGCCGCTCGGATGGGCCCACGTCGGATTGACTGGCGACTACCTATGGAACATGAACCCGCCATTCAGCCCAGATCGCCTCAGGCCACTGCGAAAAAATGATCTTCGCGAAGCCGCATGAGTTCCCCGTTAGTTCGCACGAGCCGGACTATAATGTCACTTTCATGCAGTGACCCCGTTTCCGAGATCAGCGCAACATCAATCGTTCACAAATGTTCTGAATTTTGGCCACTTTTACACGTTAGGGCCCCTTGGGCCTACCTCGGGCAGAAAGTTTTAGTTCGCTGCACTTGCATAGTCACATGCTCTGGCAGATAGAAGCAGACATTCAGAGTGCTACATGCGCTGCCACTCTTGCTGCATACTGCGCCTACGCCAGCAATGTGCAGAAAGCAAACTTTGCAAAGTCCGGCGTGCGGCCCTGACCCTTCTGCGGTTCAGCTTCTGCTTCGTCATACGAAGGTAGATACTACAGTACGTTACCTATGCGCCGTTCGCTTTCCGAAACCAACCGTGCTCGAAATCGCGGCAGCATCTGAAAAAAGACCAAACCGAACGCTGTTATTGGGTTGGAAGCAGTATTCCTTTCTAAATCGTAATCAATGATAGAAAATCTATTCCGCGTTCGAAAGTCCACCAACTTGCGATAGCTGCACATACGATTGCAATCGAAACTCTCAACGACATTTCGGGTGTCGGACCTAGTTTCGCGAAGAAGTGCAGCAATGGCCAGATCACAAGAACAATAGCGAGCTGACCAACTTCAACACCAACATTAAATGCCAGTAGGCTCTGCCAGATGTTAGGCGACGTCACCTGAAGTATTTCATGTAGAACGAAACTGAAGCCCAAGCCATGAAGAAGACCCATAAATACCGTTACGACAAAGACCTTTATATTAGAGTTCCTTTCCAACTTGTCCCGCCTAACGGCCAGAAGGGCCGCGCAGACGATGGACAAGGCAATCCCGGTTTCGACAAATGGCACAAACCAGGCTCCTGACGGCACATACCCGAAAAACCCAAGTGACAGAGTTACGCTATGGCCTACCGTAAAGCCGGTGACTCGCCACAGCAGTGCGCTTAAACCGGGGGCACCTATCACCAGGCAGACAACAAATAGCACGTGGTCGATGCCTTCCAGGATGTGTCGCAGGCCTTCCCAAACGAAAGTTACGATCCCTGAGAACCGGGACCTGGAAACCTGCACCGGTTCTTCCATCAGGCCTCGGGTTCGAAAGACTAGCGGATCGCTTGATCCATAGTCCAGAATGAGATTGGCGGTCATTTCCTGATCGGGCAGGCCTGGGTCCAAAGAACTGGAGATGGCATAGGAGATCGGCGCATTTCCCAATTCATACCAGAGCGTGACATCCACAATAACGTCACCAACATAAACTGGCGGGTCATCCTGTATGGTCGTTCCCGCTGACACAGATTGCTGGGCTTCGCTCAGCGTCGCAAAACCCGGCTCTTCACCTACTTTGTGAATGGTCACGGATTCAACGTCGCCCAGAACGCGCGTACCCGTGATTTCGATGATCGTACCGGTTTCCGCGATGCGCCCAAGGCCAAGCGGCTTTTCAGCGATTTGTGAGGAGTCGACAAAATGAACCACCTGACCAACCTCAAGCGCATTTGTCGTGAAAGGAGCCGCTTCAGGAAGGCCGTCCTCACCCTTTTTGCCGATTTTGTCCGCCACTAGATAAGGCATGGGCGTTCGCAAATAGATGCGCAGACCGTCGCTTGTGTGTTCTACGTGAAAAATACGAACATTGAGGTTCAGCAGAAAATGCGCCTGGCTGGCGACCGCAGCCAAGATCAAACTGGTCGTTATCCAAATCAACAACACCTTGTTCAGTCGGTTAAACATCCGGTGCGCGCGCCTCCATTACAGTGATACCCGTAAGCTTCCAAACGCCTCTTTCGGGACGGAACTCGACCCTTGCCCGATACTCCACCCGACGACGATGATCATGGCCCCAGTGACCTGCTCGGGCGTCTGCAATCCACTTGGCAACCCCTTCGAAAGCACCGGTTATCTTAATGTCGCCTTCCACGATTGCGACATCGGTCACTTCGGCGATCTGCGCGCGACTTCCGCCAGGCACACGAATGGCAAGGTTTGTTTCGAGCTCAGCAGCGACGTCTGTGAGGGCCGTGTTCCTGACAATTGGCTCTAGCGCTTTGCGACGTGCTTCTGGTGAGACCTCAAGCGCGGCCACATACGAGTTCGCCAAAAGTAGGGAAAAAGTTTCAGAAGCCATCTGTTCTCTGGATGGGCCCGCTATTGGATTTTGAAACGGAATTTGCATTTCGTGCCGAAAGGCAACCCCTGCAACTAAACTGCCAGCCGCCAGCAGGACGAACCCGATCCGTCGGCTTTTTTGGGGCGACAAGAGCGCGCCCACGCCTGCACCAAGCGCAACAGCGACAGCCAGTACAGTCCAAATCGGCAGAAAGAAAACTCCCGTTGCCTGTACCGGCGTAACTTCAGGGTCGACGTAGCGTTTCAAATGGTTGATCCAGCTTACCTCTGGATCTTCAGGGGTAGCCCAATCCAGGAAAGGACCGGCAACATCTGTCAACGTCACAGGCACATGCTGAATGGATTGATCGAACATATCCCATGTGACAGTCGCCTCTGCGGGCAGTGTCGAAATTGGGTAGGACAATATCAAACCTGCAAATGCCGTGTCGGTCAGAAGCGTCGCAGAGCTCTCAACGACTTGAACTCCTGTTTCGCCCAGCGTCAGAAATGCGCCCCTGACAGAGGTGGGCTGAACCGGCTCCCCCGCGATGGTGACCGGATTACGAGTTTCGAACGCTTCCAGCGCAGCGTCGAGTATTGTTTCCTGCTGAGATAGGTCCAGTTTGGAGCCCGTGCCAATATCCATGCCTATCCAGGGCGCAAGTTCCCGCAGCCGGATAAGGATCTCGTGGCGAACCTCGCGTGGCGCAACGTACAGAAAAGACGTTGTGCCGCTTTGAGCTGACCGATTGAGATTCGCGTTGGTGAACGCGGTGAGCCATGGGTCGGACCAATCAATCTCAAGTCGCGCGTCACTATCGAAGTAACTGAATTTGGTGACAGGGACGGCGCGATCAAAAACCATGAAACCGATTGATGTGGCAGGCTTATCCTCCTGGGGTGTCGGAGGGCGAAAGATCAGGGTCTCGGGGCGCGCGCCGTCAAAACCGAAGAAAGCTTCGATGTAGATAACTTTCGAATCTTCAGGAGGAGCAGGAATTATGCGCCCGGTAATGGGATCGGTTCTTCCAGCCAAGGGTGATGCGCGGTCAATTCTCTCACGGTTCTCGGCAGTCACAAATTCGAACGTCAAAGGTGGTCCTTCGGCGCGGCTTACCGAAATGCCTTCGGATTCGCTGACAAACGCAGCTTGATGTGTAGCCACTGTCGGGTGGAGATCCTGCAATACCTCGGTCGGCAAAAACAACGCAAAACCTTCAAAATCCTCGGGATAGACTTCCAGCTCAAGTCGAACGCCGTCGTTTTCCACTCGAAAGACTGCGATGTTTCTGGCGACCTCCGCCCCGCTATACGGAATGACGTCACCTATTGCAGAGCTGCCTATCACCAAAGCGGCGAACAACGTCAGAAGGCATCGGATTTGGATCAACAACTTGGCCAGCGTCCTTCGCGGCGTCAAACTAAGTACAAAAACTGTGTCATTTCCGTCTTGTGCAGCTCATTATCGAGCCGCACCAAAACGTGTCATTACGTCAGTTTTGATCCGGCATAGGCGGTGGCGTGTAACCATCCCATTTACCTGCTTGGACCTTGTCCGACGGTTCTTTTTCCTTTGAACGCTGTGCATCGATGTATTCGTCGCTTACTGCGGGCGGCAACGCATAGTCATCCACGCTCGCCTCGCGTACGACGATCTGGTCTTTGGTTACGTTGATCACCTGAAGATCACGTGCCAGCGTGAGTGGCCCATCGTAAGTCGACCGCACACCCTCCAGAATCGCCTGGTAGTTTTCTGGTGAAAGCACGGAATGATACCCCAAAGCCATACGCGGTTGGACGGCAGACATGACCTTTCCGAATGCCGCTGGCTCGGAATGGACGCGCGTGGCGACATATGTCGCTTGCGTCATGTCCCAGCCAAAATACGGTGCCAGCGCATCAGGTGGCAGGAAAGCCTCGTGGGAAGCAAGATCGGCTCCTTTGGCATATTCGACATACCACTTGTTCGGGTAGGTATCTCCGCCAAAAACGTATTTCAGCCCATTCCACTCAAGGGAATAGCTGACGGAACCGTCGAGACTATGGATCGCAGGCCAGGAACGAATGGTGACACCGTTGTCTTGATAAACGATCTCGTTTTCCTGCATGTAGTCGAACTCGGTGACTTCGAGCTTGGCGCCCTCATCCGGCAACGCGCCCGTTCGCGTAGCAAGGTCCCACGCATAGGCTTTTGACATACCCTCAACGTAGGCTTTTGTTCCAAGTTCATCTTCTGATCCCGTGGGGCCATAGATGTGAAGCGGTGTATAACGACCTGATAACCATCCACCAACGTGCAGCCCCATAAAGTCCCCAACATGATCAACATGCAGGTGGCTGAAGAAAACTTTGTCGATCTTCGAAAAATCCGGGCGCAGCGAGAACAAGTTACCCGTTGATCCGGTGCCGACGTCGAACAGAAAGACATCACCGTTGCCCAATTCCACATAAAACGAAATTGAAACGGCGGCCTTTGTCTGGTTTGGCATACCTGTCCCTAACGCGGTTATCCGCATCTCATCTTCGCCAAGTATTTCAGTATTGGGGAAATAGGATGCCGGATAAACACCATCTTCAATGGGGGCAGCCGTTCGACCCGTGGGCAACATATTCTGCGCTGTGGCGGTTCCAGCTACCGCGATCCCCATTGCAAAAACCAAAGCCGTTGCGGAATTGAGCAAGCTATTCATAGTTCCCCCTCCATTCTGAAATAGTCATTCAGCACACAAACTCGTGAGCTCCCCATTCTCCGTAGACATCTCTACGGTAGGTCCATAGACTGCTCTATGTCAATAGAGGTGCCTATGGAAGCTGAGCCAAGGATAATTGAAAAACGGGAAAAGGCGTCACGGGAAGATTGGCTGCTTGCGACACTGGACGTTCTGAGGGAGCGGGGAATCGAAGGTGTGAAAGTTGTTGCAATTGCCCGCAGGCTTGGCCTGACCAGTGGAAGTTTCTATTGGCATTTTCGGAACTTAAAGGATCTTCTCGACTCGGTTCTGCTATTTTGGGAAGACGCTCTAACTGGTCATATCATCGAAGACGCACTTCAGTTCCAGGGACCGCCGGAAGAGCGGATAAGGGTATTGATGCATCAGGTTATCCGCGAAGACGCTTCCAGGCCGGATGGAGCTATCGCGGTCTGGGCAAAATCCGATGCCGATGCCGCACAATGCTATAAGCGTGCTATTAAACGACGATTTGAATTTTCTACATGGCTGTTCCAAGAGCTCGGTTTTGCACCCCCTGATGCTGAGATTCGAGGCCGGATGATGGTCATGACCCTGATGGGTGAGACAACGAACGATCTGAAACTGCAAGAAAACTGGCCGAGTGTAATTGACCGGCACTGGCGAGTTTTGGTGGACAAATAGCTTCCCACCGATTGGGTTGAACAACGCCATTTTCGATCAATTTTGCAGCTTTTGTCTCCGAGCTGATTGAAGCGTTGATTTTGTACACATTGGTGTCACACGCTGGGCTCCTGCGGGTCCGTTCCGTGTCCAATGGCTATCGATTTCGGGCTGATGGTAATTCGTAGTATCCTTATCGAAATCAAAAATTTTGGGGGGGGACTAAGTGTGCGATTGAATCTATTATCAACTCTAGGCTTGGCATTTGCTTCGATATGCTCAACTGCGGCTTCTGACAGTGCGCTGGAGGCGCGAAAGTTCTATTATCCGAATACTGAACCACTTGGTGAAGCGGAGATGCGCGTTGTCTCGTTGGGTACTGGAACGCCCAATTTTCGACACTCCCAGGCGTCTGCATCATGGTTGGTCGAACTTGGGAACGGCGATAAATTTCTATTCGATGTCGGGACTGGTTCGTTAGCCAATTTGGCAGCCTTGGAGATTCCGTACACGTATCTCGACAAAGTGTTCATCAGTCACCTGCACGTAGATCATATCGGAGACCTGGATGCGCTTTTTGTCGGCGGATGGGTTTCCAACCGGACTGTGCCATTACAGGTCTGGGGGCCAAGTGGACTGGAACCAGAGTATGGAACCGCGGCGGCAATGGACGGGCTTCAAAAAATGCTAGCGTGGGACGTGGCTGGACGTCGCGGAAACATGCCCTCCGCGGGAGGCCATCTAAAGGTAACTGAGTTCGACTATTCGAAGACGCAGGTGGTTTATGAGAACGATGGTGTGGTCATACGCTCCTGGCCCGCGATACACGGCATTGACGGTTCCGTGTCATACAGCGTGGAATGGAACGGGCTTAAGTTCGTCTATTCGGGTGACACCAACCCAAACAAGTGGTTCGTAGAAAACGCCAAAGAGGCTGATCTCGTCATCCATGAATGTTACCTAACGGTACAACAATTTATCGATATAAAGAACTACGATCCCGAACGTGCTCGTTTGGTTGCAACGGTAGTTCACACACCACCGGATGCGTGCGGCAAGCTATTTTCGGCTATCGAGCCTCGGCACGCGATTGCCTATCATACATTTGCCGATTTCGACATCGCCCCCGATACAATTGCGGCAATTCGAATGACCTATGATGGGCCGCTTACCTTGGCTCAAGATATGCTCGTCTGGAACATTTCGGCGGAGTCAGTAACCGTTCGAGAAGTTATAGGGTCAGACAATCCGTTGCCAGTTGCCCCCCCGACACCCGCCGGGCCACCTGACCCAAGTGAACGAACAGAATTGTCAGATTGGCTCAACGCAGGCCGACTCGACCTTGGCCAGGAGTAACCTGCGAGAAGCAATTCTTGCCAAACTGGGTTTGAGAAATCGGCAAAGCCCACATACTTGTGGTGAAAACCTTTTGCCGATCATTCGGCAAGGGTCCGCGTTATCTGCTCTTGGATTGTAGGGCCAGATCGCGGCGGAAGACTGGCTTGGATTTAGCCGAAGTCCGCTGGATTAAACGACCGGCCTGGGAAAATCTGCCGCCCGCCGAATGATCGCAAGCGCAAGCGCAAAGGTTTTCTGTGTGAGAGAAAGCTGCGTGGGTAACAAACCCAAAGGAATTTGGCTCACCAGGTCAGCTTCGACAATCAGACATGGATCATGAAGGCAGACACAATTGGGTTTTCTCTGCGCACTGTCTCCATGGCGGCGTGCTTTTGTAATGTTTACCTTATTGGTCTGACTCTATTTTTCAGTTTCCCAATTCACCGTATTTCACTGCGCCATCCATGAGAGTCAGAACAACTTTCGCCTTATGGATTTTGTTAGTCTCCAATTCAAAGATATTCTGATCCAAGACGATCAAGTCAGCACGCTTCCCGACTTCGAGAGTGCCGATTTTCTCATCAAGCCCAAGGAGTTTCGCGCCGTTGATTGTGTAGGAGAGTACCGCATCTTCGACGGACAATACTTCGGCGGCATTCAGGGGTTCCGTTGACGGATCCGCGCCAATGGGGCGGCGAGTGTCCGTAATCAGGGATTTTGGGACAGATGGCAGCCTGAGCTAAGAGAGGATCTGGCGCATCTGATTGGTTTGATTATGCGGCGGATTTGCGGTGAAGCAAGCGCCGGGTTTCGATTGTCTTCTGTTTGATCCTTTCTCGTTGTTTCAGAATGGTCTGGCCGCGCCCGAAGTAGACATCGGCCGGTGTGAGGTTTTGCAGGCTCTCGTGATAGCGCCGGTGGTTGTAGTGATCGACAAAGGCATCGATCTTCTGCCTGAGATCACCGGGCAGGTAGTAGTTTTCCAGCAAGATGCGGTTCTTCAAGGTCTGATGCCAGCGCTCGATCTTTCCCTGAGTTTGCGGATGGTATGGTGCCCCTCGGACATGATCGATTTCCTGATCTTCCAGCCATTCGGCAAGTTCACCAGAGATGTAGCTGGACCCGTTGTCGCTGAGCAGCCGTGGCTTGTGGAAGACGGTCGCCTGGGCACAGCTCGAAGCCTGCAAAGCCAGGTCCAGCGTATCGGTGACATCACTGGCCTTCATCGTCGTGCAGAGCTTCCAGGCGATGATATGGCGGCTGTAATCATCGAGGATGGTCGACAGATAGAACCAGCCCCAGCCGATGACCTTCAGGTAAGTGAAGTCGGTCTGCCAGAGTTGGTTCGGCCGAGTGGTTTTATCCCGGAACTCGTCAGCCGCCGATAGAACCACATAGGCCGGGCTGGTGATCAGGTCGTAAGACTTGAGGATCCGATAGACCGAAGCCTCTGACACAAAATACTTTTCCGTGTCGGTGAATTGCACGGCCAGTTCGCGCGGGGAAAGCTCACTTTCCTTCAGGGCCAGATCCTTGATTTTCTCGCGCACTGGCGTGGGAATGCGGTTCCAGACCCGTGTTGGCTTGGGACTACGATCCTCAAGCGCTTCAGGACCACCCGACAGATACTGGTCATACCAGCGATAGAAGGTGGTCTTCGGGATGCCCAGCTTTTCCAAAGTGCGCTTGGTCGGGAGATGCGAACCTTCGACGAGGCGGATGATCTCCAGCTTTTCAGATGCAGGATACCTCATTCGTCGTCGTCCCCATCCGCGATCATGCTTTTTTTGAGCAACCGCAGTTCAAGAGCCTGTTCGGCAACCACTTCCTTCAGATCGCGCGCCTCGCGGCGCAGATCTTTGACCTCGGTCGATGTCGCGGCACGCGCGGTGTCACCGGCAAGGCGTTTCTTACCAGCTTCAAGGAACTCCTTGGACCAACTGTAGTAGAGGCTCTGGGCAATGCCTTCACGGCGGCACAACTCTGCAATGCTGTCCTCGCCCTTAAGGCCGTCCAGCACAATCCTGATCTTCTCTTCCGCGGAATACTGTTTGCGGGTCGCACGGCGAATGTCCTTTACGACTTTCTCACCGTAGCTCTGCTTGGTTCCGGGTTTCTTTCTCATCTCCACTCCTTGGCGGTTACGATGAGCCAGAAACCCTCCCTTATCAAATCGACTTAAACTGTCCCATTGGCGCTGACGTCAGACAGACGCGGCCGAATGTCCACGCATCTATTGGCCGCTGGTTTCAAAATTCTGAGTGAAGCGGACTGAACTTTGGAAAGTCACAGCTGGCTCAAGGAAAGAGCCGAAGCACCGAAGTCTGACAAACGACTTCTGGTGACGATCCAGCTATTGTTCGGAGCCGTTCGCGGGGAAATGACAAAGAACCAACTCCGGGGCTTCATGAATGCCGGATGCTAACCTGTTCCTTAATTTGTGAAGCCTAATCAACCGTTTCCGCATTGTCTGTTTCTCAGAAACTGAAAAACCTGCTGGTGAATATCCTGCGTGGATGGCTCCTGCATAGCCAGACATTGATCCACGTGGTCATTGCGTCCACGCTTCAATGGCGTAGTCTCTTTTCACCCGAATTGGCGTAGTTGTCCCATGATAGACAATCATCAAAGCCTGCCCCAAGAGCCCGCCGATAGAATAACAAAACCCTTCGCACGCTTCCTAGAGATCCAAGCGGCCGCGAGTGGGCTCCTGTTCCTGGCTGTTCTGCTGGCTTTGGCGCTGGCAAACTCGCCTTGGCAAGAAGGCTTCCTGGGCTTCTGGAAGACCCCTATTGGCCTGACATTCGGTTCGTTCGATTTCACCCGCTCGCTGCGACACTGGATCAACGACGGGCTGATGACCCTCTTCTTTTTCGTGCTTTCTCTGGAGCTCAAGCGCGAGATCGTACTGGGCGAATTGCAAAACCCGCGACAGGCCGCCCTGCCGTTCGCGGGCGCTTTGGGCGGCATGGTGGTGCCGGTCGCGCTCTATCATTTGTTGATGTCCGGGCAGCCCGGGGCGCACGGCTGGGGAACCGTGATGGCAACCGATACGGCGTTCGTGATTGGGTGCCTGGCGCTTTTCGGAAGGCGGATCCCGTCCACCTTGCGTCTGTTCCTTCTTTCTCTGGCCATTTTTGACGATATCGGCGCAATTCTCGTAGTCGCCTTCGGTTACGGGGAAGCGTTGAACTGGTCGGCGCTCGGTTTGGGTCTGCTGGGAATTGGTATCGTCGCAGGCGCCTCGCGCGTCGGGATCAGAAGTGTCCCGGTTTATTTTCTGCTCGGTGCGGCAGTCTGGCTATGCATCGACGCCTCCGGCGTTCACGCGACCATCGCAGGGGTCATTCTGGGCCTTATGACGCCGACGCGCATATGGGTAAGCGATGCCCGGCTGCATGCAATCCTTGGGCGCCTACGCGCCGTTCCGGCCGGCTATCGGCAGCAGGGAGGTACCGCAACCCGCCATAACCTGCGTCAAGCAAGCAGAGCGGTCACGGAGGCACTCTCGCCAGTCGAACGGCTCGAGACAATGCTGCACCCTTGGGTCGGCTTTGCAATCATGCCGATCTTCGCGCTGGCAAATGCCGGCATCACGGTTCAGGGTGCCGATTTCGAACAACCGGTCTCCTTAGCGATAATTGTCGGCCTGGTGTTAGGAAAACCGATCGGCGTCTTCGGGTTCAGCTGGCTAGCTGTCCGATTGGGCCTGGCAGTGTTAGCGCCGGGCCTGTCGGGGCCGTTAATTCTGGCCGGCTCGTTTCTAACTGGTATCGGTTTCACGATGTCGCTGTTCATAGCGGGTTTGGCCTTCGATCCGGCGACGCTGAATGCCGCAAAGCTTGGAATTCTCTCAGGATCAGCTATTGCCGCAACGGTCGGGATCCTCATGCTGCTCCTGCTGACAATTCATGCAGCGCGCGCAAAATGCGCTACAAGTACCGCAGATCAAGACCGGATACCCTAGAATGGGAAGAATACCGGGATCACCCCGACCACGGCTGCGCCGACGATAAGATTCATCGGAACGCCGATCCTGAGGAAGTCGGAAAACCTGTAGTTCCCTGCGCCATATACCAATGTGTTGGTCTGATAGCCGACCGGAGTGGCGAAACTTGCACTTGCGCCAAACATCACAGCGACGACGAACGGCTTTGCGTCGACACCGAGTTGTTCCGCAACACCGATCGCGAGAGGTGTAACGACGACGGCAACGGCGTTGTTGGTAACCGCCTCGGTGAGCGCCGAAGACAGTATGTAGATCGCAGCGAGCGTAACAATTAGGGGCAACTCTACGAGAGTCGGCACCAATGTCTCCACGATCAGGTTGACAGCTCCTGCATTCTGCATACCGCTTCCGACGATTAGCATGGAAAAGATCAGCACAAGGACGCTGGCGTCGATGGACGCCCAGGCTTCGCCGCTGTCGATGCACCGGAGCACGAGGATGGCAGCGACCGCGACAAGGGCAAGCACGCTGATCTCGGCGAACCCGGCTGCGGCGAGCGCCACAACCGCGAAAAGCGCGAACAGAGCTAGCGGCGCTTTCCCGCGGCGGAAGGCGCGCCCCCCGGCATCTGTGATCGCGGCAAGATCGCCCGCCTCGGTCATTCGGGCAAAGCCTTCAGGCGTTCCTTCCAAAAGCAGTGTATCGGCGGGGCGCAAAAGCGCCGTCGACAGGTCGGGTCCAAGCACTTCCCCATGTCGGTGGGCGCCAAGAACACGCATGCCGTATCGGTGCCCCATGGCAAGCTGGGCAATGCGCACTCCGCGGCTTCGGCGTGAAAGCGTCACGATAGCTTCGGCGACGATCAGCTCCGAGGTGTTTTCGGCCTCTGGCCCCTGGCGCAACCCGACTTCGATCCCTTCAAGTTTCCTGAGGGTGAGCAGTTCTGATGTCGCAACCTTGGCAATGATCCTGTCGCCCGGTTCGAGTATGTGTTCACTCAATCCCTCTCTCTTGACTCCAGACCGCGCACGGATGCCGACGATTTCAACACCTCTTCGGCTGAGGGCGGCGATTTCATGAATCGTTCGACCAATATTCGGGTAGTCCTCTTGCGGGCGTACCTCGGTCAAAAAAGTCGCTTTATCGTCGCCGCCCTGTTCCGCAATATCCTTTCGGTCCGGCAGTAGGACAGGTCCAAGCAGGAGGAGCGCCACACCGCCTGTGGCCGCGGCCACCAGACCGACCGGTGTGATCTCGAAAATTGAAAACGGTTCCAAGCCAGACGCCTGGGAAACGCCGTCCACCAGAAGGTTGGTCGACGTGCCGATTAGAGTACACGTCCCGCCCAGGACGGACATGTAGGAAAGCGGAATCAACAGGCGTGTCGCGGCAAAGCCCAGGCTCTGCGCCAAACGAATGGCCACCGGTATGAGGACGATGACGACCGGCGTGTTGTTAATCAGACCCGAGGCGACTAGCGTCGCGATGAGAAACGCCGCTATACCGGCGACCGGGCGCTTGCTCCCTGCGGCGACAACCTTGTTCGCAAGTGCGTCGAGAAACCCGGTTCGGACCAGCGCGCCGCTGATTACGAACATCGCGGCGATCGTTATGGGTGCAGGGTTCGAAAACACTGCCAGAACTTCATTCGTGGGGACAAACCCCAATACGACAAACAGCGCGGCGGCCCCCGCAGCGGTTACGTCCGGTTCGAAGCGCTCGGAAAGAAATGCTGCGAACAGAAGGACGACAACTGCGAGCGCAAGATAGGGTTCATAGTCGGCGATGAGATCAATCAGTCCGCCCTCCTTCATTCATACCTTTGCTGCTGACGATATGGCGGTCACAGCATCCACCTTCCTGACTAGAGCGACAACTGAATAATCAGCCCAATTGTCCCGACAATACTGGCTCAGAAAGAAACCCTACTGGCACAGATGTGGCCGTCCGTGGAGCAACAAATGTCCTAATGAGGTGCTCCCAGTTTCCTATCCAACGCACCAATTCACTGACCAGTGGCAATATTACGCAAGGCTCAGGTGGGAAGTGCCCGGGCCTCTGCAAACGACAGCAATCTGCGGCTTTTCTCATCCCAAAGGTGCAGTCGCGCGCAGCGGAAGCTTTCCCAAAGCGTAATGCGTCTGGTCTGTGCCAGGACGTCGTGATCCTTGACTACGTCGTGTAAACGGTAAAACGGGATGCGGCTGGCCAGGTGATGCACATGGTGGACTCCGATGTTCCCGGTGATCCAGCGCAGGATGCCGGGCAGAGCGTAGTGCGAACTGCCGTGAAGGGACGCGTCCCGGATGTTCCAGTCTTCCTCGTGCCGCCAGCTGGTTTCCTCAAACTGATGCTGCACGTAGAAAAACCACATGCCGGCTATTGCGGCCAGAAGCATCGTCGGCAGGAAGACGAACAGCATTACCTCCCAACCGCCCAGCAAGACAATCACTGTCAGAGTGAGGCCTATGGCAGCGTTTGTCGCCATCGCACTCAACCAGTAGCGCCAGCCGGACCGCATC
Organism: Ruegeria sp. YTSC230; assembly: GCF_059609665.1. Taxonomy (NCBI): domain Bacteria; kingdom Pseudomonadati; phylum Pseudomonadota; class Alphaproteobacteria; order Rhodobacterales; family Roseobacteraceae; genus Ruegeria; species Ruegeria sp. YTSC230. The sequence continues at coordinate 10,055 of NZ_JBXWMC010000014.1, read as the reverse complement.
AGGTGTACTGGCAGCCGGTTGTGCAGGAAGAACGTGTAGAACGGCACCACCCCGAACAGGAAAACCGGATGGCGTAACAGGCGGTAAAGCGTACGGCCCGGCCATCCCTTCCCGCGGTACTCCCTGACTGTCAGCACCGGCAGGTCTCCGATGCCCCGCCGGTCCAGGTTTCCGCTCGTGGCGTGGTGGATCGCGTGGGTCTTGCGCCAGACGTCGTAGGGTGTCAGCGTGATAACGCCGATCACGCGACCGATCCAATCGCACAGACGCCGGTCGCGGAACAGGGAACCATGCCCGCAGTCGTGCTGGATTATGAACAGCCGGAGCAGGAAGGCTGCATTCGCCAACGCGAGAGCCAGTGCCAACGCGGTGCTGATCGAGAGCACCCACCAGGCAACCGCCCATATTGCCACGAAAGGCGCGAGCGTGACCGTCAGTTCGAAAATACTGCGAGAGGGGATTGGCTGCCGGTACTTCATCAGGGTTCGTGTCCAGTCTGATGCGGTCAGCCGCGCCTCTTCCTGTCTTGGACCGGTTACACCGGAGGGGTATCCCGCGCTGGGTGCCCCGCCCGTGACGGGCAAGGGTCCTGGCTGGACCCGCGCTTGCCGCGCGGTCGAGGCAGATCCGGCAGTCTGCATGTCGGTTTGGATGCTACCGTCTTGGTGGCCCATGCTACCCGGCATGTCCTGCTGGTCGGGCTGTTGGCCCCGTGCGTTATTCGAGTTGGACGAAAACGGCATGGGCGATATCTATCTCGCTGAAATTATGTGTCATCCCGGCGGCCTCCGAACGGAGTTCCCGCTAGCAATGATCCGGTTGATGAGAACCGCCACGGACCGATGCGCCTCTATCTCTCCATCAGTTACAGCCGCGGTTTCATGCGTCTTTGCAGCATCGCGAAGGATACCCATGATCTCACGTTCTGCGAGAAGCTTGTGATCGTTCATCGCCAGCAGCATCGACTCGCAGATTGCGAGGGCCGCCATTCCCGAGAAGTCCTGTTCGCTACGCATTTTGTGACTTCCTTCCAGGTAACTGTTAAAGTAACGCGCGACCGGGCGGCCTCGCTTATCACAAGCATCTTCGCAGAAAAAAGGCTATGTTGGGCTAACCGAAAGCAGTCTCTGCACGATTGCGCCTGGAGCTTTTCCGGCTTGTGAGGCCCCGATGACGGATATCTTTGAAAGCCCGCTGACACGGAAGCTGCAAGTCTTCGTCGCCTTGTCTGACGATGAATTGGACGTTTTGAAGCGTTTGCATCTGCGCCGCCGGTCCTTCACGGCGGGGCGTGATCTTGTACATCAGGGGCAATCTGATCAGGCCGCTTACATTCTGGCCGCCGGCTGGGTGTGTTCCTACAAGCTTCAGCCGGACGGAACCCGACAGATCGTAGACTTCCAGATACCAGGGGATTTTCTTGGATTGCGCAGCGTCCTTCTGCGCACCTCCGACCACAGTTTCGAGCCGGTCACGGACATTCAGGCGGTGGAGGTTCTGGGGGGCGACCTTCTGGAAGCATTCGAGAAAACGCCTCGCCTGGCGGCAGCCGTTCTCTGGGCAGCATCACGGGACGAAGCCATGGTCGTCGAACACCTCGTTGGGGTTGGCCGACGCGCCGCAGATTCGCGCATGGCGCATTTCTTCTTGGAACTGGCGGAACGGCTGAGGCTGGTCGGAATGGGGAGCAAGAAAGGATTCGCTTGCCCTTTGACGCAGTACCATCTTGCTGATGCACTCGGCTTAAGCGCCATCCATGTGAACCGTGTTTTGAGGCAGCTTCGCGAAAAACGGCTGCTGACCTTTCGGGACGGCCGCGTGATGTTCGACGACTATGACGGATTGGTGGCCATTTCAGGTTTCGATACGGCGTATCTGGATCAGACCGGCCCACGTTTGAAATGAAGGAGGCCGCCCTTCGCTAAACTTGGGCGACCTGATTTTCTTCTAAGACGAGATAAGTCAGTAATAAGACGAGATAAGTCAGATAATCTCTTCTGCAGCCGCGTTGAGTTCCCTGTCCGTCTCGTCGTAGTTATTCGCCTCGTGCGCTTTCTCGGCAGCCTGGTAGTGTTCCAGCGCCCGATCCTTTCTGGGACCGGCAGGTGCTTTGTCACAAGCTGCTTTGACCGAGGTCATCTTCTCGGTGACATTGGTTTGTTCAGGCGTCATTAGAATGTCCTTTCCTGGACATTCCGAGAATAGGAAACGCTGGGCAATGCGGCTCGTTTCAAGAACCGCACGCTTCACGCGCTTCTATTTTGCTCGGAAATGAGTGCCGCCGGAGATTCGGCAGGCACGAAGCCATGTACTCATCTTCTCCGCCCCGCAACACTGACGCAGGTTAGCTTGGGATAAAGCCACACCGCGTGGGTAATGATCTGAGGGGGAAATCGGTGACGCTTGTAGCTGATGGATGTTGAATTCATCGATGTCACCTACGTCCAAATCATATCATCGGCAACCGAACGACGGTTAACGTGACGACACCGTTCAGACCTACCGGATTTTCATGATTTCTTGGGGTCAGACTTGACCTGTTCCGGGCCGATGAAGGCAGGTTTGAGTTTGGGTTCGACTTCTGAGTCTTCAGCAGCCTTCGAATTCAGCAACGCTGCCGCTCTGATCGTCAGATCCTTGAAAGACATGCTTTTTCCTTTGATTGCCAACAAGTATTTCGAACTCGCGATGGAACATAAAATCACTTGTGGCTAGTGCACATATAGGTGTTGGAGACCCGATTTACTATGGGCTACCAAGAGATCGGTTCCTCTATCGTGATTTGATGCTGCCTCAATTTGAGCTCATCGGCCTATATCACCGTTGGATGCACACGATCCGGTTCTATCACAGCTCCGTTCCAAGTTGTTTCACTGACAAAGACCTTTTCGACATCGGTCGCGTTCATCGCCCTCATGAGCGCACCGTAGTTCAACTGACACCTGATTTCGGCCCCAACCTGCAAAGCGCATTTGGAGGTTTCAGTGACAGTGTGATCACTCGTCGCGCCGACAAATGTGATGTCCGTAGGAAAGCTCAGCCCGCCAACATTCGTGTCCTGCAGCCCGACAGCAAGAACCGAACGGGACTTGCTGGAACTATCCTGCACAAGACGCAACGCCAAAAGAGCCGGATCAATCAGACGCAAGGGAAAGGGCCTTGTCTTGAACTTTGTTTCGATCACCTCGACCACAAGAGTGAACGCATCTGTATGAAGCCCATCTATCTGCTCGCCGGAAACGGGATCGGTGCCCAACAGGATCGCCTCGCCCAGGCGCAGTTCGTTGATACGCCCCTTTGTCGGTAGATCCAAAGCCCAAGGTAAATTGGCGGAACTGCCTCCTGATACGGTCTCAAGAAATGGGCCGCAAGCGCCCTCGATTTCGTATGCGAGCGTCGTTACGACATCCATTGCATCAGCGTTCGGAGCAATGTTGCCCAGGCAGGCGAAGTTGGCACCAATACCTTTGAGAGCTACGCCAGGCATCTTCATCACCAATGTCGCGATACGCTCAAGATCTTCTGGCATTATCCCATCGCGCATATCTCCCATCTCAATCATCAAGATAACGCCATGCACCTCGCCATTGCGTAGCGCGACTGCGGAAAGTTCCGCGATAACGTCTATCTCTGTATTGTAACTGGTTTCACAGGTCTCGATGATTTGATCGATTTCGCTCAGCATAGGAGAGCGGATCATGGATATTGGGCAGATGATGCCGGCGCAACGCATGCGCTTTACGTTCGCGACCCGGGCATCGGCCAACTGGGAAACGCCGCTTTCTAGCATGGCATGGGCGACGGCTGGGTCACCGCAAACAGCCTTTGTCACGCCTGTCACACTGATCCCGTGCGAAGCAAGACGGTCCACCAGAAAGCGCGTATTCTGGCGGATCTTGCACAAGTCGATTTCGATCCGCGGCGTCGTCATTCGGCAACCACACGCGGCAATGGCCGCAATTGGGGATAGGCAGAAAGAACCAACTCTGCCAAGTGCGCCGCTGGTCGGAGCAGAGCGTCAGTCACTGGGAGACAGAAGTTGCGTGAAAAGCCCCTGATGGCTGTTTCCACCTCGGTGTTCGTCATTCCTTCATGATTGAGCGTGACACCAATCACTTTCGTTTTGGCGAAAGCTTCGATAAGTTTTATCTCGACGCGCGGATCGGGCATCGGCATGTTGGGAAAATCGCAACGGTGGGTCCGTTTGGGGGCGTGTTGCAGAATGACGGCGTGTGGCTGGCTACCGCGAAGAATGAATGCTGATGTGCAGAAAGCCGGATGGCTGAGCGCGCCTTGGCCTTCAATTAGGATGACATCTGGTTGTTCCTTTTCGGATGCCGCAACAATGACACGCTCAAGCTCGCCACAGCAGAACTGAGGCGGCACTGCATCCAAGGCAATACCATACTTGGCTCCCTGCATCACGCCGGTCTGACCGGTTCCGACCAAAACCGTCTTGATCCCCCGTTCATTCAGGGCATTCGCCAGCAAAGTTGCCGTGGTCCGCTTTCCGATTGCGCAATCAGTGCCCAACACAGCGATACGGATCGCTTCAACATCTGCAACGCAGCCGTCAAACAGACGCATGTTCTTGCTAGGTTGCGGCTTCCGAATGTCCCGAATGGTAACACATCCAAACTGGGCGGCTGAGCCAATTTCGAGATCGTCGCCGAGATATTCGTGTAGCCCACTGACGATATTCATGCCTGACGAAATCGCGTCCAGAACAACGCCTCTGTCTGCCGTGGACAATGTACCACTGGACGGTGCCATTCCATAGATCAGAGTGTCTGGGGCTACCGCTTCGTGAGCGATGGCCGCGCTAAGATCGCCATGCACTGGAATGCCGTTGTCGATACCATCGAGAACCTCGCCGCTGTCACGCCCTTCTAGAGTGCTGTCAATTACTGACAGAACACGAAAGACCTGCGAAAACCGGACTAGACCGTTTGCAGTCTTGCCGTCAGTCTTGCCGAAATTCCCTTCACAATAGACGGTGGCGGTTGGAGCGTCATAAGAGATTATCTTAGGAGGGTTATCTGGACAAATTGAGAGATCCATCGGCGGCGCCTGTGCTGCTCTTGCGACCGGTCTCTTCATTTGCGCTAAATGATCTTCCGTTTTCATGTCTGTTCCTTTCTATGTCGAGCCAAACCCGGGACAATGAAGCCACCAGGGTCAACGAAGTGACGCCTGATTTGGGATCAGCAGGCTTCGCGTTAGTTGTTCAGAACGCAAACGCCCTTTGATCGCTGGAAATTTCGGTGGCACTCCCAGCGGTTTCCGGCCCTGTCCAAGTGGGCGTTGGCCGGTAAGTCTATGAAAACGCATCCACTGGCAGTTTCCGCATACCCGCGGTCACATTTCCAACCTTGTCCATGGGAGGCATCGTCAAAGTAAGCGTTCTCGGGAACAATAACCGGTTCACAAGCGCCAACTCGCTGGAAGTACCCGCGCTCGCATGTCCAGGGTTGCCCATAAGACGATCCATTCAGAAAGGCATTGGCTGGTACCATGATTGGGGCACATATCTCACCTTCGGCCCGATAGCCCCGATTGCAAACCCAAACATCACCATAAGACTCGCCCGACAGGTACCCGTTGTCAGGTACTGCAACTTCCAGGCAAGTCTCGTCAATTTTCACGTAGCCGCGCAGGCACCGCCAACTTTTTCCTGAAGAGGCGAGATATCCGCCTTCGGGTACGGGTACTTCGACACAAGCCAGGCCATTTTCTTCTAGAAATCCATGCAAACAATCCCAGCCCCTGCCATAGGTCCTGTTTGTTGCGTAAGCATTCTGAGGGACTATAATGGCGACGCAAAGGTCGTCTTCGACCCGGTAGGATCGGTCGCATTCCCATCCGTCCCCGTAACTCCTGGAGTGTGCATTCTCAGGCATGAGGGCGTCTGCAGATTGTGCGAACACAGGGAATGCGAATGACGCGAAGATACCAGCCAGAATGTACATTCTTACCGAAAGCCGTTCTGACGGTTTCTTTTTGGGCAATTTTCTAGGTGTCATAACTGGCTCCCTTCTGACCTAATGGCATCGGCTTTTATTCTTGGGTTTCAGTTGCCCTGTTAAGGTCGTGTTGGGTGCGCCACGACTCAGGCCGTTCGTCTCGTAGTGGTGGCACGTCTTCGTTCTCGATAGTTTGGATAGGGTGTCCCGTCAGTTCCGCTGATTGAACGGCCATCGTCATCACAAAAGACAGCTTCTGCAGCGCCTTTTCAGCCAACGGTTTTGGTGTGGCATGTTTCATCCCTTTTCCACCGTGTTTTCCGCGCGTTCCGGCGGCTTGTCGACGTCAAGGCCGGCAAGACAAGCTTGAGCGATGTCACGGTCCGGAACATCCGTGCCCGGAATGGTTGCCCAGCCTGTCTCCATGACGGCATCGCGGCGTTTGTAGGTTGTGGCTTTTCGAATAGTGTCAATATGTGCAACCCGATCCGGATCCACGCGTGCCATATCGAGGCAGACCGGCACCATCGCCGCTATGACTTGGTTTCGAGCCATCGCCGTCGCTCTGGTATCTGCGGTTCCGCCAGTCACCCAACCGCCCCATGAAAATCCAACCACACCGACAAAGACCGCACCGATCACGGCCCCATAGATGCTAGGTTTCAGCCATTCAGGAGTGTTCATTTCGAATCCTCCAGCGGAGAAAGCGCCGCCTCGCTATCATTTTTTAGTCTGGGTCAATGCGCCGGTCCCGGCACAGCGCCGTTTCTAGGTCTTTCTCGGTGATTGGACGCTGTTCGGTGCGACCAATCTGGCTCCCTTTCCCATGGACGACCAAGTAGGTCGCAGTCCGGCGAAAGGCCTCAAAGCTGAGGCTTTGCAAAAGCTCTTCTTCGACGACGATTTCATATTCGCCTGCGGCCAGCTCGTCCGAGTAGCCCGGCAATACAAACGCATTGGCAAAAGTCACCATCGATCTCGACGATCGTGTGCTCATCCCCGACCTCCAGACTGTCTGCGGGTCTTTCCCGCGCCATTGTCACTCACCACCAGATTCCAGGGGCTACATGGTCGAACGAACTCCCTCCTTGTATCTCATGATCATTCGACGGGTGCTGACGCATGTTAGTCTCGGCTACCGGAATGCAATCTACCGAAGGCCCCTGGACCGCCAACTGGACTGACCTGTGTAAGGGCACCGCGACGAGCGATCGCGTAAAATTGGTTAAATCTGAAAATGCTCCACCTGTGTGCGTCCAGAACTTCGTTTTGCCCGGTGCGTACTGGTCAAGAGCTGACCGTCAATAAAAGAGGAGAATAAAGATGTCTGAAAACAAAGCACTGGGTACTCGCCCACCTGAATTCGAACGCTTTCTCTATGCACCTGTCGGCGAAGACCGGAACGGATATGTCGTGACGGTTCTCTCGGCGCTTGCACGTCTTGGCCTCGATCCCTGGAACGAAACCGCCGAACTCGTGAAGTTGCGGCGGGAAGAAGCCTGCGCGCGGCTTGAGATCCTCCTTTCGAAATTCAGGGACGTTCCCGAGCTAAAGCAGGACCACAATGCCGTCGCGCAGGAATTGAGCCTGTTGCTTCCGGAAAGCCCACGAGTAACTCCTCTGACGCGGGTGAGCTCGACAGTTGCCAATGGTCGCTTGGTGTCCAGCGGTGCAATCTGGACGATACTCGCGATCGTCTTCGTCCTGATACAAATGCTATTCATCAATTCGCCAGGATCAGACGAATGACCTCTGCCCATCAAGCGCCCGTGGACCACCGGCGATCGATTGTGAAACCTGAGGTCACGTCGGCGATCGAAGACGCGTTCCTTTGGAGCCTTGAGGAGAGGTTCTGGACTAGTGGTCTAGATAGCGCGCGCGCGACGACTGCACAGAACGCCGTCATGATCTTTCCCTTTCCGCCCGGCATCCTTCAAGGCGAACAGGTCTGGGACCACTTGCAACGGAATACAGGCTGGCGATCTGTTGTGATGACCGACCGCAATACGACGCTTCGCGGCAGCATTGCAATGCTCGCGTATCGCGTTTCGGCCGAGAAGGCCGGCGTGCCGATCTATGAGGCACTCTGCGCGTCCACATATTTGCAAGATGAGGACAATTGGCTTAGGATTTCGCACCAGCAAACACCCGTGATCCCGACTGAGTTGCTCACCAAATTCGTTTGGTCCTGATTCGTCCAATCCGCGGGCTGAAACAAGGTTTGCAGATCGGCGACAGTTGATAGAGATGAAGAAAATAACTGCTGGTACGACCTGTGCAGATATTAAATGCCTTGTCATGTTCGAGCACCGGCGCAGTGCAATCTGTGGGCGTCGATCTCGCAGATTTCGGGCATGTCCTCCTCCTTTCCTGAAGGAGTGTGTTTGCATCGGGTCCAAAGCACCAGCCACTGCGCATTGTGAAAGGAAAAACCAATATGTTGATACTCGATTTCCTTTCGGTCTTTCTGATAGCTGCCCAAATATTGGCTTTGTACCTAATCGCCTCAGATTTGATGATGAACAACACGCCGGTCGTCATTGTCTTAATCCCGGTGGCCATTCGATTGGCGCGAAGCCTCATTTTTTGCCGCAACACGCCTGCTGATCCCGCAATCATACATGGCGGTTCTTGGAGGAACTTGCACACTTATCGGGAATACAACCAATTTGCTGGTTGATGGTGTGCCGCAGGCATCGGGAATCGAGCCCCTTTCAATTTTCGAAATTATTCCGGTCGGTTTGGTTGCGGCAGCCACGGGTGGTTTGGCATTACTCATGCTCGGGCCTTTTCTTTTGCCCGATCGCGGGGATATTGCACGACTGGGCGCAGACAATGAAACAGCCTTCTTCACAGAGCTTCGTCCGTGGGAGGATTATCTGGGCGTGGGTCAGCGCATGGGCGGAATTTTTGACCTGAACCGGCGAGGCATGGAGATCATTGGTGTCCGGTCGCGATCCGGGGTAAAGCGCGATCGCCTGAATGAGCACGTTCTCGAGCCAAGTGACAAGATCATTGCCAAGGTGACGACATCGGAACTCCTCACCCTCCGTAGGATCGAAAGTAGCGAAGTTAGTTTGCGTCAAGGACCAGTCCCCGAGACCGTCACCGACCTGATAGTCGCTGAGGCTATCGTTACCCTTTCCCGTCGAAGTCGTGGTGTGCGAATTTGCCCAGCTCGCTATGGCATGCGCGTCATTGGCGCCCACCAGCACGGGGAAACAATTGGACCTGACTTGTCAACGGCACTCCTGCGTCCGGCTGATACGCTGCTTTTGGAGGGAACACTTGAAGGCTTTGCGCAGATGACCGAGGCTGGCGATCTCGCAGCGATCACGGATGCCGGAGGCCGCGCTTTCCGCCGCGAGAAAGCGCCGCTCGCTCTCCTGGCGCGGTGTGTGGTCGTGGTGCTTGCAGCCGCTAGGATAGCCGAGGTCAGTGTGCTTGCTCTCATCGCCATTGCGACCATCCTCGTATTGCGGTGCATCGACAGCAACGAGGCCTGGAGTTCCATCGACGCAGGTGTTCTTGTCCTGATCTTCTCAATGTTGATTGTGGGGATAGGTCTTCAAAACTCTGGGGCCGTTGGCCTGATCGTCAAAAGCGTAACCCCGGCACTAGACGGAATGCCTCCAATTGTAACGCTTGCTGCGGTCTACCTATTGTCCTCGGTGCTGACCGAAGCAGTCACCAATAACGCTGTTGCCGTCGTGGTGACCCCGTTCGCAATCGGCCTTGCCGAATAGTACGGCATTGACCTGCGGCCCTTTGTTGTTGCGGTGATACTTGGGGCGAGTACAAACTTTGCTACGCCTGTTGGCTACCAGACTAATACCTTGGTATAGTGTTTCAATGTCGTCGCCTTTTTGGACCTTCAGGCGCTTTGTCCCAAGCGGCCTTGACGGAGGCCATGTGCTTGACGGTGTGGTTTTCCAGACTCTGGTCTTCATCATTCTTTGGAATGTCCTTTCCTGGACGGTCCGAGAATAAGAAGCACGAGACTCATACAGCCCTTTTGGGGAGCTCCATGTTCCCCGCGCCCCTCAGGTACTCAAAAAAAATGCCAACCAAATACACAGCGGACACATGTCA
>NZ_JBXWMC010000013.1:0-129990 GCF_059609665.1 Ruegeria sp. YTSC230 | reverse complement strand
GGTAATGGCGGCGGCAACGGCGGCGGAAATGGCCCCGGCAATGGCAACGGCAATGCCGGCAACCCGGGTAACGGCGGTGGCAACAACGGCGGATCTGGACCCGGAACTGGAAACGGTGGTGGCAATAATGGTCAGGGTGGCGGCTCTGGCAACGGCGGCGGCGGCTCCGGAAACGGTGGTAGCAACGGCGGTGGCCACGGTGGCGGCAACGGAAATGGCGGCAGCAACGGTGGGCCCGGAAACGGGAACGGCAACGCTGGTAACTCCGGTAACGGCGGCGGAAACAACGGCGGATCTGGCCCCGGAACCGGCAACGGCGGCAGCAATAACGGTCAAGGTCACGGCGGCGGTGGTTCTGGCAACGGCGGCAGCAACGGCGGCGGTAAGGAAGAGCGCTAACAACAGGCGTTTTGGCGCCAGCCAAAGGAAAAAGGCCACCCAACTGGGTGGCCTTTGTTTTTCTGAACTATTGAGTGGCCTAGCCTAGCTGAACCAGTGCGTGGCGCTTTTTACCAGCGCTCAACTTGATCGGCGACGACAATGCGCCCGCGTCGATCATCAGCCCGGCATCAGTTAGCGGTGCGTCATCCAGTTTCGCACCGTTTTCTGCGATCAGGCGTTTGGCCTCTTTACCGGACTTTGCCAGACCCGATTTCACGATGACCTGTACGATGGACATGCCGTCGCCCAATTCAGCCGCGCTGAGGGTCAGGGTCGGAAGATCGCCCCCAACACCGCCTTTTTCGAACACTTCACGGGCCGTGGCCTCGGCGTTGGCCGCAGCCTCAGTTCCGTGCAGCAGGGCGGTGACTTCGTTGGCGAGGCGGATCTTGGCCTCGTTGATCTCGGACCCTTGCAGCGCGCCCAGTCGGTCACACTCATCCACCGGCATTTCGGTGTAAAGCTTTAGGAAACGGCCAACATCCGCGTCGGTCGTGTTCCGCCAGAACTGCCAGAATTCGTAAGGCGAGCGCATCTCGGCGTTCAGCCAGACCGCACCGTCCTGCGACTTGCCCATCTTCTTGCCGTCGCTGGTGGTCAGAAGCGGCGAAGTCAGGCCGTAGATCTCATGATCCAGCACGCGACGCGTCAGGTCGATACCGTTGACGATGTTGCCCCACTGATCCGAGCCGCCCATCTGCAGGACGCAGCCGAAACGGCGGTTCAGCTCAAGGAAATCATAGGCCTGCAGGATCATGTAGTTGAACTCAAGGAAGCTCAACGATTGCTCGCGATCCAACCGTGATTTCACCGATTCAAACGCCAGCATCCGGTTGACCGAGAAATGGCGTCCAATATCGCGTAGGAAATCGAGGTAGTTCAGGCCATCAAGCCATTCGGCATTGTTCAGCATCAGCGCCTTGTTTTCGGCATCGCTGTCATAATCGATATAGGCCGAGAACACCTTTTTGATGCCCGCAATGTTTTCGTCGATCTGTTCGGGACCCAGCAGGGGGCGTTCATCCGCGCGGAACGACGGGTCGCCCACCTTGGTGGTGCCGCCGCCCATCAGAGTGATTGGCTGGTGTCCGGTTTTCTGGAACCAGCGCAGCATCATGATCTGGATCAGGCTGCCCACATGCAACGACTTGGCCGTCGCATCAAAGCCGATATATGCCGGTTTGCACCCACTGATCAGCGCCTCGTCAAGGCCCTGATAATCGGTGCAGTCGGCGAGAAAGCCGCGCTCGATCATCGTGGCGATGAAATCCGATTTGGGGTGGTAGGTCATATCGTGCCCTTTGGGTTTATGTTGCGGGGCACTGTATAGGCGGCGCACTGGGTAAGGAAAAGGCACCATTTCCAAGAAAACGCGGGCTGTGTCAGCTTTTGACCGGGGGCAGGCGGAAGGCATAGAACATTGCGATGGTGTTCAACACCACAAGGATAACAATCGGCGTGATCGGATCATGCAGATGTGCGACTGCGCCAAGGATCGCAGCAAAAACAATTCCTACGAGGCCAGCGCTGACATCCCCTAGTGCAACCAGGTAGGGGCGCTCTTTTTCAACGCTCATCTGAATGAGATACAGGTAGCGCCCATAGATCACCCCATTCCCGCCCAGCGATAGCAGCAGGATCACCAGCGCGTAGACCCAGACGTTCTGAGCGTAGCCGAGGAACGTAAAGCCAAGCGCCATCAGAGCCGAGATTGCGGCGATCATGCACCCCAGCCACATCACAGGTTTGACCGAGACACGATCGCTGAGCCATCCCCACAAAAGCGAACCGATCACCATTCCAAGGCTGGCCCCTATGACAAAATAGCTGAGCGAATGCTTGGTCCCCATATGCAGCGTCGCAGCATGGATTGTGTAGAAGGGCATCGCCAGCTCGACCGACACAAAGATCAGTCGGGCCGAAAGAAACTTGCGATACCAGGGATAGGCCATGCCGGTTTTGAATCCGGTCGCCAACTCGGCCAGGGGCTTGGGTTTTTTCTTCGGCTCCGGCAATGGGGCGCGCTGTTCATCCTCAAGCAGTCGCACTCCTGCAAAGGCAACACCTGCGGCAAACATGGCAATCACGCCGCACCACAGAACGACGATGTGGCGCTGCATCGGTTGGTCCCCGGACAGCAGGTCGCGCGTGATCAGAACGACGATGATGGCCAAAACGCCCGAGATGGTGGCTTGCGCAAACACCATCCGGTTTCGTTTCGCTTCGGGAACGGAGATGCCGTAGATCTGGCTGGTTCCAAGGCTGGTGATCCCCTGGCACAATCCCAGGACCATCGCGGTGGTCAGGAACAGCAGTACGATCATCACACTGGGTAGTTTTGTTGAAAACAGGGCCACCGCCGCCAATACTGCGGCTGTCAACAGGTTCGGTGCGTAAACGGCCAGTTTGGCGCGGGTTGCCCGGTTAATGAAAGGTGCGACAAAGATCTCGGCAACCAGGCGCGATCCGGTGACAAAGGGCAGAAGCATTCCTGCAAAAAACGTTGGCGCGCCCAGAGCCAGATACAGGAAGGGCAGCACCAGATTTGGGTTGATCAACTGCCCTCCGATCGTGGCCAGAGCGCCGGACCAGAAGATCAGAAAATAGTTCCGGCCTTCGGATGGTTGTTTCTGCGAGTATGTGTCTGCCATATGTACCTAAAACTGATTTGTGTTCCTTATACCAAATTGTCGGGAAAAAGCGCGACCCTCGTATGATCTGGCTTGCCTTGGGTTTAGCTGAACGGGCAGGTTAAACAGACTGTACCGATCAACCATGACGGTACCACGGAGTTCGGCAGGAGAGATACGCGTGGGGCGGGCCATCAAACGAACAGGTGCGATCAGGGTTTTGGGCGCGATGTCCGGCACTTCGATGGATGGGGTGGATGCCGCGGTCGTAGAAACGGACGGGCACCGGATTTTGGGATTTGGTCCAAGTGGGTATCGTGCCTACTCCGATGAAGAGCGTGCGGTTCTGCGCGCCGCTTTAGGGCAGTGGCACGGGCCTGACGTGGATGCCGCGGCAGAGCTTGTCACCCTGGCTCATGCCGAGGCGCTGTCTGAATTCGATGGGGTCGACCTGATCGGTGTGCACGGCCAAACTCTTGCGCATGAACCGAGCGGGCGTGGGACGTTGCAGGTGGGCGACGGGAAAGGGCTGGCTCAGGCATTAGGCGTGCCGGTCGTCTGGGATTTCCGCAGCGATGATGTGGCGATGGGCGGCGAAGGCGCTCCGCTGGCGCCCTTCTTTCACTTCGCTTGCGCCAAGTGGATCGAAGCAACCCAACCGCTTTGCTTTTTGAACCTCGGCGGTGTCGGGAACCTGACCTATGTGGACCCCAGTTACGATGGCCCCGAAGCCCCGGGCGCGTTGCTGGCGTTTGACACTGGTCCCGCGAATGCACCGGTCGATGATCTGATGCAGGCGCGTCTGGGCCTGCCGATGGATCGCGACGGAGCTGTCGCGCGCGGCGGAACCGTCGAGATGGGCGCACTCGAGCTGTTTTTGTCTGAGCCTTTTTTCACCCGTATGCCGCCAAAATCACTGGACCGGAACGACTTTTCCGAGATGATCAAACTGGTGCAAGAGCTCAGCGATGCGGACGCAGTTGCCACGCTTACCGGCATGTGTGCAGCAGGCGTGGTGCAGGGGATGGAACACTGCCCCAAACCACCGTCGCGTTTGTTGGTCACCGGGGGCGGTAGACACAACCCGGTATTGATGGAGATGCTGCGCGTCGCGCTGGATTGTCCGGTCGAACCGGTTGAGGCCGTGGGTCTGGACGGCGACATGCTCGAGGCGCAGGCCTTCGCCTATCTGGCGGCACGCGTCGCCCGCAGGCTGCCGACGTCGTGTCCGGGGACGACAGGCGTGAAGGCGCTGGTCGGTGGTGGGGTTGTGAGTTCGGTTGCGTAATGGGGCGATGGGTTAAAAGTTGATTGCCCGGACTTCGCTTTGAGGACTTTTCCGTCGTTCGTTTACCAGCCTGAAACGTCCGCTTTTCTACTTCAGTCGTTATGCAGTAAAATTACTGCACTTTACATGTAGTAATCTTACTGCATATAGGACCTATGACAGATGACCAGCTAGACTTAATCTTCAAAGCTCTTTCAGACAGCACACGTCGTCGCATCATCGACCATCTGAGCAAAAGGCCAGCTCAATCGTTATTCGAGGTATGCGCGGCTTCGGTTGCAGAGGATGGGATCGCTTTGTCCCGACAGACGGTCTCCCAGCATCTTGCTGTCTTAGAGAAGGCGGGATTGATCGAGGTCGAATGGAAGGGGCGAACGAAGGCGCATTCTTTGAGCGTAAGCAAAGGCGACATCGTGGCGACATCGTGGCTTACAAAATACAAACCGAAAGGAACTAAGACATGAAAATTTATGTCACCAGTGTCTTTGTTGACGACCAAGACAAGGCCGAAAAATTCTATACCGAAGTGCTCGGCTTCAAAGTGAAACACAATATTCCACTGGGCACTAATCGTTGGCTGACGGTTGTTTCAGAATAAGACCCAGATGGAACAGAGCTGCTGCTTGAACCAAGCGACCACCCCGCCACGAGCCCGTTCAAGGAAGCTATCGTTGCCGATGGAATCGCGGCACATTCATTTCAGGTGCAAGACCTCGATTCCGAGTGGAAGAAGCTGACCGACCGAGGAGTGGAGTTTACCACCGAACCAATGGATGCCGGCGCAGTTCACATGGCTGTTTTTGATGACACCTGTGGCAACCTGATCCAGTTGATCCAGATGAAAGAAGCCTAAACAAACCTATTCCTTGGCCGGACGTACCGAAAGCTACCGTTCGGTCTATGCGCAGCATCGGCCGCTTCGGGCTCAATGCAGCCAATCCGTAACCAACTAGCTGAATGATTGGCTCTTCACGCTTCTTACATAATTACTTGTAAACTGCGAGTATCCGTCCGAAGCCGACTTCAAATATTCCCGCGTCCAACCGTGCAATGCAGGCAGCTGGTGGAAGGGCACATTCGGAAAGGCGTGGTGTTCGGCGTGATAGGGCATGTTCCAGGCCACAAAACGCACCATCCGGTTGGTGAACGTGGTGCGCGAGTTCTCGAGCATGTTGGTGACTGGCGGACACAGGCCGTGTTCCGCCAGTAGGTAGAGGCGCAGGAATGGTTGCCCCAGCAGAACGGGTAAAATCCAAAGCCAGAGGAGCAGCGGCGACAGGAGCAGGCTTAGGGCTGCGACCGCGTAGAGTATCAGCAGCAGACGTGCCTCAGCCCGCATGGCGGCGTGTTGGCGCGCCGGTAGGTACGGGGCGTCGATGTTACCAAAGGCGTTTTGGAACAGGACAAGTGCCATGCCTTTCCAGTAAGGCCAGCCCGACAGATAGATCAGCAGGCTCAGCCGGTCTTGCGGTCGTGGCTTACCGCCAAGCTCGGGGTCTTTTTCCGGGTGGTTCGTCCATTTGTGGTGCGCAAGGTGAAAATATCGAAACCACTTGAAGGGCAGGGCGATCGGTACTGAAACAAGATGCCCGACAGCGTCGTTCAGCCAGCCGGTCTTGAACGGGGTCTTATGGGTGCATTCATGGCTAAGCGTGAACAGAAACACCAACAAGACACCCTGTGGCAGGATCAGGACCGGCCAGAGAGGGACCCGCCACGCGATACCCGCACTGGTGGCGGACAGTAACACCAGGTAGCCCAGAAAATGACGCAGACCTGCTGTGTCCGAGCGCCGTTGTAGCTGATCTTTGGCCTCAGGTGGCAGCGACGCTATGAGGGCGCGGTGATCCATGCATCATCCACGCGCTATGTCGAACCCTGGCTCGGCCAGTTCGAAACCGTCAAACTGGAACCCGGGCGAAACAGTGCAACTGACCAACGTATAGTCTCCGGTGGTGCGCGCCGCCTGCCAGTGTTTTTCGGGCACGATTAGTTGCGGTGCGCCCTTTGAAAGGTCTGGGCCTAGGATGTGATCGGTGGCTGGACCGTCATCCGTAGCGCTCAGCGACAGGATCAGCGGAGCACCAGAGTGGTAGAGCCAGATTTCGGTGGCGTCCACGCGGTGCCAGTGGCTGCTTTCACCAGCGGCCAATAGGAAATAGATGCAGGTCCCGGTGGCGCGGCCTGCGTTATCCGCGCGCCAGGTTTCGCGAAACCAACCGCCCTCCGGGTGTTGTTCCAGTCTCAGGTGGTCGATGATCTCTTGTGCGGTCATGGGGCCTCGTGTCTTTTGCGATGATTATGCACGGGAAGGTGCGATCCGCTATGGTATTCGTGTACGCAAGGAATATGTTTGCCGCATGACCCTGACCATCCCGTTTGATAACAGCTACGCCCGCCTTCCCAACAGCTTTTATGCGCGGCAGGCACCTATACCTGTGCGTGCCCCACGCCTGATCGCATTCAACTCGGAATTGGCGAAGGTATTGAAGGTCACACCGGGGGAGGTAGAGGAGATGGCTGAAGCCTTCGCTGGCAACACGCTGCCCGAAGGCGCAGAGCCGATTGCGCAGCTTTATTCGGGACATCAGTTCGGCAATTATAACCCGCAGCTTGGGGACGGCCGCGCTGTACTGCTGGGCGAAACGATCGGGACAGATGGCCTCCGCCGGGATATCCAGCTCAAAGGGTCCGGTCCAACCCCGTTCAGCCGTCAGGGGGATGGCCGCGCATGGCTTGGGCCTGTGCTGCGGGAATACGTGGTGTCCGAGGCAATGCATGCGCTGGGTATCCCGACGACCCGCGCGCTGGCGGCGGTTGAGACCGGCGAGATCGTTCTGCGCGAGGGGCCGATGCCCGGTGCGGTTCTGACCCGTGTGGCGCAAAGCCATCTACGGGTCGGGACATTTCAGGTTTTCGCCGCGCGTGGACAGCTGGACAGCCTGCGCCGCCTGACGGAATACGCTATTGATCGTCACTACCCGGATGCGGACGGTCCGAT
This sequence comes from Ruegeria sp. YTSC230, assembly GCF_059609665.1. Taxonomy (NCBI): domain Bacteria; kingdom Pseudomonadati; phylum Pseudomonadota; class Alphaproteobacteria; order Rhodobacterales; family Roseobacteraceae; genus Ruegeria; species Ruegeria sp. YTSC230. Next base: position 122,630 of record NZ_JBXWMC010000013.1, on the reverse strand, counting down.
GGGCCTGTTGCGTGCGGTGGTGGAGGCGCAATCGCGGCTGATCGCGGCATGGATGAGCGTAGGATTTATCCATGGGGTGATGAACACCGACAATTGCTCAATCGCGGGTGAGACCATCGATTATGGGCCCTGCGCTTTCATGGACAGCTATCATCCGAACACGGTCTACAGTTCGATCGACCGGATGGGGCGATATGCCTATTCCAACCAGCCCGACATCGCCGTTTGGAACGTAGCGCAACTGGCGACGGCACTGATCCAGCAGATGGAAGACAAGGACGCAGCCGTCGAAGAAGCGACCGAGATTGTACACGCCATGCCTGCGCAGCTGCAGGAGAGCTGGTTGAAGCGGTTCCGCGCCAAGATCGGGTTGATGACCGAAGAAGAGGGCGATCTGGAACTGATCTCGGACCTGCTGACGCGCATGGCGCAGAACCAGGCGGATTTCACCAATACATTCCGTGCGCTGGGTGGTGATGCCGCGCGTGATCAGTTTACCGATTCTGCGGCGTACGACACCTGGTCCAAAGGGTGGAACGCGCGTCTGGGGCGTGAGCAGGACCCATCCATCGTAATGGCCGCCGCAAACCCAGCCTTCATCCCGCGCAATCACCGTGTTGAACAAATGATACAGTCGGCCGTTCAGGGCGATTACGAGCCGTTCCAAAGGCTGAACACTGTTCTGGCGCGACCTTATGAGGATCAGCCCGATGCGGATGATCTGAAGCGTCCGCCATCAGAGACCGAAGTGGTGCATGCCACGTTCTGTGGAACCTGAATTTTGACCCCTCAGGCCTCATCACGATAGGGATTGACCTCATCCGGCCAACGGCGGGCGTATTGCGAGATCATCAGGTAGACATCCGCCCCGTCGATTGCCCTGCGCGCATCGCGGACCATGCGCAGGTTCAGGATGTCCACCTCTTCGGCGGTGATCGCGCGCAGCGGGTTGTAGTAGACGGTAATCAAAATGGTCCGACCTTGTTTGGTTACGGACATATCCCGCAATGCGCCACCGTCCTCTGCGATTGCCGGGCGCAAAGCACGACGCGCAGCAGCAAGAAGGTCGGGGCTTGCGGTGGCGTTTGCCAGCTCACCCAACCCACCACGGAAGTCGCGTAGGTATGATCCGATGGCCAGAACGCACAGGAACAGTACGATGATCGAGTCGCCGACGGGTGCGATCGCCGATAGGGCCCCATCCCGGAACAGGTAGATTGCCCCAAGGCCAATTGCTGCGGCAGCCGTGAATAGACCATCGAACAGTGCTGCTTTGGATTCCAACCGCAGGATTGCACTGGCCTTCCCGGTCTTCCGCCAAGTGAAATAGTGAAACGCCCACAGCAAAACGCAGGTCAGGCCAATGGCAGCGAAGTAGATGAACATCGGTCCGAATATCAGCGGTTCGGGCATCATGCCGTTGTAGTAGCTGTAGATGTTTTTAGTCGCGTTCGAGATGGCGAACAGCACCAGTCCTAACAGAGACAAAGAGCGGAAGGTGGAAAAGATCGCCTCATCCGCTGCATAGCCAAACGGGCGTCGCTTGTCGGGGCCTGCATCAATCTTCAAACTGATACGGCGGCCAAGGAATGCCGATCCAAAGCCGACCAGCGAATATAGCCCGTCCATCATGATCGCATTGGAGTTCGACAAAATCCCGGCCAGTATACCAGCCGCGCCCATGAACAGGTTGCCGCCCATGGCAATGATGAGCGCGCGCCCCTCAAGCTGCTTTCTGCGTTCTGCATTTGGCATCGACATCTGGTAACGTCCTGATAGGGCATCAAACTCCGCAACAGATACCCGTTCGAAGGGGATAGGCCAACACCTGCTATGGCGGGTTGTCCTAGTCCCGCACGATTTCAAGCACAGCAGCGCTGACGATCAGGATGGCGCCCAACAGCTCGCGCAACCCGAACGGCTCGCCCGAGAACGCGGCGGCCGAGGCCAAGCCGACGACAACCTCGCTCATCAGCAGGATACCGACGCGGGCAGGGGACAGTTTGGTTGCGGGCCAGATTGTCATGAACACCATGGGTAAGGTGTAGAAGGCCGACAGCAGCACAAAATGAAGGGTCCAAAGAAGATCCGCCTGCACAATTGTCGGCAACACAGGTTCGGGCAGGACCGCGAGGCTGACCAGGGAAAGGATCAGCGCGCCTGCGACAAAGGCAAAGACCTGACCCGAGGCTGAGATCGTACTGGTTCGGTACAGCCCCAACGTACCCAGCGCCCAGCACATGCCCGAGGCCAACGCCATCCAGTCGCCGCTGTTTTGGGGCAGCGGGATACCACCCGAGTCGCCCAGCACGACGAATAGACCACCGACACCGCAGGCAAGGCCCGCAAGCCGCCCCAAATTCAGGCGTTCACCCAGAAACACCCGGCCCAGAACCGTGCCCCAGATCGGGGTGAGGTAGAATAACAGGATCGACCGCACCACATCCGTATAGACAAGGCTGATGGAATAAAGACTGAAGGCCGCGCCGGTGAACATACCGCTGAACACCAGATCGCGCCATTGCAGGGCCAGCGTCCCTCTCTCTTTCCAGATAAAGGGAACCAGCCCCAGCAGCGCAACGCTATACATCGCAATACCCGGCCAGGGCCCGGTCAGGCCCAGATCATAGAAAAACCGAACGGGGATCCAATAGAGACCCCACATCATGCCACCGATTACTAGGACAATGCTTGCCCAGGTGCGGTTGTTCGAGAGTGTGTTGCTGGAAACCACTTCAGGCCTCAATTGGACGCATTCCACGGGGATAGTGTATCGGCACCCTGTTGATCAAGCGCAGCATTCCTGATCGCGCCGCCTGCTAGAATATTGGGCACTTTGGCAGCGCGAAAAGCTCTTATTTGCCACTCCTGCAGAAGACTGGGGTTGCGCCCGGCCACCAGCGTGGCACTTTGGGGTTCGTCCATTTGATCGGAACCTTATGTCGCCTCAATCAACCCTGCGGATTGCAAGCTATAACATCCAGAAATGCGTGGGCTTGGATTTTCGCCGCCAGCCTCAGCGCATAATGCAGGTCATTGAAGGCATGCAGGCTGATATTGTGGTGCTGCAAGAGGCCGACAAAAGGTTGCCGCCGCGACCCGCCGCCTTGCCACATTTCATGTTGGACGAAGCCGGTTGGCAGATTGTCGATCTGGGGGGCGCTGGCAGCTTGGGCTGGCACGGCAACGCGGTCATCTGGCGCGGGGATAAAATTGACGTGCGCAAGACCGGTCACCATGAATTGCCGGGGCTAGAGCCCCGCGGTGCAGTTCGAGTCGAGTTTGACACCCAGATCGGGCCGCTTCGGGTGATGGGGATGCATCTGGGTCTTTTGCCCGCATCTCGGCGGCAACAGATCCATCAACTCCGGCGCTGCGATGAGGATCTGGATCAGATGCCTACCGTATGGGCCGGAGATTTCAACGAGTGGTCGCGCCAGCCAGTGCTCGATCATCTTGCACCCGACATGCGATTTTTGCCCCCGGTTCCCAGTTTCCCGGCTGCACAGCCTCTGGGCGCACTTGATCGGATCGCGCTGGGCGCTGGGCTTGAGGCCGTTGTACATGGCGTCCATAAAGCGCGGCCTGCGCATATCGCATCAGATCACCTGCCGATCTGGGCTGATCTTCGCAAGGTCGCTTAGGCGCAAATCCCCTGTGGCGCCAGCGGCGCAGACGTATTAAGACAGAAACCCGAACTACTCTGAGGGTCACTATGTCCGACACGATCATCGCCCGTTGCGAAGCCAAAGGTCTCCGCATGACGGGTCAGCGCCGCACAATTGCTCAGGTGTTGCAGCAAAGTGATGACCATCCGGATGTAGAAGAGCTGTATGCGCGCGCCTCTAAGGTGGATTCGGGTATCTCGATCGCCACGGTCTATCGCACCGTGAAGCTGTTCGAAGAGGCTGGGATTCTGGAGCGGTTGGAATTCGGTGATGGGCGCGCCCGCTATGAGGATGCCGAGAGGGACCACCACGACCATCTGATCGACATGCAGTCGGGGGAAGTGATCGAATTTGTCGATCCCGAGATCGAGGCCCTGCAGGAAAAGATCGCAGCCAAGCTTGGGTACAAGCTGAAAGGGCATCGGTTGGAACTGTACGGCGTGCCGCTGAAACAGGGCTGATCCATCACGAAACGCGATTGGTTGCCGCACGGCAATTCATGAAACATGTCGCAATATCGCTTGCGGCGTCGCGGATGATACGGTTTTGCTGACTTAAGGTCGCGGAATTTCCCGCGCCATCTCAACGGACACGCGTATGAACAACGTACACGGCATCTTGCTGATCATCGGATCGATGGCGGCCTTCGCACTTGAGGACATGTTCATCAAGCATCTGTCGATCACTGTACCTACGGGTCAGATCATGATCGCTTTGGGTCTGGTCTGCGGGCTGGTGTTCGTACTGATGTCATTGGCCACGCGTAAACGCATCTTTGATCCGGAGGCGTGGAAAGGTCTGCCGCTGGCGCGGGCAGGGACCGAGGCGGTAGGAGCCCTGACCTTTGTTACCGCGCTGTCTCTGGTCGAGCTGTCCACCGTTGCTGCCGTCTTTCAGGCGATGCCGCTGGCCGTGACTATGGGGGCGGCACTGTTTTTGGGCGAGCAGGTCGGTTGGCGACGTTGGAGCGCCATCGGAATAGGCTTTATTGGTGTCTTGATGATTATTCGCCCGGGTTTGGAAGGGTTTCAGCCCGAGTCGCTGTTCGTTGTCGCGACCGTAATTGCGATCGCCGCGCGTGATTTGATCACACGTAAGCTGGACGTCCGTGTGGCCTCGTCCGTTGTTGCCATGCAGGCCTACATGGCCGTTGCCCTTGCCGGGGTGGTACTGATGGTGTTTCTGGCTCAGCCAGTTGTTCCACTGCAATCCACGCAAGTAGGTCCGTATCTGGGGGCAATTGGCTTTGGCGTCCTGGGATATTACGGCATCGTGACGGCTATGCGGATCGGTGAGGCCTCGGCCCTGACACCTTTCCGGTACAGCCGGCTCATGTTTTCCATCGCGGCAGGGATGCTGATGTTTGGCGAACGGCCTGATTTGATGACGGTGGCCGGTGCCGCGTTGATCCTCGGATCGGGCATGTACACCTTTGTTCGCGAACGCCGGCTGGCGCGTGCAATGGCGGTTGCGGCCTGACGGATCGTCGCACGTTGGCGCAAACACGTGGCTATTAGCCCTAAATCCCCATGAACATAACCGTTAGCGGTAACATCGCTGGTTTACTTTTGGCTCGGTGATGTTATGAGGCATGCAACCAAATGCAGCCACAGGGACGGGCCTCATGAGTACCATCATCGACATCCACGCACGCGAAATCCTGGACAGCCGGGGCAACCCAACCGTCGAAGTGGACGTGATTCTGGAAGACGGCGCCATGGGCCGCGCCGCTGTGCCTTCGGGTGCGTCAACCGGTGCGTATGAAGCAGTGGAAAAGCGTGACGGTGACAAGTCGCGCTATATGGGCAAGGGCGTGCTTGAAGCTGTCGCCGCTGTGAACGGTGAGATCGCCGAAGAACTGGTCGGCTATGACGCGACCGAGCAGGTCGCCATCGACGGCGCGATGATCGAACTGGACGGGACCGAGAACAAGAGCCGTCTGGGCGCAAACGCCATTCTGGGCGTCTCGCTGGCCACAGCCAAGGCTGCGGCAGATTTCACCACGCAACCTCTATATCGCTACGTCGGCGGTACGTCGGCCCGCGTTTTGCCAGTACCGATGATGAACATCATCAACGGCGGCGAACATGCCGACAACCCGATCGACATTCAGGAATTTATGATCATGCCGACCTCGGCCGCGAATATCCGCGAAGCCGTGCGCATGGGCTCGGAGGTGTTCCACACGCTGAAGAAAGAACTGTCCGCCGCTGGTCTGAACACTGGTATCGGTGACGAAGGTGGGTTTGCCCCGAACATTGCGTCCACCCGCGAGGCATTGGATTTCATCCTGAAGTCCATCGAAAAAGCGGGCTACAAACCGGGCGAGGAAATCCACCTGGCGCTGGATTGTGCCGCAACCGAATACTTCAAAGACGGCAAATACGTGCTGGCGGGCGAGGGGATCACTCTGAGCTCGGACGAGAATGCGGCTTACCTGGCGGCTTTGGTCAATGACTACCCGATCATTTCCATCGAAGATGGCATGTCCGAAGACGACTGGGACGGCTGGAAAGCTCTGACCGACATGATTGGCGACAAGGTGCAGCTGGTGGGCGACGACCTGTTCGTGACCAACCCCGTGCGTCTGGCCGAAGGGATCAAGCGCGGCTGTGCAAACTCGATGCTGGTCAAGGTGAACCAGATCGGATCGCTGACTGAAACACTGCGTGCCGTCGATATGGCGCACCGTGCACGGTATACCAACGTGATGTCGCACCGCTCGGGCGAAACCGAGGATGCGACCATCGCCGATCTGGCGGTTGCGACCAATTGCGGTCAGATCAAAACCGGCTCGCTGGCGCGGTCGGACCGGTTGGCCAAGTACAACCAGCTGATCCGCATCGAGGAATCGCTGGGTGAAGTTGCGGAATACGCAGGCGCGTCGATCCTTCGCAACTGAGGTCAATAATGCTAGACTGATCCTCGGGTTTTTTCGAGGATCGTGTTTTGCTTAAAGTTATCGAAGCTGAAACGCCGGACCACTTTGATGAGGTTCGGCGTTTGTGTTGGGAATATCGCGACTTCCTGCTGACGTTGGACGCCAAGTCCGTGCGCGTCGTAAAGACCTTTTATCCCCGCGACGTTTATGCCCGGCTGATGGACGAGATCGAAGTAGAACACGCCCCACCGGGCGGTGGTGTGCGGCTGGTACTAAAGGATGGACATGCCGTTGGGTGCGGAATGTTCCGGACAATCGGGCCGGGCATTGCCGAAATAAAACGGGTGTTTGTAAATGACGCCGCCCGAGGGACGGGGGCAGGGTATGAGGTTATGATGTCCTTGATTGAACAGTGCCGTGAACAGGGGTTTAACTGCATTCGCATGGACACGGGCAAACCATTGGAATCGGCAACGCGTCTGTACCTGTCGATGGGCTTCCAACTGCGCGACGCATATTCCGAGATTCCGGAGATCGCGAAAGACACATTATTGTTTTTTGAGATGCCTTTGCCCGGTGCTCAGGCAGAAAACTCGCAAATCGAGTGATTTTTTTACAAAGTCTTACGTGTTGTTATCGCTTGTAAAAATCAAACTTGCTAGAAATACACCTACATAAATTCAATTTTGTGTGAACTTTTACCTATTTGTCTGACCCCGGTGTCTCGTAATGTGCCTGCATTACAGAAAGGGAAACGACATGACTGGTTCGAAAATCCTTCTCGTAGCTTCAGTGATCAGCACTGTATTTTTGGCAGCCTGTGCGGGGCCTGGCACTTATCCGATCACCGGGGAAGCGGTGTCCGCAAGTGACCCGGTTCTGGGTATGGAAACGCCGTCATACATGTATCGCGGTGAAGCCCGGTAGGGCCTTCACGGGGGGACGGGCGGCGACGCCCGTAAGTATCTTATCGTTTTAGAGCTGTCGGCTCATCAAGACATAGCGATCGCGCGGTTTGAAGCCGGTGCGCAAGTACAGCTTATGCGCGGCCTCGTTCGTGCGATCGACTTCTAGGTGAAGGGCGGTCAGGCCAGCCTCGGCCAGGGCTTTGGGCAGGTCAAGCAGCACTTCGGTGGCGATGCCACGGCCGCGCACGGCCGGGCGGATGTAGATTTCGTCTATGAATCCGTCCATGCCGCCGAACTCGACCGACCAGCCGAACGTCAGGATGGCATAGCCCAGCGGCGCACGTCCTGGACCGATCAGGTAGACGCAACCGTGGGGAATACCCTCTAGCAAGGGGGTCAGCGCATTGCGGGTCTGGTCCATGTCCTGCGCGATCCCGGCTTCGGTGTGGAACGCGGTCACCAGGCCCATCAGGCGGTCCAGATCTTCGGGGCGCGCGAGGCGAAGTGCGGCGCTCATAGCCGGGCCAGCCGTTCGGTCAGCAGGGCAAAGAAACCTTCAGCGTCGATTTCCCCAATGAACATCGCATTGGGCGGATGGTCTGTCACGCGCCACCAATCAGCGACGGTCATACCCATCGTCAGTTCGGACTTCGTTTCGATCTGGACGTTGATGTGTCGGCCCGAGAACAGCTCCGGCCGGATCAGATAGGCGGTCACGCACGGGTCGTGCAGCGGCGCGCCTTCCGAGCCGTATTTCTCTATATCGAAACGTTCGAAGAAATCCGTCATCTCGGCCACGGCATGCCCGACCTTACTGTTGAGCGCGCGGAAGGCGTCATTGCGGTGCTTCGTGACCAGCGCATCGTGGGTCACGTCTAGCGGCATAACGACGACATGAGCGCCGGATTTAAACACAATATCAGCAGCTTCGGGATCGACGTAGATGTTGAATTCCGCCGCTGGGGTGATGTTGCCGACCTCAAAATACGCACCGCCCATCAGAACGATTTCCTGGACCCGATCAACAATATCAGGCGCTTTTTGAAAGGCGGATGCGATATTCGTCAGCGGGCCAAGCGGGCAAAGTGTGACGGTTCCAGGCTCATGTGCGCGCAGGGTGTCGATGATGAAGTCGACCGCGTGCCCGTCAGCCAGCGGCATTTCCGGATCTGGCAGGACGGGACCGTCGAGGCCGGTCTTGCCGTGCACATGTTCCGCGGTGACCAGAGGGCGGTTTAGCGGGCGGTCACACCCGGCATAAACAGGGATATGCGAGTGGCCGGCCAGTTCACAGACGATCCGCGCATTCTTGGCCGTCAGTTCCAGTGGCACGTTCCCGGCAACGGCGGTAATGCCCAGAACATCAACCTCTTCCGGGCTTGCCAATGCCAGCAAGATGGCAACTGCGTCGTCCTGCCCGGGATCGGTGTCGATGATGATTTTGCGCGGTGCCATGCTTTGCCTCCGGGGTATTGAAGCGCGGACACTCGCAAGTGTCACCACGCTTGTCCAGCGGTTTCAGCCTTACGTCGTTGCATCCACCGGCGGGAGTTTGCCATTGGCGCGGTGCTCTTCAATTTTGACCTCGTCCCATAGCGCATCCATTTCTTCGAGATCGCTTTGAGATGGTGTTTTCCCGCGCGCAGCCAGCCGCGCTTCTACTTGCTCGAACCGGCGGGTAAACTTGGCATTGGTGCGGCGCAGGGCGGCCTCAGGCTCGATGCCCAGATGACGGCCCAGATTGACCATCACGAACAGAAGATCGCCAAATTCATCCTCCAGCGCGTCGGCGTCCTTAGCATTGCGCGCTTCCTCCAGCTCTGCAGCCTCTTCCGTGATCTTGGCCAACACATGGCTGGCATCGGGCCAGTCAAACCCTACGCGGGCCGCGCGTTTCTGCAGTTTGTGCGCGCGCAACAGGGCAGGCAGGTTGGCCGCGACACCATCCAGCGCCCCTTTCTGTTCCTTGCCGGCGCGCTCAGCCGCCTTGATGGTTTCCCAATCCACGGTCTGCTGGTCCGCTGATTTATCGCGGGATTCATCGCCAAATACATGCGGGTGACGGTCGACCATCTTGTCCGACATGGTCCGCACCACGTCCTGAAAGGTGAAATGCCCGGCTTCTTCGGCCATTTGTGCGTGAAAAACCGACTGGAACAGCAGGTCGCCCAGCTCGCCTTTCAGCTCATCATAGGCTTCGCGCTCGATGGCATCGGCGACCTCATAGGCCTCTTCGATCGTGTAGGGGGCGATGGTGGTAAAATCCTGTTCGATATCCCACGGGCAGCCCGTTTGCGGGTCACGCAGACGGCGCATGATTTCTAACAGGCGCTCGATACCCGCTTCGCTGTCGTGGATCAGAGGATTTTCGGCCATTGCGAACCCTTTCGTTCCGGTGTCAGATGCATCCATTCCGCAGTCCCGATCAGGAGTCCACCCCAGATGCCCGTCGTCAACCGAATTGCCGATTACTCAGCCGATATGGCCGCATGGCGCAAACACTTGCATTCGATCCCCGAGTTGGAGTTCGAATGCCATGAAACTGCAGCGTTCGTAGCGGACCGTCTGCGCGAATTCGGAGTGGACGAGCTGCACGAAGGTATTGCCAAGACCGGGATCGTCGCGATCATCAGCGGGCGGGGTGAGGGGCCTACGATTGGTCTGCGGGCCGATATGGACGCGCTGCCGATCCCCGAGGAAACGGGCGTCGAATACGCCTCGACCAATCCGGGCAAGATGCACGCCTGCGGTCATGACGGGCATACTACGATGCTGTTGGGTGCGGCGCGTTATCTGGCCGAGACACGGAACTTTCGTGGCCGCGTGGCGCTGATCTTTCAGCCAGCCGAAGAAGAAGGCGGCGGTGCGGGCGTGATGGTCGAAGAAGGCATCATGGATCGGTTCGACATCTCTCAGGTCTACGCGCTGCATAATGCACCGAACCTGCCCGTAGGCGCATTTCACACCACTCCGGGGCCGATCATGGCGGCGGTGGATACGTTCGAGGTTCATATTCAAGGCGTTGGTGGTCACGGTGCCATGCCGCATGAAGCCCGCGACCCGGTGATGGCGGCCTGCGGCATTGCGCAGGCCATGCAGACTATCGTCAGCCGCAACAACTATGCGCTGGACGACCTGGTCGTCTCGGTCACGCAAATCCACACCGGGACGGTGAATAACGTGATCCCCGATACGGCTTTCATCAACGGCACTGTTCGAACCTTCGATCCAAACGTTCAGCAGATGGTAATCGAGCGTATGGAGCAAATCGTACAGGGGCAGGCGACCTCTTACGGCGTCGAGGCGCGGCTGGATTACGAAAAGAACTACCCGGCCACGATCAACGATGGCGAAAAGGCCGGATTTGCCGCCGAGGTGGCCCGCGATGTGTCGGGGGCCGAGCGTGTGGTGGGCAACATGGGGCGCGAAATGGGGGCCGAGGATTTCTCGTACATGCTGCAATCGCGCCCCGGTGCCTATCTGTTCCTGGGGCAGGGCGAGGGGGCTGGGCTGCACCATCCGAAATACAATTTCAACGACGAGATCGCGCCGGTCGGCGCTTCGTTCTTTGCGCGGATCGTCGAAAAGGCACAGCCGCTGGGCTGATCGGGGGGAAGATATGGCACTGGAAGACGCAAAAAATCAGGTAGACGAGGCCTTCACCAACCCTGATCTCAAAGGGCTGTCCTACGAAAATACCTTTGGCGGCGCGACATCGTTCCTGCGCCGTCTCTATACCAAGGACTTGAAAGGCGTGGATATCGCCGTGACCGGTGTGCCCTTTGATCAGGCCGTGACGAACCGACCCGGCACCCGACTTGGCCCCCGCGCAATCCGCGAGGCCAGCGCTTTGCAATCGCCCGATGCGCCTTACGGCTGGCCGTTCGATGCGCTCAGCGAGCTGGCGATCGTGGATTATGGCGACATGGCCTATGATTATGCCAATATCCCGGCCTTTCCCGATACGTTGACCGACCACATCCGCACTATTTTGGCCGCTGATGTGTCTTCGGTCACGTTAGGCGGGGACCACTATATCAGCTTTCCGATCCTCAAGGCATATGCCGAGAAATACGGGCCGATGTCTCTGCTGCAATTCGATGCGCATACCGACACTTGGGCCGATGACGACATGTCCCGCGTGGATCACGGGACGATGTTCTACAAGGCGGTGAAATCCGGCATCGTGGACCCGAAACGCTCGGTTCAGGTCGGTATCCGTACCACGAACGAGGACACATTGGGCGTCAACATCATCGACGCGCGAGAAGTCTACGAATCCGGCCCCGCCGCCGTGGCGAAAAAGATCAAAGGTATTTTGGGCGACAGCCCGGTCTATCTGAGCTTTGACATCGACGGCCTGGACCCGGCCTTTGCCCCCGGCACCGGCACGCCCGTTTGGGGTGGTCTGAGTTCCATTCAGGCGCAGATCATCCTGCGCGATATCGCCGGGATAAATATCAAAGGCGGGGATGTGGTCGAGGTCTCACCGCCATATGACACGTCAGGTGCCACGGCCATTGCCGGTGCTCACGTGGCAACTCAGATCATTTGCCTGCTGGGGTGGAACAAGTTGGTGCAGGATTAACCTTTGGTTAGCCATCTTTCCGGTATCTGATTAACCAAAAGCCGGACGGGAGAAATACGGGCATGACAGACTTTAACCAACCGATCAGCGGCAATGATCTGGCGCGGTTTTCCGGGCCGAACACGTTCATGCGGTTGCCGCAGGCTGACTCGCTGGCCGGTTTGGATGTGGCCGTGCTGGGCATCCCGATGGATATCGGCACCTCTTGGAGGTCAGGTACACGGTTCGGGCCGAAACAGATCCGCAGCGAAAGCGCGATGATCCGGCCTTATAACATGGCCAATTCCGCAGCTCCTTTCGATAGCTTGCAGATTGCGGATATCGGCGATCTGGCGATCAATACGTTTTCGCTGGCCGAAAGCCTGAAGATCATCAAGGAAAGCTACGATTCAATTCTGGATCAGGCGGTGATCCCGGTTGCGATGGGCGGCGACCATTCGATCACGCTGCCGATTTTGCGCGCTATTGCGGCCAAGCATGGTCCGGTCGCGCTGGTGCATGTGGATGCTCATGCCGACGTGAATGAAGAGATGTTCGGCGAACGTGAAACGCACGGTACTGTCTTTCGCCGCGCCTATGAAGAAAAGCTGATCGACCCGGTCAAGACCTTTCAGGTCGGCATTCGCGGTTCGGGTTACGCGGCCAGCGACTTTACTGAGGCGCAGGACTGGGGCTTTCGCCAATTCCCGGCGTGGGAGCTGTGGCAGCAGAACCTGACCGAGATCGGCTCGCAAATCCGGAAAACGATCGGGGACCACCCGGTCTATATCACCTATGACATCGACAGTCTGGACCCTGCATATGCCCCCGGCACCGGCACGCCGGAAATCGGAGGGCTGACCACGCCGCAAGCGTTGCAGCTGATCCATGCGCTAGCGGGCGTGAACGTGGTCGGGTGCGATCTGGTCGAGGTGTCGCCGCCATACGATCCGTCAGGCAACACGGCACTAACCGCAGCAAACCTGTTGTTTGAACTGCTGTGCATATTGCCGGGCGTGACGTCACGGTAAAAGAGTTCGCACCTTGTCTGCCAAAGCGATCCGAATATGGTCGGCGAAAGGGCTGGTCCGGGGATGAAAAAAATGGCGCTGTGGCTGATTGTTGTTCTGGTAATTTTGTTTGGAGCATACATTCGTTTTGCACCATCAGACCCGGCAAAATGGCATGTGGCACCGATAGGTGATCAGGACCGTGATCTTGATGGAGGTGTCGTCCGTGTGGTCGAAACGGGGCCGGATGGCCTGCTGCGGCTGGATGCGTTCGCACGCGTTTCAGACCGAACGTCAGTTCTGGCCGGGTCTGTTGATGAAGGGATGATTACCTACATCACGCGTACGAAAGTGATCGGCTTTCCGGACTACACGACAGTGCAACAGGACGGAGACACGCTTCGCATCTATGCTCGTCTCAGGTTTGGCCGGTCAGATTTTGGGGTAAACCGCGCTCGTGTTGATGAGTGGCTTGCTCTGTTGCAGCCCTGAGGACAGGCACCCCTCCTGAACCTCGCGCCACATCGGTACGTTCAGGGACATCTGGCATTGGGCCATGAACATGCGGCCATCGACTTGCAGGCAGATCATCTCGCCCAGTTCGACGCGGGTTCCCGATTTGTCGGTGCAATAGCAGTCCTGAACCTTGCCGCCGGGGCCGACCACATCGGCTAGGGCGGGTGTTACGATCAGTGTAAAAACAAATATCAACCGTTTCATGTGCATTAGCCTAGCATAGTGAGGGGCCTTGACCAAAGGGCCGGATTGATAGACACCGCCGTGATGATCCCCGAAGAACGACTTGAACAGATAACCCAGCGATTCCAGTACCTCGAAGCGGCCATGGCAGATGGTGCCTCGGGTGGAGATATTGCGGCCTTGGCCAAAGAATATTCCGACCTCAAACCGGTTGTGGATCAGATCATGGCGTGGCGTCAGCTGGTCGCCGATCTGGCCGAGGCCGAGGCGATGCTGGCCGACCCGGACATGAAAGAACTGGCGGAAGAAGAAATTCCGGCATTGAAGACTCGCATCCCCGAATCCGAACACGCCTTGCAGCTTGCGCTGTTGCCCCGTGATGCGGCGGATGCGCGTCCGGCGATGCTGGAAATCCGCCCCGGAACTGGCGGAGATGAGGCCGCACTGTTCGCCGGGGACCTTCTGCGCATGTACCAGCGCTATTCCGAAGCGCGGGGATGGAAGTTTGAGGTCATCGAAGAACAGGCCTCGGATCTGGGTGGGATCAAAGAGGTCGTCGCCCACATCAAGGGCGAGAACGTGTTTGCCCGGATGAAATACGAGTCCGGCGTGCACCGGGTGCAGCGCGTGCCGGAAACCGAAAGTGGCGGACGCATTCACACCTCGGCTGCGACGGTCGCGGTTTTGCCCGAGGCCGAAGATGTGGATATCCAGATCGACGCCAATGATATTCGCATCGACACCATGCGCAGTTCAGGCGCTGGGGGGCAGCACGTGAACACAACCGACTCGGCGGTTCGGATTACCCACCTGCCGACGGGGATCGTTGTGACAAGCTCGGAGAAATCGCAACACCGCAACCGCGAGATTGCGATGCAGGTGCTCAAAACCCGGCTGTATGATCAGGAGCGTCAGCGGATCGACAGTGAACGTTCGGCGGACCGGGCTAGCCAGGTGGGGTCGGGGGATCGGTCCGAGCGGATCAGAACCTACAATTTCCCGCAAGGCCGCATGACAGACCACCGCATCAACCTGACGCTTTATAAGCTGGATCAGGTGATGCAGGGCGATCTGGACGAGGTGATAGATGCACTGACCGCTGATGATCAGGCGCGACTATTGGCGGATATGGCGCAATGATTGCGGCGCTGACAGCAGCACAGGCGATGGTTTCGGCCACGGCGCGACTGCGGGCGGCGGGTGTGGCCGACCCGGCGCGAGACGCCCGGGTTCTTTTGGCCCACGCGGCACGGATCGAAGCCAGCCGGGTCACTCTGATCGCGCCCGAAGAGCTGTCACCAGAGATTGCAGAGCGTTATGATCAGCTGATTTCGTTGCGTGCGGTGCGTGTACCGGTGTCTCATCTGTTGGGTGAGCGCGAGTTTTATGGCCGACGCTTCCGCGTCAGCCGCGATGTGCTGGACCCACGGCCGGAAACCGAAGCGCTGATCGAAGCCGCGCTCAGCGACCCGTTCGATCATGTACTGGATCTGGGTGTCGGCTCAGGCTGTATCTTGATCACGTTGCTGGCAGAACGGGCCAGTGCCTCGGGCGTGGGTGCGGACCTGAGCGAGGCCGCCTGTCTGCAGGCCAGCGCAAATGCAGTGCAGCACCAGGTACAAGGTCGGGTGGAAATCCTGCAATCTGACTGGTTTCAGAATATTGACGGCCAGTTTGATCTGATCGTTTCGAATCCCCCCTATATTTCTTTGACGGAAATGGACGACCTTTCACCAGAAGTGCGCGAGCACGAGCCGCGACTGGCGTTGACGGACGAAGGGGACGGGCTGGGCGCTTACCGTCGCATCGCCGCAGGCGCACCGGATTTCCTACTGCCGGGCGGCCGTCTGCTGGTGGAAATCGGGCCGACACAGGGGCGCAGTGTCGCAGCATTGTTCGAGTCGGCAGGCCTGACAGCCACACGGATCGTTCCCGATCTGGACGGCCGCGATCGCGTCGTTTTTGCCAAAATGCCGCATTAATGCGGCAACCTGAGGCCGAAATACGCCGATTAATGTAAAAAAGCTGCGAATTTTTGGACAACCCCCTTGTCTGTACGCACAGGACGTGTTTACTCAACACCAGTCGGAGGGCTGACGCTGGTTCAGCGGGCCCCGGACGCCAAGCCCAAAATAGTCGACATCGCGTCACAGCTAAGCTTTTGAGCAGTGCAGGATGCGAGATGATCGACAGCGAATGACAAGGCTGACGTAAAGTAAATGAGATCTTCCAAATCCCGCTCTCGGGTCAAGAATAACCGCAACCGTCCTTCTGGGGGCAATGTCGTAAACCGGGTTTTTGACAGCTCGGGTCCCGAAGGCAAGGTGCGCGGTACGCCCCAGCAGATTATCGACAAATATAATCAGTTGGCGCGCGACGCCCAACTGTCCAATGACCGTGTGGCCGCTGAGAACTTTCAGCAGCACGCAGAACACTATCTGCGCCTGCTGAGTGAGGCACAGCGCGAAATGGAAGCGCGCCGCGAAGAGCAAGACCGCCAGAACCGCGAGCGTCAGGCCGAGCGGGATCGCGAACGCGCCGAGCGCCAGGAGCGCGAAGCTGCCGCCCGTCAGTCGGACCCGGCCGAAGCGCCGCAACCGGACGTGATGGATTTCACACCCGAGGCAGCTACCCCAGAATCCGGTTTGGTTGAGACCCCGGAGAGCAAGGATGCTGCTGCGGCGGCGGCCACCGAAGCACCGGCGAAAAAAGAAAAAGCACCGCGTCGTCCGCGTACGCGCAAGCCAAAGCCCGCGCCAGAGGGGGCAGAGGACGCGCCGACAAGTAACGGCGATGCACCGGAAGCGGCTGAGTAAAACTTGGTCCATGATTTAATCGAAAAGAGCCCTACATGTAAAATATGTAGGGCTCTTACTTTTGTTTGTTTTGATACCAAATTCTGTTGGTGTCTAACTTTGATAGTCGCTCAGGCAGCGGTCGGATTATTCAATAATTTGACAAGGCCCATTGCCTTCTGCCGGCCTACCCAAACTTGTTTTCAATTGGGCTGACTTTGCGTCTAGATCAATGAAAATTGTGTATGTGATCGTGCGGTAAGTCTCGTATTTTCTATACACGCTGTTGTCGAGGCTTCGCGTTACTTTAGTAGGCAGCTTCAACTTCCATTTGAGCCTATATCGACCGTCCCTCCTTTCAGCATACTTCGTGCCAAGAGGCGCGCCGTGGACATGGTGTATCAATCCATCATACGCCGATGCTGATCTAGATGAGGTGTCTATTTCGTAGAACGCTTCATTGGGAATCCAACCCTGACGGTCTGGTTCATATGTACAACGTAGTTTTATCTGAGCCGCGTGGCCTGACAACGGTACTTGGACGAATAGAATCGTCAAAAGTGTCACTAAAACCTTCAACTGATTTTCCCGCGATTTGAGATTAACTCTTTTTTAAATATCCCCGCCTGTGAACATGATAAAGCTGAAGATTCATTGAGACCAGAAATCTTATGAATTTCTGATGTTTCTAGCCAATGCACAGAAAGCTTCCAGCGGGACTTGTTCGGCGCGCTCTGTTGGTTGAATCCCAGCCGCGAGCAGGCGGTCCTCGATATCCGGCGCCACGCCTTTTAGCGATGCGCGCAGCATCTTGCGGCGCTGGTTGAAAGCTGCGGCCACGACACGCGACAGAACCCGGGCATCCGCCGGATAGCGCGGTTCGGGCAGCGCCGTCAGGTGCACAACCGCGCTTGAGACCTTTGGTGGCGGCGTAAAAGCCCCGGGGGGCAGGGACATGGCGATGCGCGCCTCGGCCCGCCATTGGGCAAGGATCGCAAGGCGGCCATAGGCTTTGCCCCCGGGTTGGGCAACGATGCGTTCTGCGACTTCGCGTTGGAACATCAGCGTCAGGCTTTGCCAGAACGGCGGCCATTCGGGCGGGGTAAGCCAGCGCACCAGCAATTCGGTGCCAACGTTATACGGCAGGTTTGCGGCGATGCGGATCGGCGGGGTCAGATGCGCCAGCGGTTCGATTTCCAGGGCGTCGCCGTTGATGACCTCAAGACGACCCGGATAAGCAGCAGCGATGTCGTTCAGGGCAGCGATACAGCGGGTGTCTTTTTCGACCGCGACGACCTTGCGCGCACCTTCGGACAACAGACCTCGGGTCAGACCACCGGGGCCGGGGCCGATTTCCAGCACGTCGCATTCCGTAAGATCCCCTGCCTGCCGCGCGATCTTGGCTGTCAGGTTGAGGTCCAGCAGAAAGTTCTGCCCCAGCGATTTACGCGCCGAGAGTTGATGTGTCGCGATAACTTCGCGCAGAGGGGGAAGGGTGTCGATTGAACTCATGATCCGATTACCGTGGCGCGTGTCCGGGGGGGAACGCCAGTGATTTTTTACCTCCGGCGGGGATATTTTCAGCCAGGTGAAGGATCAAGCGCTTTGTGCCATCCGTTGGGCTAGTTTCAGCGCCTCGATCAAGCTGGTGGGGTTTGCCATGTCCTGTCCGGCGATATCCAGTGCCGTGCCGTGATCGGGCGAGGTGCGAATGAAGGGCAGGCCGAGGGTCACGTTGACGCCACGGTCGAAGTCGAGCGTCTTGATCGGGATCAATGCCTGATCGTGATACATGGCAATTGCGGCGTCATATCGGACGCGGGCGGCAGCGTGGAACATCGTGTCCGCCGGGTATGGGCCGGTAACCGTGCAGGTATCGCCCGGCAAATCAGATATCAGAGGGGCGATCCAGTCCAGTTCTTCATGCCCCATTTTACCGCCTTCGCCCGCATGCGGGTTGAGGCCTGCAATGGCGATGCGGGGATGGGGGATACCAAACTGTCTGCGCAGGCCTTCAGCGGTAATGGCGATGGTTTCGCGCAGCAGGTCGGGGGTGAGCTCGGACGGGACGCGCGACAGCGGAATGTGAATCGTTGCGGGCACCACGCGAAGCTGCTCGCTGGCCAACATCATCACGACGCGCTTGCGCCCGGCCAGAGCGGCGAGAAATTCGGTATGGCCAGGATAGGCGAACCCGGCCCCGTCGATCAGGGCCTTTTTGTGGATCGGTGCAGTGCACAGCGCCGATGCGGCACCGGATTGCACCAGGGAAACACCGGTTTCGATTGCGTCGATCACACTGGGCGCATTGGACGGGTCCGGTTGGCCTGCTGCGTTTGTGGCGGGAAAGCTCAATTGCAGAACAGGCAGGGCATTCGCGCAGATATCAATGGCCTGTGCCGGATCGCTGATCCGCTGCGTAGGCGTGCCTGCCGGCAGATGCGCTGCGTCGCCGATATAGAAAAACGGGCAGCTCGCGCGCAGTTTTGACCAGGCTTTGGCGGCGATTTCGGGGCCTATTCCAGCGGGATCGCCACAGCTAAGCGCGATGGGCGCGGTCATTGCTCGATGATCGTCGCGTCGGCGCGGAGCTGTTCAACCAGACTTTCGGCAAAGGCCTGCAGGCGCTGTTGCGTCAGGGCGTTGGCTACATCCACGCGCGTCGTGTCTTCGCCCCGGTCCAATGTGCGCGTACACAGCATCAGGAATTTCAGAGTCTGACCATTGTTTCCCGTCAGCGTCGTCGAAACTTCGTTCAGGTCCAGCTTGGACAGCTCAAGCGCCACATCGCGGGGGATCTCGGACGGGCTGGCTTCGATACGTTGCAGTACCCCGGCAGGTTGATCCTTGGCGATACCGTAGAGGTCGTCGCAGTTATCAATCTGTTCGCGCAACTCGGCGGCTTTGGCCAGGGTTTCGGCACTGCGGCCGCCGGCCATGTTGTAAATCGCGTAGTCGATCTTGGAGTAACGCGGTGCGCTGGTGCTTACTTCGCGCAATCCGCGCAGCTGGAACAAGGCGATCGCGTTGGGCAACGACAAGGGCTGTGTGATGTCGCCCGTTTTGAGACCTAGAATCACGGGTTGCAGGGCAGGGGGCAAGTCGGTCAGGTTAAGCCATTCCAAACGTCCGCCGTCATCGCGTGTACCAGCTGCCGAATACTGTGTGGCGGCAGAGGAAAACGCATCGAAACCTTCAAGCAGTGCGATCTCTTCGGCCAGCAATTCGGCTTGGGCTAAGGTTTGCGGCGTGACCGGAATAATGATTTCCGACATCAGGACTTGAAGCCCGCCACTCCCGGCCTGTCCCAAAGCCCGGTTGATCTCGTCTTCGCTCGGCCTGGCCTGCGACAGAAAGCGCGAACTGACGTAGTCGCGCCACGACAGCTGATCAGCGACGAAATCCCGCACGGTTTCGGGGGAAACGCCAGATTCGCCCAGCAATTGCAGGAACTCATCGGTCGAAAGACGGCCACGGGCTGCAAACTCATCAATGCCCACCTGAATGTCTTCAGGTGCGACCTCGATTCCTGCGTCGCGCATGGCCTGTTTGCGCAGTCGTTCGTCGATCAGCGAGTCGCGGACTTCGTCCTCGGTGGCGCCAGGGGCACCCAGAACAGTCAGGAATTGCTGGCGCTGCTGAAGTTCGTACCAAGTGACAATGTCCTGGTTGACCTTGATCGCAGGTGAAAACAGGCTCTGAGCCTGGCTGTGACCAGTGGACAGGGCCAGCAAAGCGGCAGCCAGTGCCGGTGCAACCGGCTTTAACCAACCGGAACGGACTATTCGCGAGAAACGTGAAATCAACTGCATCTTCTCTTGTACTGTTGGCCGCCACCCTCGACGGAGTAACCTGTCAGGGCAACGGTAAACCCGAATTCTGTCGAAGGCTCAATACTTGATGATGAGGTAAATCGCCTGCTGACGGTCATGTTAACTTTTACACACTCATTCTGGTAGGTAACGCCCAGCCCATATCGGATCGGTTCGGATTCGCTGAGGTCATAGCGCGCATAGGCCTGTGTCAGCCAGTTCTGGTCAACAAGGTAGCGGCCATTCATCCAGATTTCGGATATTTCGTCATTCGCATTTTCTGCCGGATCTTTTTCCTGCCACACATAGCTGCCGGTTAGGCCGACATTTGGCTTGTTCCAGCCTGCGCGCACCTCGGCCTTAGCAAAGCTGAAATCACCATTCAACAGGCCGCGACCCGCCAAAGACCAGCCATTGGCGGTTTGCAACTGACCGGCCAACAACACGTCGGAGGCGGTACCCTGCAGGCCCGACGTCAGGTTGAAGTTGGGGTCAGCGGTCGAGCGGAAGACCTGTCCGACAGTGGCAAGCGCGCGCCAGCCATTTACGCCATAGCGCGCCCAGTTGACCCCGAACACCGCCGTCGCACCATCTTCGCGGCGATCCGGCGCCGGAAAGCGTGACAGGGACAACAGGTTCCCCTGGTCGAATTCCTGAAAGGTGCTTTCGTCATTGGGAACGTCCTGATCTGTCACGTTCGTCCAACCGACTTGCGCGATGGGTTCAAGCACCTGCGTGGCGCCTGACTTTTCCCGACGGGTCATAGGATAACGCAGCGTGAGTGCGGCGCGGGGGGCCGCACGGGTCACCTGGTCAGGGAATTGGCTGTCATCTCGGATGTCAAAGATATCCACCGATGTCCCGAACCGGGCATCAGCCCTGAGGCCCGATGCGAAGATCCAGCTGCGCATCCAGTCCGCATCGAACGTGGCACGCGCGACATCGCGGCCAACGATATCCTGATCGCTGGTGCGTGTGTGATTGTGGGCCACAAAGCCCAAGCGTACTTCGCCGCCGACAGAGGTTGGGAAGTAGCGTTTCTGAAAATACAGGTCGAAGATCCGCGATGGGATCACTTCCTCATTTTCGCTGTCTCGCAGGGATTTGTAATGGATGAAACTGGTGCGGAAGGCGGTATCGCGTTTGATCCGCTCAAGCGCGATTTCGCTGCGCAACCGGTCAAAATCGGGCAGGCCATAATCCGCGAGATAAGCGTTATCCGAAGTTGTCTTCACATCAAACAAAAGGCGAAAGTCGTTGTTCAGGAAGAAATAACCGTTGGCAAAGAGATAGCCCCGATCCTCGTTCTCCTGCAGGTCGTCGCGGGTGAAAGCGCCGTTCAGCTCAATCCGGCCGCGTTTGAATGCCTGGCGATAGCGATAGCCCAGTGTTCTTGTTTTTCCCGAGATATAGGGGGTCAGCGTCAGGTCCTTGTGGTCGCCAAGCTTAAAGAAATACGGCACCTGCACGCCGGTTCCCAGCTGCGATGTGGTGCGAATCGACGGGACAAGGAATCCTGTTGCGCGGTCCAGTGTCGGGTCGGGCAGGCGCAGATAGGGGAAGTAGAAAACCGGGAAATCCAGTATTCGGAACTGTGCTCCTTCGAAATACAGTTGGCGTTCCAATTGGTCATGCGTGACCTTGCGGGCGCGGATTTGCCACAGCGGAGGTTTGCCATTGGCGCAGACATGGCAGGACGTCGCCGAGACCTTGCTGAACTGTGTGTAACGCCCCCCCGCGCGCGCAGCCTGGACCGAGGCGATCTGAACCTGCTGATCGAACACCATGCGGGCTCCGATCAGCAGACCGTTCATGATCCCGTCATCCAGTTCGGCGGAATCAGCCAGCAACGTGGTTTCGCCGCCTTGATCGATGCGGACCGGGCCTTCCAGCGACAGATTGCCGGTTTCGCGGTCATAGGTGATGCGCGTGGCCGTGACCTTGGCGTCGCCCTGAAAGGCTTCGACATTCCCTTCGGCCACCAGATTACGCTCGGGTGTGATAAAGATCCGGTCGGCCACCAGGAGGGCAGGCTGATCCTCTTGCGTGGCACCCTGTGCGGCACCAGCAGCGGGTTGAGATTGCGCGAATGCGCCCACGGGCATGGTCAGTGCGACTGCACCGGACAGAAACAAACTGGCAATAAGCCGCATTAGCCATCCTCCGCATGCAGCAAAAGGCCGAGGGATAGAAGAATGGCTGCGAAGGGCGGGGCCCAGGCCGCGACTAAGATAGGCAATTGACCGTTTTCCCCCAGAATTTGGGCAAAGTTGCGAATGAAGTAGATACCAAAGCCCAGCAGGACGGCGGTTAAAACCGCGATCCCGGTGCCGCCAAATCGCACGTGGCGCATGGTGAAGGCCGCGCCGATCAGGACCATCGACATCAGAAACAAGGGGCGGGCCAGTTGGACCTGCAACCAGACCTCATATTGCTTGGTCGAAAACCCGGCTTCGCGCAGGTCGCGGATCAGTTCCGGCAGGTCATAGACCGATACGGAATCCTGATCGCCAAGCGTGTCCAGAATCCGTTGGCGTGTCAGCGATGTGGGAACCTCAAGCCGCGCGTGTTCAGTGGCGTGGGTTTCTGGATTCACACCGCCTTCCAGCGCCCAAATCTTGGCATTGGTCAGGACCCACGTACCGTTCTCTAGATCCGCCTGGTCGGCTACGATCTGCTGGGTCGGTGTGCCGTCCGGGGCGAAAGTAATGATCGTCACCTGATTAAGGGTGAACCTGTCGCCGTTAGATGTGTCCTGGGCGTGGATCACGGATTGACCATTGGCCGATCCCTGCCGCAACCAAAGACCATCTGCACTGATCGACAGCGTCGATCCGCCGTTGTTTTTGTAGGATTCTGCAAGCTGTTTGTACTCTTCCGACGTGGCGGCTGCGATGGGGTTCAACATGCCAACCGCCAGTGCGCCGATGATCAGGGCGATCACCACAGGGGCCAACAGGGCGCGGATGCCTGAACGGCCAGTGGCACGGGTGACAACCAGTTCCGAACTGCGGGCCAGACCGATAAACAACGCGATCGTGGAAAGGATGACCAGCAGCGGCAGCATTTCGCTGATCGCGGCAGGCGTATTCAACAGCGTCAACTGAAGCAGCAGACCAAAGGACAGATTTGCATCGTCAAAGCGGCGCACCTGTTCGATCAGGTCGATCAGAATCATCAGCGTCAGGAAAATGCTGCCGATGACCAGGAAACTTTGAATGAATCGGCGGGCGAAGTAGCGGTCGAGGATCACGAAGGAACTCCTGCCGAAAAGACGCACAAACAGCCTTTGGTCGGGTGCAGACCAGAATCACCGCTACACGCAATTGTGCGCGACGGCCTATGCCTGCTCTGTCTTGCCAAAACCTTCTCCCCCGAGCCTGTCGGATTTTTTCCGGGACTGTAGTCCAAATGCGGGCCGGGGAAAACTGCTATCTGGTCAAGCCGCGCGGCGCGGGCTAGGTCTTGGGGAACTGATTTTGAGGAGTTCGCAATGAGCAGTCTTGTACCGATCCGTTTCCAGGACCCCGACATGGATGCGATGGCGCAGGCCGAAGGGCGCGTGGCCATTATCATCCCGTCCGACGGCAAAATGAACCCTGCCGCCCGTCGCGCCAACCGCCTGACCCGCGGGGCTGTGACACGGCTGGTCGAAAGCGAGCGGTTCGAAAAGGTGAAAACCGGTGACGTGATCTCGATGGCGTGGCCATCCGGCATGGCAGCCGAGGCGCTGGACGTTCTGGTCCTGCCGCGCCGCCCCGAACCCGTCGAGGCCCGCAAGGCCGGTGCCGCGCTGGCCAAGCTGGCGGGCAGCAAGGACCTGCTGGTGATGTCGGGCAATCAGGTCAAAGCCGAGGATCTGGCCATGGGCATCGCGCTGCGCAGCTATGATTTTGATGCGCACAAGACTAAGGAGTCTGATGAGGCCGGTTCGGTCATCATAACCCACCAGAAGGCAGATGAGATCGAGGCTGCGTTTGCACCGCTCTACGCGGTCGCCGACGGTGTCCGTATGACCCGCGATTTGACCAACGAGCCTGCGAATATCCTGACCACCACCGAATTCGCCGACCGGCTGGACGAGATGAAGGCACTGGGGCTTGAGGTCGAAGTGCTGGAAGAAGACAAACTGGCCGAGCTGGGCATGCGTACGCTGCTAAGCGTCGGGCAGGGGTCGGTCAGCCCTTCGAAGGTTGTGGTGATGCAATGGAATGGCGGCGACAAAGATGACGCGCCGCTGGCTTTGGTCGGTAAGGGTGTGGTGTTCGACACCGGTGGTATTTCGCTGAAACCTGCGGGTGGTATGGAAGACATGACCATGGACATGGGCGGCGCGGGTGTCGTTGCAGGAACCATGCGCGCGCTGGCCAAGCGCAAGGCCAAGGCCAACGTTGTCGGCTTGGTCGGATTGGTAGAAAACATGCCTTCGGGCAACGCCACCCGTCCGGGTGATGTGGTCAAATCCATGAAGGGCGACACGGTCGAGATCATCAACACCGACGCCGAGGGCCGTTTGGTTCTGTGTGACGTGATGTGGTACGCGCAAGAACGGTTCAAGCCTGTGGGCATGGTCGATCTGGCCACCCTGACCGGAGCGATTATTATCGGCCTCGGGCATGAGAACGCGGGCGTATTTTCGAACAACGACACGTTCTGCAATGCCTTCCTGAAGGCGGCGGGGGCCGAGGACGAAGGCGCATGGCGGATGCCGTTGGGCGAAGCCTATGACAAGCAGTTGAAGTCGCGGATCGCCGATATGAAGAACGTGGGCGGGCGCCCGGCGGGTTCGATCACGGCGGCGCAGTTCCTGCAGCGGTTCGTAAAAGAAGATATGCCGTGGATTCACCTGGATATTGCCGGTGTGGCTTCGGTCTCGTCCGAGACATCCTACGCCCCGAAGGGCGCAACCGGCTGGGGCGTACGCGCGCTGAGCCGTTTCGTTCAGGACAACTTCGAGTAAGCCGATGGGGGCCGTCTATTTCTATCACCTGACCCGCCAACCGCTGGAGCATACCTTGCCGGTGTTGCTGGACAAGGCACGGCAGGCCGGGTGGAAGATTGCCGTGCGGGGCAGCGATCCCGCGCGGATGGACTGGCTGGATGAAAAGCTGTGGCAGGGGCCCGAAGAGGGGTTCCTGCCACATGGCCGCGCAGGCGGTCCGCACGATGCCGCGCAGCCGATCCTGCTGACGACCGAGGCGCAGGCTGCCAATGACCCGTCTTGTGTCATGGCGGTAGATGGCGCGGCGGTCGACCCCGATGAGATCAAGAAACTGGACCGTGTATGTATCCTGTTCGACGGCAATGACGCAGAGGCCGTTCAACACGCGCGCGGGCAGTGGAAGGCTTTGACCGGTGCGGGATGTTCCGCCCAATACTGGTCCGAAGAATCCGGGCGCTGGGAAAAGAAAGCTGAGGCTTAGGGCCCGAGCCACTTTCCGGAAGGCGTGGTGGTGATTGCGCAAAGATGTGCGATCAGAAATGCCTCAATGACCGGATTGAAGCCCAAATTGACGGATGCGGTGCAAGGCAAAAATGACAGCTTTCAATTGTTAAGGCCTAAGTTTGAGGAACCAAATGTCCAATAGAACCCAGTCTCTCTTGCACCAGCCGCTAATTCTTCCCTGCGGCGTAACTCTTAAAAACCGAATTGCTAAATCGGCGATGTCTGACTCGCTTGGTGACGGCAAAGGCAATCCAAGTGATGATCAAATCAAGCTCTATGAGCGTTGGGCAACTGGCGGCCTCGCCCTGTCGATCATCGGCGAAGTGCAAGGCACACCTCATTTCGCAGAGAAGCCCGGCAATTTGGTTTTGAACGATCAATCCGATTTCGCATTTCTAAGAAAACTTGCAAAGGCAGGGGCAACCAACGACGCTCATTTGTGGCCGCAACTTGGACATGCAGGTGCGATGGCGGATGCTCCGATCAGCTCGCCGAAGGGGCCGAGTAGACTTGATTTGCCCGGTCTGAAATGTGGCGCGCTGTCCTTGGATGAGATCCATGCACTGCCGGCCGAATTTGCACGCACAGCAAACCTTGCCAAGCAGCTCGGGTTCGGTGGCGTTGAGTTGCATGCGGCCCATGGATTCTTACTCAACCAGTTTCTGTCTCCGCTATTCAACAAACGCGAAGATGCCTATGGCGGTTCTTTGCAAAACCGGATGAGACTGCTGCTGGAAGTGATCAGCGCTGTGCGCGATGCCGTTGGCCCGGATTTCCCTGTGGGCATCAAGTTGAACGCGACAGATCAACTTGAAGGCGGCTTTGCTGAAGATGAATCCCTTGAGGTCATTGCGGCATTAGACAAAACAACAATTGATCTGATCGATGTCAGCGGTGGCACATATTTTCCGGGTGCTGCGTCATCATCGGATCGTGCGGGTTCCGGCGCCTATTTTCTTGATTTTGCTGAACGTGCGCGTGCGAAAACGAACATTCCCCTTATGGTGACGGGCGGTTTCAAGACGCTTGCACAGGCCAAAAGCGCCATTGCAGAAGGCAAGGCTGATCTCGTTGGATTGGCCCGCGCACTTGTCGTTGATCCAGAATTGCCATCATTTTGGCTTTCCGATCAACACGACGAGCCGCAATTCCCGCGTTTCAAAAACCCACCGGAAGGCGGTGTGACTGCATGGTACACGATGCAAGTCACTCGGATCGCCAGAGGTGAGGACGCGCTTGAACCAAATGATCTAGACGAAGCAATAGCGGCATACGAGGCCAGAGATGAGGTTCGACGAGAGGTTTGGAATTCTCATTTCAGCGGAACCTCACGAGCAACCTAAAGCCGGTATTGGCGCAGCTGCAGTGACCGGAAGCATTGGTCCGCATGGCGGACCAAAACTTTGAAAGGAAAGCGCATTCGCTGGAATCGGCATGGATACCCGTATCACAGGGGGCAGAAACGCCGTGTGCTGCGTTTGGCTTTATTCCGCTTTTTGCAGAGAGGTTTGAATAAGCCCAACCCCTTGTTGCACCGGAATTGATCGCCTGCACCCTTGCTCCGACGGTTCTCTGCTTTAGGGTGCGCGGCGTTGCGAGCAGAAGGATTTTGAGATGAAAAAGAACCCATTGGGGCGCACTGGTATTGAAGTGACGGATCTGTGCCTTGGCACCATGACGTTTGGGACGCAGACCTCTGAAGCGGATGCACACACCCAGATCGACATGGCGCTGGAGGCTGGGATCAATTTCGTTGACGCGGCTGAGATGTACCCGGTGAACCCGGTCTCGAAAGAGACCGTGGGGCGGACCGAGGAAATCTTGGGCAACTGGAACGCGGTGAACGCCGCGCGGCGGGCGGAGTATATTCTGGCGACCAAACATTCCGGTGCGGGTTTCACCCATGCCCGCGACGGGGCACCGATTTCTGCGCAAACGATCCCCGAAGCGATCGAGGGATCTCTGCGTCGTTTGCAGACAGATTGCATCGATCTGTATCAGTTTCACTGGCCCAATCGCGGCAGTTACATGTTTCGACAGAACTGGGACTATGCGCCGTCTGGTCACAACACCAATGACGTACTGGAGAATATGGAGGAGTGCCTTGTCGCTCTGCAACAGCAAGTCGATAAGGGCAATATCCGCGCGTTCGGCCTGTCGAATGAAAGCGCATGGGGCACCGCGCAATGGCTGCGGCTGGCCGAACAGACGGGCGCGCCACGGGTCGCTTCGGTCCAGAATGAGTATTCTCTGCTGTGCCGCCACTTCGACACCGATATGGCCGAGCTAAGCGTGCACGAAGATGTCGGCCTGATGGCGTTTTCTCCGTTGGCGGCAGGGTTTCTGACGGGCAAGTATCAGGGCGGAGCGGTGCCTAAGGGCTCGCGCATGGATCTTGTTCCGACCATGGGTGGGCGTAAGTACGAGCGTGTGTTTGGGGCCGTAGATGCCTATCTGAAGATCGCGCAGCGGCATGGCCTGGATCCGGTACATATGGCGCTGGCATGGTGCCAAACGCGCCCGTTCATGATGTCTGCCATTTTCGGAGCGACCACGGTTGCGCAGTTGGCCCATATTCTGGGGGGCACGGAGGTGGTGTTGGCGGATGATGTCCTGGCGGATATCAGTGCCGCGCATCGCGCGCATCCGATGCCGTTCTAAGGGGGCTCTGCATCCGCTGCGCTTTGCGCGACTCCCCCGGGAAATTTTTAGCCAGATGAAGCGGATCCGGTCAGTGATGTGTGGGCTGGATCCGGTCCTGACGGAGGTCTCTGGCCGACAGGCCGTGCGCGGTGCGGAAAGCACGGGCAAAGCTGGATTGTGAGGCAAAGCCTGTGGCGAGTGCCACGTCCATCAATGGCATATCCGTATCGGTTACCAGACGCCGCGCTTCGGCCAGGCGCAGTTGCAGATAGTGATCCTGTGGCGTTGTGTTCAGGCGCAGACGGAACTGTTGTTGCAGAGTACGAGGGCTGGTGCCCAGAGAGTCGGCAATGACGGCTAACGGTAGCGGGTCCTCGAGCGATGTCTCCATCAACGAGTTCGCCTTTGCTGTCAGAGCCGTATGACGATGCGGCGCGCCTGTACGGCTTTGTGGCTTGGACGGTTCGGGTGCGCCCTCGTATAGGAACAGGCCGGACACGCGGGCGGCAAAACCTGCGCCGTGGCGCGCGGCGATGATGTGTAGCATCATCTCGACTGCGGGGATCGCGCCGCCTGAAGTCAGCCGGTTGCCGGACACAGTAAATCGGTCAGGGCGAACATCAACTTCGGGGAAGCGGTTCGCGAAATTGTCCAGATCCTCCCAGTGCGTTGTGGCGGAGTGGCCGTTCAGCAGGCCGGCTTCAGCCAACAACCAGGGGCCGCCGTCGATGCCAGCCATGGTGGCTCCGGTACCGGCAATGCGGCGCAGTCCGGCGAGCAAGCTGGGTGTGGCGTGACGGGCCAGTTGGAAACCTGCAATGACGATCATCAGGTCGCAACCCTGCAACCGAGCCAGCGGTGTGCCTGGAACATTCAGGGCGCTGGTCAGCATCGCCGGTTCCGCTGTGGCCGTCACATAATCCCAGTCAAAGGCTGGGCGGTCCGCCAGACGGTTGGCGGCGCGCATGGGATCAACGGCCGAGGCAAAGCTGAGCGTGTTGCATTCATCCAGAACCAGCACGGCCGTTTTTAGGGCGCGATGTTCGGGCTGCAATATGTTTTTTGCGGATTTCATCAAGTTCGATTCGCATTCTGGCAAGTTGTTTCCATAAAGCTGCGCCAGAGTCGGGGATGAACGCAAATCGGAATCCGGGGAGAAGCCTGAGGATAACTTAGGTCAAAACCGGGTATAAGTTGGGGAAAACACCATGCCACTGGAAATGAACCGCGAAGTCTTCATCACCTGCGCTGTCACCGGCTCGGGCGGAACACAGGATCGCAGCCCGCATGTGCCGCGTTCGCCCAAGCAGATTGCCGAAAGTGCGATCGCCGCGGCCAAGGCAGGCGCGGCCATCGTGCACTGCCACGTGCGTGATCCGGAAACCGGTGCACCCAGCCGTCGTCTGGACCTGTACCGCGAGGTGACTGATCGCATTCGTGAAGCCGAGGTCGACGTTGTGCTGAACCTCACCGCCGGGATGGGCGGTGACATGATCTTTGGCCCGACGGAATCTCCGCTGCCGTTGAACGAGGACGGCACCGACATGATCGGCGCGGCTGCTCGGGTGGAGCATGTGGCTGAATGTCTGCCTGAAATCTGTACTCTTGATTGCGGCACCATGAATTTTGCCGAAGCCGACTATGTCATGACCAACACGCCAGGCATGCTGCAGGCGATGGGCCGGATGATGACGCATCTGGGCGTGAAGCCTGAGATCGAGGCCTTTGATACCGGTCATCTGTGGTACGCCAAGCAGTTGGTGAAGGACGGCGTTCTGGACAGCCCGGCACTGGTTCAGCTGTGCATGGGCGTGCCGTGGGGTGCTCCGGATGATCTGAACACCTTTATGGCCATGGTGAATAACGTGCCTGATGACTGGACCTTCAGCGCATTCGCGCTTGGGCGGAACCAGATGGCATATGCGTCGGCTTCGGTTCTGGCGGGCGGCAATGTGCGCGTTGGGCTTGAGGACAACCTGTTCCTCGACAAAGGCGTTCTTGCGGAAAACTGGCAGCTGGTTGAGCGGGCGAACACCATCGTTTCGAACATGGGCGCGCGGGTGATCGGCGCGCAGGAAGTGCGTGAGAAGCTGGGGCTGGTGAAACGAGCACCTAAGGGCTGAATTTTCTCCTTGTAGGAAGTTCGCCTTGCCATGACACCGGGGCATCAACTGAGGGAATGAGACTCATGAAAGTGATGTTGCTGTGTCTGGCTGTCGTTGGAGCGGGGCTTATGGCGGCTTGCCTTCCGGCGGATGAAAAGGCGGAGGCGGCTTCTGTGAACAATGGGAGGCAGGCCTGCGAAGCCAAAGGCGGTGTCTACGAGGTTGCAGGCAAAGCCCAGCAATATGTGTGCGTTCTGCCGCTGGCAGATGCGGGCAAGACCTGTGAAAAAGGTTCGGACTGTCAAGGCTTTTGCCTGTCCGAGACCAAACAATGCAGCGCGGTCACGCCGCAGTTCGGGTGCATTCCTCATCTGGATGAGACCGGACGCGAGCTGGTGATCTGTATCGACTAGGAAAAGAAATGACAAAAACAGCAGCTATCATCGGTGGTGGTGTAATCGGCGGCGGGTGGGCCGCGCGGTTCTTGCTTAACGGTTGGGATGTCCGCGTGTTCGATCCGGACCCGGAGGCCGAGCGCAAGATTGGCGAGGTGCTCGATAACGCGCGCCGGTCTCTGCCGGGGTTGAGTGATGTGCTTTTGCCGTCTGAGGGGGCGCTTACCTTCCATGACGATCTGACTGACGCCGTGCAAGGCGCCATCTGGATTCAGGAAAGTGTACCTGAACGGCTGGATCTGAAGCTGAAGGTTTACAAAAGCTTGCAAGAGGCCTGCAATCCGGAGGCGATCATCGGGTCGTCAACCAGCGGGTTCAAACCGTCCGAGTTGCAGGAAGGCGCGTTGCGCCCTGAACAAATCGTGGTGACGCATCCGTTTAACCCGGTTTACCTGCTGCCGCTGATCGAATTGGTGCCGACCAACAAGAACACGCCCGAGATGGTCGACCGCGCGAAGGACCTGTTGAAATCGGTGGGTTTCTTCCCTCTGCATGTCAAAAAAGAGATCGATGCGCATATTGCTGACCGGTTCCTCGAAGCTGTCTGGCGCGAGGCGCTGTGGTTGGTCAAGGACGGTATCGCCACGACTGAAGAGATCGACGAAGCAATTCGCATGGGCTTTGGCATTCGCTGGGCACAGATGGGTCTGTTCGAGACCTACCGCGTGGCCGGTGGTGAGGCGGGGATGCGGCACTTCATGGCGCAGTTCGGCCCGGCGTTGCAATGGCCTTGGACCAAGCTGATGGATGTACCCGAGTTCACCGATGAGCTGGTCGACATGATCGCGGATCAGTCTGACGCACAATCGGGCATGCATTCGATCCGGGAATTGGAGCGTATTCGCGACAACAACCTCGTTGGGATGATGCGGGCGCTCAAGGCGCAGAACTATGGGGCCGGTGCTGTTCTGAACCAGCATGACGTGGCGCTGAAACCGGGTGCCTTGCCGACGATGGAGCAGGTCGATCTGAGCCAGCCAATTCTGACCTTGTCGCGCGCAGTGCCATTGGACTGGACCGACTATAACGGTCACATGAACGAGGCGCGTTACCTTGAGGCCTTCGCCGCGGCGACCGACCGGTTCATGGAGATCATGGGGTGTGATGCCGATTACATCGCTTCGGGCGGCAGTTACTTTACGGCCGAAAACCACATCCGCTATATCGACGAAGTCCACGCGGGCGCAAAGATCGAAGTGCGTACACAGATGCTGTTGGGGCAGGGCAAGAAGCTGCACGTGTTCCATTCCATGTATGAAGGCGACAAGCTATTGGCCACGGGCGAAAGCTTCCTGCTGCATGTCAGTCTGGAAACCCGTCGTCCGAGCGCACCTTCGGCCGAGATCGAAGCGGCTATGGCCCGGATCGCCGAAGCTCAGGCTGGATTGCCTTATCCTGAAGGTGCGGGTGCTGCGATCCGCAAACCGGCATGAGTGGGCGCGTTCTGATCACGGCTGGCGCCTCGGGCGTTGGCCGCGCCATGGCCGAAGCCTTTGACGCAGCTGGTGCGCAGGTTTGGGTGGCTGATGTTGACCCGAATGCCCTGTCTGATTGTCCGGTCCATTGGCAGCGGTCCGAGGCGAACGTCGCGGATGAGGATGCCGTGGCCACCTTGTTCCAAGACATCGAGGCGGAATGGGGTGGTTTGGACACCCTGTGCGCAAACGCAGGAATCGCGGGACCAACCGCTTCGGTTGAAGATGTTGAATTGGCCGATTGGCGCATGTGCCTTGCAGTAAATCTGGAGGGTGCCTTTCTGTGCTCCAAACACGCCGCTCCAATCCTGAAACGTCAGGGCAGTGGCGCGGTGGTCATTACGTCTTCGACGGCTGGCCAATACGGATACCCAAATCGCGCGCCTTATGCTGCGGCGAAGTGGGGGATGATCGGTCTGGCCAAGACCCTGGCGATGGAGCTTGGCGCGCATGGCGTGCGGTGCAATGTTATCTGCCCTGGCTCAGTAGAAGGCCCACGGATGGAAGGCGTGCTGCAGCGAGAGGCCGACGCCAAGGGCATGACGCGGGACCAGGTCTATGACGGTTACGCCTCGGGCACTTCAATGGGTCGCTTTGTCGAAGGGCACGACATCGCCAATATGGCCGTGTTCCTTGCGTCGGATGCGGCGCGGTTGGTGTCGGGGCAGGTAATTGCGGTCGATGGGCACACCGTTAACCCCGACCCCAAGGTTTAAGCCTGATTGGGTCCGCGAATCTGGCGGATGCTCTGGCGAACCGCCTGCCAGTCACGGGCTTGCTGCATGTTCCCGGCGTCTTTGCATTCGCGCATCTTCTGCGCAGCTTCCGCCTCGGCCTGATCTCCGTGGGCGGAATAAAGCGCCCGTGCGTATTGAGCAGTTTTTAATGCGTCCATTCTTATTGTCCTCCGTCTGTGATCGGATCGCTCGAAAGTTCGCGCCAAGTGACGATATCACACCTTGGTCGCTTACGCATCTATAAGGCCGTTATCAGGCGGAAATCGTTGATCGCAGCTGCCTGAGATGATCGGGGAAGTCCCGCGCCGTCACATCCGCTTCTCGCACCAACGTATCGAAATGACGGGAAAAAACTTCGATCCTGTCGCGGTCCCGAAAGGCCATATAGTGACTGCCCGCGTAGAACACACACAGCAGCGGGCCAAAAATCGTGACCGGCGCAGAATAGAGGCGTTTGGCATCAAACAGATAGATGCGCATGCGGGGATAAAGCTGGTCGCTCAGCTCTAACAAGTGGTCGATCTGATCCATCCTGATTTTCGGGCACAGGCCTTCGTAGTATCCGGTCGCGCGGGCAAAGCTGTCGATCTCATACAGCGGCATGGCGATCTCATAATCTGATTGCGCGCTGCGCATCCACGTCAGCCGGTCTTCTGACGCGCCGATGGCCTGATCCGCCGTTCGCCCCAGATGCGGGGCGTATTCCCACTCTAGCACGGCGCGGGTTTTCAGCATGTCGGGCAGGGTGGCGGGTACATAGCGAACCTTGTAGCCAGCCGCCTCTTTGTGCCATTCGAAAATGCGTTCATCGACCAGCGCGCGTGGCGCTTTGGTCATACTCAGAGAAAGCGCCAGGAGCTCTGCAGCGCTTTCTGGCCGATCCGATAAGCTCAGCAGCCAGTCAGCCGAAACACCTAGCGCTGTGGCGCAGCTGCCAACGACATGCGCGTTCGGCAGGCGCGCACCTTCGCCAGTCAAAAGTTGGGATACGGTCGATCGGTCGACACCGATATCCCGGGCCAGCGCGCTTTGGCTGATGTCACGTTCTTCCATCGCGCGGGCAAGGCGTTGGCGAAACTGTGCAGCGCGGTCTCGTTTGTCTAATTTATCCGTCATATGGTGATTTATATCATGGATGATGAATTTTGTTAATCATATTCAGAATTTTCAACTCGGCCACGATCCGTAATTCTTAAAGCATAACAATAATATGGGTGACGGAATGGAAACGCGACGAAGATCGGTCGTGAAGGCTGTGGTGTGGAATGCGATGGGCCTGGTCATGATGACGCTGGTGGGTCTGATCGCGACAGGTTCTGCCGCAGTTGGTGGGACGTTGGCGATTGTGAACACGGGCATCGGCCTGACGATGTACGTGATCTATGAGCGTGTCTGGGCAGGCATCACATGGGGCCGAAATGTCTGAGTGGCCGGGTCCCGAGTGGGGCACCTTTGCCCTGATCATTGCGTGTTATGCAGCGTGGCTGGCGGTGATATTCACACTTCCCATCTGGCTGGCTATCCCGGCCATGGGCTTGGTCGCAGCGTTGCATTCATCACTGACGCACGAGGCGCTGCACGGGCACCCGTTCCGCACGCGTTGGCTGAACGAGGCGCTGATGGCCCTGCCTCTGACCTTGTTCATTCCGTACAACCGGTTCCGCGATCTGCATCTGGCGCATCACAGGGATTCGACGCTGACCGACCCCTATGACGACCCCGAGTCGAACTATCTGGACCCGAAGGTTTGGAATACGCTCAAAAGCTGGCAAAAGCGGCTCCTGAGGGCGAACAACACACTGCTCGGGCGCATGGTGTTGGGCCCGACGATTGGTCAGTATATCTTCTTCCGGGATGAGTTGCGTGGCGCCAAACGCGGAGACAGAGCCGTACTGTTGGCATGGGGGCTGCACCTGGTTGGGGTGGCCGCGGTTTTGTGGGTGGTTGCTGGGTCTCCAATGCCTGAATGGGCCTTTGTTCTGTCTGCTTACATTGGTTTGGGCCTGGTCAAGATCCGGACCTTTCTTGAACACCGAGCGCACGAAAACTCCAGCGCCCGAACCGTCATCGTCGAAGATCGTGGATTGTTGGCTTTTTTGTTTCTGAACAACAATCTGCACGTCGTTCATCACATGAATCCCGGTGCTCCGTGGTACCGATTGCCTGCGCTTTATCGTGCCGGAAAAGACGGCTATCTGGCCAGCAACCACGCTTATGTCTATCGGTCTTATGGGCAGATTTTCCGGTCCTATTTCTGGCGTACCAAGGACCCGGTCGAGCATCCGCTCTGGCCAAAGGGATGATTTGACGACACAAGGGAATCCATGAGTTTGTGGATCCCCATCACCATCGCCGCCGCGGCATTTCAAACCGTGCGGTTCATGCTGCAAAAGTCGCTGAGCACTGTGAAACTTTCGGCAGCCGGCGCGACTTTTGCGCGGTTCGCCTATTCCATGCCGTTGGCAGTCCTTGCGCTGATCGTGGCAATGCAATTGACCGGATTCAGCCTACCGGCCCTGACCGGGCGTTTCTGGTTGTTTGCAGTGATCGGCGGGACAACGCAGATTTTGGCGACCATCTGCGTGGTGGCCCTGTTCAAACAACGCAATTTTGCCGTCGGTATTACATTCAAGAAGACCGAAGTTATCCAAACCGCCATCGTCGGATTTTTGGTCCTGGGCGATCAGGTATCCTCGGGTGCGTTGTTTGCGATTGTTCTGGGACTGGTGGCTGTCTTGCTGTTGTCGAAAAGTCCTGGTGGAGAAGGGGCTTGGTGGGCACACCTCACCAACCGTGCATCGCGCCTTGGGCTGGGTTCGGGCGTGCTGTTTGCTTTCTCATCCGTCAGCTATCGCGGTGCCTCGTTGGAACTGGGGGATTTAGACGCCTGGTTTCGGGCACTGGTCACCTTGGCCGTGGTGGTTTCGTTCCAATTCCTCAGCATGGGGCTGTGGCTGCTGTGGCGCGACCGTGCCGAGCTGCGCGCGGTTTGGGACACACGCCGAACGAGCGTTTTTGTCGGGCTCACCAGTCTATGTGGATCGTTCTGCTGGTTTTTTGCCTTCACGCTGCAAAACGCGGCCTATGTCAAAGCTCTCGGGCAGGTCGAACTGATCTTCAGCCTGTTCGCCTCGCTATTGTTTTTCCGCGAAAGAATCACCCGGCGCGAGATCGCCGGGATGACGTTGCTTGGTGCCTCGATACTGGCACTGGTGCTTACGATTTAGCCTGCACGGCGTTCGTCAAAGCTGAGGGCGATGAAGCTGGGCAAGTGATCGCCCATGCCGACAACTGCAGGGCCCCTGTCGTCTCTGCGACCGCGGCCTTTGGACTCTTTGTCCTTACGGGGCTCTCTATCCTTGCGCGGTTCTCTATCCTTACGAGGCTCTCTTTCCGCACGGGGCTCGCTTTTGCGCCGATCGGACTTTTTGGTGTCCGCCGCTTTGGGCTGATTCTCGGTTTTTGGGGTATCGGCTTTGGAGTCATCCGCCTCAATCGGGTTGTTCAGACGGGGAATTTCTTTCTGAATCAACTTCTCCACCGCCGCCAGCGCCTTTTCATCGCGGGAAGAGCAGATCGTGATCGCCTTGCCCTCACGCCCGGCGCGACCGGTGCGGCCAATGCGGTGGACGTAATCCTCGGGGTGGCCGGGGACGTCGAAATTGATCACATGGCTGACGGATGGCACATCCAATCCGCGCGCGGCCACGTCCGAGGCCACGAGTAGGCGCAAAGACCCATCCCGGAAGCCGTCGAGTGTTTTCGTGCGCTGGGATTGATCCAGATCGCCGTGGATCGCGGCGGCGTCATAGCCGTATTTCTTGAGAGATTTGGCGCAGATATCCACATCGGTCTTGCGGTTG
Source organism: Ruegeria sp. YTSC230 (assembly GCF_059609665.1). Classification (NCBI taxonomy): domain Bacteria; kingdom Pseudomonadati; phylum Pseudomonadota; class Alphaproteobacteria; order Rhodobacterales; family Roseobacteraceae; genus Ruegeria; species Ruegeria sp. YTSC230. The sequence goes on along the minus strand of NZ_JBXWMC010000013.1, from coordinate 85,566 downwards.
CAGAAGATGATGGCGTTGGTGCACTTCTCGCCTTCAGCGTCGATCAGCGCCCGCAGGACATTGCGTTTCTGGCTGGCCTCACGATCCCGACGACCGCCTTTGAACATGACAACGCCCTGTTCAATAGTTTCCGAAGCAGTGGCCTGACGCGCAACCTCGACCCGCGTGGGTGCGGACAGAAAGGTGTCGGTGATCCGCTCAATCTCGGGCGCCATAGTGGCCGAGAAGAACAAGGTCTGGCGCGTGAACGGCGTCAGCGAGAAGATGCGTTCGATATCGGGGATGAACCCCATGTCCAGCATCCGGTCAGCTTCGTCGACAACCATGATCTGAACACCGGTCAAAAGAAGCTTGCCGCGTTCGAAATGGTCCAGCAGGCGACCCGGCGTGGCGATCAGGACGTCAACGCCCCGGTCGATCAACGCGTCCTGCTCTTTGAAGCTGACGCCGCCGATCAGCAGCGCTTTGGTCAGTTTCAGGTGTTTGGCGTAGGTGTCGAAATTCTCGGCCACTTGCGCGGCCAGTTCCCGGGTCGGGCACAGCACCAGCGAGCGCGGCATCCGTGCACGGGCGCGCCCACGGGCCAGCAAGGTGATCATCGGCAGCGTAAAGCTGGCCGTCTTGCCGGTACCGGTCTGAGCAATGCCCAGAACATCCCGACCTTCAAGGGCAGCGGGTATCGCGCCTTCCTGAATTGGCGTGGGCGTTTCGTATCCGGCTTCCTCAATGGCTTTGAGGACCTTCGGGTTCAGGTTCAGTTCGTTGAATTTTGTCATGTATGTCCGGTTCATGCGGACACTAGACCTAGCCCGCGCGTCAAAGGAATGCCGGGCCCGGATGGCCATACGCTGTCACGCGCATTTCGGCTTTGCGCGGACATAACAAAATCATGGGGCAGGGTCAAATGAAGAGCCCTTAACCTGACGTCGCTAACGCCCACTGCTGGTTTTCCGCAACAATTCAGCAGCTTCCGGGAAAGTGTTTCGCAACCTTAGCGTCCAGATCCAGCGGTCTGTGCCGGATCAACCCATATTCTTCGAGACGTACGCGTACGCCGGGATCGGCACCGCTAATTTCGTCATAGAACGCGCGCAAACCGTCCTGGCCCTGTTCTGTCTCGATCCAGTTGAACAACTCATTCTTGTTCAGACCGCCCAGTTCGCGCGGAACGTTCGGGGACATGCCGGGTTGATAGGACCCACGCGCCATCCGGAACTGATAGTGCGCGGCCCAGTGGTCCCAGTCAGGGGCGTGGCGATGACACAGCTCCAACCCCGGAAGTTCGAATTTGCAGGGCAGAAGTTTTTTGTTTTGAAACAGGTTGTGGATGCGAAAGTTCAGCTTTTCCATGCCTGTGCGGACGAACAGCTTACCCTGAACGTGGCTGAGGAACCCGCCGAGTACAAAGCTGCCATAGTTGGGATAGATGGACTGTACCATAGCTGAGCGGTCCGGGCCGCTGGGGATATGCGCCTTGAACAGATCCTCGCCGCCTGCCATTGCCTCCATTGGCCGGACGCGGACGGCAGGGATTTCCGCGGGGACGGATTGCAACTGCTCCCGGATGGGTTTTGAAGACCAAAGGAACTCATCCAGGTCGATATGGGCCAGCCAGTCCAGATCGGTGTTGCGATAGGCGAATGTGGCATGAAGTGTCTGACGAACCTGATGGCGGTCCGGGCGGTCGCGTTTGCGTTTATCCCAAAAGACATCATCACAGATTCGCGCCCTGATTTTCGGGTGTTTCCTGAGGGCCCGGTGCGCCTCACGGTTAGGTTCGTCCAGGTAAATGTACAGATAATCCGCACCCAGATCGAGGTGATGGGCCGCGAACCTGAGTATGTCGCGGGTCGATCCGCGAACCATTGAGACGATACCCCAGGTCGTCATTGGCGCGCTTCCCTACGCGCTGCACGAGTCTCACGCATTTTGGCCAGGCGCCGGAACACTGTCCCGGGATCGCGATTCAAAGCCTTGAACAGATGATCCGAATGCTCGGCCCACAACCGGCAAAACAAGGCGGGGGCGTGGTTCGGCCAGGATCGTTTCCGCAAGTTCGAAATAAGCTGCGCGTTCAGAAACGCCAGTTCAGATTTTCCGACGAATTCCTGCGCGATGTGTCGGCGTTTGCGCGTCCAGGATGTGTCGGCTTCACCGGGTTGCGACTGCGTCGCGCTTTGAGGAACAATCTGACGGGTCAAATGGGTCAGATCGATATCTTCTGCCGGTAGTACCTCGTCCGAGAAGTCGAAAGGCGCTCGTCGCCTTTCGAACCTGTCTTGCAGGGCGGGCAAGCCACCCGAATACGTTAGATCATCATCCATTCGTGCTTTCGGCCCGTGCCATCACGCCATCATCTCTTTCGTGGCCGTCAGGTTCAGTTCGGGGTAGTCGCGGACGACCCGGTCGATGTCCCACTGCAGGCGCGTCAGATAAACGATATCGCCGTCATGATCATGGGCGATGTGCTGCTTGTTGGCTTCGACGAATTTTTCGACTTCGGCCTTGTCGCCGCTGACCCAGCGGGCCGAGGTGAATTGCGACGCCTCAAAGCGCACGGGCAGGCCGTATTCCATCTCAATCCGGCTGGCGAGCACTTCGAATTGCAACGCACCAACGACGCCCACGATAAAGCCCGAACCGATTGAGGGTTTGAACACCTTGGCCGCACCTTCTTCGGCAAATTGCATAAGCGCCTTTTCCAGATGCTTGGCCTTCATCGGATCGCCCGGGCGCACTGTCTGCAGCAGTTCAGGCGCGAATGAGGGGATGCCAGTAACCCGGATCGCTTCGCCTTCGGTCAGCGTGTCGCCGATGCGCAATTGGCCGTGGTTAGGGATGCCGATGATGTCTCCGGCCCAGGCCTCTTCGGCCAATTCGCGGTCGGACGCCAGAAACAGCACAGGGTTCGAAATCGCCATCGGCTTTTTCGATCGCACGTGGGTCAGCTTCATACCACGCTTGAAATGGCCCGATGCCATGCGAACAAAGGCGACGCGGTCGCGGTGCTTTGGGTCCATATTTGCCTGAACCTTGAAGACAAAACCGGCGACCTTCTTTTCATCCGGTGCGATTTGACGCGGTTCGGCAGACTGGATTTGCGGCTGCGGGCCATAAGCGCCGATGCCCTCCATCAGTTCCTTGACACCGAACGAGTTGATCGCCGAACCGAACCAGATCGGGGTCATATGCCCCTCAAGCACCGCCTGCGGGTCCATAGCGGGCAGCAGCTCGCGCGCCATCTCAACCTCTTCCAGGAACTTCTCCAGCAGGTGCTCGGGTACGTGTTCCGCGAGCTTGGGGTCATCAAGACCGTTGATCTCGATGCTTTCGGCCACTTTGTTACGGTCGGCGCGGTCCATCAGCTCCAACCGGTCGCGCAGCATGTCGTAGCAGCCGATGAAATCGCGGCCGACGCCGATGGGCCACGCGGCAGGCGTGACGTCAATGGCCAGCATTTCCTGAATTTCGTCGATGATCTCGAACGTATCGCGGCTTTCGCGGTCCATCTTGTTACAGAAGGTCAGGATCGGCAGATCACGCAGGCGACAGACCTCGAACAGTTTCTGCGTCTGGCTTTCCACACCTTTCGCGCCGTCGATGACCATCACGGCGGCGTCCACAGCGGTCAGCGTGCGATAGGTGTCTTCAGAGAAATCACTGTGGCCGGGCGTATCCACCAGATTGAACCTGAAGGTGTCATAGTCAAAAGACATCGCCGATGCGGAAACCGAGATACCGCGATCCTTTTCCATCTGCATAAAGTCCGAACGGGTCCGCCGGGCTTCGCCCTTGGCGCGCACCTGACCGGCCATCTGAATAGCGCCCCCGTACAACAGGAACTTTTCAGTCAGCGTCGTTTTGCCCGCATCCGGGTGCGAGATGATGGCGAATGTCCGGCGCCGGGCGATCTCGGGCGGCAAAACGGGTTGGTTCGAGGCGATATCAAGCATGAACGCGCGTATATGCGGGGAATTCTGCCGAGGCAAGACAAAGGGGGTGTTCAGAATCGCCTGATAGTGGCAAAAAGAACATATAGTGAACAAATGATGGAGAGGTGTGATGAATTTAAAAGAAATCGCAAACGAACTGGTCGCTGGTTGCCGCGAGGGCCGGGCCAAAGCGAATTTGGATAAGCTCTATGCAGACAATGCCGTTTCTGTCGAAGCTGTGGATTACTCGGGTATGGGGCGCGAAGTCGCCGGGCGCGACGCGATCCGCGGCAAACACGAATGGTGGGAAGGCGCACATGATGTAACCGAAGCTTCGGTAAGTGACCCATTTGTGCATGGTGAGGACCGCTTTGCCGTAATTTTCGAAGTGAAGGGTACTGTGCTGGAAAGCGGTGACAGCTTTGATATGCGCGAAGTCGCCATTTACCACGTCGCGGATGGCAAGATCGTGCGCGAAGAGTTCTTTTACTAGCGTGTTTTGGTTTCTGGTCTTCCCTGAAAGGCTGGTGCTAGATGTGCGGCAAAGACAGGGAGGATCAGATGGATCTGGGAATTAGAGGAAAGCGCGCGCTGGTTTGTGCCAGCAGCAAAGGTCTGGGTCTGGGTTGTGCCGAGGCACTGGCCGCAGCGGGTGTTAATCTGGTGATGAACGCGCGCGGGCCCGAGGCTTTGGAGGCATCGGCTGACCGCATTCGCGCTGAACATGGCGTACAGGTTCAGACTATTGCCTGCGATGTGACTTCGATTGAAGGACAGGTGCAGGTAGTCGAAGCCGCGCAGGGTGTTGATATCCTTGTGACAAATGCCGGAGGCCCGCCCCCGGGTTTGTGGTCGGACTGGGATCGCGATGATTTTATCAAAGCGCTGGACTCCAACATGCTGACGCCAATTGCGTTCATGAAGGCTTTGTTGCCTGGGATGATGGACAAAGGCTGGGGCCGGGTGGTGAATATCACCTCGCAATCTGTGCGCGCACCGATCCCTGCGCTGGGTCTGTCGAATGCAGCCCGCACCGGACTGACAGGTTATGTTGCCGGAACTGCGCGTCAGGTTGCACCAAAAGGTGTGACGATCAACAACTTGCTGCCGGGCATTCACGCCACTGACCGGGCGGACTCATTGGATGGTGGTGTCGCGGCGCAAAAAGGAATTTCGATGGACGAGGCGCGCGCTGAACGCGCGGCAACCATCCCGGCGCGCCGGTATGGAACGCGTGAAGAGTTTGGCGCAGCCTGTGCGTTCCTGTGTTCGCAGAATGCCGGTTTCATTGTCGGGCAGAACATACTGCTGGACGGTGGCGCCACCAATCTGACGATGTGATCATGGCTCAAAACTTCTCACTTAAAGATCAACTGTTTAATGTCGAAAAGACCCGCTATTTGGCGGGGCTTTTCGCGGGCGCGGACCCGTCCTTTGATGCCGAGGCGTTTGAGGCGCAGGTCATGTCGCGTCTGCTGGATCTGGAGCTGAAAGAGAGGATGGCCTGGATCGCCGAATGTCTGCAACAGGCGGTGCCGGGCGACTTGCCTCAGATCGCACCTACGCTGCTGCGCGCCTTGCCGCCGCCTTTGGATCCCGGCAAAACCGATGATGATTTTGGTGATTTCATCTTTGCTCCGCTGGGTGACTGGGTTGTTGCAGTGGGGCTGGATCATCCGAGGCAGTCATTGGATGTGCTTGAGGAACTGACCCAAAGATTTTCAATGGAATGGGCCATACGTCCGTTTCTCAATACCCATCAGGAACAGGTGCTGGCGCGGATGCAGGAATGGTGCGCGCATGACAGCTATCACGTGCGCCGGCTGGTCAGCGAAGGCACAAGACCGCGTTTGCCTTGGGGGCAGGCGGTGGGGTTGGACCTGACCGATCCGCTGCCTCTATTGGATCGGCTGCATGCCGATGGGACGCGATATGTCACGCGGTCGGTGGCCAACCACCTGAACGACATCACCAAAAAAGACCCCGATCTGGTTTTGGACCGGTTGCAGGGTTGGGGCAGGAACGGGCGGCAGGATCAGGCCGAGATGGACTGGATGACCTCGCACACCTTGCGCGGGCTTGTGAAAGCAGGCCATCCGCGCGCGATGAAAATGCTGGGCTTTGACCCGGATGCGAAGGTTTCGGCCGATGTCACCATCAAGGGTGATGCCCGGATCGGCGACGCGTTGGAATTTGATGTAATGCTGAGTGGTAACGGCGACCAACCTGTTCTGGTGGATTACATTGTTCATTTTCAAAGGCCTGGGGGCAAAACCTCAGCCAAAGTACACAAGCTGAAACAGTCCGCTTTGGTAGATGGTGCTCTTACCCTGACCAAAAAGCACAAGCTCAAAGGTGACGCGACCACGTTCAAACTTATCCCCGGTGCGCATCGGCTTGAGATACAGGTTAACGGCAAACTGCGCGCGGGTGTTGATTTCGAACTGTTGGCATAACCCCTACACGCCCTCACGCTTTCGTCAGATTCTAAAGGCCCGGATTGCGCCAAGCCCCGCGCTGCATTAGCTGCTATGCAGCCATCAGACAAAAGGATAACCGCGATGAAGCATGAGTCAGTGCAGAATTACTATAGCGAGGTCCTGCAGGGCAGCTCGGACTTGCAGACAAACGCGTGTTGTACGCCTGATGACATGCCGGATCATGTCAAAAAGATCCTGTCGAAAATTCATGACGAAGTTCTGACGCGCTACTATGGCTGCGGTCTGATCGCTCCGCACGACCTTGAGGGGATGAGCATTCTGGATCTCGGCTGTGGTGCGGGACGTGATGTTTATGCCTTGTCCGCAATGGTAGGTGAAAAGGGGCGTGTTGTGGGTGTGGATATGACACCGGAACAGCTGGACGTCGCGCGGGCGCATCAGGACTATCACGCGCAAGCCTTTGGGCATTCTGCCAGCAATGTGGAATTCCACCATGGCTATATCGAAAAGCTGGATGAGCTTGACCTGGAACCCGGTTCTTTTGACATCATCGTCTCGAACTGCGTGATCAATCTGGCCACCGATAAAGAGGCTGTTTTGCGTGGTGCGCATCGGTTGCTGAAAGACGGGGGCGAGATGTATTTCTCGGACGTCTACGCCGACCGCCGAGTGCCTAAAGAGATGGCCGAGGATGAGGTTTTGTACGGTGAATGCCTGTCCGGCGCCCTGTATTGGAACGATTTCCTGTCGATGTCGCGCAAAGCGGGCTTTGGCGATCCGCGCCGGGTCACGCATCGTCCGCTGACCATCGAAAACGCGGTGCTCGAAGAGCGTGTTGCGCCTCTTAAATTCCTGTCCGCCACTTACCGTCTGTTCAAGCTGCCCGAGTTGGAAACAGACTGCGAGGATTATGGCCAGGCCGTGATCTACAAGGGCACCATCCCGAACGCCCCGCATCTGTTCGAACTGGATGATCACCACGCGATCGAGGCAGGCAAGGTCTTTCCTGTCTGCGGCAACACGTGGATGATGTTGAAAGACACCCGTTTTGCCCGGCATTTCGACTTCATCGGTGATTTCTCGACCCACCACGGGATATTCGAAGGCTGCGGTGGTGAAAGCCCGTTTGAAGCCATAGGCGAGGCCCCATCCGGCGGCTGTTGCTGATCTCTTGCACCTGAGGGGCGGGGTTGTTATCCCCGCCTAAGCCCGATGGAATTGATCGGGAAAGGCAACGGGGCCCATCGGTGACAGAAAACGCTACTCCTCCTCGGTTGGAAATCCGAAATCTGATCGCCCGGTATGAAGGGCGGGTTGTTGTGGATGACGTCTCGCTGACGGTGCGGGCGGGGCAGGTGACCTGTCTGTTGGGGCCTTCGGGCTGCGGCAAGTCGACAACCCTGCGCATGATCGCCGGGGTCGAGATGCAGGAATCCGGTGAAATCTATGTCGATGGCAAGTTGATCTGTGACACGGTGTTTCGTGTGCCGCCCGAACGGCGTGAAATAGGGCTGATGTTTCAGGATTTTGCCCTGTTTCCGCATCTCAGCGTTGCCGACAATGTGGCCTTTGGCCTGAAGGGGCATAGGGACGAAAAGCGCGCCCGCGTCGAAGCGCTGCTGCGCAAAGTCGACCTGATGCGTTTCGTCGATGACTACCCGCATCATCTGTCAGGTGGCGAGCAGCAACGTGTGGCACTGGCCCGCGCATTGGCCCCGCGTCCGCGGATCATGCTGATGGATGAACCTTTCTCGGGCCTCGACAACCGGTTGCGGGACGGCATTCGCGATGAAACGCTTGCGATCCTCAAGGAAGAGGACGCCGCAGTTGTTCTAGTCACGCATGAGCCGGAAGAAGCGATGCGCATGGCGGATGAAATCGCCCTGATGCGGCGGGGTAAAGTCGTGCAACAAGGCGCGCCCTACAACGTCTTTACCCGCCCGGCGGACAAGGCGGCGGTGGCGTTTTTTAGTGATATCAATGTTTTGCAATCCAAAGTGAATGGAGCCTTGGCCGAAACGCCATTCGGGCAATTTCTGGCACCCGGCGTTCCGGACAATACAGATGTCGAAATCGTATTCCGCCCTCAGCACGTGCGGCTGGACTTTGACCGTAACGGCAAGGGGCCGCTGCCGACACCGACCGACGGCGTTGCCGCGCGGGGCGTAGTCGAGCGGGCACGGTTTTTGGGCAACGAAAGCCTTGTTGAATTTCGGATGGACCATGACGGCTCGATCCTGAGGGCGACGGTGCCCAATGTCTTTGTTCCCAGTCCGGGACGGGTCATGTGGCTGACCATCCGACGTGACAGGTGTTTCGTTTTCCCGGTTTAGGCTGGAAAGCCACAGTTTAGCGCCAAGTGGTGCGCGAAAGCATCAGATTGGACGCGCGCTTTGCTTGCCGCGACGCGGGGGCGGGTCTATCAAGGGCAAAACGCCGGGTGGATGGGGCTTATGCGTATACTTCTGACCAATGATGACGGGATCAATGCCCCAGGGCTGATCGCACTTGAGGCGATTGCCGCCGATCTGGCAGGCCCGGATGGCGAGGTTTGGGTCGTGGCACCCGCGTTCGAACAATCGGGTGTCGGCCACTGCATCAGCTATACCCACCCGATGATGGTCGCCAAGCTGGGCGAACGCCGCTATGCCGCCGAAGGCTCACCCGCTGACTGTGTGTTGGCCGGGCTGCACGACGTCATGAAAGACACGCCGCCCGATCTGGTGTTGTCCGGTGTGAACCGCGGCAACAACTCGGCCGAGAACACGCTGTATTCCGGCACGGTGGGTGGGGCGATGGAAGCCGCCCTGCAGGGTATTCCTGCAATTGCCTTGTCGCAGTATTTCGGGCCGCGCAACCTGGGTCTGAATGATCCTTTTGAGGCTGCAACGCGTTACGGGGCCGACCTCGTGCGGCGAATTCTGAAAGCAACGCCTGAAGAGCAGGGCGATTACCGCCTGTTTTACAACGTGAATTTCCCACCTGTGCCGGCGGATGAGGTTCTGGGGACGCGCATCGCGCCGCAGGGTTTTCGTCGTGATACCAATTTCTCGGTTGAACCGCACAGCTCGCCCTCGGGTCGGCGGTTCCTGTGGATCAAGGGCGGCTATCAGCACAACCCGACCGCACCCGGCACGGATGCGGCGGTTAATCTTGGGGGCTACATCTCGGTCACACCGATGCGTGCGGACCTGACGGCCCATGACGTTCTGGAACAACTGAAGTCGGTCGAATGAGCGGGCTTGATCCAGAAACAACCATGCAGTTCCTTTTTGCTCTGCGGTCCCGCGGCGTAACGGATGCGCGCGTTCTGGCCGCGATGGAACAGGTCGACCGAGGCCGTTTCGTCAAGGGTCTGTTCGCCGAGCGAGCTTATGAGGATACACCGCTGCCGATTGCCTGCGGTCAGACGATCAGCCAGCCTTCGGTGGTGGGGCTGATGACGCAGGCGCTGGATGTGCGCCCTCGTGACACGGTGCTGGAGGTTGGTACAGGCTCGGGCTATCAGGCGGCGGTTCTGTCCAAGCTGGCGCGCCGGGTCTATACGGTCGAACGTCATAAACGTCTGGTGCGCGAAACCGGCGAGCTGTTTCGTGAATTGGGAATGACCAATGTGACGGCGATGCTGTCGGATGGGTCGTTCGGTTTGTCGGAACAAGCCCCGTTTGATCGTATCATTGTGACAGCCGCCGCCGAGGACCCGCCTGGGCCGCTCTTGGCGCAGCTCAAAATCGGCGGTATCATGGTTTTGCCGGTGGGACAGTCGGATGCGGTTCAGACCCTGATCCGGGTCAGACGCACCGAGACCGGCCTGGACTATGATGAATTGTTGCCCGTTCGGTTCGTGCCCCTGCTAGAAGGGCTTGGCAAAGACGGAGCGTAAAGAAATATTTCGCGATAAGCGCTGGAACCCCGGACAACAGGGGCAGGCGGTGAGGACAGTAAAATGAGAGCAGTTTCCAAATCAGCAGTCGCAGCAGGTGTTGCGTCTTTGGCGTTCCTCGCGGGATGCGAAGGCCCTATAGATTATGACCTGCGTGGCAATGTCGGCGGATTTTCCACGGCCGATGCGGCGCAGGCGGCCACTGCCAACCGGCCGGCACCGGATGCGCGTGGCGTGATCACCTATCCCAATTATCAAGTGGCCGTTGCGCGCCGGGGCGACACGGTTGGCGATGTCGCCGCCCGGGTCGGATTACCGGCAGCGGAAGTCGCGCGTTTTAACGGATTGCAAGCTGCGGACCAGCTGCGTGATGGCGAGGTGGTCGCCTTGCCCCGTACCGTCAGCGCGGCCAGCTCTGTCGATATCGCGACAATTGCAGGCACTGCGATTGACGCAGCTCCGGCGGATGGGTCGGTGCGCACATCGACGCTGGAACCGGCACAACCAACCGCCGCGCCTGCACCAGCCCCTGCGCCGGTGGGACCCGAGCCCATTCGTCACAAGGTCAAACGCGGCGAAACCGCGTATACGATCGCGCGCCTGTATAACGTGCCGGTCGACGCTTTGGCCGAGTGGAACGGGCTGGGGTCCGACTTTACCGTGCGCGAAGGACAGTTTCTGCTGATTCCCATCAAGAACCAGCCTGCGCCCCGTCAGGAGGCGGCCGCCGTAACAACAGTCCCTGCGACAACGATCACCCAACCTGGGCAGGGATCGCCGACACCGACGCCGCCCAGCGCGGCGCAACCTCTGCCGGATGAAGTCATCAAGCCCGCCGAGCCCGCACCTGACGTGACCGCCGAAGCGCCGACTACGCAAAGCAATTCTGCGCTTGGACTGCCGGTCACAGGAACGATCATCCGCACCTATAAAAAGGGCTCGAACGAAGGAATCGACATAGCGGCCTCGCCGGGTAGCCCGGTTAACGCTGCCGCTGCGGGTACTGTTGCCGCAATCACGGCCGACGCAGATCAGGTGCCGATCATTGTGGTCAAACACAACAGCGACCTGCTGACCGTCTACGCGAATGTCGAAAACATCACCGTGAAAAAAGGGGCTCGCGTCAAGCGCGGCCAAAAGATCGCGTCCCTGCGCGGTGGCGACAATGCCTATGTGCATTTTGAGGTGCGTAAAGGGTTCGAATCCGTCGATCCGGAACCCTATCTGCGGTGATGGTCATGGCCCTGAGCGGGCCATGCCTTCGGCCAGAGTATTTGAGAAAAGATGAAGCCCTTTAGGCGTGCGGATCGTAATCGCTTAGGCGCTTGCCGGGCTCGTTTGCGAAGACCTCGGGCAGGGGCGAGATTGCTTCGATCAGGTCGATGCGGAAAACGCGGAACCCCTGGCGTAGCTCGCACCATGCCGTCAGGGTCCAGACGCGCCCCCAGTATTCCATGTGCAGGGGGCGTATGACCCGATCGGTCAGAACGCCGTCGATCCGGCGGTAAGACAGACGGAGTTTCTGGCGGGATTTGATGGCGGCGCGGATCGGGGCCATATGCGCCAGCCCACGCGCCGCATCGGCAAAGGGATAGACTGCAAATTTCCAACTGTCAGCCTCGGCCACTACCTGCGTGGGCAACACGGCATCGATCTTGTCGGCCAGCGACGTGGCTGCGGCCTTGAGGTCGGGGTCTGCGGCTTCCGCCACGATGGCCATACCAAGGTTCAACGCCTCAAGCTCGGCAGGGGTCAGGTTCAGCGGGGGCAGGGTGATCTGCTCGCGCACCATGTAGCCTACGCCGCGCTCGCCTTCGACCGGGACGCCCGAGGCAACCAGCGTATCCATGTCGCGATAGATCGTACGGACCGACACCTCAAGCCGGTCCGCGATGTCCTGCGCACGGTGCAGTTTACCGTCGCGCAGGATCTGGATGATATCGAACAGCCGGTCAGAGCGGCGCATGGGACGTCCTGCTTGTCATGACGCTCCGATGGTCCAGTGGATTGCATCGTGGCGCATAGTCACCGTGTCCGGCGCGATTGCAGCCATCACCGCAGGGGCAAAATCCTGCTTGGGGAAGGCAGCGGCGGCGGATTGAGCGCAATCCATGTCGGCCCAGATGACCGTGTCAGTCCAAAGCCCGTCATCCCCTGCGCTAAGGCGCCGAAAGACAAAGCCATCTGCGTTCCGAACAAAGGATTCGGTGCCTTTCATGATGTTCACGAATTCCTCTTTTGTTACATCGGCCGCGAGTTTGAAGGTTACGGTTTCTGCGATTTGTGTCACGTCATGCTCCTGTTTTGATGAGACAGGGCCTTTCTACGTGCTCTCAACTGACATAAACCTGTCAGTTGAGAATTGCGAGTCCTCAAAAATCGCGTGATCCGTTCATTTTTGGGCACAGAACCGGGCCGACACGCTTTTGCGATGGACCGCCCGCGCGTAAACACAGTGCCAGATCATATTCCCGGCGCGCTTGCGCCGACTTCAAAGGAGAAGAGACATGCTTAACAATATCGGACTTCCCGGTCTTCTGCTGATTGCCGTTGTGGTGCTGGTGCTGTTTGGCCGCGGCAAAATCAGCTCGCTTATGGGCGAAGTGGGCAAAGGCATCACCTCGTTCAAGAAAGGCGTCAAAGAAGGTGCGGACGAGCTGGAGCAGGACGCGTCCGAGGTGGCCAAAGACGTCACGCCCGAGACAGACAAAGACAAGGTCTAAGCGCAGATGTTTGATCTGGGCTGGACCGAGCTTCTGGTCATCGGCGTTGTTGCCCTGATCGTTGTGGGGCCAAAGGATCTGCCGGTATTGTTCCGCAATGTCGGCCGCTGGGTTGGCAAGGCCCGTGGCATGGCGCGCGAGTTCAGCAGCGCCATGAACGAGGCAGCGGATCAGGCGGGCGTGAACGAGATCAAGAAGGGTCTGAATGCGGCTACCAATCCTGTGAACACTGCCATGGACGGCGTCAAAGAAGCTGCACAGGAAATGGCCAAGAGCATGGACCCGACCAAGTTCGACCCCGACAGCGAAACCGGCAAGCTGGCTGCTGAACGTGCCGAGCAGGCCAAGAAGATCCAGGCCTCGACCGCGCGTGCCGCTGCCGAGCGTAAGGCCAAAGAAGCTGCGGATGCGCTAGCCAAGGCTGAAGAGGCCGAAGCCGCGCTGAATACTGAAAGCAAGACATGAGCAATACCGACGAGATCGAAGACAGCTCGGCCCCATTGATCGAGCATCTGGCAGAACTGCGCACGCGGTTGATTCACTGCGTCGTGGCGTTCCTGATCGGGATGATAATCTGTTTCACGGTCGCTACGCCGCTGTTTAACTTCCTGACGAATCCCTTGTGTCAGGTTCTAGCTGATCGCGGACAGGATTGTGGGCTGATCTTCATCTCACCGCAGGAAGGTTTCTTCGTTGCTATCAAGGTTTCGCTGCTGGGCGGCTTCATACTGGCGTTCCCCTATATCGGGATGCAGATGTGGCGGTTCGTGGCACCAGGCCTTTACCGGACAGAAAAGAATGCGTTCCTGCCGTTCATGCTGGCGTCGCCTTTCATGTTCCTGTTGGGGGCAAGCTTTGCGTTTTACGTGGTCACGCCACTAGCTTACGACTTTTTCCTGGGTTTCCAGCAGTTTGGAGCTGAAGGCGAGGCAGTGGTTGACGGCACCGCCACAGCGCCGCTGAGCGTAGTCTTCCAGGGTTCGGCACAGGAATACCTGAACCTGACGATCAAATTCATCGTGGCTTTTGGGCTGTGTTTCCAGCTGCCGGTTCTATTGACCCTGATGGGCAAAGCCGGGTTGGTAACTGCCGAAGGTCTGGGGGGCGTGCGCAAATACGCTGTGGTTGCCATTCTGGTTCTGGCCGCGCTGGTGACACCGCCTGACGTGATCACGCAGGTCATCCTGTTCGTGGTCGTCTATGGGCTGTACGAGGTTTCGATCTTCCTGGTCGCACGTGTTGAGAAGAAGCGCGAGGAACAACTGCGCGCTGACGGCTACTACGACGACGAGGAAGAAGCCGACGAAGAGATCATTCAGGAAGAAGAAGGCAAGTAATCCTGATGATCGGTAACAATCAGGCGCGTCCGTCAGGGCGCGCCTTTTTTGTACGCGGCTCTTGTTGCGCCCGGCGGAACATGGTTTGAAACCAGCAAAACTGACCGGAGGCGCCCATGAACGACCAAGCCCTGAACCGTATCGCTGACGCCTTGGAACGCATGGCACCGGCCCCATTGGCCGCGCCCGACTTCGAAGCTGCCCCAGCTTTTGTCTGGCAAGTTGAGCCGGACCGGCTGGAGCCGGTCAAACAGGTCAACCGTGTCGATCTGGACCTGTTAGTGGGCATTAATCGTTCACGTGATACGCTGTTGGACAACACGCGCCGCTTTGCGGCCGGATACAAGGCCAACAACGCGCTGTTGTGGGGTGCACGGGGCATGGGTAAATCCAGCCTCGTCAAAGCCGTCCACGGTACGTTGCAGGAGGATTTTCCGGACCTCAAACTGGTCGAACTTCAGCGTGAAGACATGGGCTCGGTCGCGCGTCTTCTCAACCATCTGCGCGCAGCCCCACACCGGTTCATCCTATTCTGTGATGATTTGTCGTTCAGCCACGATGACCAGCACTACAAATCACTCAAGGCGGTGCTGGACGGAGGCATCGAGGGCCGTCCTGAAAACGTTGTTTTCTACGCGACGTCGAACCGCCGTCACCTGATGCCGCGGGACATGATCGAAAACGAACGCTCCAGCGCAATCAACCCGTCAGAGGCGGTCGAGGAAAAAGTCTCGCTCTCTGACCGGTTCGGCCTGTGGCTGGGTTTCCATCCCTGCGATCAGGATGAATACCTTGCGATGATTGACCGGTATTGCGCGGCTCATGGTGTGTCCATCGACGCCGATATCCTGCGCGCCGAGGCCATCGAATGGCAAGCCACCCGGGGCGGACGCTCGGGTCGCGTGGCATGGCAGTTCTTTGTCGATCTGGCTGGGCGCAACGGCGTACATATCGCGTAGACCGCCCGCTACATCTGGCCAAAATATCCCCACCGGAGGCATGGCCTTAAGGGCTATTCCTACAATAGCGTCAGAATTCGGGCTGCCTCATCCGCAGGGCTGGTCAACACATCGCGGTCTTCGCCGGGGTGGAACCGAGCGCGCACAGCCGTGGGCATCGGCGCGGGTTCCACGATCGACACACGCGGACCCGTGCGTTCTGTCTCCACCGCCCAGCTGCGGGCAAGCGCCAGTTGCGCGGCCTTGGTTGCTCCATAGATGCCATAGAACTTCTCACCCGCTTTGGGATCGTCAAAAAACACCGCATGGCCGCTGTCGCCCAACAGGGGCGCAATATACGGGATCAGAACCGACGTGGCTGTTGCGTTGATGTTGACCGCCTTCGTCCATTCCTTGGGGTCCACGAAATGCACAGGCGTCAGGGCCGAGGTGTGGACTGCAGTGTGCATCCACAGATCAACTTTGCCCCATCGGTCATGGATTCCCCGGCACAGGGTCGCCATGGCGTTCGGGTCCGCGATGTCCATCGGCGCAAGCGTGGCCGCGCCACCTTTGGCTTTGATCCGGTCGTCTAACTCTTCCAGCCCACCAGTGGTGCGGGCAACGGCGACGATGTGATACTCGGGTGCCAGAGCTTCGGCCAGGGCAGCACCCAATCCGCGCGAAGCCCCGGTGATGAGGGCAATTTTAGTCTGATCGGTCATAAGGGCGGTTTGAACCCATGCGCGCAGGGCGTCAAGACAGATTAACTTCCGGGGATGACGATCCGCTTGGTCTGGCCGCTTTGTCGCAGCATGACGCCTTCGTCATCAATGGCAATCACAGTGCCCGACGACACCCGGCTGCCGGGCTTGACCTCTTTGACCCGGCCTGACGACAGGCGCACCAACGCACGCATGTCAGCTTTTGGACCAAAGACGCCCAGCACAGAGACTGAGTTCTTCTTTAGCGCGCCCGTCTGTGTGGCCGCGTTTTTGACGTTGGCGTTTGACATAATTTTCGGCCTGGCCACGTTGGCCTGACCCCTTGTTTTATAAGTGGTTCGGCAAATGCGCTATCAAACGAAGGACAGGAACTAAAGAGGCGGGGATTGCGCGATAGCGCGGCTGAATAGCTGCGTCGCCGAAGTTCCTGCAATTGCGGTTTCTTCATCGAAAAGTTGTGCGCGAAAACCAACCGATCAGGCGCAGCCAATACGTGAAAAGGCCCGCATAGCAATTGCGAAACGGGCCATCACTGCAATCTGATTCGGGGGCGTATTCTTAGCCGGACGCCAGTTTGGCCGCATTCCAGGACCCGCCGGGCACCTGCATGTCCTGCTTTTTCTTGCTGACCCGGCTGCTGTTTTCGAGGCTGTCCAGATAGTCTTCGCTGACGCTGCCGGTAATGTAATTCCCGTCAAAGCACGAGCAATCGAAGGATTCGATATCCGGGTTACCTTCCTTGGCGGACCAAATCAGGTCATCGAGATCCTGATAGAACAGGGCGTCTGCGCCCAGCTCCTGACGGATATCCTCAATGTTCTTACCGTTTGCGATCAACTCATGCTTTGTGGGCATGTCGATACCATAAACGTTGGGGAACTTTACCGGTGGCGAGGCGCTGGCGATGAACACCTTCTTGGCCCCGGCTTCGCGGCACATCTGAACGATTTTTTTGATCGTGTTGCCGCGCACGATGGAGTCGTCGATCAGCAATACGTTGTGGCCTTTGAACTCCAACGGAACGGCGTTCAGCTTGCGGCGCACGGATTTCTGCCGCTCTTCCTGACCGGGCATGATGAATGTGCGGCCTACATAGCGGTTCTTGACCAGACCCTCACGGTAAGGAATGCCCGTGGCTTTCGCGACCTCAAGCGCCACTGGGCGTGCGCTATCGGGTACCGGGATGATGCGGTCGATCTCTAGCCCTGCAGCCTCAATCTGGCGCGCCAGCGTCTGACCCATACGCATCTGGGTTTTGTAGACCGAAACACCATCCAACAGCGAATCCGGACGGGCCAGGTAGACGTACTCAAAGATACAAGGGGTCAGCTGACCATCGACTGCCTGGAACGTGTGCATGTTGCCGTCGAGGTCAATCAGGATGGCCTCACCCGGTTTCACATCGCGCAGCTTTTCAAACCCGTTGATACCGAAGGCGACATCCTCGGACGCAAAGGCATAATCGTCGCCGTCCCCATCCACATCGCGCTTGGCAACCGACAGGGGGCGAATGCCGTAGGGATCGCGGAACGCCAGCATACCAACGCCGGCCACCAGACAGATCACTGAATAAGCACCCTGAACGCGTTCCATTGTCATCTTTACACCGGCAAAGATATTGCGGATGGGTTCGGCATTGCCATTGACCTTGATTGCGTCGGCCACTTTGTCAGCCAGAACATTCAGCAGAATCTCTGAATCCGAAGTGGTGCGCAGATGGCGGCTGTATTTGGCGGTGACTTTCTCGCGCTGCTCGGCGGTGTTGGTGATATTGCCGTTATGGACTAGATAGATGCCATAGGGCGCGTTGACGAAAAACGGCTGCGCCTCGGCCGCGCTGAGCGATCCGGCTGTAGGATAGCGCACATGTCCCATACCGACCTGTCCCAGCAGGGTCTCGGCGTCACTGGCGTTAAAGACGTCTTTGACCAACCCGTTGGCTTTCTTCTCACGGAAGAACTCACCGGTATAGGTCACGATCCCCGAGGCATCCTGACCCCGGTGCTGCAACATCAGCAGCCCGTCATAGATTTCCGCAAAGACATCATGTGTCCTGCTTGCGATCCCTAAAATGCCACACATATACGGGCTCCAATTTCCATGACGTGTTTATGTTGATTAGGTGTGCGGGTCGGGCCGTCTGGACAGCGGTATCTGTACGCATTGTCGCCCGACCGATTGGCGGCGCAAACACGCCAGCGTCGCAAGGGCAAGCGCGTAAGAAAACAGATACAGCAAGATCGGCAGCTCCGATTCCATGTCAGTTCGCCACTCACATAATGCCTAAGCGCGCCTGTGTCATCAAAGGATCACATTCGCGATTTGACGCATGCGGATTTTGTCAAAAACAACATGAAAAGGTGACAGGGACCGCAGGCATGTGGTGTCATGGTCGACATAGTGAGTTTTCGGCAATGATAAAGGTTCGATCGGATACCCGCCATGTGGCAGCACAAACAAGGAAACAAAAAAGAAGAACCGGTAAAGCGCCGGTGTCACCGATGCAGGGGTATGGGGCGGGCACCTTGCCAGATCTGTAACGGATCGGGAGAGGTTATCAAAAGTCGCGACATTCACGGAAAGCCGATTTTCAATCGCTGCGACGGCTGTTTCGGTTTGAAGACGATCAGATGCACGGTTTGTGCAGGCGAAGGGTTTGTGTGACCGTAGGTGAAACGACTGAAATTCCTGATTCAAGGACCGTTATGCGGACGAAGTTGCCGTCCGCTTAAAACACCTCAAGGTCTGGTAATGACATCGAGCCTCAGATACAGGGTATTGGCGGTAGCCATGTTTCCCTTAGCAGAGACTGGTCCGGTTTTACAAAAGTCACGCGGAAGCTCGTTACATTCTGCTGGTACGCCACTAGAGCCGCGCCATGTTCCGAATTACACAATGGTTTACGAAGCCAGCTTGCTGCTTTGCGAGCCGCCATGTTGCCTGTCCAAGTCCGAAACTCGTTTGGTCTTCGAACTTCAATCGTCAGTGTGATTATCTGATCTGAGATGGTGCCTTCGACAAAGCTAAAATCTTGCGACGGTCGCGTTTCTGAGACCGCAGTCAAGATGCTTGGACCAGATTCCTTTAATGCATGTTCTCGGCTACCATCGTTTTTGATCCAATCCTGAATCTGGAGATACGTTTGCAGGTTGGTCGAAGTGCGCCGCTTGGTCGGATTGCGCCGCCACCGCGATGTTGTCTCGGACCCATTTTGAGGCAAGGCAAAAACGTTGTCGGATGACAGTTCGTAGGCATAACTCTCAACGACACCTTCTGAGGCATCCACAACCATGACACATAAAACAAACCGGTCATCTGGTTGCGCAATCGTTGTTGCCCAAACGCGTGCTTCAGCATTACAACGTTCTCGCGACAACGAAACTGGTTGATGATTAGGTGCGCCCCAGAGGAAACCAATCACTGCTTTTGGATACGCATCTTGGTCATAGACGCCGTCAAACCCATCAGGTTTCTGGGCAACAACACGGCAGACCACATAATTTGAGTAAGCGAGCGCGAGGTCTTTATCGTTCGTCAGTGCTTCGCCAAGATGCGGTTCTAAGCACGAATTTCCTATGACGGGTGAAACATCTGGATGCTGGGGCCAGTCAGGACGCATTGTTTCGAGCCAGAGGTTCTGGGGGTTCTCACCTGCAAACCTGAAGTCTTCAAGCATCCGTAGCTGGTATGAAAACTCCCGAGTCCCATTGTGACTCGTCCGGTAACGGACATATGCGGTTAGATGTGGGTCAACCTTCCCAGCAACTGGCTGGGCTCCAAGCTCGATAACTGTATTTGCGATAGTTGCAGTTCTGGAATTTTCAGTGCTCATCCAATTCGCACGAATGGGATCGAAGAATAGAACCAACGTAAGAATAAGCCCAACGACACAAATTAAGACTGAGATCGAAACCGAATATTTTACGAACATAAAAAACCACTAAAATGTACTTGTTTTCATGCCTAAGTAATATTGCCTTGCAAGACAATCACCCTTTGGGTGTGCTGCTAAATCCACTCAGATTGAAGCGGACATTGGTGCTGCATGCAGCATCGGTTAGTTTGGGCTCGAACCAGACGTTCTTCGCGGAGCGTCTTCATCCTGCACCATCGAAAAAAGCCCGGCATTAGCCGGGCTTTGGTTTTATTCCGAGTCTATTTATTCCGTAGTCGTGGGGGCCGTCAGATCTTCGGCCGGTGCGGAACCTTCCGCACAGCTGGCGACCAGTTCTTCATATTGGCGGGTGACCCAGCCAAGAGCCGCTTCGGGGTTCTGTTCTTCGATCTTGTCGCTGAACTGTTCGAACACTTTGGCCGAGCGGCTTTCGTCAACGATCGTATAGGACTGACCCGTCATCACCGTGTCATAGACAAAGAACGCGATGGCAACCAACAGGATGCCGCGGGCGATGCCGAAGAAAAAGCCAAGTGCCTGATCCAGACCGCCCAACGCAGATCGCTGGACGATCGACGAAAACAAGGGCGTAAAGATGCTGACAATAATAAGTGCAACTGCAAACACCGCAGCAAAGCCCGTAATGACGGACAATTCACAGCTGTCGCGCAGGAAATCCCCAACAACCGGGATCTCTTTGACCAGTGGCACCGCTTGGGGTGCAAAGATAAAGGCCAGCACTGCGGCTGCGACCCAGCCTGCGA
This sequence comes from Ruegeria sp. YTSC230, assembly GCF_059609665.1. Classification (NCBI taxonomy): domain Bacteria; kingdom Pseudomonadati; phylum Pseudomonadota; class Alphaproteobacteria; order Rhodobacterales; family Roseobacteraceae; genus Ruegeria; species Ruegeria sp. YTSC230. The sequence goes on along the minus strand of NZ_JBXWMC010000013.1, from coordinate 64,928 downwards.
TGGCCAGAACCTCACGTAAGAAGCCGCGCGAATAGGCAAGAATGCCTGAAACGACGACGATCAGGGCAACGACCCCGTCAATTATTGTAAAACCTTCCATGGCCCTCGCCTGTTTTTTTCTGCCCCTCAGGGGGCGACTTTAACCTGCTCCGAAGGTTTCGCCAACAAACCCAACCAAATCAGAGGGTCGGGTGAGTGTCAGACCTGCCACAGTACCGGTTTTGCCGCCCGCCGGAGCGATTGCCGATGTGAAACCAAGTTTTTGGGCTTCTTTCAACCTGTTTTCGGTCTGTGGGGCCGGTCTAAGTGCCCCAGATAACGAGATTTCTCCGAAAACAACGGTATCTGCGGGCAGGGCTGTGTCTTCTCGGGCACTCAGCAGGGCTGCGGCAACGGCCAGATCTGCGGCGGGTTCACCGATTTTCAATCCGCCGGCGACGTTGAGGTACACATCGAGACCTGCAAAAGGGATGCCACAGCGTGCTTCGAGCACGGCGAGGATCATCGCCAACCTGCCACTGTCCCAACCGACAACGGTCCGGCGCGGTTGTGAATGCGGGGACGGAGCTACAAGCGCTTGTAATTCAACCAAAACGGGGCGTGTGCCTTCGATCCCGGCAAATACGGCTGACCCAGGGCTGGGTGTGCCGCGCTCGGACAGAAACAAGGCCGATGGGTTGGTCACCTGTGCCAGGCCTTTGCCTGTCATTTCGAACACGCCAATCTCATCCGCAGGGCCAAAGCGGTTCTTGACCGCACGTAGGATGCGGAACTGATGGCCGCGCTCGCCTTCGAAGTAAAGAACGGTGTCGACCATATGTTCGACGACGCGAGGACCTGCAATTTGGCCTTCCTTGGTGACGTGGCCGACCATGATGATTGAAACACCGTGTCGTTTCGCAAACGTGGTCAATTCATGTGCTGCGGCCCGGACTTGTGACACCGAACCCGGTGCGCTGTCTACATTGTCGGCCCACATGGTCTGAATCGAGTCGATGATGGCCAGACCGGGTTTCTCAGCCTTAAGCGTCGTCAGAATGTTCCGCAGGTTGGTTTCGGCGGCTAGTTGAACCGGTGCGTCTTCTAGACCCAGACGGCGCGCGCGCATGCGCACCTGAGCGCTGGCTTCTTCGCCAGACACGTAAATCGTCTTGACGCCAGCACGTGCAAACCGCGCTGCGGCCTGTAACAGCAACGTCGACTTGCCGATACCTGGATCGCCCCCAACCAGCAGGGCCGAGGCCGGGACCAGACCGCCACCCAAAACGCGGTCCAGTTCTTCTACGCCGCACAAGGTGCGCGGCGGCGGTGTTTCCTCGGTCGACAGGTCCGTGAGTGTAATGGACTGGCCACGTTTGCCGCCGAGGGATTTCTTTGCAGGGCCAGCCGAAAGAGGCACGTCTTGCGTGATTGTGTTCCATTCACCGCAGCCGTCGCACCGACCGGACCACCGGGAATGCGTTGCGCCGCAGGCCGAGCAGGAGAAAGTTGTCTTTGCCATTCGGCCTTGGTGCCCGAGCGCGGGCGGTTCTTCAAGCCCTAGCAGGGCTTTCATCTCTGCCGATGGCGCGCCGCGTCCTCAGGCCCGATGGGCCATCGTTCCCGGCGGGCGCTGTCGCGCCTATTCGGCGGCGCGGGGCGGCGACATTGCTATGACGCTCGATTTCTTGGGATCGCGGTCGTCGACGGGCGATTGAAGCTGTGCCGACAATTCGGGCAGCAGCTCAAACAGTTCGTCCCGCAAACGCGCCAGCTGCGATTTGGCAATGGATTCTTCCATCTCGATATCGTGGGTCCATTGGCGCAGCTCATGCTGGATGACCTGCGCTTCTTCGATCCGCTTCTGGAACGTTTCGATCTCTTCCTGACGTTGCTGCAGAAACGTGCGGGCGCGGCTGACGCGGGCATCGCCGTAGGTTTCTGCCAGCTCTTGGCTGATATGGCTCATCTGTGCGGCCAGCTCCAGGATTTCGGGTTCGAGCGATTGCAGGTCGGGGTGGTGGCGCAGGAAGGCCATCCTTTCCTTAACTGCGTCGAATTCTGAGGACATCAGAAACGTTTCGCCGCGATCCGCTGAATGGGCCAAGTGGTAGGCCTGAGCCACGTCATACATGTTCAATGAGAACTTACGATGTGACGTTTCAAGCGCCATCATCCGGGCATTAGCGGGCAGATAGAACGCCAGCATGAGAATCAGCACGGTCAGGCCGATCTGGATATACATGCCCGCGTCCATAGCCGGATCGTTGCCGAAACCGGCCTGCATGGACAGCCAGGGCAGAACCCCCAAGGCAGATAAAAGACAGGCACCGACCGAGAAAAAGGCTGCGGTGCAAATGAGGAAAAAAGTCAATCTTAAAAAGGCATTCTGAAATTGCAATGTGATGTTGTGGAGGGCGGTCATCTTAGACGAACTCCTTTTGAAACCGGAACACACCAGCCCAAAGCGGGAAACATCTAACACACACAGAATGATCCGCTCAGGACCGAAACTACAAAAATTTTCTGCTCGAAATATAAAGATGATACTCAGATAAGCGTTTTCAATCAATTACGTCTGAGGATTTCGTGATCTGCGTGTCATTTCGGTAATGTGGCCCAATGCGAGCGAGGCCAGAATGCACGCCGTAAACAGGTAAAGACCCCACGCAGTTTCGATGGTGGCGTAAGAGATTCCCTTGGCCAGCGTGATGTAAAGCGCGATGAGGAAAATGTCGGCCATGGCCAGTTTCCCGAGGATGTTGAGTGCGGGTTGGACGCGTGGGTCCAGCATGTCCCATTGGATCAGGGCGGTACCGATTGTTTTGATATAGGGCGCAAACAGGGCGAAGATGGTGACGATCAGTGCCAGAAAGACGTCTGATTTCCACAGCGACTGCAGGCCGGTGATGACGCTGATCTCGCTGAGGCCGAAGATCGGCAGGAACCCTGCGCGCATCAGCGGGGCGAACCACGCGATGGGGTAGAGGATCAGGAGGGAAAGGGTGGCGAGGCGGAGAGGCATATCTAATGTATTGGTTCAGTTTGTAGGATTGCCCATAGCACCAATGCTGCCATGGCAAGGAAAACAACGGCAATCGCAATGTTACCTGTTTTCTTGTTTTGGACGTTTCCAAGTATTTCTTTATGTAAAAGCCAAGCAGAAATGGCCACACCAACCATACCCGGGATGCTAATTAGCAAGATGGAGTTTGTGCCAAAAAAAACAATGACGTTTGAAACGATCAGCCCCGGGACTATGCCGTACAGCATGCATCTCAAAAGCGGTTTTAAAACCGAAAAAGACCGAGCAATTGAGAATATCAAGCCGTGTTTAGAGAATTGTACAAAAAACCAAACCAACAGCACAGAATTGAAATACACGCCGGGTAGCGACAATAAAAACAACTGTAAGGGAGGCATCACCGCACCGCCTCAATCGGCCCTTCCGCACTCCCGCTGATAAACTGCTCGACATAAGGATCGCCCGAGGCATCCATCTGGCTGACCGGGCCGGTCCATTGGATGACCCCTCCGTGCAGCATGGCCACGTTGTCGGCAATCGCGCGGACCGAGCTCATGTCGTGAGTGATGGTCATCGCGGTGGCGCCCATCTCGGTCACGATCTCGCGGATCAGATCGTTGATGACGCCGGACATGATCGGATCCAGGCCGGTGGTGGGTTCATCAAAGAAAATGATTTCGGGCTCGGCCGCGATGGCGCGGGCAAGGCCCACGCGTTTCTGCATGCCACCCGACAGTTCGGACGGAAAGCGGTCGGCCACGTCGGATTTCAGGCCCACGCGGCGCAGTTTTTCGATGGCGATCTCACGCGCGTATTCGGCGGGGCGCTTCAACGGACCGCGCAGCAGGCGGAAGGAAACGTTCTGCCAGACGGGCAGGGAATCGAACAGCGCCGCGCCCTGAAATAGCATTCCGAAGCGGGCCAGAAATTTATCACGATCGCCCTTGGTCGCGTCTTTGCCGTTCACGTAGATCATGCCGCTGTCGGGTTTGATCAGGCCCAGAATGCACTTCAGCGCCACGGACTTACCGGTGCCTGAACCACCGATGATGACCATCGAGGTGCCCTTGGGGATCTCAAGGCTCATGCTCTGCAGAACCTGATTGTCGCCAAAGGCTTTTGCTACGTTCTCCATCCTGATCATACCGAGAAGAAAACCCCTGTGAGAATGAAGTTGGCAGCCAGGATCATGATCGCGGCGGATTCGACCGATGACTTGGTCGCTCGGCCAACGCCTTGCGCACCCCGACCCGAGTTCATGCCGTAATAACAGCCCATGATGGCTGCGATCAGGCCGAAGGCTGCGCCTTTGACCAGCGATGACACGATGTCCTTGGTTTCAAGGAAATTGACCGTGTTTTGCAGGTACGTCGCCGCGTTGAAGCCCAGATTTTGGGTCGCAACCACATAGCCGCCTGCGATGCCGATGATATCACCGATACCGACCAGCAACGGCACGGTGATGAGTGCGGCCAGAACCCGCGGCGCCGTCAGGTATTTCATCGGGTGGGTCGACAGGGTGACCAGCGCGTCAATCTGCTCGGTCACTTTCATCGTAGCGATTTCTGCTGCAATGGATGAGGTCACGCGCGCGGCGATCATAAGGCCAACCAGCACCGGCCCAAGCTCGCGCACCATGCCGATGGCGACGATCTGGGGCACCACGGCCTCGGCGTTGAAACGCGCACCGCCCGCATAGATTTGCAAGGCCAGCGCACCACCAGTGAAGATTGCGGTCAGGCCAACAACCGGCAGCGACAGCCAGCCCACATTCATCAGGGCTACGGCAAACTCGCGCGGATAATAGGGCGGCCGAAAGATGTGTGAGATCGCGTCCAGCGCGAAAATTCCCACCTTGCCAAAGTTGGCAAGCATGGACAGGACAGCACGGCCCAGCCCACCCAGCACGGCCAAAGGGTTCATTCGACGTATCCCCGGGAAAAACGCGCGCCCAGCGACGTCAGGATTTCATATCCGATGGTGCCGGCGGCTTCGGCCAGGTCGTCGACTGTTTGATGTCCGTTCAGGATGCGTAGGCGTTCAGGATCTTCGGGCAGATCGGTGACGTCGACCGTGATCAGATCCATCGAAATGCGCCCGACAACGGGGCAGGGCTGGCTGCCGGAAAACGCGTCGATCCCACCGCCGATGGCACGGTGCAAACCGTCAGCGTAACCAGCGGCAACGGTGGCAATACGAGAAGGACGGCGCGCGATCCAGCTGTTGCCGTATCCGACCGATTCACCGACCTCGACCGGGCGAACTTGGATCACCGGCAGGTCAACCGTCACCACCGGTTTCGCTTCGGCAAAAGGCATGCCGCCGTACAGGCCGACGCCGGGGCGGCAGAAATCAAAGTGGAATTCGGGTCCAAGAAACGTACCGCCTGTGGCCGCCAGCGACCTTGGTGATGCAGTGCCATCAGTCATCTCGCGGAAGGTCTTTAGTTGCTGGCGATTCATTGGATGATCGGGTTCGTCCGAACAGGCCAGGTGCGACATCATTACGACGGGGTTCAGTGCCTCGGCCTTTGGGCGCAGTTCAGCCCAGTCAGCAGGTTCCAGACCCAGGCGGTTCATGCCGCTGTCCAGCTGAATACCAAAGGGATGATCCGGAAGCGCCTGTTGATGGCGCATGAATTGCTCGGGCGCATTGATCAGCGGCGTCAGATCATGATCGCGCAGCAGATCGGTGTCACCTTCCATATGACCCGAGAATACAGCGATCATCGGTCCGGGGCCGATGGCCTTACGCACGGCAACCCCTTCTTCGGCAACTGCAACAAAGAATTTGCGAACGCCTTCCTCTGCCAGGGTCGCGGACACAGGCTCGGCCCCCAGGCCGTAGGCGTCAGCTTTGACCACGGCGCCGGTTTCGACATCCGTTTTTGCATCGAGCGCGCGCCAGTTGCTGGCCAGCGCCTGAAGATTAATCGTCAAACGTGCGGTACTCATGGAACCGTTCATGACATTGGATCACGGCAGGTCAAGGGGGTAGGCGGCGATTAATGCAAACTTGTCCGCGTTCATGGGCAACTATTGGCCAACGGTGCAAGGCATTGGCGTAAAAACATGTTCGGCTCGCCTCTGCATCGCCATTGTATCCGTCCTATGTTCAACCGAGTGCATCGGCGTGTAATCGTTGAACCAGAAACAGACCCACGGACGATTGGAGAGAGTTCACCATGGAATTCACGACAGGGAAAGATGAATGGGAGGCCGCGCTGCCCGGCTTGTTCAGGAGGGTGTTCACGGCTTCAGAAAGCGATGAAGAAGGGACCGCGATCGGCGCGTTGGTTTCGGATCTGTTGACCACAACGCCTGACGGCGATTTGAGTGCAGCCATTGCCCATGATGGCCCCCAAGTGCTGGGTTGCATCCTGTTTTCGCGGCTGCTCTTTGACCAAGATCCGCGACAGGTGTTCCTGATGTCGCCGGTTGCCGTGCGTACGGATCGCCAGAAAGCGGGGATAGGGCAGCGACTGATCGCGTTTGGGTTGGACGAGCTGCGCCGTGACAAAGTGGATTTTGTGGTGACTTACGGCGATCCGAACTACTACGGCAAAACCGGGTTTTTTCCGATTTCAGAAAAAGTCGCCCAAGCTCCTCTGCCGTTAAGCCATCCGCACGGGTGGTTGGGGCAATCATTGATTGGGGCTGAGATGGCGCCGTTCAAGGGGCCATCCCACTGTGTCAGTGCATTCAACAAACCCGAGCTATGGTAAGGGTTAATACCCCTCAATCTGCCCGTCCTGTTGCCAGGGTTTGACCAGATTTCCAAAACGGGTGAATTGTGCTTCGAACGAAAGGTCGACCGTGCCGATGGGACCGTGGCGCTGTTTGCCGACAATGACTTCGGCCTTGCCGTGCAGACGTTCCATGGCCTGCTTCCACTCTTCCATCTTTTCCAGTTCGTGATCGCCGGGCTTTTCGCGTTCCTTGTAGTACTCCTCGCGGTACACGAACATCACCACGTCGGCGTCCTGTTCGATCGAGCCTGATTCCCGCAGGTCGGACAGTTGTGGGCGTTTGTCGTCGCGGTTTTCAACCTGACGCGAAAGCTGGGACAGGGCGATCACCGGAATTTGCAATTCCTTGGCGATGGCTTTCATGCCCATCGAAATCTCGGCAATTTCGTTGACGCGGTTTTCGGCCATACCCCGGCACAGCTGCAGGTAGTCGATAACGAGCAGGTCCAAACCATGTGTCCGCTTCAAACGGCGTGCCCGAGCCGCCAACTGCGAGATCGGCAGGGCGGGCGTGTCGTCAATGAAAAGCGGGCAGGCTTCCAGTTCCTTGGCCGCGTCGACAAAGCGGCGGAACTCGGACTCGGTCATGTCACCTTGGCGGATCTTATGGGATGAGATTTCGGAGGCTTCAGCCAGAACCCGACCGGCCAACTGTTCGGCACTCATTTCCAATGAGAAAAAGCCAACGACACCGCCGTCAACCGCGCCCTCTGAGCCATCCGGTTTCAGCCCACGTTTGTACGCCTTGGCGACATTGAATGCCACGTTGGTCGCCAGAGAGGTTTTTCCCATCGACGGACGACCGGCAAGAATGATCAGGTCAGACGGATGCAAGCCACCCAGTTGTTTGTCCAAGTCGGCCAGACCGGTGGAAATCCCTGCCATGCCACCACCGCGCTGGTACGCTTCGTTGGTGACGTTGACGGCTTCTGTGACCGCCTTGAGGAAGGATTGAAATCCCTGTTCGGTCTGGCCCTGCTCGGATAACTGATAAAGCTGTTGCTCGGCTTCGACGATTTGTTCTTTTGGTTCGCTGCTGATGTCGACCCGCGCTGCCTTGTCCGAGATATCGCGGCCCAGGCGGATCAGCTCGCGCCGGATGGCCAGATCATAAATCATCTGGGCATAGTCATGCACCGCAAAGGCGCTGATCGATGCGCCTGCCAGTTTGACCAGATAGGCCGGGCCACCCAGTTCCTGCAGGCCCTCATCCTCGGCCATGAAGGATTTTAGTGTCACCGGCGAGGCCAGTGCATTCTTAGCAATCCGGGTCGAGGCGACCTCATAAATCCGGGAGTGAACCGGGTCATAGAAATGCTCGGCCCCGATGATTGAAGCGACCCGATCATAAAGATCGTTATTGGTCAGGATCGCACCCAGAAGCTGCTGTTCGGCCTCAATGGAATGCGGCATGGTTTCGGCGTTCTGAATCCGAGCTGCTGCCTGCTCGATGCTGCTTATCTCGTTCATTTTGTCCCCGCTGCCCTGCGGCGCTTTCTACACGCTATTTTGGCGTGTCGGCTATCTGGAAATACCTGTGGCTAACTATGGATAAAGCCTTGGGATAACTTTCCTGACAGTTTGGATACCTGTGTATGCGTAGCTTATTATGTAGGAATTGGGGAAAAAGTCACCAGATATCGTGGCCGGTCGACCGATTCTTCTGGGCTTATCCCCAATCTGTCCACAAGAGGTTCACGTGGATTTATTTGCTTCCTGCCAGCCACGCGGGTCTTTCAGGAAGGCTTCGACACCGTCAAGTGTTTCCTGATCAAAGGCTTTCTGCGCTTTGGCCTCGGCCAGAACATCCCACCATGTGCACAGGTGATGCAGTTGGATGCCGTGGTCGCCCAAGGTTTTTTCGGTCTCGGGGAAGATGCCATAGTAGAAAATGACCGCCGTGTGCCCACAAGTGGCACCAGTTTCGCGGATCGCATCCACGAAGGACAGCTTGGACCCGCCATCGGTGGTCAGATCCTCGACCAGCAGAACGCGCTCACCTTCGCTCATCGCGCCTTCGATACGGGCATTGCGGCCATAACCCTTGGGCTTTTTGCGCACATAGGTCATCGGCAGCGCCATACGTTCGGCGACCATAGCGGCGAATGGGATGCCCGCGGTCTCACCGCCAGCGATATTGTCGAATGCCTCAAACCCGGCATCTCGCATCACGGTGACCGTCAGGAAATCCATCAGGGTCGACCGTATGCGCGGATACGAGATCAGCTTGCGGCAGTCGATATAGGTCGGGCTGGGCAAGCCGCTGGCCAGTGTGAACGGCTTACGCGAATTGAAATGGACGGCCTTGATCTCCAGCAGCATCCGCGCGGTCAGGCGGGCGATTTCGGTGCTATCGGGGAAAGAGCTGGGGATCATGGTGCAACCTCGGGACAAAATGACGTTGCGGGCTGATAGCCTGTCCCCCGTCCCAGAGTCGAGAGGGGTGTGCGCAAAAGAAAAGCGGACCTCACGAAGAGGCCCGCTTTGGCCCTTGCGGGCAAGAGGCAGCCAAGGTGGGCTTAGCTGCTCATGTCATAGGCACGCTCGCCGTGTACCGAAAGATCGAGCCCGTTTGTCTCGGTTTCTGCATCTACGCGAAGCGGGGTGATCAGCGCAACCACCTTGATCAACACAAATGTGACAACTGCCGTAAAGACACCTACGATGACCAGCCCGCCCAACTGCGCGGTCCAGGCACCCAGGCCGAACACAGCGATCATGATGGTGCCAAAGATGCCGCCTACGCCGTGCACCGCGAACACGTCCAGAGTGTCGTCGATGTTCAGCTTGTTACGGATGATGTTCACGGCCTCCTGACACAACACGCCTGCTACGGCACCGATGATCAGCGCCTGTACCGGATCGACATATCCCGAGGCTGGGGTGATAGAGGCCAGACCCGCAATCGTACCTGTAACCAGGCCCACCATCGAGGCTTTGCCGTATTTGATGCGTTCATACAGCGCCCATGTCAGCGATGCGGTTGCGGCCGAGATATGCGTGACTGTTATCGCCATAGCGGCACCGCCATCTGCCGCCAATTGTGAACCGCCGTTGAAGCCAAACCAGCCAACCCAAAGCATCGCGGCACCGATCATGACGTAGCCAGGGTTGTGTGGCGGGGTTGTGCGGTTGCGGCGCGGGCCAAGGACCACGGCGATGATCAGCGCGGCCAGACCTGCCGTTTCATGCACCACAATGCCACCGGCAAAGTCACGCACGCCGATCTCGCCCAGAATGCCGCCATCGGTCAGAATACCGCCGCCCCAGATCCAGTGAACGACGGGTGCGTAGCACAGCAGCATCCACAGGCCTGAGAAGATCATGACAAACCCGTAACCCACACGCTCGACATAAGCGCCGATGATGAGGGCGGGGGTGATGATTGCGAATGTCATCTGGAAGGCAAAGAACAGAACCTCGGGCAGGGTGCCCGACAGGCTGTCGACATCAACTCCGTTCAGGAAGGCTTTGCCCAGACCGCCCCACAGGCCCGACCCACCGTCACCAAATGCGATCGAGTATCCGGCGACCAACCAAAGGATGCTCATCAAACAGGCGATTGAGAAGCAGTGCATGAAAACGCTCAGCACGTTGCGGGCGCGCACGAGGCCGCCATAGAACAGGGCGAGGCCCGGCAATGTCATGAATAGGACCAGTGCAGTTGCAACTATGATCCAGGCGGTATCGGCTCCGTTCATCAGCCGGTCTCCTCTGTGGCGTCTTCAGCTTGCGTGGCTGGCGTTGAAGCGGAGAGAGGACGGGGAAAAAAGAGGCGGACGGGGTTTTGGGTGCCTGTTTTAAGGGCCTTTTATCAACCGATGATAAAATAGGCGTCAAAAGGTACAGAGTGCTTTATTATTGAGCGAACAACGAAACGCCGTGCGACAGAAGGTTCAGAGCATGATCGCGGGCCGCAATGCGGACCTTATCACGTCCCAACGGCCCAAATTCGACCGTTTCGGTCTTTGTCTTCTGTCCGTCGGCAGCGAGCCCAAAGCAAACGCGGCCTTCCGGCTTGAATTCTGATCCGCCAGGGCCTGCGATGCCGGTGATCGAAACGGTCAGTTGTGCTTGCGAGTTCTTCAATGCACCTTCTGCCATCTCCAGTGCGACTTCTTCGGACACAGCCCCATGGGTTTCCAGAGTCTGGGCATTTACGCCCAGCATCTGCTGCTTGGCGTCATTGGTGTAGGTGACAAACCCGCGATCCACCACGGCCGAGCTGCCCGGGATATCCGTCAGCGCAGCAGCGACCATGCCGCCGGTACAGCTTTCGGCTGTCGCGATCATCACGCCTTGCGCCTTGGCGCGGTCAAGCAAAGCGGCGACACTCATAGGCCCAGAACACCGTGCGAGATGCCGGCAAGAACCAGAACGCCGATCCCGGCAAAGACGCCGGCGATCACATCGTCCAGCATCACACCCATCGCGTCACCTTTGCGGTCAGCCCAACCCACCGGGCCGAGTTTCGTGATGTCGAACAGGCGAAACAGAAGGAAACCTGCGATCCAGCCGGGCCAAAGGGCTGTGATATCAATTCCATGCGCCCAAGATGGGTAGGAAATGGCCCAAAGCGCGATGAACTGCCCGGCTACTTCGTCGATGACGATTTCGGACGGGTCGTGATCTTCCTGCCCAGCAGTCATCACTTTGGTTGCCCACAGGCCACCGACAAAAACGGCCACAGTGGCGATGACCAACAAGGGAAAACCACCCAACGTATGCAGAACCCAGGCCAGGGGCAGGGCGGCCAGAGATCCCCATGTTCCGGGTGCAGGGCGCAAGTAACCCACGCCGCAAACAGTTCCGATCAAGCGCGCCGCGTTCATGATTTCACCAGACAAGCTGTGGCCAGCGAGGCGATGCCTTCGCTGCGCCCGGTAAAGCCCAGACGTTCAGACGTGGTCGCCTTCACCGAGACCTGATCTGCCCGCAACCCCATGAGCCGGGCCATTTCCGCGCGCATTGCAGGCGCGTGCGGTCCTATTTTGGGAAACTCGCAAACCAGTGTGCAATCCACATTCGAGATGCTGTACCCCATCTGCCCAGCCAGCTCGACCGCGTGGCGCAGGAAGATCTCGCTTGCCGCGCCTTTCCATTGCGGGTCCGTTGGCGGGAAGTGTTGACCGATATCGCCCTGCGCCAGCGCGCCATAGATTGCATCAGTAACCGCGTGCATGCTGACATCCGCATCCGAATGGCCCTGTAGCCCCCGGTCATGGGGAATTTTGACGCCGCACAGGATTACGTGATCCCCGTCGCCAAAGCGATGCACGTCATAGCCGTTGCCCAGTCTCACATCCATGTCTGTCCCCAATACGCGTTCCGCCCGGGCAAAATCCTCGGGTCTTGTGATTTTGATGTTATCGGCATCGCCTGGCACGATCACCACGTTCATGCCAGCGGCACGGGCGACCTCGACATCGTCCGCCGCGCCGCCAGAATGGGCCGCGTGCGCCGCGACAATCGCGTCATAGCGAAAACCCTGTGGGGTCTGCGCCGCAAAAAGACCCGTCCGGTCCTGCGTTCCGGTCACATTGGCTTCGTCACCGGTCCAGAGCGCATCTGTAACGGCCAGACCGGGTGCTGCAGCCTCATGCTTGCTCAGGGCGGTCAGGACGTCCGCAATAGTCTGGCTGCTTAAGCAGGGGCGGGCGACGTCGTGAATCAGGACATGTTCGATCCCCAGCCCATCTAATGCATCCAGCCCGTTCCGTACCGACCCGGCACGATCGCTGCCACCTTTTGCCAGCAGCAGATCAGAGCCTAAAAACTCATCCCAAGCGTTTTGATCATCCTCGGACAGCACCAGAACAATATGATCGACCTGATGGCGAAACCGGTCGATGGTCCAATCCGCAACTCTGCGTCCGGCCAATGGTCGCCATTGCTTGGGAATGCCGCCTCCGGCGCGCAATCCGCGTCCTGCGGCGACGATGATGGCGGCGGTGGTCATTGGGCGAATTCTCCGATGATTTGAGCGCAGTGTTTAAGCTGCGGTGAATGTAGAGGCAATCACCCGCGTCAAGTTGCTTAAAAAATAGGCAAGTGGTGATTTTGCAAGCTTGTTTCCTGCCGTTTTGTTGTTCATATGCGCCGAATTCGATATCTAAGACGCAACTGCCCAAGGATTAAGCACGTTGACCCTGCACCTCGCCGACAAAACCTTAAATCCGCCGGTCATGCTGGCCCCGATGGCCGGGATCACCGATCGACCATTCCGCGATCTGGTGATGCGCTTTGGCGCGGGCATGGTCGTCAGCGAAATGGTCGCTAGTCAGGAAATGGTGCAGGCCAAACCGGGCGTGCGGGAACGGGCCGAGCTGTCTGCTGACGTTGAAAACACCGCTGTTCAACTGGCCGGGCGTGAGGCGCATTGGATGGCTGAGGCTGCGCGTCAGGTGGCCGATCGCGGCGCCCGGGTGATCGATATCAACATGGGGTGCCCGGCAAAGAAGGTCACGAATGGCTATTCTGGTTCGGCGCTGCTTAAGACGCCGGATCACGCACTGACGCTGATTGAGGCCGTGATCGACGCTGTCGACATTCCGGTTACTCTGAAAACTCGTTTGGGCTGGGACGACAACCTGCTGAACGCGCCGGATGTGGCGCACCGGGCGCAAGGTGCAGGCATCCAACTGATCACGATCCACGGGCGTACGCGATGCCAGTTCTACAAAGGACGCGCGGACTGGCAAGCGATCCGTGCGGTGAAAGAGTCGGTCTCGATCCCCGTCATCGCGAACGGGGATATCGTAGATACTGATGCAGCGCGCACGGCTTTGGACCACTCAGGCGCCGATGGCGTCATGGTTGGACGCGGGGCACAGGGTAAGCCATGGCTTCTGGCCCAGATGTGCCACGATTTATATGGCGCACAAGCGCCGGTCATCCCCGCCAATGGCGACTTGATCGACATGGTGCGCGGTCATTATGAGGCGATGCTGGACTTTTACGGCACCGATCTGGGTCTGCGCGTGGCGCGTAAACATCTCGGCTGGTACATGGATGAGGCCGCGACCCCGGCAACCTTGCGCCGTGCGGTTCTAACCTCGCGGGATACCACCGAGGTGCTGCGCCTGTTGGGCGATGCCCTGCACGGCGACGCAGAGGCAGCAGCATGACCTCGGACCAGAACATCTGGGCCTCGCTGCCGGTTCCGGCGTTCATCATTGATGCCGATGACAGGATCACCGATGTGAATTCCGCCGGAGAGGGGTTCCTGAACGCCTCCCGCAATGCAGTGATCGGTCACCCGGTCTGGGACCAGATCGCCGTGGATGCCCCACTGGAAGAAGCGTTTTTGCGTGCGCGCCAACAGGGCACACCGCTTTTCGTGAATGATGTCGATGTGGGGTCAGGTAATCGGGCGCCGCTGCAATGCGCTTTGCAAATTGCGCCGCTGCTTGGGCATCCGGGGTCAATGATCATGACCATGTCCCCACGCGAACTGGCGGGGCGGATGACGCGGGGCAACACGGTAAAATCTGCTGCGCAATCGGCGATTGGCATGGCCGAAATGCTGGCGCATGAAATCAAGAACCCGTTGGCGGGGATCACCGGTGCCGCGCAGCTTCTGAGCATGAATATCAGCCAACAAGACCTTGAACTTACAGATCTTATCGTTGCTGAAAGCCGCCGAATAGTGAAGCTGTTAGAGCAGGTCGAGCAATTTGGGAACCTGACCCAGCCAGATTTCAAACCGGTCAATATCCACGACGTTCTGGACCGTGCGCGGCGCTCGGCGCTGTTGGGCTTTGGCGCGCATATGACGATTATTGAAGATTACGACCCCTCGTTGCCGCTGGCCTACGGTGACCCGGATCAACTTTTGCAGGTGGTGCTGAATCTGCTCAAAAATGCATCCGAGGCGTCCCCCAACGGCGGCACGATCCGCCTGCGGACGTATTTCGAACATTCCTTCCGCCTGCGCCGCAGCGACGGTTCGGGGCATTCTTTGCCCCTGCAGATTGAAATCATCGACGACGGTCCGGGGTTGCCGGACAAGATCCGCAGCGACATTTTCGATCCGTTCGTGTCGGGCAGGGAAAACGGCACCGGTCTTGGGCTGGCGCTGGTCAGCAAAATCATCTCGGACCACGACGGCTGGATTTTGGCCGAGTCGGTTCCGGGACATACCGTATTCCGCCTGTCCCTCAGACGCGCGCCGCGCGACGCGACCTGAGATGGACAACCGGGCAGAGATAGTAAGGAGAGCACCTGATGGATGGCACAGTACTGGTCGCAGATGACGATCGCACAATCCGAACCGTACTGACTCAGGCCCTGACGCGGGCCGGGTGCAAGGTGCATGCGACATCCTCGCTGACCACTCTGATGCGCTGGGTCGGCGAGGGCAAAGGGGATGTTGTAATCTCGGACGTGGTTATGCCGGATGGCAACGGGCTCGAGATGTTGCCCAAGATCGCGCAGGACCGTCCGGGTTTGCCGGTCATCGTGATTTCGGCGCAGAACACGATCATGACCGCCATTCAGGCGGCCGAGGCGGACGCATATGACTATCTGCCCAAGCCTTTTGACCTGCCGGACCTGATGAAGCGGACCGCACGGGCCTTGGAGCAAAAGCAACGCGTGCAGGCGGATGCGGTCGTACCGGCCGAAGACCGTCCTGAGGAGCTGCCTCTGGTTGGGCGCACTCCGGGGATGCAGGCGCTGTATCGCCTTGTGGCACGCGTGATGAATACCGATCTTTCGGTCATGATTTCCGGTGAAAGTGGCACCGGCAAGTCATTGATAGCACGCGCTATTCATGATTTCTCGGACCGACGCACGCTGCCCTTCGTCACTGCGACTGCCGGTGATCTGCGTGACCTCGAAGGGCCTGCGCGCATTATGGCCAGGGTGCGGGGCGGTACTCTGTTGATTGATGAAATCGCTGATATCGAAGATGAGGTCCAGGCACGTATTGTCCGGATGATGGACACGCCCGGCGATCATCTTCCGCGTTTTATGGCGACCAGCCAATCGGATCTGACCGAAGCGATGGAAAGTGGGCGGGTGCGTCAGGATCTGTATTATCGACTGTGCGGCGCGACGATCCATGTGCCTGCGCTGCGCGAGCGAGTGGATGATATCACCTTGCTTGTTGATCACTTCCTTGCCCGCGAGGAACGGGAACATGGCACAAAGCGATGGCTCAGCCCCGAGGCGGTAGAGCTGGTGCGGCGGTATTCCTGGCCCGGCAATGTGCGACAACTGGAAAACGCGATCCGACGTCTGAGTCTGACCAGCCGGGCCGAAGAAATATCGAAAGCCGAGGTTGAGATGGTTTTGGGCAGTCAGCCCGAAGCGGAACCGATTCTTGGTGACGGCGAAAGAGAAAAACTCTCGGCCTCTGTGGCTCGTCATTTGCGTCGCTATTTCGATCTGCACGGCAATTTGTTGCCACCTCCGGGCCTGTATCAGCGCATCCTACGCGAGGTTGAGGGCCCCTTGATCGAGCAGGCACTGGACGCAACCGGCGGAAATCAGGCGAAATGTGCGGATTTGCTGGGGATCAACAGGAATACGCTGCGCAAAAAAATCACCGATCTCGATATTCAGGTGACACGACGACGCAAACTGATGTAATATCGCCACACAAAGCGTGGCATCCGGGTACAAGCCCGGCAACGACCACGAGATATGGCGGTACGCCGCGTAAGCGGCACATCAGGATGAGGGCAGACGGTGGCAACCCGAGCACAGAGCGGGCTGATCCTATCGATTGATCGGTGGCGAAAATCCCGAAAGCTGCGCAATTTTAGCACCTTGGGGCTGGTCCTTTTGGGACCGCTTCTGGCGTTGGCCACATATTTGGTCATCGGTCCGTTTGATTTGGGTTCGGCAGCGCCCACGCTGCGGCTGATTCTGCTGGCGGATCTGGTTTATGTGCTGGTCGTTGCAGCACTTGTTCTGGGGCAAGTGTTCAGCCTGATCGCTGCACGCCGGGCAAAATCTGCCGGGTCTCGTCTGCACCTGCGGCTGATCGGTGCGTTCACCTTGCTGGCCCTAGTGCCGACAGTGACCGTCGCGATCTTTGCCGGCCTTACGGTGAATATCGGGCTTGAGGGATGGTTTTCGGATCGGGTCCGTCAGGTTGTCGGATCATCCCTGTCGGCGGCCGAAGCCTATGAGCTTGAACACCGCAGCGGCCTGACACAGGACGCCATCGTTCTTTCCCGATTCCTCGACAATGCGCGAACGCTGGACTTCTACATCTCGGATGCAGAACTGCGCGAGGTTCTGGCACAGGGACAATCGCAGATTCAGCGGGGCTTGCGCGAGGCCTATGTCATTGATGGCAGTGGAGAAATCAAATCCCGTGGCGACCGGTCTTACCTGTTCAACTATGAACCGCCGACACCGGAGCAGATGGTTGAAGCAACCGACAGCGGCCTTCTGATCATTGCAGATTGGCAAAACAACGAGTTCCGCGCGCTGGCGCCGTTGCAGGCCTATCTGGACCGATATCTGTATGTTAGCCGCGAGGTGGATGGCGAACTGCTGAAATTGCTGGATGACACCAAGGAAACGGTTCAGTTCTACCAACAGCTTGAAAGTGAAAGGGGCCGGGTTCTTTTCGAGTTCGGGCTCCTGTACCTGGGCTTTGCGGTCATCCTGATCCTTGCCGCGATGTCGTTGGGGATGTGGTTCGCTGAACGCCTGTCGCGCCCGGTTGGCCGTCTGACTACAGCCGCACAAAGGGTCGGCGCCGGGGATCTGAGCGTTCAGGTCATCGAAGAGGCCAGCGATGACGAAATCGCCATGTTAGGTCGTTATTTCAATCAGATGACGCGGCAACTTAAAGGGCAGCGCGACACGTTATTGGAAAATACGCGTCAGATCGAACGCCGCCGCCGCCTGTTCGATTCGGTGCTTAGTTCGGTGACGTCTGGTGTGGTCGGCGTCGATTCAGATGGATGTGTCACATTCGTGAACCGTTCAGCCGAGCGTCTTCTGGATTGGTCGCGCGGTGAAGAACAATTGGCCATCGGCATCGCGGTCCCCGAATTCCTTCCCTTATTCGAAAATCTGAAAGGCAGCGGTCAAGAGGCCGTGCAGGGTGAGGTTAAGGTCACGCGTAAAGGGCGGTTGGAAAACTTACTGGTGCGAATGGCGATCCGGCGCGGCGAGGATGGAGGGCTGGAGGGCTACGTGGTGGCCTTCGATGATGTGACCGATCTGGTCAGTGCACAGCGTATGGCGGCCTGGGGCGATGTGGCCCGCCGTATTGCCCATGAGATCAAGAACCCGTTGACGCCCATCCAGCTTAGCGCGGAACGGATCAAGCGCAAATTCTCGCGCAAACTGGACGAAGAGGATTGTGACAGCCTTGTATCCATGACCGATGTGATCGTGCGGCAAACCAACGATCTGCGGCGGATCGTGGACGAATTCTCAAAATTCGCGCGGATGCCTGAACCCGATCGGCGTGAGGAAGACGTCGTCGGCTTGGTGCGCGAAGCTGTTCTGTTGCAGCAAGCCGGACAGCCGGATGTGCAGATCGACGCGACCCTACCGGACAAGCCCATCCTAGCGGATGTAGACGCGACGATGTTGAACCAAGCGCTGACGAATTTGATAAAGAACGCGGGCGAGGCCATTGAAACACTTAAGAAAAAAGACCCGCCAGAAAATTTGAAGCCACAGATCAAAGTGGACATTTCCAACGATGATGCGGGGACGGTCATTACAATAGCGGACAATGGCATAGGGCTGCCGGAAGATCGGGCGCGGTTGTTTGAACCCTATGTCACTACACGCGACGAGGGCACGGGTCTGGGCCTGCCCATAGTCAAGAAAATCATAGAAGAACATGGCGGAGCGCTGACCCTGGAAGACGCGCCCGTTTTTGACGGACAGGACCATTTCGGTGCGATGGCCGTGATCCGTTTGCCGGGGGGCAAAATTTCCCAGACTGCAGCGCCACAAAAGCAGGCAATTCATACTAACAAACTGAAAGCAGGCCAAAGATGAGCGACATTCTGATCGTAGATGACGAACGCGATATTCGCGAACTGGTGTCCGACATTCTGGAGGACGAAGGCTATTCAACCCGGCTGGCGGCAAACTCGGACGAGTGTATGTCGTCGATCAATTCCGAGCCACCGGGTCTGTTGATCCTTGATATCTGGCTGAAAGACAGCCGTATGGACGGGATCGATATCCTGAAGTCGGTCAAACGCGACAACCCCGACGTGCCGGTGGTGATCATTTCCGGTCACGGCAACATCGAAATTGCTGTGGCCGCCATCAAGCAGGGCGCTTACGATTTTATCGAAAAGCCGTTCAACATTGATCAGTTGATGGTCGTGATCCGCCGCGCCATGGAGACCTCGCGCTTGCGCCGTGAGAATGCTTCGCTCAAGCGGCGTGAGGTCACCAACTCGGACATGATCGGTAAGTCGGCCTCGTTCCGGGCGATGCAGAGCCAGTTGGACAAGGTCACCAAGTCGAACGGCCGCGTGATGTTGAGCGGGCCAGCTGGGTCGGGCAAAGAGATTGCCGCCCGCTATATTCACGCCCATTCCAACCGCGCCAACGCTCCTTTCGTCACCGTTAACTGCGCAGGGATTGAGCCTGAACGCGTCGAAGAGGTGCTATTCGGGCGCGAGTCATCGGAACGCGGGATCGAATCCGGCTTGCTGGAAGAGGCCCATGGCGGGGTGATCTACTTTGACGAAGTGGCGGACATGCCCTTGGGTACGCAATCCAAGATTCTGCGGGTCCTGGTCGACCAGCAATTCCAGCGGGTAGGCGGGTCTGACAAGGTGCGTGTGGATCTGAGAGTCATCTCGTCGACTAATCGCGATCTTGATGCCGAAATCGAAGCCGACCGGTTCCGTGAAGAGCTGTATCACCGCCTGAACGTCGTACCGATCGCCGTGCCTTCGATGGAGGACCGGCGCGAGGATATTCCGGTTCTGGCACAGCATTTCATTGAAATGTGCAACGAATCCCAAGGCTTGCCAATTCGCGAGATCTCGGAAGAGGCGGTGGCATTGTTGCAGACCATGACCTGGCCCGGCAATGTGCGTCAGCTGAAGAACCTGATCGAGCGCGTCCTGATCCTGGGCGATGGAACAGGTCCAATCGAAGCCCGCGAATTGCCAACCGAAGAAGAGAAAACCGACGACTCGGGTCGCGTGGTTTTGTCTGGGGCACTGGCAACCCTGCCGCTGCGCGAAGCGCGCGAGGCGTTCGAACGCGAATACCTGTTGACCCAGATCAACCGTTTCGGTGGCAATATCAGCCGAACCGCCAGCTTTGTTGGCATGGAGCGCAGCGCGTTGCACCGTAAGCTGAAATCGCTTGGTGTTGTGACCTCGAACAAATCCGGGGCGCGGGTGGCGCAAATCGACGAACCGGAACCGGCGGAATAATCCGCCGGGGCTTTACCCTGCCTGACCCGGGGTGATGATCTGAAATGAGCCGTCGTCGAATTTCACATAGCAGGATTGGGTTCCCAGCGGCGGCAGTTTCGTTGTGCGCGCAGGTGGAACCTGAGACTTTACGCTCTGTTTGCAGGGTGGCAAGCTGATCGGACGAAAGCCTTTTTTAGCCATGCATTGGGCCTCGACCTGATTGCGCAGACCGGCATTCACGTCGACCGTATACACGCGCCCGGGTTCCCACCAACCAGGCGAGCGATAGCAGTGCCCACGGTTGTCGCAATAAGTGCGTCCCGGCCAGTATGTGGGCGGGCTTTGCCGCACCTGATTAGCCACGGGAACGTCATTTACCGCCTTAACCTGACATTGCGTGGTCTCGGACTGCGCGCGCGACACGCTTTCACCTTCGCGGTAATACAGTGAAAGTGGGCCGCTGCAAGCGGACAGGATAGTCAGCGGAATTAGTAAGTGAAGCACTGATTTCATAGGGTTATCTTGCCCCAGCTTTGTCTGAATGACAATTCAATTGACCGCTATAGGGGCATCTGTCATTCAAGGATTTCAGGCAGAAGGGCCAGAAACATGAAGGTCATCATATGCGGTGCCGGTCAGGTCGGCTGGCAGATCGCACGTCACTTGTCGGGCGAACTGAATGACGTAACGGTGGTGGACAACAATCCCGATCTGGTGCGTCGGGCAACGGAAACGCTGGATGTTCAGGGGATTGCTGGGTTTGCAAGCTATCCTGACGTGCTTGAGCGTGCAGGCGCGCGTGATGCCGATATGATCATCGCAGCGACCCATTCGGACGAGGTGAATATGGTCACCTGTCAGATGGCGCATTCGATCTTTTCCATCCAGCGCAAGATCGCGCGGTTGCGGGCGAAATCGTATTTGCAGGCGATCCATTCGGATCTGTTCCGTCGTGACCACTTGCCCATCGACGTCGTGATTAGCCCTGAACGCGAAGTCGCAGCCGCTGCCATGCGCCGCCTTTCGGCCCCGTCCGCCTTTGATACTGAGATGTTCATGGATGGACAGGCGCAGCTTCTGGGCATCCGTATCGACGAAGATTGCCCCATCGTGAACACACCTCTGCGGCAGCTCACGGACCTGTTTTCGACGCTCAGCTCAATCGTTGTCGGAGTTCGGCGCGATGGCACGCTGTTTGCGCCTGAATCCGAAGATCAGCTGTTTGTCGGCGACGAATGCTATGTCTTTACCAATGTCAAAGACGTGGACCGCACGATGGAGGTTTTCGGCAAGACCCACAAAAAGCAGGACCGCGTGGTAATTGTGGGCGGCGGCAATGTCGGTCTGGAAGTTGCCCGAACGCTGGAAGAACGTGAAAGCCGTGTGCGTGCCAAGGTGATCGAGCGTGATCGCCAAAGCGCTGAAATAGCCGCCGAAACACTGGAGCGGACGATTGTCCTGAATGGCGACGGGCTTGATGCCGCCTTGTTGCGCGAGGCCGGGATCGAACGCGCCGACGCGATGCTGGCGGTCACCGATGACGACCGCGCCAACATGCTGGCTGCGGTACGGGCCAAGGCCGAAGGTTGTGCCTTGGCAATTGCCTTGATCAATGATCCCAGCATGGTTGCCCTGATGGGCCCACTGGGGATCGACGCCTATATCAACCCGCGTGCAACCACTGTCAGCTCGATCCTGCGCCATATTCGCCACGGGCGGGTGCGGCAGGTGTATTCTATCGGGGATGCCGAGGCAGAAGTGATCGAGGCCGAGGTGCTGTCGACCTCGCCCATGGCCGGGCAGAAGCTGCGGGATATCGATTTTCCCGAAGGTGTTCTGGTAGGTGCCGTACGAAAAGGCGATGAGCTTTTGCGCCCGACAGGCAGCCTGCGGATCGATGAAAAGGACGTGGTGGCGATCTTTGCGATGGCCAAGGACGTGCCCGAGGTCGAGCGCCTTATGCAGGTTTCAATCGATTTCTTCTGATGGCGCGCGCTCTGAGACAACAGATCACTTTGATACAGCGGTTGCCGCTGTTTCTGTTGATCTGGGGAATCGCCGCGCTGTCGATGTGGGTTCCGGCGATTTACGCGCTGGCCTTGGATGATCACGACACGTCGCGATCCTTTTTCTACTCCGGCCTTCTGGGACTGTTCGTGGTATCCACGATCGCTGTGGCAGCATCAAACCGGGTGCCACGACGTGGGACGCTGGGGCAACTGGCCGTGTTGTTGGGGTGTTTTACTGTTTTGCCGCTGTTTCTGGCGATTCCGCTGCATGATGCCTTGGGCACCACCACCTTTTTGAATGCGTATTTTGATATGGTCAGTGCTGTGACTACCACCGGTGCAGATCTGTTTCCGGACCCGGATCGCCTGACCGCACCGCTGCACCTGTGGCGTGCTTTGGTCGGCTGGATGGGCGGCTTGCTGATGTGGATTGCTGCCGCTGCAATTCTGGCGCCCTTGTCGCTGGGTGGGTTCGAGATTACGGCGCGCGGCCAGCCCGGTCGCCCTGTATCGGGCGTCGCACAAAGCGAAGAGGTCGACCCCCGCGGCCGTCTGATCCGTGTGACCCGGACCTTGACACCAGTCTATACCGGTCTGACCGCAACCATATGGATCCTGCTGCTGATCGCCGGAGAAAACGGCCTGACTGCCGTGTGTCACGCCATGTCAACCATGGCCACGTCGGGGATATCTCCGGTCGGCGGGCTGGAGGGGGCGCAGGCCGGAATAACGGGCGAGGCGATCCTGTTTCTATTCCTGTTCTTCGCCTTGTCGCGGCTGACCTTTTCGACCGATACGGCAACCACAGGCTATTCCCGGCTGGACCAAGACCCCGAATTCCGGATTGGCCTGATGATTGTGGGTGTCGTCGCGGCACTGTTGTTCGCGCGCGTCTGGGCCGGCGTTCTGGAAATCGGCAATCAGTTGGAACCGCTTCAGGCACTTAGCGTGATCTGGGGCATGACCTTTACGGCGTTGTCTTTCCTGACCACAGCCGGATTCGAAAGCGCAAACTGGAACGATGCGCAGCAATTGTCCGGCCTTGGCACCCCCGGGCTGATCCTGATGGGCCTCGCCCTGATCGGAGGAGGGGTGGCCACAACGGCGGGTGGGGTCAAACTGTTGCGGGTCTTTGCCCTGTACCTCAATGGCGCGCGCGAGATTGATCGGTTGATCTATCCCTCATCCGTTAGTGGCATTGGCGGCGGTAACCGTCGCATTCAAAGCGACGGGGCCTTTATCGCCTGGATATTCCTGATGATGTTCGCCTTGACCGCAGCACTGTTCAATCTGCTGCTGGCCGCGATGGGGTCGGGGTTTGAACAGGCGATGGTCCTCAGCGTCGCGGCGCTCAGCACCACCGGGCCGTTGATTGAATTGGCCACCGATGTTCCCATCCGTCTGGTCGATTTGCCCTGGGGCGCAAAGCTGACCATGTGTGCGGCGATGGTGATCGGACGGTTGGAAACATTGGCGATCATTGCGCTGATTACGCCAACCCTCTGGCGAGACTAAGAATCCTCACCTTTGCCGACACCTTATTTTTCATCTGGAATATCGGTTAACGACACTCCATACTCTGCCAGAGGGAGCGCGTTGGTCCGCAGCGCGTAGCAAGAACAATGGCGAGATTATAATAATATGGCTTCGGACAGACAGAATCTGCAGGACGCGTTCCTGAATAATGTACGGAAAGCAAAGGTCCCGGTCACAATTTTCCTGATCAACGGTGTGAAATTGCAGGGTGTCATCACCTGGTTCGACAATTTCTGCGTATTGTTGCGCCGCGACGGACAGTCGCAGCTGGTCTACAAACACGCAATTTCAACGATCATGCCGTCGCAGCCGATCAACCTGTATGAGGGCGAAGACGCCTCTTGATGGAACACGACAGGACGCGCACCTGGGCTTGGGTGCTGCATCCGGAAATCAAATCAGATGAACAGCGCCGTGTCCCTGGACCGGCGCTGGAAGAGGCGGTGGCGCTGGCTGCCGCTTTGCCCGATCTGGATGTGATCGGGTCCGATATTGTGCGTCTGCCACGTGCCCAGCCGGGGCTGTTGTTCGGGACTGGCAAGATCGAGGAGCTGGGCGAACGGTTTCATGACGCCGAGGTCGAGCTGGTTCTGATCGATGGTCCCGTGACCCCAGTTCAGCAGCGCAATCTGGAAAAGGCTTGGAAAGTTAAAATCCTCGATAGGACCGGGTTGATTTTGGAGATTTTCAGCGACCGCGCTCGCACCCGTGAAGGTGTGCTGCAGGTCGAGATGGCCGCACTCAGCTATCAGCGTACGCGTCTGGTTCGCGCCTGGACCCACCTTGAACGTCAGCGGGGTGGATTGGGGTTTGTCGGTGGTCCCGGTGAAACCCAGATCGAGGCTGACCGAAGGGCGATCGACGATCAGCTTGTGCGCCTGCGCCGTCAATTGCAGAAGGTAATCAAGACCCGGACCTTGCACCGAGCTGCTCGGGCCAAGGTGCCATATCCGATTGTTGCGCTGGTGGGCTATACGAACGCCGGTAAGTCCACTTTGTTCAATCGCCTGACCGGGGCCGAAGTAATGGCAAAGGACATGCTGTTTGCCACGCTAGACCCTACTATGCGGCGGGTTGAACTGCCCGATGGTCCCGAGGTGATTCTGTCGGACACGGTGGGGTTCATTTCGAACTTGCCAACCGAACTGGTCGCGGCCTTCCGCGCCACACTCGAAGAGGTTCTGGGCGCAGATATCGTCGTGCATGTGCGCGATATCAGCCATGAAGACACCGAGGCGCAAGCCCGGGATGTCGAAACCATTTTGACCTCGTTGGGCGTTGATGATGAACGGCCCCGGCTTGAGGTCTGGAACAAAATCGACCTGTTGAACGAAGATGAGCGCGAGGCCACGTTTGCCCGGGCCGACCGCGACCCGTCGATCTTTGCCATTTCCGCCGTGACGGGCGAAGGCATCGAACCATTGCTGGCCGAGATCGCGGTTAATTTGCAAGGGGTTCGGCACGAGACAGTTCTGACGCTGGCGTTTGCCGAAGGCAACAAGCGTGCGTGGCTGTTCCGTCAGGATGTCGTTCAATCCGAAGAGCAGACGGATGACGGATTTCAGATCACCGTATTGTGGACCGACAAGCAAGCGGCGCAGTTCGCCGCGCTTTGATCGACAAGCGAGGTCACGATGGCAAAAGTTAAGGTGGTTCTGCGTGGTCATATTTCGGTGCCTGCCGACCGTGTCACACAGGTGCGGGAGGCGTTGCCGGACCACATCGCCCTGACTCGGGCCGAACCGGGTTGCATCACATTCGACGTTAAAGAAAACGCGGATATTCCCGGTCGGTTCGACGTACACGAAATTTTTGAAAACCAAGCGGCCTTTGACGCCCATCAGGCGCGAACCAAAGCCTCGACTTGGTTCAAGGTGACAGAAGGCATTCCGCGCGACTACCAGATCACGCGCGTTTAGGCGGGGCGTCCGCTACTGCCCGTCTATCTGGCGCTGATAGTCGTCAGCATCGAACCAACCCAGCGACGTTTGCACCTTGTTGTCAGCGGTCAATTCCCATTCTTCCCAACCACGCGTGACGACGTGGTTGCCGGTCTCTGAGTGATGGCCTTCCAGCGTCCAGACAAAAATCGCGTGTGATCCGGCCCAACGCAGCATGTCGCAGCGCACTTCCAGATCCGGGAAGTCGGCGTAGAATCCGCGCGCCATGTCTGCGACGGCGGCACGGCCGACAATTGGTTCACCCCGGTTGATCGTGATCTGCCCGTCGGGTGCAAAAAAGCCGGCAACGGCCTCTGGGTCGCCCGAGCTCCACGCGATTGCGTAATCGCGCGCGAGATTGTTCATCATATCCCGAATACTGGCCATCTGTACCCCCAAGGTCCCGAATTGTCGGCTTGCAGATCGTAGGCGAAAACACCTGCGCGCGTCCACGGCAGCTTGCAAAAGGGGCAAGGTCCTGCCGAAGCAGTGAAATCAGCGCGGGGTCAGGTTGGTTACGCCGACCGCTGCCGCGCGGGCCAGATCCATGTCCAGTGACATGGGGATATACTCACCTCGCCGCCAAAGCTGAGCCTGATCGTCGTAGTAGCGCGACAGGAAATGCCCCGACTGACCTGTGGCCGTGATAAAGACCGAACTGTTGGGGTCGGCAAAATCATAGACACCGCGATATCCCGCACCGTGGACGTTTTGGAAAGGGTTGGGCCCTTCGCCCGATGTCCGCCCGCGCAGCAGGGTGTTGTCGCCGCCGCTGGTGGATTGGCGGATGTTGACGAAGAACCGCAGAACGGGAACCGTGCCCAGAACCGGGTGGTCATGCGTGGCCTGATGGGCGTCTCCCCAGCGCAGGGATTCCAGCGAACCACCGTATTTCTCGCTGATCCAGATCAGCGCATCGTCCAGCGCCAGTCGTGCCATGTCGGTACAGGTTTCCACGGGTGCGCTCTGACGCACGTCGCACCAGACCGACGCGCCGTCGATATCGCGGTACACCCGTTCGATGAACAGCGGCTCAACATGTTTGTATTCGGCCGCCAGCGGCCCCAGCTCGTCCGAGATCAGCCGGATTTGCAGCGCGCGCAACCATGCGGCATAGATCAGCGGTTCAGGCAGGTGCTCGTTCATCTCACCGTTCCACTCGGCCAGCAGGGCCAGCGCGACCTGACGCTGGCGTTCCGGTGTGCCCTCGGGCGCAGAGGCTCCGGTAAACCAAAGATCGGCGCCGATTAGCGGCAGAAGTGAACGGGCGGTAAAGCTGACTGTATCAAGTTGCGCTTCGATAAAGCTGTCGCGGGTGTGAACCTCGCGCGATTGCATCAGGCGTTCCCAACGGTGCACCCTTTGGGTGTCGCCCCATTCGTATGAGACGTGGTTGGGAAAGGGGCGGTCGATGATCTTGTTGTTTGTATTGCCCAGAATCCCGCCTGCTGGCGTCACGAATTCGGGGTTGTTTGCATAAGGCAAGCGGCCTTGCCACAGGTTCTCGGCCAACCAACCGGGCGTTGGGATACGGCCGCGGCTTTGGTTGCGAATGTCTCGGCCAGGCATTGCGCCGATCAGCTTCATGCCGATCGTGTCCTTGTCGACCAGCGACAGGTTTTGCGACGGCGCAATGAACAGTTCGGCCACGTCGATGGCTTCGCGCACACTGTCCGAATTCATTAATGCCATCGAAGCCGTCATCGACGTGTCGCGCGGGCTAAGTGCGGTCCAGGCCAATGAGGCAACGTGCCCGGGCGGGGTGATCGTTTCCAGATCGTAATGGCTACCGGGCAAGACGGGTCCGTTCTCGGTCCAGCGCAGAGTCAGGGTGATGGGAGCTTCGTCTTTGATCTCGATGATCGAGGGGCGCGAGCGAAACCGTTTGAAACCATCAGGCGACAGGTATTCTTCTGGGTTTTCCGGGTTCAGCTGTTCGATGTGAACATCCTGATCGTCCAGGTAAGACGACGTCAGACCCCAGCCTAGCCGGTCACTGCGGCCCGTCATGATCGCTGGAACGCCCGGAATGGTCGCACCGATGACACCGCCTTTGGCCAGCTCAAGCCGTGCCAGGTACCAAATGCCGGGTGCGGTCAGGCCCAGATGGGGGTCGTTGGCCAGCAGGGTGCCCCCGATCGCGGAACGCGAAGGCGCAGCCGACCACGCGTTCGACGCCCCGGCCAAGCCGCGTTTAGGGAATGGTGACAGAGGCGAGTCTGGCATCGGGGTGCCTTCGGCATAGCGCGGCAGTTCTGGGAACAAAGACGCATATTCCGGCAGCGCCGCGATACCCGCACCCGGTACGTCTGGCAGGATATCGACAAGCCGCTGAGGATCGTTCAGCATCAGGGATGTGCGGGCGCGCAGGACCTCATCTTTCAAATGGCCGGACAGTTGCAGGCTCATCAGTTTGATGATCGCAATGCTGTCGCCGGGCTGCCACGGCGAAACAGATGCGTTGAACAGAAACATCTCGGGCGCGCCGCGTCCCAATGCGTTCTCATTGATCTCATCCAGCCGGGCATTGACGCCTGCAGAATAAGCGCGCAGCGCAGCTTTGGTGTAATCGTCCTGCACCTCGACCGAGCGGTGGGCCAGACTGTACAGGTCAAAACGGCGCAAGAGCTTGTCGATGGTGACTGTGCGCTTGCCAAACACTTCGGATAAACGGCCCTGTGCAGTGCGTCGCATCACGGTCATCTGCCACAGGCGATCCTGCGCATGGGCATAGCCCAGGCCAAAGAACACGTCCGGGTCGCTTTCGGCCAGAATATGCGGAACATTGGCGGTGTCACGCACGATCTCGACCGGCGCACGCAGCCCGCTGACTTCGACGGTCTGGTCATAATCCGGCAGGGACTGGCTGGCCAGGAAGTAGACAAGACCCACAGCCGCAACGGCCAACAGGATCAGGCCCGAAGCAATCCGAACCAGCCAGCGAAAGACAAGACCCATGAACGCCCCATATCCCCATAAGAAATTATTGGCTGAACCCTACTGGAAGGACCGGGCAACCGAAAGAGGAACGCCGCGCGAACGTTGAGTTAACATGTTGAGATGAAAAACCCCGCCACATGGTTTT
The DNA here is from genome assembly GCF_059609665.1 of Ruegeria sp. YTSC230. Classification (NCBI taxonomy): domain Bacteria; kingdom Pseudomonadati; phylum Pseudomonadota; class Alphaproteobacteria; order Rhodobacterales; family Roseobacteraceae; genus Ruegeria; species Ruegeria sp. YTSC230. The sequence goes on along the minus strand of NZ_JBXWMC010000013.1, from coordinate 36,236 downwards.
GAACATGTGGCGGGGTCCGTGGCAAAGGGGGGGTGGTATTCGGTATCAGGGGATAATGCGCGTGTACTTGGTGCCTTCGACGGTCGCGCCGAATTTCAAACCGGCCTGTCCGAAAACGGCGGCAAGTACCGGTTTGCGCAATTGGGTTGTGTCGGTTGAGAGCGAGTCGCCGGTGGCATCGACGACGTAGCCGATATCCGCACCTGCGGTCCAACCGCTGGAGCGGCGGAAGTCATCTAGGGCGTCCTGCGTCATAAAGAACAGGACATGCGCATATTGTTGCGCGCCGATCTGCAGACCAGCACTGCCGGATAGGGCCGAGTAATAGTCTACCGTTGCTCCGTTGATGCGCAGCGCGCCCTGGCCATAGGCACCGCCAAAGATGAAACCGGCCTCGGTGATCAACGGCATCACCAGCATGCCGTCGGCTTTTTCGGCGATCTCGACGGTGTTGGGGTACTTGCTGAACATTTCGTTCAGCGTCACGTTCACACGGGCGTCGATCTGGGCCGCATTGGAATTGCCTACACCGTTTCCGCATGCAGCGGTCAGTGTGAGCCCGGCCATGCCAAACGCAAAGCCACGACGGTTTAGTCGGGGAGAGTTGGAACTGCTCATGTTTTTTTCTCTGTATAAACTGCCTGAAGTGTCGGGTGTTCCCGATCTTGTGTGCAAGAATACGCCGATTGCGCCTGTGTGTCACGGGAAAGCTGGCCCAACAGCGTTCACAATCGGCGAAAAATCGCGACCGCCCGGGGTTTTAGCCTTGAAGAACGCGAGCAACCTGCGGTGCAAAGTAGGTCAGGATTCCGTCGCAACCCGCACGTTTGAAGGCCAGCAGGCTTTCCAGCATGACCTTCTCACCATCAATCCAGCCGTTCTGCGCAGCTGCCTGTATCATCGCGTATTCACCGGACACCTGATAGGCATAGGTTGGCGCGCCAAACGTGTCTTTCACGCGGCGACAGATATCCAGATAGGGCATGCCTGGTTTGATCATCACCATGTCTGCGCCTTCTGTCAGATCACGTTCGATCAGGCGCAGGGCCTCGTTCGAATTGGCCGGGTCCATCTGGTAGGTCTTCTTGTCTCCGGTCAGCGCACCGGACGCGCCCACTGCATCGCGGAAGGGGCCGTAGAATGCGCTGGCATATTTAGCGGCATAGCTGAGGATCATCACGTTGTGGTGCCCGGCACCCTCAAGCGCGCGGCGCATTGCGCCGATGCGGCCATCCATCATGTCTGAGGGTCCAATGATGTCGGCCCCGGCCTCAGCCTGCGCCAGTGTCATTTTGACCAGCGCCTCGACGGTCTGATCGTTCACGATCTCGCCATCCACGACATAGCCGTCATGGCCATTGATGTTATATGGATCCAGCGCCACGTCGGTCATCACGGCGATATCGGGGGCCGCAGATTTGATCGCCCGAATGGCCCGGTTCGACAGATTGTCTGGGTTCCACGCCTCGGCGCAATCTTCGGTTTTCAGGCTGGGATCAGTATAAGGAAAGATACAGATCGCCGGGATGTCCATAGCCTGTGCCTCGACTGCGGCTTTGGCAATCAGATCGACCGAGCGCCGCACAACGCCGGGCATTGAAGGAACGGGTTCTTCAATGCCTTCGCCATCGCGCACAAAAACCGGCCAGATCAGATCGTCTGTCGTCAGCGCGTTTTCCCGCACCAACCCACGAATGGCGTTGGATTGGCGCGCCCGGCGAAATCGCGTAAGGGGGTAGGGGGCGATGGTCGGTTTCATGTCGCGCTCTCCTTGAATAATCGTGCATTGGGTGGCATGAATTCCCGATGGTCTCAAGGGTAACATTGGACGCGCCTGCGCGAAGAACGCCCCAAGGACAATGAACAAAGGGCTGATGCGTGGATTTGCACTCTTCGATTTTCGAACTCATCGACATGCGCAGCTTTTCGAATCTGTGGTACTGGATTGTGTTGGCGGTGCTCTGGTCGTCGGCCAGCCACTGGGCGATGGGGGTTCCCTACGATCTGCTTGTGCGTGCCCGTCGTGTTGGCGGTCAGTCCGAGCAGGACCTGCTGGATATCGTAAGGATCAACCGTAACAGGATGCTGTACATCGTTGATATGTCAGGCCTGGTTATTCTTGCCTTGAGCTGTTTCTTTTTTACCGGGCTTGCGATGCTGGGTTTCTATTATGGCGTTGAATTTGCACAGGCCGTGTTTTTGTTGCTGTTCCCGGTGAGTTTAGTAATGCTGATCAACATTCGCGCCGCGCGCAAGTTGCAAGGCATCGAGCCGGTGCTTGGAAGCGTGTCCAAGATCCTTGTGCGCTGCAGGATTTACACCCAGATCATCGGCATGATCTCAATTGTCATCACGTCACTTTGGGGTATGTACCAGAACGTCTCGATCGGCGTTCTCGGGGGATGAAAATCAGAAAGGCAAGGCGATGACAGCTCCGAACCATGTGACGGTTGGCGGCGCTCCCGAAGGGTTTGACGCACAGCTTGTTCTGAATGAGATCACGCGCGTTGGCGGGCCGGTCTGCCACGTTGCGCGTGACGATAAACGGATGGAGGCGATGCGGGCCGCACTGGCTTTCTTCGCCCCCGATATGCCGGTCTTTGTGTTTCCGGGGTGGGATTGTCTGCCATATGACCGGGTGTCGCCCAACGCCGACATAGCAGCGGCGCGTGTGGCGACTTTGGCGGCATTGGTGCATCAGATGCCGGAACGGTTTGTCCTGCTGACCACGCTGAACGCCGCGACCCAGCGTGTGCCTGCGCGAGATGTGCTGCGCGAGGCGGCCTTTACTGCTCGCGTGAATCACCGCGTCGACGAAACGGCGCTGCGGAACTTCCTTGTGCGCATGGGGTTCACCCAAAGTCCGACGGTGATGGAGCCGGGTGATTACGCGGTTCGCGGCGGTATCATCGACATTTTTCCCCCGGGCGAATCCGGTCCCGTACGTCTGGATCTGTTCGGAGACGTGCTGGACGGCGCGCGCCGGTTCGATCCGGTTTCGCAACGCACGACCGAAAAGCTGGATGTTGTCGAATTGGCTCCGGTTTCCGAGGTCATTCTGGATGACGCCGCCATCACGCGGTTCCGCCAAAACTATCGCATCGAATTTGGCGCGGCGGGCACCGATGATCCGCTGTATGAGGCGATCAGTGCGGGCCGCAAGCATCAGGGCATCGAACACTGGCTGCCGTTCTTCCACGAAAAGCTGGAAACCCTTTTTGATTATCTGCCGGATGCGACGATCACTGTGGATGATCAGGTGACACCCACGCGGCTTGCCCGCTGGGATACAATAGCCGATCAGTATGAAACGCGGCGTCTGGCGCTGGAAAACCGTTCGCGCATGGATACGGTGTATAAGCCTACACCTCCCGGATTGCTCTATCTAGACGATGCCGCGTGGGAGCAGGCGGTCGGGGACCGGCGGGTGATGCAGTTCAGCCCGCTGCCTCAGGCCAGCGGTCCCGGTGTGATCGATGCAGGCGGGCGGATCGGCCGCAATTTCGCACCAGAGCGGCAGCAGGAAAACATCAGCCTGTTTGGTGCTTTGGCAAGCCATATCACCGACAAGATGGCCAAGGGCCCCGTCTTGATTGCGTCGTATTCTGAAGGGGCGCGAGAGCGTCTAACAGGCTTGATCGAGGATGAAGGCCTGGCCGAAGCCGTCCCTGTCACCGATGGCACCCGGATTGGCAAACGCGGATTGCATCTGGCTGTCTGGGCGCTTGAGCACGGGTTTGAAACGCCCGGTCTGACCGTGATCGCCGAGCAGGACGTGCTAGGTGACCGCCTCATCCGTCAGCCCAAGAAGCGCCGCAAGGCCGAGAACTTCCTGACCGAAACCCAATCGCTCAGCCCCGGTGATCTGGTGGTGCATGTCGACCACGGGATCGGGCGGTACATAGGGATGGAAGTGGTCACGGCGGCCGGCGCTGCGCACGAATGCCTGCTGCTGGAATATGCCGAACAGTCCAAGCTGTATCTGCCGGTCGAGAACATCGAATTGTTGTCCAAATACGGCCATGACGAAGGTCTGCTGGACCGCTTGGGTGGAGGTGCGTGGCAGGCAAAGAAAGCCAAGCTGAAAGAGCGCATTCGCGAGATGGCGGACAAGCTGATCCGTATCGCAGCCGAACGCGCTTTGCGCAAAGCTCCGGTCATGGATCCGCCGCCCCATGCGTGGGAGGAGTTCAGCGCGCGCTTTCCATATCAGGAAACCGATGATCAGTTGCGCGCGATTTCCGAGGTGATGGAGGACATGCATTCCGGCGCGCCGATGGATCGGTTGATTTGTGGTGACGTGGGCTTTGGCAAAACCGAGGTTGCCATGCGCGCGGCCTTTGTTGCCGCGATGTCCGGTGTTCAGGTGGCCGTGATCGCACCGACCACCTTGCTGGCCCGTCAGCATGCAGCCAGCTTCAAGGAACGGTTCCGTGGCTTTCCGTTGGAGGTGCGGCAGCTGTCGCGGTTTGTGTCCGCGAAAGATGCCCAGCAGACCCGTGATGGTATGGCGCGCGGGACCGTCGACATCGTGATCGGCACCCATGCGTTGCTGGCCAAGGGTATCCGGTTCAACAATCTGGGCCTGTTGATCATCGACGAAGAACAGCATTTTGGCGTCGGTCACAAGGAACGTCTGAAACAGCTGCGCAGCGACATTCACGTTCTGACCCTGACCGCCACGCCGATCCCTCGGACACTGCAATTGTCACTGACAGGGGTGCGCGATCTGTCGATCATCGGCACACCGCCGATCGACCGTCTGGCTATCCGCACCTATGTCAGCGAGTTCGACGTGGTCACTGTCCGCGAGGCGCTGCTGCGCGAACACTATCGTGGCGGGCAGAGCTTTTACGTTGTTCCCCGTATCTCCGACCTGCCAGAGATTGAAGAGTTCCTGAAAGAACAGCTGCCCGAGCTGACTTATATGGTGGCACATGGGCAAATGGCGGCGGGTGAACTCGATGATCGTATGAACGCCTTTTATGACGGAAAATACGACGTGCTGTTGGCTACGACGATTGTCGAGAGCGGGCTGGATATTCCGACCGCGAACACGATGGTCGTGCACCGGGCGGATATGTTCGGCCTGGCGCAGCTCTATCAGATCCGTGGTCGGGTAGGGCGGTCTAAAACCCGTGCCTATGCGTACCTGACCACCAAGCCGCGTCAGAAACTGACGGCGACAGCCGAAAAGCGCCTGCGGGTTCTGGGCTCGCTGGATACATTGGGGGCCGGGTTCACGCTGGCATCGCAGGACCTGGACATTCGCGGTGCGGGCAACTTGCTGGGCGAGGAACAATCAGGTCAGATGCGCGATGTCGGCTATGAGCTGTATCAATCGATGCTGGAAGAGGCGATTGCCAAAATCAAAGCCGGTGAGATGGAAGGGCTGTCGGAGGCAGACGACCAATGGGCGCCACAGATCAATCTGGGCGTGCCGGTTCTGATCCCCGAAGATTACGTGCCCGATCTGGATGTGCGCCTTGGGCTTTATCGTCGCCTGTCATCGCTTTCGACCAAGGTCGAGCTGGAAGGTTTTGCCGCAGAACTGATTGACCGGTTCGGAACGCTACCGAAAGAGGTGAACACCCTGATGCTGGTCGTGCGTATCAAGGCGATGTGCAAGCGGGCAGGGATCGCCAAGCTGGATGGCGGGCCGAAGGGCGCGACAATCCAGTTTCACAACGACAAGTTCGCCTCGCCGGAGGGTTTGGTAGAGTTCATTCAGAACCAGCGCGGTTTGGCCAAGGTCAAGGACAACAAGATCGTCGTCAGACGCGATTGGAAGAAGGACAGCGACAAGATTAAAGGCGCATTCGCCATCGCCCGCGATCTGGCGGAAAAGGTCATGGCAGCGAAGAAGAAAAAGGCGAAAGCCTAGTCTCCGCTGACGAAAGTGCACAATTGCCATTCGCCCGCGTCCGATTTTACGAATGCGGCACGGTGGCCTGTCATGGGCCAGAGAAAGTCGCCGTGCATGAATCCCCGCGTGCCGTCGGTCAGCATCACCGGTTGATAGTCGGCACCGTCGCGATAGTTCGGGACGATGACGATCTCATAGCTGATGAGGCTCAGCGCTGGGGAGCCCGGCTCGGCAGCTTGCCGAAGGGTCACGTCCTCACCGGTCACAAAGTAGGCCACGTAAGGGTCCAGTGAGGCAGGCAAAGTGATCTGCCATTGATGCGGCATCCAAAACTCGCCCTCGTCGTCGAAATAGCCCGGTTGGGACAGGGTGGTTTCCAGATCGCTCCAATAGGCTTGGCGGATCTGATCTTCTTGAGAGTCGCTGGTTTCCGGGGCGAGGTACTCAAGAAATTCCCCGGGCCCGCCATTTCCGCCATGGCTGAGGTAGATGTCCGGGCAAGCAGCTGCGATCACGGTCTCGGTATCACGTGCGGCCACGCTCGCCAACAAACTCTCCCGAAAGGCCACGAGAGTAGGATCGCGATCTGCTTCATCGACCGGCGGAAAAGACTGGCGGTCAGCCAGAGCCGGGCCGCAGACCAACAGTGACAACATAAATGCGCGGATCATTCTGCGGCCTTCATTGCTGCCTGCGCGCAAAAACACGAGGCCCCGACGGCCCGGTCAGCGCGGGCAAGCGCCAGATCAAGACGTTGTTTGATCAGTTTGATCTCGACTGTCTCACCGCGTGCTTTCAGACAATCATGCAGGCCCTTCAAACTCCAGACATTGTCTGGGTGGATTGAGGCGCGGCTCAGAGTGCCGCCAAGCCCTAGATCTTCGCGATACACTGCTTCGGCCTCGGGCACGTGGCCCTGTTCGTACAACAATGCACCAAGCGCGTGACGCGCGGGTTGCATCCACCCCCATGGCTCGTCGTAGGGCAACGTGTCGTCCAATTCGACCGAGCGCCTAAGATGGGCGAATGCGGCGTCATAGTTGCTTTTGCGATACTCAATCTCTCCGCGCAGCATTTCGCGGGCGATGTCCAGCAAGTCGATCACGCGGTTGTTGTGCAGCAGCCGGGTTTCCGGAACCCGATCCTTAGCGGCAAGGAACAGTTGCTCTTCGGCCTCTGCTTCGGCCACCTGACCTGTGGCCGCATAGGCGATTGCACGTGCGTAATGGGTGGTTGCGGTGACAGTACGGTAGAGGTCCTGATCCTTGGGCAAGGGCAGGGCCTTTGCTTCTTCCCATCGGCCAAACCGGATCAGGATATGCGGCCCCATCGACATGTAGCTTTCGAAAAAATCCGCCATGGGCGGGCTTTCGGTGCGCAGCATCTCTTCGGGGGTGGTGTCCCTGATGCCCTGATTGGCGCGCAGCGCGGGTTCCATCTGGCCAAGGAACAGCGCGCCGTAGATGGCAAAATGATAGTCGTGCTGGCGATAGCCTGTGTAGATGTTGAACGCACCTTCGCGCTCATAATACTTCAGATCAGCCTCGGTCGCCTTTTCATTCCAGTGAACGACGTTCTGATAGTGCCCGCACAACACGTCGATATGGGTTGGCATATGCACCAAATGCCCCGCATCCGGGACCAAAGTACGCAGGATATCCCCGGCCTTCAGCGCCTTTTCCGGTGTTGGCGACATCTCCATCAGATGAACATAGAGGTGCAACAGACCCGGATGCGACATCGCCGCCGGATCGTCTGCCATCGCGTCTTCCAGGGCTTTTTGCGCTTCCAGAGTCGCGGCGCCCTCAGCGGGATTACCGGTTTTCAGATCCCACATCTGCCAGGGGGTCAGGTTGAGCAGCGCCTCAACATAGATGGTGCGCAGATCGAGGTGATCCGACTGCTCTGCAAAGGCCACGCGCATCGCGGCGGCAAAATCGTGATCCCAGCTATGCATGTCGTCGACAGGATCGCGCTGTGGATACCGTGCGGGTAGGGCGCGGATCAGCGCCTGTTCCGTCGGGCTGCACCCTTCGGCCAAAGCCACGGCTTTCTGCGTGGCATCATAGGCCAGCGCCAGCGCCTTTCGCCGTCCACGGTCATCCAGCAGGTTCCAAGGCAGGTTGTAATTCGGGCCCGCGGCATAAGCCACGCCCCAGTGGGCCATCGCGCAGTCAGGGTCAAATTCAAGCGCGCGCTGAAAACACACAACAGCTTCGTCGTGGTTGTAGCCGTAGGTCCAATTCAGCCCCCGGTCGAACCAAAGCTGTGCGTCTGTTGAGGCCGTCGTTATCGGACAGGAATATGCGCCAAGATCGTAATAGTCGCTCATTGATCCCCCCTTCAATGGGTTCCTAAAGTCCAAACCTTGGGATTTTGCCGTGCATTTTCCCGGACCTGTACGACATAGACTGCCAACGTGAACACCGCAAAAAACACCAACAGGTTTATCAATAGGGCTCTGGCGACACCGCGCCGGTAAGCACGACCCTTCCAAGTGCCCGCAAACTCACTTGGTTTGCGTGACCTAGGGTTGGGATGATGGAAGTTCTTCGCCATTGGTGCCCCATAATTCCAGGGAAGTTTAGCGTACTTTTTTTCCGTCGCACAGATCAGGCTGGCAGCCTGTTTTCGATCCGCCCCATATGCAGCATCAGGCCGAAGCCCGCGGCGCTCATGGCCAGGATACCGACAGCCAGCGGGGTGATTGACCCGTCGAACATCTGCCCGATAGGCGCCGCAATCGCGGCAGCAAACACGGTCGAGATCGCTCCGATCACCGAAGCCGCCATACCCGCGATATGGCCCATCGGTTCCATCGCGATGGCATTCAGGTTGCCCATGGTCATGCCTGCCATAAAGAAGACCGCAGTTTGCCAGCTTACGAAAATGGCGAAGGACAGCGTGGGCGACAGGTCTGCCGCATTCAGGGCGATGACAGCTGTGGTAAAGAGGACCTGCGCACCCAACGCCCATGTCACGATCCGGCGCATGCCCAATTTGATAACGAGTGCGGCGTTTAACAGGCTGGCTGAGCCCGCCATCAACGCCACGAACCCGAACCAGAACGGAAAACTGTCGGCACTGTCGTGGATGACATCGTAGACCGGTTGAACCATCGTCAGCATGGTGAACAACATGCCCAGACACAGTGTCTGAACCAAGATCGACAGTCGGACAGTTGGGTGTGTGAACATCTGGCGCGCGGCGTCCAGTATAAGGGGCAGGCGCAGCGGGCGACGGTTTTCGGCCGACAGAGGTTCCGGAAGGCGCAGGCCCATCCAGACGATGGTGATCAGTGAGAACAGGATGAATGAGGCAAAGATACCCCGCCATCCGGTCAGTGCGATCACGCCGGCACCAAGCATTGGCGCAATCGCCGGTACCAGGGTGAAGATCATCATTGCAATCGATACAATCCGCGCCATCTCGCGGCCCGAATACAGGTCGCGAATAATTGCCATGGCCACCACGCGCGGGGCCGCACATCCGATCCCCTGGAAGACACGGGCGACCAATAGCATTTCGAGTGATGAACTGGCCCAGGCAGCTGCCGCAGCGATGATATACAGTGCCGATCCGACGTAAATCACTGGTTTGCGGCCAAAGGCGTCCGACAGCGGACCGGTGAAAAACGTGCCAATCCCCATGCCCAACACAAACGAAGTCAGGATCAGCTGGGCTTTGTTGACGTCGTTGGGGCTGAGTTGCGCGCCGATATTTGGCAGTGCAGGCAACATGGAATCGATCGAAAACGCGATTGTCGCAAACATCATTGCGACAAGTGCTACGAACTCACCCCGTGACATGCGATTGGCCATAACGCCCTCCTGATCTGTTCGCGCTATCACGGCAAATCAGTTGACGCTAGGTGTCAAATTGCACAGAGGTCTGTGCTAATTTGCAGGGGAAGCCTCAAGTTGAGACATGATTTCAGCAATCACTTTTTCCCACATTTCAGGGGGTTGCGCCCCGGGGACGGCATGTTGATTGGCAACGATGAACGTCGGGACAGAGCTGACGCCCATTTGCCTGGAATGGCTGTCACGGTTGCTGATATCCTCGCGATCGGCATCGGATTTCAGCAGTTTTAGAACGACTGCGGCGTCCATGCCCGCATTGTCGGCAATATCCGCCAGAACCTCATGATCGCCGATATCGCGGGCCTGTACGAAATAGGCATCGAACAGTGCATCGACCACGGCGTTCTGTTTGCCTTCAATCCCTGCCCAATGGATCAGGCGGTGCGCGTCCAGAGTGTTGGGCGTGCGCTTCATACCTTCGAAGTCGATCTTAAGGCCTGCGTTCTCGGCATGATCAACAACCGGTGCATAGGCCCGCACAGCACCGTCCTTGCCCCCGAACTTGCGTTCGAGATATTCGCGGCGATCCATCCCGGCATCCGGCATGTCGGGGTTTAATTGGAATGGATGCCATTCGATCACAAACGGATGGTCCGGGATCGCCGCCAGCGCCTTGTCCAGATGGGTTTTGCCGATATAGCACCAAGGGCAGATCGGGTCGGACATGATATCAAGCTTGACGGTCTCGGTCATGGGTTGGTCGCCTTGAAATAGGCCGGCAGCGCCCGGCGCAGAAGTTTCCCGTTCCCGCCGGTGGGCAGTTCAGGCAGATGGATGAAGGCGCGCGGTTGCTTATAGCGCGCCAGATTTGCCTCGACATAGGTGCGCAGGGCGTCGTCGTCCAGCTTTTCCGGTCCTGTATAGAAGGCTGCTATCACAAATGTGTCCTGTTTAACCTCGACTGCCGCAGCCCCGACCTGCGCGATGCCGGGATATCGGGACAGCGCGGCCTCGACCTCAACCGGTGACACCCTATAGCCGCCTGCATTCATCATATCGTCATCGCGGCCCAGATAGGTGATCTGGCCATCCACGGCCATGGCCCCTTGATCGCCGGTAAGGAACCAGTCGTCCTGCATCCGGGCTTCGGCCTCGTCCGGGGCGTTAAGATAGGTCAGCATCAGGCCGGGGTCGGACCTGTGTACGGCAATGGTGCCTTCCTGACCCTGAGGTACAGGACCATCAGGTCCCAGAATGGCCACACGGCGGCCAGGCTGCGGCTGGCCCAATGCATCGGACCGCGCTGGATGCGCCGGGCTGGACGAAATGAAAGTCGAACACTCGGACATGCCATAAGCTTCGTAGAGTTCAGTGCCGGTCGCTTGCGCCCACTGTTCATGCAGATGCCGTGACAGTTTTTCTCCGGCGCATAACCCATGCCGCAATTCCGGCAGGTCGAGGTCGTCTGTTGAGCTCACCACCTTACGGAATACGCCCGGTGCTGCAGCAAAGATGGTGACTTGATGATGGCGTAGCAGGGCAGGTAGTGCGTCCAGATCGGTGCTAGGCGCGGGGATAAGAGCCGTTGCGCCAATGGTCCACGGATCCATCAGACCGGTGCCCAAGGTATAGGTCCAGTTGAACGCGCCTGCGTGACACAGGCGATCGGTTTCACGCAGCCCGTACCAGCCATCCACCATCATCTGACGCGCCCAGATGGCACGATGGGCGTGGGCCACAGCCCTCGGTTTTCCCGATGTGCCCGAAGTATAGACGACATAGGCCATCCGTTCCGGGTCACCCAATTGAAACTCAGCAGCAGGCAGATCACGCATTCCGGCCAAATTGGACAGGTCAATCTGAACCGGGTGCGCGGCGCACGCAACTTGTGGGTCACGCAGAATGATGGCAGGCCTGAGGTCCTTGATCATGCGTTCTGTTTCCGGCTCGGTCAGCTGCGATGATGTTGGGACCGGGATGATGCCGACAGCAATCGCTCCGAGATAGGCAATCGGGAAATCGACCGTGTTCCCAAGCCGCATCAACGCGATATCGCCGGGCTTCAAACCGGCATTCAACAACCCTGTGCCAGTGCCCAGAATGGCCTGCTGCAACTCGCAAAACGTCCAATTCCGGGCATCCGTGGAACCCACGACGGACAGGGCGGTCTTATCCGCAAGCCTGTCCGCACAGCGCAGTACATGCGCTGCCAGATTGAACGGAGACGGGCAGGCCGGCGGCGGCCCCTGATCAAAAATTGAAAGCATGGCAACTGGCTAGCGCGACCACTGCTGCGTTGCAAGCGCGACGGGCTGCGCCTATAGAATGACGCATGAGCACCCAAGACCAGACATCACTGATCCGCATTGCCCGGGACTCCGGCGAACATACGGAAGTTGAACCACTGGACCTCGGCGCGCGAGTGCGCGAGCTGCGGAAAGCGCGGAAATGGACGCTTGAACAGGCGGCCACACAAGCCGGTTTGGCGCGTTCAACGCTCAGCAAGATCGAAAACGGTCAGATGTCGCCCACCTATGACGCGCTGAAAAAGCTTGCGACCGGTCTTGAGATTTCGGTGCCGCAGCTGTTTACGGCGCCACAGCGGGACCAGGTGATCGGCCGGATGGCCGTGACGCGCATGGGCGAAGGGTCTGCCCATCCCACAACCACCTATGAACATGAACTGCTGGCCGAAACGCTGACAAAAAAGCAGATGTTGCCCTATCGGGCCCGTGTCCGCGCGCGGTCAATGGATGAGTTCGACGGCTGGGTCCGCCACGACGGAGAAGAGTTCTTGTATGTCCTGACGGGTGTTGTGCGCCTTTATACCGAGTTTTATGAACCAGTCGAAATGCGCCGCGGCGACAGCGCCTATTACGACGGGAGCATGGGTCACAATGTAATCTCGGTCAGCGACGAAGATGCAATGATCCTGTGGGTGACATCACTTACTTAACGACCGGCTGAATTCCCGGTTCAAACCTTCCGTGAACAAAAAGTCCTCAAGCTCTTCGTGGGCTTCGTTCATGGTCAGTTGATGGCGTTCAGCCAGATACGCTTCGAAACATTTGCGGTCTTGGCTTAACCGCACCATGTCCTGATCCCGCAGGTTTGGAAAGCGCCGTTTGGCGCGGGTATACATTGCACTCCAGTCTTGCGTCAGATCGGTCCATTTCAACATTAGACAGCTTTCCGTATTCATGGTTTCAAACCGCTCGTCCCCAGAACCAGCGTACGTATGTGATGGGGGCGTTCGGGCATGACAAAATGTCGCACCCGGGGTCGGATGGCGGAAAGATTTTTGGCGGGGTCGAAAGTGCCCGTTGCAGCCTATCCGCAACGGGCAGACGGACCTGATTTTTGAGTGAGTGGAGGCCGGTCCGTAGATTCGATGTGCTGCGCACCGGACGAAGAGTTACGTTTTGAATTTCAAAGCAATAATCAATTCGTGCAGCGCACTGCAGTATATGTACAAGCTATATCGCCAAAGCCCGTTCAGTAAAGCTTTTTGTGTGAGTTTTTTTAGGGAACACTTAACGTAGGGACAGTTGCAACATGTCGGCGCGGCGGAAATTCGACCCGCAATATGCGGTGCCATATGGCTGTGTGCCGTTTTCCGCCTACGTCCTTTTGGAGCCGCGCGTGACCGGTTACTCTTCGTACCACCAAACCTGCGGCATGTACTCGGGCCCATCGCCATAGATCGGCAAGTTTTCCGGCTGCTTGAGTTCCTTGGCGTGGGCGATCCGGCCTACATCAAAGTTCCAAATCGGAATGACATAGCGCCCGGCGGTCAACACACGATCAAGCGCGCGCGTTGCAGCGACGAAATCCTCATGACTTTCCGATGCCAACATGGCGTCAATCATTCCGTCCACAGCGGGTGAAGCCACCCCCATCAAGTTGCGCGTGCCTGGAGTGTCCGCGTTTTCGCTGCCCCAATACAGGCGCTGCTCGTTACCGGGTGACAGGGACAATGCGCGACGGAAATAGGTCATGTCGAAATCCAGCGCCGACGTTCGGCTTGTAAACTGGGCGCTGTCGACCTGTTCGGTGTTCACAGCGATGCCAAGACGTTCCAGCGCGCGCGTGTAGATCTCGATTGCTGTTTCGCTTTCGGTGTCGCCCTGTTGCAGCAATACGGTCAGCGTAAAAGCATCGCCGTTTTCGTTACGCAGCACGCCGTCCTGGATGGTCCAACCAGCCTCAGCCAACAGTTTGGTTGCAGCGCGGATGTTCGAACGATTGCGGGCCGATCCGTCACTTTCCGGCAGGGTATAGCCTTCAAGCGTTCCGGGGGGCAGGTCGTCCTTGAACTCCAATAGCAGCTCTTCGACGCGATCACTTGCCGGGCCGGGCTGCATCGCAAGGTCCGAGCCCGAGAAATAGGATGAGATACGCGGCTGCGCGTTACCGGTAATCGTGTCGTTGATGAACTCGAAATTGAATGCCAGTGTCAGCGCCTCGCGGACACGCCAGTCGGCAAACGGCGCTTTGCGGGTGTTCATGACAAACCCGGTCATGCCCGAAGGCTTGCCGTGTGGGATCTCGGTCTTGACCACATCTCCACGCTGGACGGCCGGGAAATTGTATTGGTTCGCCCATTTGTCGGCATTGAATTCACGTACCGCAGTCAGTTCACCGGCTTTGAAGGCCTCAAACAGAACTGTGCCGTCGCCGTAAAACTCGATCCGCATTTCGTCCAAATTCATGGTGCCTTTACGGAAGGGAATATCAGTGCCCCAATAATCCGGGTTCCGCTTGAGGTTCACGTATCTACCGGCCTCATAGCTGTCGACGATGTAGGGCCCGGTTCCGACCGGAATGTCATGCAACCCGGCATTGGCAAAATCTTTACCTTCCCACTGGGCTTTCTGCAGGATCGGGCGCAGGCCTGCAATCAGGGCAAGCTCGCGGTCGGGCTCGTTGAAGGTGATGCGCACCGTGCGGGGACCGGTCTGTTCGATACTGTCTATCTTGCCCCACAACCCGCGATATCGCAGGTGGCCTTCGGTGCCTAAAGTCTCATACGACCAGATGACATCATCCACTGTGACTGGTGTACCATCCGAGAATTCGGCGTTCTCACGCAGGGTGAATTCGACCCAGGACCGGTCCGGCGCTGTCTCAACTGATTCGGCTAACAGCCCGTAAAGAGTGAAAGGTTCGTCCCAGGATCGACCCATCAGGCCCTCATGGGTCCAAAATCGCAATTGCCAGGGCGAGCTGCCTTTTTGCACGAACGGGTTCAAACTGTTATAGCCGCCCGTATTTCCGAACACGACTTTTCCGCCTTTTGGCGCGTCCGGATTTGCGTAGGGCAGGGACACAAAATCCGGTGGTAAGGCGGGGTCACCATACATAGCTATGCCATGGGTCGATTCTGCATAAGCAATTGACGTGCTCAAAAGTGCAGTGATTCCCGCGATCAATGGGCGAACGGGGCGTAGAAAATCGGGGCTCATTTTGGAAACAATCCTGCTCTGGCCTTATTTTGTTGGGATTCATCGTAGCTATGATTTTTCTTGTTTTCAAACTTTTAGCTTGGACGAACACAAGAAATTGCTTATAAAGGATGCACTGCTCGATAGGTTTCTTGCCTGTATGAAACCTGCCTCAATAACTTAACGCCCGCTTCGTGCGGGCGTTTTTTTTGTCCGGATCTGACGTAGGATGCGTCGCCCGAATGTTTCCCCGTTTTCTTTGCAGCTGCAGCATGGCACTGTGTCGCCAAAGTTGACTTTGTGGGAGTTCGGCCATGAGCCTTTCGGGAAAAACAGCCATTATCACCGGATCGAATTCAGGGATCGGATTAGGCGTCGCGCGCGAGCTGGCGAAGGCCGGGGCTAACGTGGTGCTGAATTCATTTACCGACCGCGACGAAGATCATGCGCTGGCCGCTGAGATTTCGAAAGAGACCGGGACCAGCGCACGCTATATCAAGGCGGACATGTCTAAGGGTGAAGAATGCCGCGCGCTGATCGAAAAGGCGGGGGCATGTGATATTCTGGTGAACAACGCGGGCATTCAGCATGTTGCGCCGGTTGATCAATTTCCGGTCGAAAAGTGGGATGCGATCATCGCGATCAATATGAACTCGACTTTTCATACGATGGCCGCCGCTTTGCCAATGATGCGCAAGGCCGGGTGGGGACGTATTGTGAATATCGCCTCGGCTCATGGGTTAACGGCGTCTCCGTTCAAGGCGGCCTATGTCGCGGCAAAGCACGGCGTGGTTGGTATGACCAAAACCGTGGCGCTGGAGACCGCGCAGGAGCCAATCACATGCAACGCGATCTGCCCGGGATACGTCCTGACACCATTGGTCGAGGCACAGATCCCAGGCACCATGAAGGAATACGGCATGAGCCGTGAGGACGTGATCAAGAACGTGATGCTTGAACGGCAACCTTCGAAAGAATTCGCAACGGTCGAGCAATTGGGTGGCACCGCGATCTTCCTATGCTCAGATGCGGCAGCGCAGATCACCGGGACCACGATCTCGGTCGATGGCGGTTGGACAGCGTTGTGAGTTTTGACGGGGGCGCTGCCCCCGTACCCCCGGAGTATTTTGGAAAAGATGAAGGGGCAGGACGGTGAAACGGATCAATCTGGCTTTGCAGGGTGGCGGCGCGCACGGTGCCTTTACCTGGGGCGTTCTGGACAGGCTGCTGGACGAAGAGGATATCGACGTCGCAGCCATCACTGGGACCTCGGCCGGGGCGCTGAATGGCGCTGCGTTCAAATCCGGGATGGTGCACAACGGACGCGACGGCGCGCGGGCTTGTCTGGACGGGCTATGGGCACGGATGGGTGCGGTGGGGGATATGCGCCTTGCCAACTGGATGCAGGCGCTGGAGCCTGCGCAGATTGCCCAGTCGATGGAGTATTCACTGCCATTCTCGGTTGGTGACGCCTGGTCGCGAATGGTGTCGCCTTATGCCTATGGTCCTTTTTACCGCAATCCTCTGGAACCGGTTGTGGATCGGTTCAACTTTGATGAGATTTGCACGGATCAAGGACCCCAGTTGTTTGTTTGCGCGACCTGTGTACGCAGCGGTAAGATCCGGGTGTTCACCGGGGAAGAGATTTCAACGGATGCCATTTTGGCCTCGGCCTGCCTGCCGAGCCTGTTTCAGGCCGTCGAGATATTTGACCCCAGCTCGGGCCGGACCGAGGCATATTGGGATGGTGGTTACACTGGAAACCCGGCGCTTTATCCTTTGTTTAACAGTGATTTGCCTGAAGACGTCGTGGTCGTGAACATCAACCCGCTTGAGCGTGATGAGGTGCCAAAAACTCCGCAGCAGATCCAGAACCGGATCAATGAGATCAGCTTTAACTCATCCCTGTTTCGCGAGCTGCGGGCGATCAATTTTGTTCAGCGTCTGTTGGCGGACGGCAAGCTGACGGCCGGAGAGATGAGCCGCGTATTTGTTCACATGATCGCGGATGACGAATTGATGAACGATTTGTCCGTGGCAACCAAGACGGTTCCCAACCCTGTGATACTGCATAAACTGAAGGACGCCGGGCGCGCGGCGGCACATCGGTTCATTGGCGATCACAAAGCTGATCTTGGCGCACGCAGCACCGTCGACCTGCCCGAGATGTTTGGCTGATCACTCGGGCGGCTGCGTCGGGTCTTTTTCGTTGGGATAAACAAGGCCTGCGGAAATCACCAGCTTTGCGGCGTCCTCGATTGTCATATCCAACAGGATCACATCCTCGGCCGGGAAGAACAATAGGAAGCCAGAGGTCGGGTTGGGCGTGGTCGGGACGAAGACACCTAGCAGTTCACCCCCGGTTTCAGCCCGCTCGCTGACTTCGCCTTTTGCCGCGGTAGAGACGAAACCAATCGCCCAGATGCCGCGGCGCGGGTATTGGATCAGGCAGGCTTTTTCGAACGACCGTTCAGTCTGCGCAAAAACCGTTTCCGAGATCTGCTTGATCCCGGAATAGACAGACCGGACAACGGGCATCCGGCTGACAAGACTTTCGGCAATTTGGATCAGGGACCGGCCCAGAATACCTTTGGCGATCCATCCGACCAGAACAGTGAAGATCAGGAAGATGACAACGCCGACGCCGCGCAGGTTGATGCCCACGTATTCCTGCGGCTGGAACCGTTGTGGAATTATGGGTAGCACCGCACTGTCGATCCAGCCGACCACGGACCAGATCAGCCAGATGGTCAGCCAAACCGGCGCAATCACGACGATGCCCGTCAGGAAAGACGCGCGCAGTCGCGAAAACAGGCCCGGGCGGCGTTGTGGTTCTTCGTCAAATGGCGTGTTCATTGCGGTCCTGAGCGGTTTTCTGCCAAATTAGTTAAGCAGCTGGGTGCCTTGGTACAATAGGCTTATGTCAATCGGTTCGGTCGGACAGCGCCCGAGCAATTCCGGCCGCCAGTCGCGCGTTATTACGAACCAGGGCAATATTGGCCGTCAGCGAACGCCCTTCGGTCTGTTCGTAAATCCGTTGCAGCAGGTACGGCGTGACGCCCTTGCCGCTGATCCGGTGCGCGTCTGCGTCGGCCTGTGCCGATGCAATGATGGGTGCCAGTTCTTCGGCCGGGATCTGATCGGGGGTCGGGATTGGGTTGGCGACCAACTGACCACCAGGCAGGCCAAGCGCGCGGCGCGTTGCGTGGGCCGTGGCGATGTCTTCGGCGCTGTCCATACGCAGGGGCGCGGCATAAGGAGATTTGGCCGACCAGAAGGCCGGGAATTCGTCCTGCCCGTAGGCGATGACAGGAACGCCCAGCGTTTCCAGAACCTCGAGCGTTTTTGCCAGATCGAGGATGGCCTTTGCGCCTGCAGCGACAACCGTAACCGGGGATTGCGCCAGCTCATGCAGATCGGCTGAGATATCAAAGGTCGTCTCGGCACCCTGATGCACGCCGCCGATGCCACCGGTGGCAAACACTTCGATCCCGGCATAATGGGCGGCGATCATCGTCGCAGCGACTGTGGTCGCGCCAGTGCCGCCGGTTGCCATGCAGGCGGCCATATCTGCGCGGGACAGCTTGGCGACGCCCTGCGCCTGACCCAACGCTTTCAGCTCATCTGCCTCAAGGCCCACATGCAGTTTGCCTTTGATCACGGCCATGGTTGCTGGAACTGCACCCGCGTCGCGGATATCCTGTTCAACCTGTGCCGCAACCTCGATGTTCTGAGGGTAGGGCATCCCGTGGGTGATGATGGTGCTTTCCAGCGCAACGATGGGCTGGCCTGCGTCCTTGGCGGCGCGGACCTCGGCGGAATATTGAATGTCGATCACAGTGGGGTTTCTCCGGATACGTAAGTTGCGGCGGCGTTCAGCGCGCGGGTCAGGGCCTCGGCGCTGGATGCTCCGTCGGATTCTGAGGCGATGTGGGCCGCCATAAAAGTGTCGCCTGCGCCGGTTACGCGGGTAACCAGAACGGACGGGGGTGTTTGGGTCAGGATTTCATCCGCATTACCAACCGTGGCCGAGCTTCCGCCGTCGGTGACCAACACCCGCAGCGCGCCGCGATCCAGCAGGCCTTTGGCGGCGCTTTCGGAATCCTTGAATTCACGCTGACACAGGATGCCGGCTTCTTCGAGGTTCACATACAGCGTTGCACGCGCATGTTTCAGGAACGGCAGCAAGCGTTCGGCTTTACCGGGCGAGGCCGGTGCGACACGCAGATCGGCGCGCGCAAAGGCGGGGCTTTGGGCGATTTCCTCAAGCAAGTTCAGTGTCAGATTGCCGTCCAGCGCGATAGGTCCTTCAAACGGCTCGTTTTCGTATCCTAGCGGCCCGTGCATCAGTGGACGCAGGATTTTGGCACCCGCGGCCTCAAGCGAATGCGCGTCGGCAATGGCCGCAATCAGGCCGTTGGCCCCTTCGACCGCCATGTAACGGTCGGTCGGCAAATCCTGTGAACGGTAAATGTGATCCGTCACCATGCCCAGTCGGAAACAGGCATTTGCCAACTCATCGCCCTCAGGATCGCGCCCGATGGCGGTCAGCAGGGTGGGGGTCATGCCAAAACGCACCAGTGTCATGGCGATGTTCATGGCCACGCCACCCGGTAGGCGGGTGATCCGTCCCGGCACGTCCGAGCCTTGCCGCATGGCGCTGGCGGACCGGCCAATCACGTCCCAAAGAACCGATCCGATACAAAGGATGTCGCTGTTTTGTGTCATGTCGTCGTCATGCCGCAGCCCCGGCGTAGGTGCAAGCGTTAACGCTCGCACCGATCAGCGCATCGCGTCGGTCAGACCCTTCAGCGCGGCCAGAGGGTCATCCTGTGACCAGATCTCGTCCCCGATACCGAAAAAATCGGTGCAGGGGGTCAGATCGCGAACCAGGTCGGGGTTCAGGCCACCCTCGGCAACGACCGGAACTTCGATCGTCTCAGACCACCACTGGAACAGATCCATTTCGGCGATTGTGCCATCACCCAGCGTTGACGCGCCCACTGGTCCAAAGGCGACATAGTCCGCACCGGCCTCGCCAGCCGACATGCCGTCATGGCTGGACGCACCGCAAAAGCTGCCAACGATGGCTTCCGCGCCCAATTCCTTTCGTGCAAACCGGACCGAGCGCGCGGCGTCATCCAGATGCACCCCGTCCAGCCCCAACCGCTGCGCCAGCAGAACATGGTTCGAGATCACCAGCGCCACATCGCGCGCATGCGCAACCTCACGGCAGGCATCCGCCGCGCGGGCGATCGTGTCTTCATCTCCACCAGCCAGCGCCAATCGGATACAAGCGATCTCTGCCCCGTCCAACACGCTGGCCAAACGGTTCGTAAAGGTGCCCAGTTCGATGGTCGGTGGCGTAATCAAGTAAATCTGCGGCTGCTCGGGGGTGTCCATTGGCGCGTCCTTCGCTTTCAGTCTTTTTCGCGGTTTAGCGGATTGCGGCGGGGAAGCAAACTTTTATGCTGGTTTCCGGCCCAAATGAAGGCGCGGATGGCTTGCCCTGCCTGTGCGCGCAGATTAGAGCAGGCGGAACCTTCGGAGACAGCCATGCCCAGCGATAAATCTCAGCCCTCATTCGTGCTTGTGCGCCCGCAGATGGGTGAAAACATCGGTGCCGCCGCGCGGGCGATGTGGAATTTCGGGCTGGATCGGATGCGCATTGTGGCGCCTCGGGACGGATGGCCGAACCCCAAGGCTGTGGCGATGTCCAGCGGCGCCGGGCGTCTGTTGGATGAGGCGCAGCTATACGACGATCTGGCCGGTGCGCTATCCGACAGCACTTTTGTTTTTGCGACCACGGCGCGACAGCGTGGATTGACCAAGCCGGTCTACAGCCCGGAACGCGCAATGCAGTTGGCTGCCGAAAAGGTTGCTGCTGGTGAAAAGGTCTGTGTTCTGTTTGGCCCGGAACGCGCAGGGCTTGAAAACGAAGACATCGCTAAGGCAAACGCGATCATCTCGGTTCCGGTGAACCCGGAATACGCCTCGCTGAATCTTGGCCAATGCGTGCTTCTGACCGCCTATGAATGGATGCGCCAAACCGGCGATGTGGTTCATGAGGCCACCGATCTGGGCAAGGGCGACTGGGCCACGGGTATCGAGGTCGAGAAGCTGGTCGAACACTATGAAGACCGGCTGGAAGAGGCGGGGTTCTTTTATCCACCCGAAAAGGCTGAGGGTATGAAGACCAACCTGCGCAACCTGTGGTCGCGGATGTGCATGACGCGGGCGGATGTGCAGATGCTGCATGGGGTCATGCGGCAGATGGTCCGCTGGAAAGACAAAGGCTGAGGCTGGACCTATGTTCCGCTTCACCCTAGCTTGCGACAAAATCCAAGGCACAAGAGGACAGCATGAGCGGTAAGCGCAGCATCTTCGAAGACGTCTCAGACACTGAAAAACAACAAGCCGTTCAACCGGGTATGATCGATCGTGGTCGCGGGGGTGCGCGCAAGGCCATTCGCGCCTGGCTGATGATCCTGTTTGCGCTGGTGGTCGTCATGATCGTTGTGGGCGGGCTGACCCGCCTGACTGACAGCGGGTTGTCGATCACCGAGTGGCGGCCGATTACCGGGGCCATCCCGCCGATGAATGAGGCGGACTGGCAAGCCGAGTTCGACAAATACAAGCAAATCGACCAGTGGCGCATTCAGAACCAATGGATGGAGCTGGGTGACTTCAAATCCATCTACTGGTGGGAATGGGGCCATCGTCAGCTAGGGCGCGTGATTGGGCTGGTCTGGGCTCTTGGCTTCTTTGGCTTCCTTATCGCGCGGAAAATACCAACCGGCTGGACCGGTAAGTTGTTGATTCCGGGCCTTTTGGGCGGTGTTCAGGGTGCAGTCGGTTGGTGGATGGTCGCCTCGGGCGTGACACAGGGCGAGGGGATGATTGCTGTGGCCAGCTATCGTCTGGCGATTCATCTGGGGCTGGCTTTTGTAATTCTCGGCTTCCTTGCATGGTACATCTTTGAGCTGGGCCGCGACGAACGTGACCTGATGCAGGCCCGACGCGCGAAAGAGGCGAAATTGTTCTCGCTATCCACCGGGTTGATGCATTTCGCCTTTTTGCAAATACTCATTGGTGCGCTTGTCGCCGGGATCGACGCCGGGCGGTCTTATACCGATTGGCCGCTGATCGGTGGTCAGCTTCTGCCGCCTGACATGGCGATGCTGGAACCGATGTGGCGCAACTTCTTTGAAAGCCCGGGTCTGGTTCAGTTCATCCACCGTTGCGCGGGCTATCTGCTGTTCATCTTCGGCATCGTCGTCTGGCGGCGCGGCAGCACCAGTGCACATCCGCAAACTCGCTTTGCCTTCAACGCGGCCTTCGCAGCGCTTTCGCTGCAGGTGGTGATTGGGATCGCGACCGTGATCTACGCAGCCCCGTGGCAGATCGCCATCTTCCACCAGTTCATGGCCGTCGTCGTCTGGACCCTTATCCTGCGGGCGCGGTTCCTGACCGCTTACCCAATAGCAACCTCTTTGCGCGGAGCCTGAATTCCATGAGTGCATATGACGATTTGACGGCATTTCAGCGCGAAACCTCAGCTCTTGGCGAAATTGCCGGGCGTTTGGGCTGGGATCAGGAAACGGTGATGCCCCGGGGGGCCGCGTCGCAGCGGGCCGAGGAAATGGCAGCGATTGAAGCGGTTTTGCACGCGCGCCGATCCGATTCCCGTGTGGCTGAATGGCTGGAACAAGCCGACCCTCAGGACCAGGTCGGTCAGGCGCAATTGCGCGAAATCCGCCGGTCCTATGAACGGACGGTCAAGGTGCCTGCCGATTTGGCAACGGCCATTGCGCGCGTGACGTCAGCAGCACAGGGAACCTGGGCGCAGGCCCGCGCAGACGAAGATGTCGCCGCTTTCTTGCCCGTTTTGGGCGAGGTCGTGGCGCTAAAGCGTGAAGAAGGCGCTGCACTGGCGCAGGGTGGCAATATCTACGACGCGATGGTCGAGGATTATGAGCCTTACACAACCGGATCGCAAATCGCCGAAATCTTTGACCAGATGCGCCCGCGTCTGGTAGCACTGCGCGCCGCTGTTCTGGAAAAATCTGCGCCTCAGGCTTTGACGGGGAGTTTCGATGAGCTGAAACAGATGCAATTGTCGGAAAAACTGGCAACCACTTTCGGGTATGACCTGAATACAGGCCGCATCGACAAGGCTGTTCACCCGTTCAGCTCGGGCAGTGGCTCGGATGTTCGGATCACCACCCGGACCAGTGAAACCGATCCGTTCAATTGTTTCTATTCGACGATTCACGAGGTCGGCCATGCCGCCTATGAACAAGGGATTGATCCAGCCTACGCCCTGACGCCTTTGGGGCGGGGTGTGTCGATGGGTGTGCATGAAAGCCAAAGCCGGATTTACGAGAACCAACTGGGCCGATCCCGAGCCTTTACCGGTTGGCTGTTTGGCCAAATGAAAGACGCGTTTGGCGATTTTGGCATCACCGACGCGGATACGTTCTATGCAACGGTCAACGGTGTTCACAACGGTTATATCCGCACCGAGGCGGATGAGGTGCAATACAACCTCCACATCATGCTGCGCTTTGATCTGGAACGCGCGCTGATGGCCGGTGACCTCCAAGTGGACGATCTTGAGGCCGCGTGGAACGACCGTTTCAAGGCGGATTTCGGATATGCGGTCGACAAACCTTCGAACGGATGTCTGCAGGATGTGCACTGGTCAGTGGGTCTGTTTGGTTATTTCCCAACCTATTCGCTGGGCAATGTCTATGCAGGATGCCTTTACCAAGCGTTGCGGAACGCTGTGCCGGAACTGGATGCGCAACTGGCAGCAGGTGACACGTCAGGCGCAACCGATTGGCTGCACGAGAATGTGCAGCAACATGGCGGGCTTTACGCTCCGCGCGAGACCATTCAGCGTGCAAGCGGTATGGAACCCGGACCTGACCCGCTACTTGGGTATCTGGAACAAAAATTTGGCGAATTATACGGGCTCTGAGGTCAGAAAACGTTTCGTCAAGTTGCCGTGTAGGTGCATTGGTTTTGACTTGAATGAGGGTAGGGTGGTTCGAACGGTTTTACCAAAGGAACCACCTTGTTCTTTGCAACACATGTCAAACCACACTTAGCCTCAATTCTGACCAGCAACACGCGCCTGGTGGCGCGTAGGCGCGTGCTGGAGGCAAAGCATCACGTGCTGAACTGCCCGCGCGTTGTCCATTATTTCCA
Organism: Ruegeria sp. YTSC230; assembly: GCF_059609665.1. Lineage (NCBI taxonomy): Bacteria > Pseudomonadati > Pseudomonadota > Alphaproteobacteria > Rhodobacterales > Roseobacteraceae > Ruegeria > Ruegeria sp. YTSC230. The sequence continues at coordinate 11,910 of NZ_JBXWMC010000013.1, read as the reverse complement.
TGATGTTTCCGACCCATACTGTCACCTCTCCGCACAGGTCTTACAGCAGTTTCGAGACACCTATGATATCGAGCTACGCCCGCATCTGATTTCGGGCCCTCCGGCCGAGGCTTTGCCGGACCCGGCAGCACATCGGCAAAATGCTATCAAAGATGCGGCAAGGCTGGCCCGAAAGCTTGGTCTCAGCCCTCCTGAAGGCGCAGTTCCTGACGAGGCTTTCATTGCAATTGCGGAAAAACAGATGGCAGCCGAACTGACGAATGAGAGCTTTGTTAAAAATGTCCGAGATATCAGCGAAGATCTTTGGTCGGGAAAGGGCTTTTCGTCTTCTGATCACCCCTTACCGGCTGCGCTGATCGAGGATGGTGACCAACAACTTTCAGCTTTGGGTCACTATCTCGGCGGAACGTTTCACTACGATGGTGAATGGTATTGGGGCGTTGATCGTCTTCATTACCTCGAAAGTCGGTTGCTGCACGTGGGTCTGGGAAGCGGATCGTCACCGATAGTGTCTTTGCCTTCAGTGCAACTGGACCAAGAGAAGTCTAAAGATCAGGAGATTGAGTTCTTCTTTTCTTTCCGCAGCCCTTATTCGTATCTGGCATTTGACCGAGCTGTCGATTTGGCACGCCATTACAACGCACGAATGGTTCTGAGGCCGGTTTTGCCTATGTTGATGCGAGGCTTACCCGTCCCTCCACCCAAGTCCTCCTACATCCTTTATGATTGCGTGCGCGAAGCGCGGCGGTTGGGGATCCCATTTGGGCGTATCTGTGATCCTTTAGGCAAAGGGATCGAGCGTGGTTATGCCTTACTGGATTACGCCGAAGCGCAGGAAAAACTGCCTGAGTTCTGTTCCGCCTTCCTGCGCGGCGTCTGGTCAGAGGGTCTGAATGCTGCAACCGATCGGGGGCTTCGGATTATCGTCAAAAACGCGGGGTTGGATTGGCAGAGTGCGAAACCGAACGTTAGCTCAGATCGTTGGAGAGATCGGGTAGCGGTCAATCAGGACCGTCTGCAAGAGATCGGGTTGTGGGGTGTCCCAAGTTTCCGCGTCGCCGGGGAAAGTGTCTGGGGACAGGATCGCCTTTGGGCTGTTGAAGACCTTTTGATTTAAAAAAGGCGCCACACCCGAAAGTGTAGCGCCTGAATAGTGTTATGGATCAGTCGGTTACTCTTCCGCTTCGTCCTCGTCACCCTGATCGGCGATCCAGGCAACACTGACGACCACTTCGCCTTTGCCGGTGTTGAAGACCTTCACGCCACCGGCCGAGCGGGAGCGGAACGAAATCCCATCAACCGGCACCCGAATCGATTGGCCTTTGGACGTCGCCAGCATGATCTGATCTTCCATATCGACCGGGAACGAGGCGACGAGTTCGCCACCACGCATCGCCTTGTCCATGGCGGCCACACCCATCCCGCCGCGTCCGCGGACTGGGTAGTCGTGGCTGGAGCTCAGCTTGCCCGCGCCGCCTGCTGTGATCGTCAGGATCAGGTTTTCGGCTGCCGACATCTCGGCATACTTTTCCTGGTTGAAATCACTGCTTGCCGCGGCTTCTTCTTCGTCACCAGCGTCATCTTCGGTAAGCCCTGCAACCGCACGGCGCATTTTGAGGTAAGCCACACGATCTTCGGGGGTCGCTTCGAAATGGCGGATCACCGACATCGAAACCACGCGGTCTCCATTGGACAGCCTGATACCGCGCACACCGGTGGATTCGCGCGAGTTGAACACCCGTACATCGGTGGTGCGGAAGCGGATTGCACGACCCGAATTGGTGACCAGCATCACATCTTCATCTTCCGAGCAGATGCGGGCGTTCACCAGCTCAACATCTTCGGGCAGTTTCATTGCGATCTTGCCGTTGCGTCGGACATTGGTGAAGTCCGACAAGCGGTTACGACGCACGTCGCCCGCGCTGGTGGCGAAGATGATTTGAAGGTTTTCCCATTCTTCATCGGGTACATCCACCGGCATGATCGCGGCGATGGAAACACCGGTTGGGATCGGCAGGATGTTGACGATTGCCTTGCCCTTACCTGTGCGCCCCGACTGCGGCAGACGCCAGGTCTTGAGCTTGTAGACCATGCCATCCGTCGTGAAGAACAGCAGCTGCGTGTGTGTGTTGGCCACGAAGAGGTTGGTGACAACATCCTCTTCCTTGGTCTGCATCCCCGACAGGCCCTTGCCGCCGCGCTTTTGAGCGCGGAAATCGGCCAGCGGAGTACGCTTGATGTAGCCGCCCGACGTGACGGTCACGACCATGTCCTCACGCTCGATCAGGTCCTCATCTTCCATGTCGCCGGACCAATCGACGATCTCGGTGCGACGGGGAACGGCAAACTGTTCACGAACGCTGCGCAGCTCATCTCCGATGATCGACATGATGCGCTCTCGCGAGGACAGAATATCGAGGTATTCTTGGATCTTACCTGCCAGTTCTTCCAGTTCGTCCGTGACCTCTTTGACACCGATCTGAGTCAGTCGCTGCAGACGCAGGTCGAGGATGGCGCGGGCCTGAACTTCGGTCAGGTTATAGGTGCCGTCGTCGTTCATCTTGGACAGAGGATCGTCGATCAGGCGCAGATAACTTTCGATCTCAGCCGCGGGCCAACGGCGGGTCATCAGCTTTTCTCGCGCTTGCGCCGCGTCAGCGGATGACCGGATTGTGGCGACGACCTCATCAACGTTCGACACGGCCACGGCCAGGCCACACAGGATGTGGCTGCGTTCGCGGGCTTTGCGCAGGTCGTACGCAGTGCGACGGGCGACGACATCTTCACGGAAGTCAATAAAGGAGGTCAGGAACCGGCGCAGGGTCAACTGCTCGGGCCGGCCACCATTCAGCGCCAACATGTTGCAGCCAAACGAGGTCTGCATCGGCGAGAAACGGAAAAGCTGGTTCAAAACAACTTCGGGCGTCGCATCACGTTTGAGTTCGACCACGACACGCACCCCATTGCGGTCGGATTCGTCCTGAACGTGGCTGACGCCTTCGATGCGTTTTTCGCGAACGGCTTCGGCGATCTTTTCGATCATCGAGGCCTTGTTCACCTGATAGGGGATCTCGTCCACGACGATGGCATAGCGGTCCTTGCGGATTTCCTCAACGCGGGTCTTGGAGCGGATTATGACGCTGCCGCGCCCTTCCAGATAAGCTTTGCGCGCGCCGGAACGGCCCAACATCACACCACCGGTTGGGAAATCAGGGCCGGGGATATATTCGATCAGCTGTTCAGATGTCAGATCCGGTTCATCGATCAGCGCCAGCGTTGCATCGATGACTTCGCCAAGGTTGTGCGGCGGGATGTTGGTTGCCATGCCGACGGCGATACCACCGGCACCGTTGACCAGCATGTTCGGGAAACGGGCGGGAAGAACCGTCGGTTCACGGTCCTTGCCGTCGTAGTTGTCCTGAAAATCGACTGTCTCTTTTTCGATATCGGCCAACAGAGATGCGGCCGGCTTGTCCATCCGCACTTCGGTATAGCGCATGGCCGCCGGGTTATCGCCATCCATCGAGCCAAAGTTGCCCTGACCATCCAGCAGCGGCAGCGACATCGAGAAATCCTGCGCCATCCGCACCAGCGCGTCATAGATCGCGCTGTCACCATGTGGGTGGTATTTACCCATGACATCGCCAACCGGACGGGCCGATTTGCGGTATGACTTGTCGTGGGTGTTGCCCGTCTCGTGCATGGCATAGAGGATGCGCCGGTGCACCGGTTTCAAGCCATCCCGCAGATCGGGGATCGCGCGGGACACGATGACCGACATCGCATAGTCCAGGTAGGACGTGCGCATCTCGGATTCGATGGATACCGTCGGGCCGTCATATACGGGACGCTGGGGCGGTGTTTCATCCATGTTTTCTGGGGTTTCTGGCGTATCGCTCACGTAACCTGCCCGTTTATTGTGCTGGGTCTATATCTTGTGGATGTACCTTATCAGACCCGGCACATAAGGTGCAAGCAAGCAGCGCAATCTGGGCAAAAAACACCCGTAACACTGGGGTAACATATTGTTAACCAAGGGTTAGGTGGTTTCTGTGTTATGCTGAAGAGACCTTGCAACAATTTTGGAGGTCTGCATGGAGCAAAGCGAAACAGAACTGATGCTCAAGGGGTATGGGCTGACGACGGCCGAATTTTTTTATCACATGCCCGACTATATTCACGTGCTCAATACATTTATCTGGCAGGAATACGACCTTGCGCCGGATCATCCCAAACTATTCGATTTTATTGAATTCTGGCAGCGAGAGATTGAAGGACCGCTGCATTCCGTGCGGTTTACACATCGCAAGATGATCGCGCCTGGGGAATGGCGCAACGTGGTAGGCGAATTCCGAGTGAATTGACGCCGGGGCGCATCAGGCCCAAACCCATATACATTTCCGGTGCATCCGGTATCGTGGCGGCGAAGTCATTGGCCACAAGCGGAAACACGGAATGCCCAGAGTTTTATTGATTGCAGTTGCCATCTGCCTAGCCGGGCCGGTGTCGGCCGAAGGTGTCCTTGATAAAATCAAGAAGGGCGCTGAAAATACGGCTAATGCTGTCGGACGCGGGGCAGAAACCGTCGGGCAGACACTCGAAAAAGGGGCGAACGCGGTTGACGAAACCATCACGTCCACCTCTGATTTGCTGTCCAACGAGGCGACGCCCGAAGAGACACGCGCCAAGCTGGATGTCATGGCCGTCGATGTGTTGGCGCAGTTGCTTGCCGAAAATCCCCAAGCACAAGCGCTATATGATGTCAGCGCAGGGTATGCCGTTTTCGATTCCCGCAAGGTTACAGTTTTCCCGGTGTCCGCAGGGTACGGGCGCGGTGTTGCCGTGAACAAAGACACTGGTCAGCACACCTATATGAATATGGGAACCGGCGGCGTGGGCGCGGCGATCGGCATCGGCGGGTTCGAGACCAAATTCGTGATCCTGTTTGAAACGGAGACGGATTTGGACAGTTTTATCACGCACGGTTACGACGCGACTGCGGAATCCGGCGCAATGTATGGAGATGAGCGCACCGATGAGACGCTCAGGTTCACAGACGGGCGGTCGTTTTTCGTGCTCAGCAAAAAGGGCTGGCGCGTCTCGGCTGGGGCGTCCGGCACAAAATACTGGAAATCGCCCGAGCTGAACTGATCAGCCCGAGCAGCTGGCTCCACCCAGAACGCAAAATTTTGCGCAATGTGGGTGGTTGAGGTGCACGTCGGCCTCCGCCTCGGCCAGTGTGGTGCCCATTTCAAACTCAGGCTCGTACGGCAGTAGGGTACAGGCCAGAACGGCAGGCCGTTCTGCGCCTTTGCGTTTGACCACCATGCGGGCATTCGAACACATAACAGCCTCGGGTGCTTTATCCAGAATGCCCCAGCAAGCGGTTGTGATTTCAGGAACTTCGACGGTTTCGTCCATCTCGGGGAACAAAACGGTCTGGCTAGGATTCTGTGCGTTGATGTCAAAGCTGTGCTGCTTGAAAAACGCCTCATACCCGGCGCGGCTGTCGGCGTCGCTGTCACCCCAGACCGTGCGCCCTGCGATAGCGATATTGAACCCGTTGTCGCGCAACCACTCCATGCCAGTTATCGTCTTGTCAAAGCTGCCTTTGCCGCGTTCCTCGTCATGCAGTTCGGGGCGATAGTGGTCCACGGAAACGCGAAGTGTCAGCTTGTTTCCATAGTTGCGCTTCAGATCCAGCAACCCCTCGCGCATCTTGCGGCGCATCATCGGCAGCATCGCATTCGTAAGGATCAAAACCTCATAGCCGCGTTCCAACGCGACACGAGTCATGTCGATCATTTCGGGGTTCATAAAAGGCTCGCCCCCGGTGAACCCAATCTCACGCACCGGCCAGTCGCGTTCTTCGATCTGGTCCAAGTAGTCGCGCACCTCTTCGGTGGTGATATAGATCAGCGCGTCGTTGGTTGGACTGCTGGCGATGTAGCAGTTGACGCATTCGATGTTGCAAAGAGTGCCGGTATTGAACCACAACGTCTCGGGGTTTTTCAACGCTACGGAAGCGCGGGTCTGCCCATCTGCTGTCACCAATTTGTTCTGAAATTTGCCGATATTGGCGGTCTGAGGCGCGTTGTCTTTCATTCCGGTATCCGGTTCTTTGAAGTTACTTCTGATGTAGCTGCTCGACTCGGATTAGTTAAGTCAAGCAAGTGCGACCTGACAGAGTTTTGATAATGGGGGATTTACGCTGACCGATTGCGCTAACATTGGACATGCCCGGCGGGGCAAGATAAGGAAAAACCATGGTTTCTCGCGTCATACCTGTTGATCCGTTCGATCTCGTCATTTTTGGCGGGACCGGTGATTTGGCGCAACGTAAGATTCTACCGGCCCTGTTTCGGCGCTTTTGCTCAGGGCAGTGGGCCGAAGGTGTGCAAATCATAGGCGCGGCGCGCACGGTCCACGACCGCGCGGGGTTTCAGGCAATGGTCGCCGAATCGCTGCGAACCCATGCGACTGCGCAATGCCGGGACGAGGGCGCATTGCGCGCGTTTCTGGACCGCGTCGATTATGTGACCCTCGACGGATATTCGAATGAGGGCTGGGATCAGCTTTCTGACAAGCTGAACCAAGATCGGGTGCGCGCGTTCTATTTCTCGGTCGGTCCGCGCCTGTTCGGGCCTTTGGCCGAAAGGATCAAAGCGCATGATCTTGCAACGCCAAGCACGCGGATCGTCGTTGAAAAACCCTTTGGCCACGATCTGGAGAGTGCGCGGGCGTTAAACGCGACCTTGGCTGAGCATTTTAGGGAAAGCCAGATCTACCGGATCGATCACTATCTGGGAAAGGAAACCGTCCAGAACCTGATGGCCGTCCGCTTTGGCAATATGCTGTTCGAACCGCTGTGGAACAGCCAGTACGTCGATCACATCCAGATCACGGTGGCCGAATCCGTAGGTATCGACGGGCGGGAAGAGTATTATGAGCGCGCAGGTGCCATGCGCGACATGATGCAGAATCACCTGATGCAGTTGCTGTGCCTAATCGCGATGGAGCCGCCGGCGAAGTTTGATCCGGATGCCGTGCGGGACGAAAAGCTCAAGGTTATTCGTGCCCTTGATCAAGTTGAACCGCACCACATCGTGCGTGGACAGTTCGATGGCCGCGGCGGCCGAAAAGGATACCGCGAAATTGTAGGCAACCCACGTTCGACCACCGAAAGCTATGTGGCGCTGCGGGCGCATATCAGCAATTGGCGTTGGGCGGGCACGCCGTTCTATCTACGCACGGGCAAACGTCTGGTTGCGCGGTCATCGGTGATCAATGTGATGTTTAAAGACGCGCCGCATTCAATTTTCGGCGAAGAGGCTGGACGCCACGCGAATGTCCTGTCGATCCGGCTGCAGCCGAACGAAGGAATAACGCTGAAGGTGACGATCAAGGAGCCGGGGCCGGGCGGTATGCGTCTGGTCGATGTGCCCTTAGACATGAGTTTCGCCGAGGCGCTAGGGTCAGGAAACCAAGACCCCCCGGATGCATATGAACGGCTGGTGATGGACGTGATCCGGGGCAACCAGACCCTGTTCATGCGCGGGGATGAGGTCGAGGCCGCATGGGCCTGGACCGACCCGATCATCGCGGGCTGGCACGCGCGCGGTGACGTACCAAAACCATATGAAAGCGGCAGCACAGGCCCGGGCGACGCCGAGCTGTTGATGAAACGAGATGGTCGCCGATGGCAAGGAATAAACCCATGAAGATTCAGGAATATGCTGATCGCGATATGCTGGCCATTGATGTCGCAAACGCCTTGGCCGGAGAGTTGGAGGCCGCCTTGCTGCATCACGACACGGTCTCAATGGCCGTGCCAGGCGGTACGACCCCTGGGCCGGTGTTCGATGGTCTTTGCGCGGCTGATTTGGCATGGGATCGGGTGCGGGTACTGCCTACCGACGAACGTTGCGTTCCGGGTGACAGTGACCGTTCGAACGAACGGCTGATCCGGCAGCGCCTGCTGACGAACCGAGCCTCGGTTGCGCAGTATGTGCCGCTGTATCTTGAGGGTAAGGAACCCGACGATGTCCTGCCGGAAATCGAGAACCTGATCGCGCCGGTTTTGCCATTGTCGGTTCTGGTATTGGGGATGGGTGAGGATATGCACACCGCGTCACTGTTTCCGGGGATGCAGGGGCTTGAGGCCGCGCTGGACAGCCATGCGCCCATCCTTGCGGTTGCCCGTCCCGAAACCCAGCCCGAGGCACGGATTACGCTGACCGGCCCGGTGCTGGACGGCGCGCTGTCCAAACACCTGATTATCTATGGCGCCGCCAAACGTGACGCGTTGGAAAAGGCCATGTCGCTGCCACCAGAAGAGGCCCCGATCGCCGCCGCGCTGACCGGCATGACGGTTCATTGGGCGGAGTGACACAGATGCAATTGAACCCGCTCAAAACCCTTGCATCCGATGCTCAGGACGAAGCCATCCTGGGCCTGTTTGAAACCGATCCGAACCGCGCGCAGAGTTTTTCTGCATCGACCGGCGACCTGTTGTTTGATTACTCTAAAACTCAGATCACAGATGAGGTCCGAAAAGCCTTAATCGCGTTGTGTGATGAGGCGGGTCTGGCCTCGCGCCGCGCCGCGATGTTTGACGGGGAAAAGATCAACGAAACCGAAGGTCGCGCGGTTTTGCACACTGCGCTGCGCAATCTGGACGGTGGTCCTGTCGAAGTTGATGGGTTGGACGTCATGCCCGACGTTCTGGACACGTTGCAACGGATGCGCGTCTTTGCAGAAGAGGTGCGTGGCGGCGCGGTCACCGGGGCAGGGGGCGCCTTTACCGATGTGGTCAATATCGGGATCGGTGGTTCGGATTTGGGCCCAGTGATGGCGACGCATGCGCTGTCCCCGTATCATGATGGACCAAGACTGCACTATGTCTCGAATGTGGACGGCGCACATATCGCCGATACGCTGCGCCAGCTTGATCCAACGCGGACACTGGTGATTGTTGCCTCCAAAACTTTCACGACCATCGAGACGATGACCAATGCCCGAACCGCGCGAGCTTGGATGGAAGATGGCGGCGGCGACCCGGCCAGACAGTTTGCCGCCGTGTCCAGTGCGTTGGACAAGACCCAAGCCTTTGGCATCCCTGAAGAGCGTGTGTTCGGTTTTGCCGATTGGGTCGGCGGGCGCTATTCGGTCTGGGGCCCGGTGGGCCTGCCGGTAATGATCGCCGTCGGATCGAACGCGTTCGACGCGTTCCTGCGTGGTGGAGAGGCGATGGACGTCCACTTCCGCGCCGCCGACTGGGTCGAAAATATGCCCGTTATGCTGGCTTTGGTCGGCATTTGGCATCGTCAAGTTCTGGGCCACGCTAGCCGGGCCGTGCTGCCTTATGATCAACGCCTGCTGCGATTGCCAGCGTATTTTCAACAGCTCGAGATGGAATCGAACGGCAAATCTGTTGCCATGGACGGCAACACTCTGACCATTCCCTCGGGTCCCGTCGTTTGGGGTGAGCCGGGCACCAATGGGCAGCATGCATTCTATCAGTTGATCCACCAAGGCACCGACGTGATCCCCTGTGAGTTCATGGTTGCGGCCGAAGGGCACGAACCGGAATTGACCCAGCATCACCGCCTGTTGTTGGCCAATTGCCTTGCGCAGTCCGAAGCTCTGATGCGCGGACGGTCGCTGGGTGAAGCACGGCAACGGATGGCGGAGAAGGGGCTGGAAGGGGACGAGCTGGAACGGCAAGCCCGTCACCGTGTTTTTCCGGGCAACCGTCCTTCGACAACGTTGATGTATCCAATGCTCACGCCGTTTGTTCTGGGCCAGATCATCGCGCTTTACGAACATCGTGTGTTTGTCGAGGGCGTCCTATTGGACATCAACTCGTTCGACCAGTGGGGCGTTGAGCTGGGCAAGGAACTTGCGACATCTCTCGGCCCGATCGTCGACGGAGAAGAAAGCGCGACTGGCAAGGACGGCTCGACCGCTGCCCTGGTTGCCTATGCAATGCGCCACCGCGATTATTAACGCGGTTTTTTGCAGTCTGCCGTGAAGGCAGGCTGCATTCTTTTATTGTCAGACAATTAAATGATTGGCAGGGTCTGTTCTTAGGGAACGCCCTGAACACTTTGCTTTGCGCACGCTGGCGAGTGGCATCAGGCAAGCAGACAGCACTGCCCAATAGAGGCGACGCTGATAATGGGAGGATGTCCATGCTGGGACAGATGATGACGCAGCCTTTGCTGATTTCGTCGCTGATTGATCACGCCGAACGCTATCATGGCCAGACCGAGATCTACTCGGTCGAAACCGATGGATCGGTCACCGAAACCACATGGGAGCAAGTGGCGCAAAACGCGCGAAAACTGGGATCAGCGCTGACCAAGCTGGGGTTGGAGCCGCAGGATCGAATTGGCACGTTGGCCTGGAACAACCGGCGACATCTGGAGATCTACTATGCCACCTCCGGCGCGGGTTTTGTGTGCCACACGGTGAACCCCCGGCTTTTCCCGGAACAGCTGACTTACATTATCAACCACGCCAAAGACCGGGTTCTGTTCTTTGATGCGACATTCATCCCTCTGGTCGCGGCCCTGCACGAACACCTGACCGAAGTGCGCCATTTCGTTTTGATGGGCCCACGGAATGAAGACGCCGTTGCCCAAATCCCTGGCGTCGCGTTCTATGATGACCTGATCGAAACTGGCGATGGCGATTTTCAGTGGCCGAGTTTCGATGAAAACACAGCGTCCAGCCTGTGTTACACCTCGGGCACGACGGGCAATCCCAAAGGCGTTCTGTATTCCCATCGTTCCACAGTCCTGCACAGTTTTGGATCGAACACGCGAGATGTCATAGGCTTTTCTGCTATGGATGTCGTGATGCCGGTGGTTCCAATGTTCCATGTCAACGCCTGGGGGTCGCCCTATGCCTGCGCCATGTCGGGTTCACGCATGGTGCTGCCCGGGCCGGGTCTACATGGCGAAGCACTGGTGAATCTGGTCGATACATATGGCGTGACGCTGGCAATGGGGGTTCCGACGATCTGGCAAGGCTTGCTGGCACATGCCGAGAAGTCAGGTAGCAAACTGGCCAGCTTGAACCGCACTGTGATTGGCGGTGCTGCGTGCCCGCCCTCGATGATCGAAACTTTCCGCGAGACCTATGGTGTCGATACGGTTCACGCCTGGGGCATGAGCGAGATGAGCCCGCTGGGAAGCACGAACAACCCACTGGCCAAACATCTGGACCTTCCGCCTGAAGAACAACACAAGCTGCGCGAAAGCCAGGGTCGTCCGCCCTATGGGGTCGAGTTGAAAATCGTCGATGATGACGGCAATGATCTGCCGCATGACGGCGTTACGCAGGGCGATCTGCTGGTGCGCGGTCATTGGGTGTTGGACAGCTATTTCCAAATGCAGGATGAAGACCTACTGCAGGACGGATGGTTCGCGACCGGAGACGTGGCAACGCTGGACCCCGACGGGTACATGACTATCCGCGACCGGTCCAAGGACATCATCAAATCCGGGGGCGAGTGGATCAGCTCGGTCGAGTTGGAAAACATCGCCGTAGCCCACCCGCAACTTGCCACTGCAGCCGTTGTTGGTGTGCCGCATCCCAAATGGGACGAACGCCCCTTGTTGGTGGCTGTCAAAGCCGAAGGCGCGGACCCGAGTGAAGCGGAGTTGCTAGCTTTCTTCGACGGTAAAATCGCCAAGTGGCAGGTGCCCGATAAGGTAGTATTTGTGGATGCATTGCCACTGAACGCGACCGGCAAGGTCCTAAAGCGCAACCTGCGCGCAGACTTCGAGAGTGCCTTGATCGGCTAAGCGCCTGATATTGTTGGAAATGGCTCCGGCGGTAGGGATCGAACCTACGACCAATTGATTAACAGTCAACTGCTCTACCGCTGAGCTACGCCGGAAC
>NZ_JBXWMC010000012.1:0-142066 GCF_059609665.1 Ruegeria sp. YTSC230 | reverse complement strand
CCATCGCGCACAGCCGCACCAAGGATCTGCCCGACGTGGTCCGCCGCGCCGATATCGTCGTGGCCGCCGTTGGCCGCCCCGAAATGGTGCCGGGTGACTGGATCAAGGAAGGGGCGACCGTCATCGACGTGGGCATCAACCGCATTGATGCGCCCGAAAAAGGTGAAGGCAAGAACAAACTGGTCGGCGACGTCGACTACGCCAGCGCCGCAGCACGCGCCGGCGCCATCACCCCGGTCCCCGGCGGCGTCGGCCCCATGACCATCGCCTGCCTGCTGGCCAACACACTCACCGCCTGCTGCCGCGCAAACAAACTGCCAGAACCAGAAGGCCTCACAGCCTGACCTGTTTCTCTGGGGCGCAAAAAATGCGCCCCAGAGAAACTGAATTTTGCACAAGTTTGAAAATTGGCCATGATGTCAACGTGCTAAATTTCCCCCCTTTAAGGTTTGAATGTCTGAATGGGGCGTGTTAGCCGGGATCTCCCAGCCGTTTACAGTGTGTGAATGTTAGCTTTCCGGGGCTTTTGGCTGGGTCCCTGAAAGTGGTTTTTGATATGGTATGACTTCAAAGCTAAGACCCATCTTCAGCCTGTGCAGCCCACAACGCGTGGTGGCCGGAGCGTTCTTCCTTCCTATGCTGGCTTACGCTTTTCCGCCGTTCCAGATGTCGGATTTGCCGTTTGTCATAAGCTTCTTATTTTGGTTCGGGGTGATGGGTATCGCCGTTACGTCGACCTGGATGGCCCGAAAGCTGATCCGAGAATCCGGGACTGTTCTGAACTTGCCGGTGCGTGATCTGGCAATCGCCCTGTTTGTTTTGCTATTGTTTATCCCGTCCCTTTGGGTGCTGGCCGTGGTTCTTTTTTCCATTGGGGGCCACTCCGCACCCGGCATCCCGCGGGTTATTGGATACAGCGCCTTGTTTACCGCTGGCCTGATTCTGACCAGCCGGGCAGAACCCAAAGGCGCTCCACCATCATCCCCGGTGCCGCGGCTTGCACGACGGTTGCCTGCGTCTTTTCAGGGGCAGATTTATCGCCTGAGCTCGCGCAATCACTACGTGGATGTGGTCACATCAGAGGGTACCTTTGCGATCCGGTTACGGCTCTCTGATGCGGTTGGGGAAATGGAGCCCTTGCGCGGGCATTGTGCGCACCGGTCCCATTGGATCGTGGACAACGCAGTCACAGGCACTGAGAAGGTAGCTGACAGAATCTACTTGAAGCTGGTGAATGGTGACCTGATACCGGTCAGCCGGAAGTACAAGCCGATGCTTGAAGACGACGGGTTGATATGATCTCAGCGTGGCATTGGGATGATTTGTGGTTGAGGGCCGGTCAGGATGGCCATTGCCCGGTCGCTCATCAAGTCACTTAGAACTTTCTCGGAACTTCGTAGCCCGCCTGTATAGGTGCCATAGGCCGGTAGGATAAGCCGTGCATTATCCATCAAAAACGCCGGGCGTGTGATCGTCCGACCGCGTGCCCTAATGCGGGTCTTGGGATGGTAGTGACCCGAGACTTCACCTTGGGCACCAAGTTGGGCGATATGTCGGAAAACCAGCGGACCTACCGCGTATTCAGCCAGATGTTTTCCGCCCAGATCTATTGGACCTGGGTCGTGGTTTCCTTCGATCCAAATCCATTGTCGGCCTGCTTGCAGGGCGGTCAACGAAAGCGTCTCGGCGGTCCCCAACGCCGCCAAAGCATCCAAATCGTCAAAGCTGTCGCCCAGGCAGATGACAGTTTGCGCGCCGGTTCTGTCGATGTCGGCTGCCAGCCGGTTCAGGGTGTCCTGACTGTCATAGGGCGGCAAAGAGGGACCACCGCGCCGCGCAATACGTTCGGATTTGCCAAGATGCAGATCGCTGACGCATAACAGTTTCCGGCTTGGCCACCACAACGCACCAGATCCCAATGCGCGCAGGTCTTGTTCAGCAAAGGAAAACGCCAGCTCGTTCATGGTACGTTCTTCACCTGTTTTGATCCTTGGCGCAAGCTGAATTACTTCGCGTCTAGTCCCGCAGCCTGTAGCAACCGGGCGCTTTCCTCGGCCAACAGACGTTCTTCGGCGGCACCTTTGACCGGTACTTTGCCAACCTCCAGAAACAACGGCGCGGCGAGGGGAGAGACCCGATCCAGCCGAACCAGATCTATCCGGTCACCAATTCGTTCAATCATTGTCTCGATACGTCCAAAATCCACTAGTCCGCGCATTGCTTCCTCGCGGGTGATCTGCATCAGAAGGTGGTTGGAGTCATACTTCAGCAGCGTATCGTAAAGAATATCCGAGGAAAACGTAGCCTGAGGCCCGCTTTTGCGTTGCCCGCCTGTATTGCGCTCGATCAGGCCTGCTATTGTGGCCGAAGCGCGAAAGGTGCGTTTCATGACAGCGTTGCCCGCCAGCCATGTCTCAAGCCCGTCACGCAGTTTGTCCAATTGGAGCAATGGGCTTGGGTCGGTCACAGCATCCAAGCCCCAAATCAGCGTCGCATAGTCGGTGGCAACAAAACCAAGCGGCGCCAACCCGGTTTCCTCCATCCGTTTGGACAATAAAAGCCCAAGGGTCTGTTGCGCATTGCGCCCAGCGAAGCCGTAAACACACAGGTGTTCACGACCGTCATTGGGAAAACTTTCGATCAGCAAGCGATCCCGTTGAGGCAGTCGGGATATATCCCGCTGCAACGCTAACCATTCGGCCGTGTGGGCAGGTAGTTGTGGCCAGTCTAGCTGAGCGAACATGCGCAGGATACGGTCGCTGAGTTGGGTCGAGGTCGCGAACTTGGTGCCCGAAAATGTAGCGATCTTGGGCTTCTTGTCCGCCCGGCGGCTGACCTCGACCACCATTTCTCGCAGCCCCTCGTACCGTACGATCTGTCCGCCGATCAGAAACGTGTCTCCGGGCGTCAGAGAGGCTGCAAATGCCTCCTCGACCTCACCCAGCGGTTTGCCCCCGCGATTGCGCTTTAAGCGGACTTTCAGCGTGTCTGTGTCCTGTATCGTGCCCAGGTTCATACGAATACGCTGTGTTGCCCGTGGGTCTCTTAGCTGCCATTTCCCGTCTGGCCGCTGCAACAGCCGCTGCCAGCGATCATAGGCGCGCAGCGCGTAGCCGCCGGTTGCACAGAAATCCAAACAGGCGTCGAACTCAGCGCGGCTGAGATCGGAATATGGCCCTGCTGCCGTCATTTCGGTGAACAGGGCATCTGCATCGAACGGGCCTGCCGCAGCGGCGATGAGCATATGCTGGCACAAGACGTCCCTTGGGCCCGGTCCGCGCGGTTCGCCATCCAGATCATGGGCCTTTGCCGCCTCCAACGCGGCGACGCACTCGACCACTTCAAACCGGTTCGCTGGCACTAATAGGGCTTTGGACGGGGCGTTGTAACGATGGTTGGCACGACCAATGCGCTGAACCAGACGTTTTACGTTCTTGGGCGCGCCAATCTGGATCACCAGATCCACATCGCCCCAGTCGATGCCCAGATCCAGACTGCCGGTGCAAACAATGGCGCGTAGGTCACCGCGGACCATTGCAGCCTCGACCCGTTCGCGCTGTTGCCGATCCAGGCTGCCGTGGTGAATGCCAATGGGCAGCCCGTCATCATTGGCAAGCCAAATGTTGTGAAAGAATATTTCGGCCTGCGCGCGGGTGTTGTGAAAGATAAGCGTGGTTTTGTGTTGTTTGATCTGATCCAGCACCGCAGGGATCGAATAGGCCGCCCCTCCACCGGACCAGGGCGGCATCTCTTGCGTCTCAAGCATTTGGATATCGGGGTCGGGGCCGGGATCAGCCTGAATGATCTTGCAAGGATCGGGGTGGCGGGCCAAAAACTGCGCGATGGCATCGGGGTCTTCGACTGTGGCCGACAGGCCGACGCGTCGCAGGTCAGGGCACAAGCTCTGCAAACGGGCCAGCGCCAACATCAACTGATCGCCTCGTTTGCTTTCGGCCAAGGCGTGGATTTCGTCCACGATCACGCGTTGGACGCCTGCAAACATCCGCGGGGCGTCTTCGTACGACGTCAGTAAGGCCAGGCTTTCAGGCGTGGTCAGCAGGATGTGCGGAGGGTCCACGCGCTGACGTTTCTTTTGCGTGGCCGAGGTATCGCCTGTTCGGTCTTCGATGCGGATGGGCAGGCCAATATCGTCCGCCGGGCCGCGCAGGTTGCGGCGGATATCGGCGGCCAAAGCCTTGAGTGGGGAAACATAGAGCGTGTGCAGGCCGGGGCGATCATTTTCCGCCAGTTCGGCCAGTGTCGGCAGGAAACCGGCCATCGTTTTGCCACCGCCGGTCGGCGCAATGAGCAAAGTTGCCGGGTCCGCAGCCCGGTCAAACATCTCTTGCTGATGTGGATGGATGGACCAGCCTTTGGCGTCAAACCAATCCGTGATCCGGGGGGGAATCTGCGTCATGAACGCAGACTACCCGGCCTGTCCCGGAAATGGCACGGCGTTAATTTACGATTACCTCGTCTTTGACGAACATGTTGGCCCAGGCCCTGTCGATCAGGTCGGGGCTCATCTGATAGGGGATGCCCTCAAATTCGCAGATCGAGATCATCTGGTCGATCAGGAAGATCGGCTGATAGTTGGCATAGACGTTGTTGATGGTCGGGTATTTGACCTTCAGCAAATGCACCAGAGCGGATTCATCCAGCGGCATGCCGCGTTTCCGCGCCACCATTGCAAAGATTTTTAGGAAGTCTTCTTGAACGGGACCACCGATCTTGATCTTGAAGAAGATCCGGCGCAGGGCCGCTTGGTCGAATATCTCATTTGGGTGGAAGTTGGTCGAGAAGATAACCAGTGTGTCAAAAGGCACTTCGAACTTTTCGCCAGACTGCAGGCCAAGAATGTCCTTGTTCTCTTCCAAAGGAACAATCCAGCGGTTGATCAACGCCTGTGGCGGTTCCTGCTGACGACCAAGGTCGTCCACGATGAAGATGCCACCGGTTGATTTCAGCTGCAGTGGCGCCTGATAGGTACGTGCAGTCGGGTTGTAGACCAGATCCAGCATTGAAAGCGAAAGTTCACCACCCGTTACCACGGTCGGGCGTTCGCACTGAACATAGCGTGTGTCGAACCGCTTGCGACGGCGAAGGCTGTTGGGGTCATCCGCCTCTTGCTCGATCGCAGTGTGGACGATCGGATCATAGACCGTGATGACCTGACCTGCATACTCGATGGCACGGGGAACATAGACGTTGTCCCCCAGCGCGTCGCGAATACCGTTCGAGATTGAGGATTTACCGTTACCCGGAGGGCCATACATCAGAATTGACCGGCCGGCGCTGACTGCGGGGCCCAGATGGTCCAGTAGGCTGTCGGGCAGAACAAGATGTCCCATCGCACCAGTTAGCTGATCGCGGGTCACCTGAATATTTCGGATTGACTGACGCTTGACCTGTTCCCGGTATACGTCCAGCGGAACCGGCATAGCGCCGAAGTATTCAGATTGGCTCAGCGCGTCCAGTGCACGGGCTTTGCCGGCATCGGTAAGCTGATAGCCCATCTCGTTGCCACTGTTGGCGTTCAGTGTGCCCGTCGCTTCGAGCAGTTTCTGTTCGCGTGCAATGTCTACAAGTTCTTGCGTGACCGCACCTGGCAAACAGATCGCTTCCGCGATTTCCGTGACCGTATCCACGTTCTTTCGGAATATCGTCTTAAGCAGAATGTCCCGCATCATCACGATGGGCAGTTTCATTTCGGCCATACCCTTGGGGGCAGGGGGGGCCATAACCGAGGTCGTCTGCATATTCATGAGCGTTGCCCGTCTATCCACTAATCACGCCAAAAGCCCCACAAGGGCTGCTTGGTTAAAATCTTAACCTGCTTTGTGTCAGCACAAAGGCATTGAAAAGGCGGACTGATGATAGTTTATGAGCCGGAAACAGTTCCGAAAATCAAATAGATCGCCAAACTGGCCCCTAACGGAAAACCCATCGGAAATTTCTTGCCCCGATCCCAGCTCTCCCAGTCCGGGGCGATTGCCCGAAGGCGTGTGTGCTTGGCCAGCCTGTGCGTCACATATGCACCAAGCATGGCGCAAGTGGCGATCAGCGTCATAAGCAGATAGTCACCGGCCCAGACAAAGGCTGAGGCGGCAGCCAGAAACTTGGCATCACCTGCCCCCATGACGCCGGCCGCGTTCAACAGGATGCCAAAAAACAAAACGACAACGATGTGCAGCAATTGCCACAGATAGGGCGGAAGTGTCAGGGCAATCGGACCCACGCTGCCGGTCGTCCACTCGGTGGCCCAGGGTGGCAGTGCAATCAACCCGACAACAGCAAAAATCGCGGCCAAAGCGATCACGGCATGATTTTTGATCAGCATGCTACGCAGATCGGTGAAGGCCACATAAAAACAGATCGGCAACACAAACGGCAAAAACCATGCGGCTGCCGTCGCAGGGATATTCATGAATCAGGCCTCTTCAAGCGCGCGAAGCGATCGGACGGCTTCCTCATAATGCTGGGGGTGGGTTGCGATGGCTTCACGGAACAGGTTTTTGGCCGTCGTGATATCGCCTTGTTTGATCGCAGAAATACCCATTGTATTCAGCAGCATGGCCCGCTCAACTTGTGTCAGAGGAACAACTGGCATGTTATAGTTCCCCTGTGCAGCCCTGGCCAACACGAGGTTGTTCTTGGCGGTGAACAGCGATTTGTCCTGACGGATTGCTTCGGAAAACAATCTCTCGGCATCGGCGTAATCACCGCGCGATAGCTTGGAGTAGCCCCAGTTGTTCATAACGCCACCTGGGCGCGTGGTTAGACCAACGGCTGTTTCATAAAAGTGATCTGCACGTTTCCAGTCTTTACTGGAGTCTGCAACGACCGCCTCAAGACGGTAACGTTGGAATGTCTCATAGGTTGGAGGAACAGAATCCAGCGTCGACTTGGCTGTTGCCCAGTCACCAGCGCGGACCGATGCGGCGGCGTATTCGACCCGGTCGACGTTGCTCGCGCCTTTCATGGTCGTCACTTTTTTCCACGCCGAAGCGGCCTCGGTCGTGCGTTTAGCGCGCGTAAGAGAAATCGCGAGGCCCCGTTGCAGGTCGATCCGGCCGGGGTTTTTTGCGGCGGCCCCTTTGAAATAAGTTACAGCCTCGTTTGGGTCAGCCGCGGTCAGAAGAACCTCGTTCAGGTTGGTTTCGTCAATGACGTTCACCTCCTGATAGGTGCGTTCTACCTTTTCTTCTTCGGTTTCTTTCTCGCAGGCGGACAGGACCATCCCGCAGACTACCATCGTCGGAATCAAGAATTGTTGGCGCATTTTTTGCGTCCCTTACTGCTCTTGCCTATGTTACGGGAGCTTGCGCAGCTTGAATTGCCCGTTGCCTTGCTGCTCCAGTGTATATTCTTGTTTTTCCGGGGTAGTATTAACAGGATTTTCCATTTTTGCGAGTGCTAAGCGCAGATTGTCCAAAATTGCGTCACTTTCGCCATTGTCCAAAGCAAAGGCGCGCCGGAACATCTGTTCTGCCTCGGGGTATTCGGCCTTTTCCATCAGCACAACACCAAGATTGTTCCACACGATAGGCCAGTCAGGCTCATCCTCAACTGCGCGGCGCAGCAGTTCCTCTGCCTGCCCTAAACGCCTGAGACCCAGGTTCGCAGTTCCCATTGAGGTCAGGAGTTCCGTTGTCATCCCCTGATCCAGCGCGGCACGGGAAAAGGATGTCAGCGCCAGTTCATATTCGCCCGATGCCATCAGCCGGTTTCCGACCGTAATCGGATCAACAGATTCTGCCTTAGGGTCGATACCAGGAGCATCCAGGTCGTTCGAAAGGCCTGTTTCTGTACAAGAGGCCACCATGGCAAGAACCAAGGTGGCCTGAAACGTGCGGCGTAGCCTTAACCGGATACACCTGAAATTTGAATTCATCGGGACGTTATCCACCGGATCCACTGTTTGCAAAGTCCGCGATGCCTTTTGCCGAAGGGCCGACCAGAATGACCAGCAACGGCGGCACCGTCAGCATCATTGTGGCAAGTGTCATTTTGGTTGGCAACTTGTTCGCGGCCTCTTCGGCGCGCATTACCCGCTTGTCACGCATTTCACCGGCATAAACCCGCAGGGCTTCGGCGATTGATGTACCAAATGTGGCCGACTGGATCATAACAGTCACAAACGAGCTGACGTCCTGAACGCCGCAACGTGTGCCAAAGTCTCTGAGAACGCTGTCCCTTTCCTTACCAGCCTTCAATTCGTGCGCGACGACTTCGAATTCCGAGGCAATATCCGGGTAAGAGACTTTCATTTCAGCTGCGACCCGAACAATCGCCTGATCCAGCGACTGACCAGCTTCGACGCAAACCAGCATAAGATCCAGAGTGTCGGGAAAACCTGCAACGATGGCTTCCTGTCGTTCGGCAACGCGCCGTGTGATCCAATAGCGCGGGAGGAAGTAGAACGCACATGCCGGGATCAAGACGCGCATGGCCATCTGGGCTGGTGTAAATTCCTGATCACCGGCAAAAACCGTGACCAACAGCACACCAATCGAAATGCCGACCAAACCAAGCGCAAATTGAGCAAAATGGAAAAAGCGGACCGAGTCTTTGGACTGATACCCCGCCTGGCGCAGCTTGAGCTCCATCGCGGACAGTTCTTCTTTGTTCTGTGGTTCCAGGAAGTTCGCGAATTTCTGAAGCTGCTCGTTGCGGCTGGATTGTCGCAATTTGTCCTTGTTGCCCTTTTTGCTTTCCTTGGAGGGCGCATTAGAGCGCTGAAGTTTCTTGAGAGGGTCCTCAGGCTGGTTCAGCATCAGTGGCAAGGTCACAAGGATCATGAACAAGCCCAAAACCCCGACTACGATAAGTGGCCCGAACGGCCCCAAATTCTCGGTCAGGACTTCATTGATTTGGGTCAGAAATTCCATACTCAAGCCCTCAGACTTTGATATTCGTAAGAATGCGCATGACGATCAGGTTCAGTGTCAGCATGATGCCCACAAAGAAACACATCGGAATGAACCATGGGTGGTCCACAACTTCGTCATAGTAGCCCGGATCTTTTACCAAAATGAACAACAGGCAGAATAGGGGGAAGCCAGACAGGAACTTGCCGGACCATTTGGCCTCTGCCGTAATCGCATTGACACGGCGGAACAAGCGGAATCGCGCTCGGATAACCTGGGCCAGACCCGCCAAAATCTCGGCCAGGTTACCACCCGCCTGTTGCTGAATTCCTACCGCGACGGACAAAAAGCGCAGATCCTGCATCCCCAGTCGTTCGGCCATGTCTTTCAGGGCTTCACCGACGTCACGGCCATAGGCGCATTCATCTGCGATGACGCCAAATTCCGTCCCAAGCGGGTCCTGCACTTCATTGGCAACAATTTGAATCGTCGAAACAAATGGGTTCCCGACGCGAAGAGACCGAACCATCAGTTCAACTGCGTCGGGCAGTTGCTCTTCCATCAATCCCATACGTTTCTTGGCTTTGTTGTTTACCCAAGCATACACACCACCCACGCCGATCGCGATCGACAGCGCAATCCGCAACACGACCTCGGTTCCTGTGCCGATGCTCAAGCCCACATAGGCAAATCCAGAAACCAGCATCATGATCATGATCAATTGGCGAGGTGAAAAGGCGATAGCAGCTTTTTGTGCCTTGTCGGCCAAAAGCGAATAGAGCGGGATGCTCTGGGATTTCATATGCTGCTGCATTTCCTTGCGCAGCTGTTCCAGAACCTGTTCGCGTCCGACGCCTTTTTCAAGCATATCCAGACGCCGGTTCACACGGCTGTTCAGGCTGATGGACTTGCCAAATGCCACAAGATAGATGCCCTCGACCAGGAGAAGAACTCCGACGAAGATCACAACATAGATAAGAGCCTCTACGGGCAGTTGCATTTCCGGATCTCCTTAGACGGTCGTAGGTTCGTAGATAGATGACGGTAGATCAAAGCCCCACAGACGGAAGCGTTCGGAATAGTGGCTGCGCACACCGGTCGCGGTGAAATGGCCAATGATCTTGTTGTCCGGCGTCAGACCAACGCGTTGAAACTTGAAAATTTCCTGCATCGAAATCACGTCACCTTCCATCCCCGTAATCTCAGTGATCGAGGTCATCCGACGTGAGCCGTCCTGCAGGCGGCTGGCCTGTACAATCAGGTTCACAGCGGATGAGACTTGGCTGCGTACCGCTTTTATAGGCATCTCGATCCCGGCCATCGCAATCATGTTCTCGAGACGCGAAATCCCGTCACGCGCCGAGTTGGCGTGGATCGTGGTCATCGATCCGTCGTGGCCAGTGTTCATGGCTTGCAGCATGTCGATCACCTCGGCGCCACGCGTCTCGCCCACGATGATGCGGTCAGGACGCATACGAAGAGCGTTTTTAAGACAGTCGCGCGGGCTGACTTCGCCTTTGCCTTCGACGTTAGGGGGGCGGCTTTCCATCCGTCCCACATGGGTCTGCTGCAGCTGAAGTTCCGCCGTATCCTCGATGGTCAGGATGCGTTCGGCGTCATCAATAAAGCTGGACAAGGCATTCAGCGTCGTCGTTTTACCGGAGCCTGTACCGCCCGAGACGATGATATTCAGGCGCGTTGAAACAGCTGCCTGCAAATAGGCGGCCATTTCCTCTGTGAAGGCACCGAAATTGACAAGATCGTCGATGGCCAGCTTGTCTTTTTTGAACTTACGAATGGAAACCAGCGACCCGTCAACGGCGATAGGTGGCACCATTGCGTTGAAACGCGACCCGTCAGCCAGGCGAGCGTCAACATAGGGGTTGGATTCATCGACCCGGCGACCCACGGCGGATACGATCTTGTCGATGATCCGCATCAGGTGCTTTTCGTCCTTGAACGTGACGTCGCTGATTTCTAGCTTGCCGTGCCGCTCGACAAAAATCTGCTGAGGGCCGTTTACCAAGATGTCGTTGACGCTGTCGTCTTGAAGCAGCGTCTCAAGGGGCCCCAGACCAGTGACTTCGTCATACAGTTCCTTGTTTAACTGCGACCGGTCTTCGCGGTTCAGAACGATATCACGAGATTCAAGGATTTCGCTCGAGATTGCGCTGATTTCTGCACGAAGTTCAGATTCTCCGGCCTTTTCAAGTGCCGCAAGATTCAGGTTTTCCAGCAGTTCCCGGTGCATCTCGATCTTGATTTCACCCAGGCGCTCTTTGCGCTTGCGATCCCGGTCCGAAGCGACCGGTTCAGCGGCCTTTTTTTGGATTGGGCGACGGGCGACGGCGTTTTCAGTGGATGCTTTTTTCGGAGCAGGCGTTTGTGCCGCAGCCTCAGGCGTAGGAGCAGCCTCGACCGGCTGCGCTGCTGGCTGCTTCTTGTATCTTGAAAACACGGCGACTACCCCTCTGAAATACGGTTACGCGGCTTCGGCGCTGCTGCTGCCCAAACTGTGAAGCGATTTTGCAAGTTTTGCGATTTCCCGACGCAGCGGGTTTTTGGCGGCGGATTTGGCCAGCGGCAATCCGTGATCACCGCTTTGCATGACGGGTTTGCCACCATCTGGCAATTGCAGGTCAATTGAAATGCCCAGGCTTTCGCCCATTCGCTTGACCCGGCCTTTGCCATTCAAGTCAGTGAATTTCGGGGCTCGGTTCAGAGCGAACCGGAGCTTGTTGAACGGCAGTTCCTCGGCCTGAAGGGCGCGTTTCAACCGCAGCGCGTTCTGAGCGGATCGCATATCCAGCTCGATCATGGCAAAGTACACATGTGCAGCCTGAAGAACCGTTTCCGACCAATGAACAAGGGTTGTCGGCATATCGACAACCACGTAGTCGAATTTCCTGCGGGCTATTTCGATGACGCGCTCGATGTCTTCGGGTGTGATCAGGTCCAACGGAACCATATCGGACGGTGCAGTCAGGACCTCAAGCTTTTCCTCATAGGTTTGTAGGGCCTGCGAGAAGACATCGTCGTCCATCGAGTTTGTGTCCGACAGCATCTCAAATATGGTTTCGCGTCGGGGAAGGTCCAGATAGGTCGACACGCTGCCGTATTGCAGATCCAGATCGATGACGCACACAGAAGGTGCCTCTTTGTCTGACGCAGTTGCCAGCTCCCAGGCGAGATTGACCGCCATAGTCGTTGATCCCACACCGCCTGCCAGCCCATGGACCACAAACAGCGCGCCTTCTTTCGAATCACCCTGAGTGACCTGAGCTGCCACTGCAGTCGTTGCCACCGGTTCAGGTTTGTTCATGCGCTCAATGGCTTCCTGCAACTCTCCTTCGGGAAGAGGGTAGGGGACAAACTCGTCCGCGCCCTTGCGAAGCAGTTGGTGCAGAGACGCAGGTGTTACGTCTTCGGCGATCAGAACGATCTTGATCTTTTTCTCTTTGGCCTGCGAGATGATTTCGCCCATCAGGGAAAGGTTGTCTTCATCTTCTCCGTCAATAGCAAGCGCAACGAATTCAAGGCTTTCCGCCTCTGGTTGGCTGAAAAAAGCCAGGGCTTCGGCAAACCCAAGGTCGCCCCAACGTTCGCCCAAAATGGTTTCCATGTCCTCGATCAGAAGATCAAAATTTTGGACGTCACGGCTGATCGTGCAGGCCAGAATGGCAGTTCCGTCATCATGCGTTTTGGCGCTTGTCATTCACACAATCCTCGTCGTCTGGACCTGCTCACTGCCCGAACATGTTTGGTTCGGTTCAGTTCGCTGTTGCCCGGTCGCGGCCAATTCGGGCCGCACTTCACCTAATTGTTGAAAAGATGGCTTGGAACTTAGGCAAGATTTTGGCGCAAAAGAACCAATTGTAGGGAAATGGGCGACGATGCCGCCCATTTCTTATGGATTATTCATCGTCGCTGCCGCCAGCGTCTTCACGCTGGATGTAACTTTCTCTTGTCGCGCTGTCGACGTATTCGCGGTACACGATCTCGGCGTATTTGCCATCCAGCACCAGCGGGTTGCGATCCAAGAAGCCGGACACTTCGGTCACAGTACGCCGATTTCGGCGATCTCGGTTCGGAGTGTCGATCAGAGGTCGTGTTTTCCCAAAGGAAACAACGGCTTCCAAGCGTGATCGCGAGATTCCCTGCTGCGTCAGGAACGCGACGGCGGCGTTTGCACGACGTTGCCCAAGCGACTGGTTATAGGCGGTAGAGCCGACGGCATCGGTATGGCCGTAAACGCGGAACCGCGCTTCGGGGAACTGCTTGATCCATGCCGCTTGCCGCAACAAGACCCGTTGCGCCTGAGCGTCCAGCTGAGAACTGTTAAACGCAAAATTGATCTGCGTCGGAACTTCTGCAGCAAACCGCTGACCCAGGATTTGGGCGTATGTCAATTCACCGTTCATGACCTGAACGTTGTTTAGCGTTGCGTTGCCAAAGGCGCCTTGGTCGATTTCGTATCCGGCCTCGCGTGTACACGCGGCAACGGTGACCGACAGACCCAGTGTTATGATCCACTTCTGCATTGGTCCTATCCTCTCAATCATTCCAGGATGTAGCCGTATGAGCTGCCAAAGTCCTGTTTGGCGACTTCAGACGCAGCACCCGAACCAACGCGCGTCGTTCGCGCCGTTTTTCCGTTCAAGAACAGGTCAAACTCGCTAGGCGGTTTGACGCGGTCTGTCGGCAGGGCCAGGGCTTCACCACGGGTGGGTGATACCAGATGGGCTGTGACGATGATAACCAGTTCAGATTGCTGACGCTGGTATTCCGCGCTGCGGAACAAAGCACCCAGCACAGGAATGTCGCCGACCCATGGAATTTGGCTATTCAGGTCCGCGAAGTTGTCCTGAACCAACCCTGCAATTGCAAAGCTCTCGCCGTCTCGCAATTCAACTGTCGTCTTCGTCTGACGCGCAATGAATGTTGGCACGTTGTTGCCTGCAATTGAAAAGTTGGAGTTAGGGTCAATAGTTGACACCGATGTTCCCAGCTCGAGGTTTATCAGATCACCGTCCACCACGCGGGGCGTAAAGAGGACCTGCACACCAAAATTCCGGTATTCAATTGCGATTTGGCCGTCATCGGCTGGAACCGGAATCGGGACTTGGCCGCCAGCCAGGAATTCAGCTTCCTGACCAGACAGAGCTGACAGGTTGGGCTCTGCAAGAGTACGGGCAAGCCCTTTGGATTCGAGCGCCTCTAACAGCAAGCGTACCTGTGTCGAACCGGCACCAAAGCCAAACAAGATGGCACCTGTATTTGTCTGCTGGAAGGGAATGTTGTTGTTCAACGCGTTGGCCAACGCACCAGCGGTGTTCAACGTGTTGAATCCGCCCGTTGTGTCACCACCGCCAAAACCAAGCGATGCGGTCAAACTTTTGGCAACCGACCGATTCATTTCGGCAAAGCGAACTTTCAGCATGACCTGTTGAACACCGCCAACAGACATTAGGTTCGAAACCCGCTCGGGCGCGTAACGTTCTGCAAGTTCCAGGGCACGGGCCAATTTAGCCGAGCTGGAGATCGTGCCAGAAAGAACGATGCCGTCGTTGGCAGTACGCACTTCGATTGGCTCGTTCGGCAGAATCTGTCTCAATCTCTCTTTGAATTCAGACACATCCGGCGAAACACGGACCCGAACGTTGGCCAGCAGGTTGCCAGCCCCATCGAACAAAGTCAGCGTGGTCAGGCCAGGTGCCTTACCCAAAACATAGATAGTACGATCAGAAAGCGACGAAATGTCAGCGATGCCTGCGTTGGCGATGCTGAGTTCCGCAAATGGTGTTTCGCTTTCAACGACAATTGCGCGGTTCATCGGAACGTCCAGCGTTTCCGCCGTACCGTTCTTAACCACGCGAAGTGTTTCAGCTTGGACAGCAGTGCTGGCCGAACTGATAACTAACGCCAACCCCAGAAGGGTTGCGTTGAACCAAGATATTATTTTCATGTGACCTGCCTCTCCGATCACGCCTCGTTTTAGGTCTAATGCCTTATGTGCGATAACACTGCGCGAATTACGATTTTATTGCAATAATCAATGGTTTCTGGAATTTTCCTTATGTGGGTAATGCGCAACATTCGAAACGAAACAAGCCGCGCTGATGGCGCGGCTTGTGGCTTTAACGTTTTGATTTTGCGCTAGTTTGTGCAGGGAATGGGTGTTTGGACGATTTCCGCGCCACGACGAATGTTGGTGAAGCACTTTCGTTCCTCAACCTGAACAGGCGCTGGTGCGGCAGCTTCGATTCCCAGCAGTTTTCTTTGGTCCACTTCAATCGCAGTCGCAATGGTCTCATCCTGGGTGCCGACCAATGCCAGTGACAAGCGCCCGGTGTTCTGAGCTTGGGCGAGTGCGGCGACCTGTTCCGGGGTTATTGCAACAGTGACCGTCCTGGCGATTGTTGTGCCGGTCACGTCCGATCCCGCGGATTGATCAATTGCAATCAATTCAATGTTGGTCTGGATAAGACGTGTGATCTCTCCCTCGCCGCCAGTACCTCTTAGGGATCCGGTCCAGTAAACGTCGACGTTATCGCCCGGGCGCAAAAAGCCAGACACGCCAGATGCTACATCTACGCTGATGGCAAAAGCTCGCATGCCTTTCTCAAGGCGCGAGGTAAGGCCAGCCGATTCGCCGGGCTGGGTTACTTTGATTTCCAAAAGCGCCTCGTCTTTTTCTATCGTGCGAAGGATAAAGCGATCGCCCTTACCATCTTGCGGAAACAACGCGGTCATGTCCGAGAAAGTTCCTTCAGGAATCGCGTCCTCTGGCCACTGCACGACGCGCACATCGTCTTCTGCCAGACGCTCGCCGTATTTCATCGCCCGATTCAAAACCATGACGTCCACTGTAGGAATTGTCTTAACGTTCGCCAGAGCGTTTTGAGTAGCCAGCCTCTCGCGCTCTAGTTCCGCCTGGGTTTGACTGATGTAGTCCTTTGCCAGGTACACAGCACCACCGGCCAGAGCGACCCCAATAATCAGAACAAGTCCAAATACCGCACGCATTCGCGTCCCCTCACACTTCTTTTTTGGTTTGGTGTCGATCAGAATACGACATCATTTGCCCCCTGTGTAAACGTGAATTGTGTCGAAAAGGGGGACAATGTTGGGTAAATTGGCAAACCTTGTTCTAGGAAACTAGGAAATAGTGCCGTTAAGAGCCGGAGCCGGAAAATTCCACTGAGATTTCCAATGAATCAACTTGGGTTGCCACTCCGTTCATTGATCTGCCGTTGGCTTCATCAATTGCCTTCAGAGGGGCGAAAAAGTAAATGCCCACGAAAGCAGCTAGCCCTACCACTGCTGCGGTTAGAACGACCCAATCAACTGTGACCGCCCCATCTTCGTTTTTCAGGAATTTTTCGAGTCTGTTCAACATCAGAGCACCAGAGACGGAAGTTTAGAAAAAAATAGGGGCCAAGCTAGTTCAAGCATGGCCCCACCCCAGATAGTCTGTACCTGGATTAGTTGTCGGTTGGGTTGACGTCAGGCGTCTGAACGGCAGTCGAAACGCTTGTCAACGATGTGCCAACGCTGTCCGACACGGCTTTGGTGCCGTTACCGATCTGAGTGTATGCAACTGCGGCCAGGCCAACAACGGCTGCGGTCAGAACGACCCAGTCTACTGTTACGGCGCCGTCTTCGTCTTTGCGGAAGTTCTTGATGAACTTGATCATGTTACGTCCCTCCTAAAGGATCTAAAAAAGTCAATTAAACCTAGGCGTCTATCAGAGCTTCCTCTCTCAGTCCGCTCCCGATCGTCTCGGTATGGCACTATGATTGACCGCTGTGCATGGCAGGAATTGGGCCAAACCCTATTTTTTTTTGGTGAAGTTTAACTTTTTGGTAGTTTTTCTGGTAACTACTTAAAAATAAACAATAAAAAAACAAACCTAACAGAGGTTGTCTGGTCGCCCCGATGCAAATTTGCGGCAAATGAGGCGAAATTGCCCCATTTCGCATTGTTTTTCTGGCCTTGCGGGCAGATTCGAGGTTCAACTCAACCAAAAGAAAAACATGAGGCAGGCAAATGAATCTCCGGCTCGCAATGACTTGCGCCGGTTTGGCGGCGTTGATGCTGTCTGGCCCAGTGCCAGTCGTGGCGAACGAGGTTGAGCCAAGAGGCGTTTACAAACGGGTCAAGGCCCCAAAGCCTGGCACGCGGCCACGCGTCACGGTCCAGATTACGCCCGATGAGCATGCGAAGACCCCGTCTGCCCCTAGTACAGGCATAGAATTAGTCGAACCTGAAATCATCGCGCGCACGCGTGTCATACCGCCAACTCTTCCCGGTGCGGGCAAAAAACCGGTTGGTTCGTACAAGGCTTTCTGGGAAAGGGTGTCGCCATCATTGACCGAGGCCGGGTCCGGACGGCTGCACGATGCCATGAATGCACTGGCTGCCATCAACGTCGCGGCACCGCGTTTACAGACCCTGCAAAATATCGCCCAACAGCGCCGCGTGGATATTCTGCGCTCGACCGTGGGAACAAATGTCTCACCGGCATTGGTTCTGGCGGTCATTTCCGTGGAATCCGCCGGGCGCACTGACGCTGTAAGCTCGGCAGGGGCACAAGGATTGATGCAGCTGATGCCTGCAACCGCCAAACGTTTTGGGGTTCAGGACAGTACGCAGCCGTCGCAAAACATTGCGGGAGGTGTGAAGTACCTGAACTGGCTGATGGAAGAATTCGGTAACGACCCGATCCTCGTCCTTGCAGGGTATAACGCTGGGGAAGGGGCCGTACGTAAGCACGAGGGCGTCCCACCTTACGCAGAGACCCGTGATTACGTACCCAAGGTTCTTGCAGCGTTTCAGGTGGCGCGGGCGTTGTGTTCGACACCGCCTCAGCTGATTACGGATGGGTGTGTATTCCAATCGTTGAACTGAAAATGGCCCACCCGAAACGGTGGGCCTTTTCATTGGTGTGAATTAGTTGACGATGTTGGCTTCGGTCGCAGCGCGGATCTCGTCTTCGGTCACGCCTTCGGCAATCTCGATGATCTTCAGGCCGCCATCAACCACGTCCAGAACGCCAAGGTTGGTGATAATGCGATTCACCACCTTCTTGCCGGTCAGGGGCAGGGTGCACTTCTTCAGCAGCTTGGACTTGCCGTGCTTGTTGGTGTGATCCATCACGACGATAACACGTCGAACGCCTGCAACCAGGTCCATCGCGCCGCCCATGCCTTTGACCAGCACGCCCGGAATCATCCAGTTGGCCAGATCACCTTCTTCATCGACCTCCATCGCGCCCAGAACCGCAGCAGCAATCTTACCGCCGCGGATCATGGCAAACGATGTAGCACTGTCGAAATAGGCGGTACGGGACAGCTCCGTGATCGTCTGCTTGCCAGCGTTGATCAGATCCGGGTCTTCTTCGCCTTCAAAGGGGAAGGGGCCCATGCCAAGCATTCCGTTCTCGGATTGCAGGGTGATGTCCTTGTCGCCCACATAGTTAGCCACCAGCGTCGGAATACCGATGCCGAGGTTTACATACATGCCGTCTTCCAGCTCTTGTGCCGCACGTGCGGCCATCTGATTACGATCCCAGGGCATTATGCTTCCTCCTTCTTACGGGTGGTGCGTTGTTCGATGCGCTTTTCATGCTGACCCTGAATGATGCGATGCACGTAGATGCCGGGCAGGTGGATCATATCGGGGTCCAGCGAACCACGCGGCACGATTTCCTCGACCTCGGCGATGCAGATCTTGCCACAGGTCGCAGCAGGTACGTTAAAGTTGCGCGCGGTCTTGCGGAAAATCAGGTTGCCGGTGTCATCGGCCTTCCATGCTTTGACAATGGCCAGATCGGCAAAGATGCCTTCTTCCAAGATGTAAGTCTCGCCATTGAAGTCTTTGTGCTCTTTACCATCGGCGATCACGGTGCCCACACCGGTCTTGGTATAGAACCCGGGGATGCCTGCGCCACCAGCGCGCATGCGTTCGGCCAGGGTACCTTGCGGGTTGAATTCGAGCTCCAGCTCTCCAGCCAGATATTGGCGCATGAACTCGGCGTTTTCACCGACGTAAGAGCTGATCATCTTTTTGACCTGCTTGGTCTGCAGCAGGATGCCGATACCGAAATCGTCGACGCCGGCGTTGTTCGAAGCAAACGTCAGATCTTGAGCGCCCGAGTTCTTGATCGCCTCAAGCAGCAGTTCGGGAATACCGCACAGGCCAAAACCGCCTGCCGCGATCATCATGCCGTCCGAAATCACTCCATCGAGCGCTTCGGTGGCATTGGCATAGACTTTCTTCATGGAAAACTCCCCCAATGACATGGTGATGGCGCAGGTTGTGCCGCCACGTCACGGGGAAGTCAATGAAACCAAGGGGTAGGTGGTATTTCTACCTAGCCAGTCGTTAGGTGGCCGCCTTTTTGGTTGTTTTCTTGGCAGCAGCTTTCTTTTTCGGAGCCGCTTTTTTCTTGGTGCCCTTTTTAGTTGCGCGTTCGTTGACCAGTTCGATGGCCATTTCCTGTGTCACATCTTCGGGCTTAATATCTTTTGGAATGGTCGCGTTGACCTTTTCCCATTTCACGTATGGCCCATAGCGCCCATCCAGAACCTGCATCGCGCCGCCATCTGGGTGCTCGCCTAATTCCTTCAACGCTTTTGCCGCTGCGCGACGGCCACGCCCGGGGTTGGCGCGCTTTTCAGCCAGCAACTCGACAGCGCGGTTCATGCCGATTTCAAACACGTCGTTGGGGTCTTTGAGGTTTGCGTAGACCGGCTTGGCCTCATCCGCCAACTGATGCATCAGATAGGGACCAAACCGCCCAAAGTTCGAGCTGATCATGCCACCCTCTGGGTGTTCGCCAATCTGGCGGGGCAGGGACAACAGCGTCAGCGCCTTGTCCAGATCCATGTCATCCTTGCTCCAGCCACGCGGTAGTGAGGCGCGCGGTGGTTTTTTGTTCTCGGGCGTCGGTTCGCCGCGCTGAACATAGGGGCCAAACCGGCCGGACTTCAGCCAGATATCTTCCCCTGCATCTTCGCCCAGAAGACGTTCCTCGCCTTCGGCACCTTCGCCGGCGATGGGGCGCGTATAGGTGCACTCTGGATAGTTGCCACACCCAACGAACCCGCCGGTGCGCGAAGTTTTCAGGTGCAACTGACCCAGACCGCATTTCGGACAGACACGCGGGTCCGAGCCGTCTTCACGCGGCGGGTAAAGTTGCGGCGCCAGGGCTTCGTCGAGTTTGTCCAGAACCTCAGAAATCCGCAATTCGGACGTTTCGCCGATAGCAGCCGAGAAATCGCGCCAGAACTTGCTCAGCAACTCCTTGTAGTCTCGCCCACCGGCGCTGACGTCGTCCAATTGTTCTTCCAGATTGGCGGTGAACTCATACCCCACGTACTGCCGGAAGAAGTTCAGCAGGAAGATCGTAACGATCCGGCCCTTCTCCTCGGGGATCAGCCGGTTCTTGTCTTTGCGCACATATTCCCGGTCCTGAATCGTGGTCACGATCGAGGCATAGGTCGACGGTCGCCCGATCCCCAGCTCTTCCATCCGCTTGACCAGCGTAGCCTCGGTGTAGCGCGGCGGCGGTTGAGTGTGGTGCTGCAGGGCCAGTACAGATTCGTTCTCGGACAGAATGGCCTCTTTCGCGGCTTTTTCAGTGCCCTCGCTGGTCGCTTTGGTGAACTGATCTCGCAGGGATGTTTTGGCAAACCGAGCTGGATCGCCCTGCATGATTTGCGGCAGGCGCTTTTCATCATCATCGGCCACGTCGTCGCGGCCTTCTTCATAAACGCGCATGAACCCGTCGAACAGAACAACCTGACCGGTGGCGCGCAGGCCGACCTGGCCGTCATCGCTGCCAATCTCGACCGTAGTGCGCTCCAGCCGGGCCGCAGCCATCTGGCAGGCAATGGTACGTTTCCAGATCAGGTCATACAGTTTGCGCTGATCCTCATCTGTGACCTTCAGCGCCTTGGTATCGCGGGACATATCCGTCGGGCGGATACATTCGTGCGCTTCCTGGGCGTTCTTGGCCTTGTTTTTATAGATACGCGGGCTGTCCGGCACGTATTCTGCACCGTAACGGTCTGCGATGGTATCGCGAGTGGCCGCCACGGCCTCGGGCGCCATGTCGATGCCGTCGGTCCGCATATATGTGATGTAGCCCGCCTCGTAGAGGCGTTGAGCAACCTGCATCGCGTGACGCGCGCCCATTCCGAACTTGCGGCTTGCTTCCTGCTGCAAGGTAGAGGTCATGAAGGGTGCACTGGGGTTACGCGCGGCAGGCTTGGCCTCGACCGAAGTAACGCTCAGCGCGCGGCTGGTGATGGCCTGCACCGCCAGTTCGGCCTGCGTGGCGTTGGCCAGATCATGTTTGTCCAGTTTTTTACCAGCCAGCGTGACCAGGCGCGCCTCAAAAGTCTGGCCGCGCGGTGTTTCGAACACTGCCTTCACAGACCAATATTCGACTGGTTTGAACGCTTCGATCTCCATCTCGCGCTCGACGATCAGGCGCAGACAGACTGACTGAACGCGACCGGCAGACTTCGCGCCGGGCAGCTTGCGCCACAGAACCGGTGACAAGTTGAAACCCACCAGATAGTCCAACGCGCGGCGGGCCAGATAGGCCTCGACCAAAGGCATGTCGACCTGGCGCGGGTTCTGCATCGCCTCGGTCACCGCATCCTTGGTGATCGCGTTGAAGGTCACGCGGCTGACAGGCGTATCTTTCTTGATCGAGCGGCGCTTGGTAAGGGCTTCTTGCAGGTGCCAGCTGATGGCCTCACCCTCACGATCAGGGTCAGTCGCGAGAATCAGAGCGTTGTCTTCTTTCAGCGCATCGGCGATGGCTTTGACATGTTTGCGGCTGTCGTTGCCGACCTCCCATTTCATCTCAAATTCATGCTCGGTATCGACGGATCCGTCCTTGGGCGGCAAGTCCCGGACATGGCCATATGAGGCCAGCACCGTGTAGTCAGGGCCAAGATATTTGTTGATTGTTTTGGCCTTGGCAGGGGATTCTACAACAACTACAGGCATTTAAGGGAAAACCTCGCTCGACGGAATTGGCGCCTTCTATGATCGTGCAAGATGTGGAGGGCAAGGGCGAATTGTCAATGCGTTCCTTTGAACACAGGAATTATGTGGTAATTTCAACCACGTAACCTGTGCATAAAAAGGACTTGGGCAGAAACCAGGCCTCAGCGATGAAGGTTATGCTGACAGCGACAGGAGGCCGCCGGGCTGGCGCTGGATCTGTCCCTCGAGTTCCAGATCAATCAATGCGGGTCCGATTTCTCCGGCCGTTGCGGCAATGTCGCGGATCAACTGATCTTCGGCAATCGGGGAGGGGCCCAATCGCGACAGGATTTCACGATGCAGCGCGGCACCTGCGATCACCGGTTCTGCCACTACGTTGGGTACGGTGAGGGCTTCGGCCTGACGGGCAGTTGCTTGTTTCGGTAGCGCCTCAATGACGTCTTCGGCGGCTCGCACCAATATCGCGCCGTCCCGGATCAGCATATTGCACCCGGCAGCGCGTGCATCGAAAGGGTGCCCGGGTACGGCCAGAACCTCGCGCCCCTGATCCAAGGCGTCCCGTGCGGTAATCAGACTGCCGGATTTTGCGGCAGCTTCGACGACGACAACCGCTTGGGCCAGACCTGAGATAATCCTGTTTCTGCGCGGGAAGTGCCGGGCCTGCGGTGTGACGCCCATAGGCTGTTCAGAGACACGCAACCCGGTTTGGCCAATCTTTTCCGCCAAAACAGTGTTTTCGGTGGGATAGACGACATCCACGCCGCCCGCCATCACAGCGACGGTGCCCGTTTCAAGCGCGGCCATATGGGCCGCTGTATCAATGCCGCGTGCCAGGCCGGACACAACGACATAGCCTTGCTTGCCGAGATCTGTGGCAAGCCCCCGCGCCATCCGCGCCCCCAGGGACGAACAATTCCGCGCACCGACCAGTGCAATCGACCGGCGCTGCAGCAGAGAGCTATCTCCAATCGCCCAAAGCATTGGCGGGGCGTCGGATAGATCGTTCAAGGCATCTGGATAATCGGCGGAGCCAAGGCACAAAAGGTGCGCGTTCGCGGCTTTTGCGGCCTTGAGTTCCGCCTCAATCACGCCGGGGGGGCAAACTTCGTACCCATCAATTCCGGCAGCGCGTGCCATCTCCGGCAGCGCGGCCAGCGCGTTCTGCGCCGAGCCATGTTCCCGCAGCAACCGACGAAACGTCGCCGGACCAACCTTGCGAGAGCGCAACAGACGAAGCCAGGAAAACCGATCCTCTTCCGTGGTGGGTGGGAGTGTGGGGTGATAGGAAGAATGCTGCTCTTCGGTCATCCGATGCTCCGCCTGATTGCAGAACTGGTTTACGATTGCTGGGGTTAACAGCTTGTGAATCTCTTCAAATTATCCGGATAATTTTCGGCGTTTATCACTTAGAGTTATTTAGTGCGTTGAAATGTATGAAATAAACACAACGGCCTTCAATGCGGGCGCCTGACAGGATGTTAAGGCGCCGGCAGGCTAAAAGCGCAGCGTTAACCCTGCGCTCTCGATTTCCCGCCAAGCGATTCCCGGCTATGCGGCCGATCCGCCGACTGTCAGGCCATCCATCAGAACGGTAGGCTGGCCAACGCCGACCGGTACCCACTGGCCGTCTTTGCCACAGGTTCCCATGCCCGGATCCAGCGCCATGTCGTTGCCCAATCCCCGAATGCGTTTAAGGGCGGATGGACCGTCGCCGATCAGGGTCGCGCCTTTGACCGGCGCCCCTATCTTGCCGTTTTCGACGCGGTACGCCTCGGTGCAAGAGAACACGAATTTGCCGTTGGTGATATCCACCTGACCGCCGCCGAAACCAACGGCCCAGATTCCGTCCTTGATGTCCTCAACCAAAGAGGCCGGATCGGCGTCGCCCCCCAGCATCACAGTGTTCGTCATCCGCGGCATGGGTTTGTGCGCATAGCTTTGCCGCCGCCCGTTTCCGGTGGGGGCCCCGCCCATCAGGCGTGCGTTTTGGCGATCCTGCATATAGCCGGTCAGGACGCCATCTTCGATCAAGACAGTCCTGGAACTGGGTGTGCCTTCGTCATCCAAAGAGATCGAGCCCCGACGATCCGGGATTGTGCCGTCATCAACAACGGTCACGCCTTTGGATGCGATCTGCTGTCCCATCAAACCGGCAAAGGCCGAGCTTCCCTTGCGGTTAAAGTCACCCTCCAAACCGTGTCCGATTGCCTCGTGCAATAGGATGCCTGGCCAACCGGGGCCAAGCGCGACCTCCATCACGCCGGCAGGGGCCGGGATCGCGTCGAGATTGACCAAGGCGATCCGCAACGCCTCGCGCGCTTTGTCCTGCCAATCCGACGGATCGATCAGGCCGTCTAGCCCGACGCGCCCGCCACCCCCGGCCGAGCCACTTTCGCGGAGACCGTTCTGTTCGACGATGACCGAGATATTGAGGCGGGTCATTGGCCGCACGTCTCGCATCAGTACGCCGTCCGGGCGCAAAATCTCGACTTCTTGCACGGCTGCGGCGATTGTCGCGCTAACCTGCACGACGCGGGGATCCATGTCGCGGGCATAGGCGTCGATCTCGCGCAGTGTTTCGATCTTGACCGGGAAATCAGCGGATTCAATCGGGTCTTCGTCCGTATAAAGGCGGGTATTGGTAGCGCGCGGACCATCGGCCAGCGTGCCGCCGCCGTCGCCAACAGCCAGGCGCGCGGTCTCGGCTGCCCGCTTCAGCGCCGGAATTGAGACATCGGTGGAATGCGCATACCCGGCAACTTCGCCCTGCACCGCCCGCAGGCCAAACCCTTCGGATGCGTCATAAGACGCCGTCTTCAAGCGCCCGTCGTCAAAGACCAAAGCCTCGGATTTTCGCCGCTCGACAAACAGCTCACCGTCTTCTGCCCCAGAAGTGGCGGATTGCAAAACCGCAAGCGCCTCGTCCTGCGGAATAGCGCTATCAAATGGGCGAAACGGGTCATTGGACATCTGTTGGGACCTTCCGAGTTTGATCCAGATCAAAAATAGCGTCTGTTTGACGCAAGCATTTTGCTTTATCTACCCGACGGAATATGGTTTTTAACGCGGCCAAAGACAACGGGAGAGGTGCGACTGATTCACACCTTTTCGCCAGAGAAGCAAAGATCAGACGATCAGGACAGAAAATGAAGAATGCTTTGATGCTTTCGGGGTTGATGACAGCCCTCTCCAGCCTTCCCGCAATGGCTCAGGAGCTTGAGATTATTGGTAAGCCGGTTGATGGCGGCCTTGGGTTCCAGCCCGCGGCCACCAGCCTGGCCTCGGGGATTCAGCGGCTGGATGATATGATTCTGGTGATCATCACCGCGATCTGTTTGTTTGTTGCGGGTCTGCTGATCTACTGCATCATTCGCTACAATTCGCGTAACAACCCTGAACCGGCGCGATTCTCGCACTACACCCCGGTTGAGATTGCCTGGACCCTTGGCCCGATCCTGATTCTGGTCTTCATCGGTGCCTTCTCGCTGCCAGTTCTGTTCAATCAGCAGGAAATTCCCGAAGGCGACATCACCATCAAAGTCGTTGGGAACCAGTGGTACTGGACCTACGAATACGTTGATCACGATTTCGCCTTCGACAGTTATCTGCTGGGCCATCCTGCCACATTGGATGAAGGCGCACGCCCGGCTGATGCGGATGTGACCCCGTTTGTTCTGAACGACGCGATGCGTGCCAAGCTGGCGGATGCGGGCTACAGCGATGACGAATGGCTGCTGGCCACCGATACCGCAGTTGTGGTTCCGGTTGGCAAAGTCATCGTCATGCAGGTTACCGCTTCGGACGTGATCCACTCGTGGACCATCCCGTCCTTCGGCGTGAAGCAGGACGGTGTTCCGGGTCGACTGGCCGAACTGTGGTTCGAGGCCGAAAAGGAAGGCATCTATTTCGGTCAATGTTCCGAACTGTGCGGCAAGGATCACGCTTATATGCCGATCACCGTCAAAGTGGTCAGCGAAGAGGCGTATGAGCAGTGGCTGCAAGGCGCACTGGAAGAGTATGCAGGTCAGCCCGCAGCCTATCAGGTTGCATTCAAGTAATGACCCGCGCGGGCTGAAAAGCTCGCGCCAAAGGTAATGCAGGCTGCGCGGTATCCGCGCAGCTTTCGCCCCAGAAGGACCGGAAATGAGCGACGCAAGCATCAATGCCAGCACAGTAGGCGCCCAATCCCACGCGGATGAGGCCAGCTTTGGCGATTTCTTTGCCTTGCTGAAGCCGCGTGTGATGTCGCTGGTCGTGTTCACCGCTTTGGTCGGCCTTCTTGCGGCACCGGTCCCTGTTCATCCATTCGTCGGCTTTTGCGCCATCCTGTTCATCGCCATTGGCGGTGGCGCATCCGGCGCTTTGAACATGTGGTGGGACGCCGATATCGACCGCGTGATGAAGCGTACCAAAGGCCGCCCGATCCCCTCTGGCAAGGTCCAGGAGGGTGAGGCGATGGCAATCGGGCTGGCCCTGTCGGGGCTGTCCGTTATTATGCTGGGTCTGGCAACCAACTGGTTTGCTGGCGCTTTCCTGGCCTTCACGATCTTTTTCTACGTTGTCGTCTATACGATGTGGCTGAAACGCTCGACGCCGCAAAACATCGTGATCGGCGGCGCGGCAGGGGCATTCCCGCCGGTCATCGGCTGGGTTGCCGCAACGGGGTCTATGTCCATCGAGCCGTGGCTGATGTTTGCCCTGACTTTCATGTGGACCCCGCCGCATTTCTGGGCTCTGGCGCTGTTCATGCGCTCGGATTACGACGATGCGGGTGTTCCGATGCTGACCGTCACACATGGTCGTCGCGCCACGCGCTGGCACATTCTGGTATATACCGGGCTGCTGGCCATGCTGGCTGTTGGAACCGCATTCTCGGGTATTGGCGGTCCGATCTACCTGACCGTCGCTGTGGTGTTGAACGCGCTGTTCCTGCGCGGAGCGTGGCAGATTTCGCGCCGGAACGAGGAAGACTCCGAGGCCGACAATTTCAAGGTCGAACGCGCGTTCTTCAAGCTGTCGCTGCTGTATCTGTTCCTGCATTTCGGTGCTATCTTGGTCGAAGCACTGCTGAAGCCCTATGGGCTGGGAGGTTGGTCATGAGCCTGCGCAAGAGCCACGAACTTCACCAACGCCGGTTCAGCCGTAACCTTGGGGTCGGCCTGACGCTGGCCGCCTTTATCGTGATCATATTCGGTCTGACGGTCGTAAAGGTTTCAGGCACTGATTTCAGCTTGGCGACGCAAGAGG
Source organism: Ruegeria sp. YTSC230 (assembly GCF_059609665.1). Taxonomy (NCBI): domain Bacteria; kingdom Pseudomonadati; phylum Pseudomonadota; class Alphaproteobacteria; order Rhodobacterales; family Roseobacteraceae; genus Ruegeria; species Ruegeria sp. YTSC230. The sequence continues at coordinate 114,922 of NZ_JBXWMC010000012.1, read as the reverse complement.
TACAGAACTGATGGCGCTGACAGGTCCTCAGAAAACTGTTGCGCAGACAGTTGGCGTGGTTGTCCTGATGGGCAGCCTGGCCTGGGCATCTGTTCCGTTTTACGACTGGTTCTGCCGTGTCACCGGTTTTGGTGGCACCACCGGTGTGGCCGCGACTGCACCCGAAGACATTCTGGATCGCAAGGTGACCATCCGCTTTGACGCCTCGAAGGCGAAAGGCATGGCATGGGAATTCAAGCCGGTCGAGCGCGAGATGGAAGTGCGTATTGGCGAAACCGGACTGGCCTTTTACGAAGCCTACAACCCGACCGACCGCCCCATTGCCGGGCAGGCGTCCTATAACGTGACTCCGTATTCGGCCGGCGGGTACTTTCAGAAAATTGCCTGTTTCTGCTTTGAAGAGCAGGTGCTGCAACCCGGTGAACGTGTTGAGATGCCGGTCACCTTTTTCGTCGACCCTGAAATGGTCGAGGATCTTGAAGCTAAGTATGTTCATACGATCACACTGTCGTATACATTCTACGAAATTGACCTGCCCGAGGGCGTTGCCGCCCTTGAGACGCAGGCTGATATAACAACGAACTAACGCCTGTAGGTGAGGGACGCTGATGGCACACGCAAAAAACCATGATTATCACATTCTGGCCCCGTCGATCTGGCCTCTGATCGGCGCGATCGGCGGCTTTGTGATGCTGTTCGGAGCCGTCCTGTGGATGCACGGGGTTACCTCGTGGATGTTCTGGGCCGGTCTGGTAGCCGTTCTTTACACCATGTTCGCATGGTGGTCCGAGGTTGTGGTCGAAAGCCGCCAGGGCGATCACACGCCAGTTGTCCGCATTGGCCTGCGCTATGGCTTCATCCTGTTCGTTATGTCCGAGGTGATGTTCTTCTTTGCCTGGTTCTGGTCGTTCTTCAAACATCGCATGTACCCGATGTACGATTATGCCGGTACCGAGTACATCCAGCCTGACATTCATGCGGTTGACCCGTTCCACCTGCCGCTGATCAACACTCTGGTCCTGCTGCTGTCGGGCTGTGCAATCACCTGGGCGCACCACGCGCTGGTACACGGCAATGATCGCAAGGCGCTGGTGCAGGGCTTGGCCATCGGTATCGCTCTGGGCGTCGCATTCACCGGTCTGCAGGCATTTGAATACTATGAGCTGCTGGCGCATGAAGGCTGGAAATTCGGCGGTGATCAGTTCTATTCGAACTTCTTTATGGCAACCGGCTTTCACGGTTTCCACGTGCTTATCGGTACCATCTTCCTGTCAGTGTGCTTAATCCGGGCGCTTAAGGGTGACTTCACACCTGAGAAACACGTCGGGTTTGAGGCGGCTGCCTGGTACTGGCACTTCGTTGACGTTGTCTGGCTGTTCCTGTTCTTCGCAGTATACATCTGGGGCCAAGCGCCGTTGATGTAGCGCCAGACGGGCGAACAAATTGCAAAAGCCGCCCTTTTGGGGCGGCTTTTTCTCTATTCGGGACGCAAGATTGCGCCCCATACAATTGCAAGGTTGCCTTTCTGCGGCTGCAGCCCTTAACAAGACGCCGGCTCTTGCTGAGCCTTCGAACAACACAACCTGGTCCTGACATGCGCCGCATTCTCTTTCTGATGATCTTTGGCATTGCCGGTCTGGCGATCCTTGTGTCGCTGGGTGTCTGGCAAATGCAGCGGTTGGCGTGGAAACAAGGCGTTTTAGCCGAAATTGAAAATCGGATTTCAGCCGATCCGGTTGATTTGCCTGACACCGTGTTGCCTGATGCTGATAAGTACCTGCCGGTCACAATTGCGGGCGAGGTCGAGCCGGGTGAGATCCACGTTCTTGTCTCGGTCAAACAGGTTGGGGCGGGCTATCGCATCATCCAGTCTTTTAGCACAAATGACCGGACAATTCTTGTGGACCGGGGCTTTGTTCCTGTGACCGCGAAGCACGATCAAAGGCTGAATGGACCGATGGAGATCACTGGAAATCTGCACTGGCCGGACGAAATTGACGGCTACACGCCTGAGCCGGATATTGACGACAATATATGGTTTGCCCGCGATGTACCGAACCTGGCCGCTGCACTTGGGGCTGAGCCTGTTCTGCTAATCGCGCGGTCGCAAACCGACCCCAACATCACACCCTTGCCTGTTTCGGTGACGGGTATCCCGAATGATCACTTGCAATATGCAATAACATGGTTTGGCCTGGCTTTGGTCTGGGCCGCGATGACCGGATATTTTCTGTGGCGCAGCCGCGCCCCTTCTGAGAGTGACGCGACATGAAATACATCTCGACCCGCGGGCAGGCGCCCGAACTGACGTTTGAAGAGGCGATGCTGACCGGATTGGCTCGTGACGGTGGTCTGTACCTGCCTGCCGAGATCCCGGTGATGACGCAGGATGAGATCGCGGCACTGGCCGGACTGCCCTTTGAGGAAATCGCGTTCCAGGTGATGTGGCCCTATGTCAGCGGATCTTTCGGTGAGGGTGAGTTCAAAGAGATCATCGGCCGCGCCTACGAAGGCTTCGGCCATGACGCCCGCGCGCCATTGAAGCAGTTGAACGAAAACCACTTCCTGTTGGAGCTGTTCCACGGGCCGACCTTGGCCTTCAAAGACTTCGCCATGCAGCTGATCGGTCAACTGTTTCAGGTGGCGCTGAAACGCCGTGGTGACCGTGTAACCATCGTTGGCGCGACCAGTGGCGACACCGGATCGGCTGCGATTGAAGCGTTCCGGGGGCTCGACGCCGTGGACGTGTTCATCTTGTTCCCGCATGGCCGAGTTTCGGAAGTGCAGCGTCGGCAGATGACGACACCTGCGGACCGCAACGTGCATGCGTTGGCCATGGACGGCGATTTTGACGATTGTCAGGCTGCGCTGAAGGACATGTTCAACGATTTCGACTTCCGCGACGGCGTGAAGCTGGCTGGCGTGAATTCGATCAACTTTGCCCGTGTTCTGGCGCAAATCGTCTACTACTTCTCCGCTGCAGTCAGCCTCGGCGCACCGCATCGCAAGGTCAGCTTTACGGTGCCGACCGGCAATTTCGGTGACATCTTCGCGGGCTACCTTGCCAAGCGCATGGGCCTGCCAATTGATCGTCTGGTTGTCGCAACCAACCAGAACGACATTCTGCACCGTTGCCTGTCGGGCGAGGGGTACTTCAAGGGCGACACCATCCCCTCGATCAGCCCGTCGATGGACATTCAGGTCAGTTCGAACTTTGAGCGTGCGCTCTACTATGCGTATGGCGAGGATGGCGGCGCTGTCGCGCAGTTGATGGATGAACTGAAGAACGGCGGCTTCAATGTCAGCCAGGGCGCAATGGAAGCGCTGCGCGAAAGCTTTGACTCGGGCCGTGTATCCGAGGATGAGACGCTGGCGACAATCAAGTCCACTCTGACCCACAGTGCGGAATTGGTTTGCCCGCATACCGCCGTGGGCATCAAGGTTGCAGAAGAAAATCGCGCGGCCGACGTTCCGATGATCACACTGGCCACCGCGCATCCCGCAAAATTCCCGGCAGCGGTCGAGAAGGCAAGCGGCGAACATCCGCCTCTTCCATCCCGCATGTCTGATCTGTATGAACGTCCGGAACGGGTGACCCGCATCGCCAACGATCTGGGCACCCTCGAGGATCATATCAGAAGGCATATCGCTGAGTGACTGTCAGACAAGACCAACTGAAGAACGGATTTCGTATCGTCAGTGAACATATGCCGGGGTTGCAATCGGCGGCCATCGGCATTTGGGTGACCGCCGGTGGGCGGCACGAGCGGATTGAACAGAACGGTATCGCGCATTTCCTTGAGCATATGGCTTTCAAGGGAACCCAGCGCCGTTCAGCTTTGCAAATCGCCGAGGCGATTGAGGACGTGGGCGGGTATATCAACGCCTACACGTCGCGCGAAGTAACGGCTTATTACGCGCGTGTTCTCAAAGACGATGTGGCGCTGGCGATGGATGTCATCGGTGACATCGTTCTGAACCCGATCTTCGACCCGCGTGAGATCGAAGTTGAACGCGGTGTGATCCTACAGGAAATCGGTCAGGCCTATGACACGCCCGACGACGTGATCTTTGACTGGTTGCAAGAGCAGAGCTATCACGATCAACCGCTGGGTCGAACCATTCTGGGTCCGACCGAACGAGTCAGTGCGTTTTCGCGCGAAGATTTGTCCGGGTTTGTGGCTGAACACTATGGTCCTGAACAGATGATCCTGTCTGCTGCTGGTGCCGTTGATCATGATGCGTTAATGAAAACCGCTGAAGCGTTGTTTGGCCATCTTAAACCCCGCAAAGGGCTGATCCCAGAAACCGCCCGTTTCACTGGCGGCGAAGCGCGGCAGGAGAAAGAGCTGGAGCAGGCGCATTTCGCACTGGCGCTGGAAAGCCCCGGCTATCGCGACGATGCGATCTATACCGCACAGATTTATTCGACGGCGCTTGGCGGCGGCATGTCCTCTCGCTTGTTCCAGGAAGTGCGCGAAACACGCGGATTGTGCTATACGATCTTTGCGCAGACCGGAGCTTATGCCGATACCGGCACGACGACGATCTACGCCGGAACGTCGGCGGATCAGGTCGCAGAGCTGGCCAGCATAACGATTGATGAGATGAAGCGCGCCGCCGAAGACATGAGCGCCGAAGAGGTTGCCCGCGCCCGCGCGCAGATGAAAGCCGGTATGCTGATGGGGCTGGAAAGCCCGTCGAACCGGGCGGAACGTCTGGCGCGTCTGGTGCAGATCTGGGACCGGGTTCCCTCGCTTGAGGATGCCGTGGCCAAGATCGACGCCGTCAGCACCGAAGATGTGCGTGCCTTCGCCGAACAGATGGCAGTGCAGGCCCCTGCTGCGCTGGCGCTTTACGGTCCTGTCTCGGGCGCACCCACGCTGGCGCAATTGCAGGAGAGGCGTGCGGCGTGATGCTGTTGGGCAGACGCAAGCTGAAACTTGAAACCGAGCGCCTGAGCTTGCGCCCGCCCGCGCATTCCGACTTTAACGACTGGGCGGCGCTACGGCGCGCGTCACAGGAATACCTGACCCCGTGGGAACCGATCTGGGCCAAGGATCACCTGAGTCGAAAATCCTTTACCAACAGGGTTTATTGGGCGCAGCGCTCCGTGGCCGGTGGGACGGCGATCCCACTGTTTTTGTTTCGTCGCACGGATGATGTGCTTTTGGGGGCCATCACGCTGGACAATGTCCGTCGCGGCCCGGCGCAGGCAGGAACCTTGGGATATTGGACGGGCCAGTCTTTTGCCCGTCAGGGTTACATGCGCGAGGCCATTGGTGCGATCGTTCATCACGCCTTTACCCGACTGGACCTGAGTAGGATTGAGGCTGCCTGCCTGCCCGAGAACAAACCATCACGTGGGTTGCTGGAAAGTTCGGGGTTTAAATACGAGGGCGTGGCGCAGTCGTATCTGCAGATCAACGGGCGGTGGCGGACGCATGTGCTGTATGCCAGCCTAAGGTCGGACCGGCGCGGGAAGACGGACGCGGGGTAGGGCATTGCGCGGTCCCAAAAGCCAATGATCTGGGTCAGCGACGCTATGGTGGGCACGGCGAGCATCAAAGGGTTTGATCAAGATAATTATCTTGAAAACAACGAACTTGCCGTCGATGCAATGAAGCGGAACAATGTTGGCGAGGCTTTGCCCGCAAATCGCTTCCCCAAGGAAATGTACGCTGAATACAAAGACAAAAAGGAAAAGAAACAGCCCGACCTATTCAATGCCGGCGGGACTTGGACGGTGTCTTCCGCGTGTGCGGCAGTTCTGCGCCAGTTTGATCTTGGCGACGGGAATCTCTATCCAGTCAAACTGTTTCAGCATGACCGTGCCACTCCGGTTGAAGGAGAATATTATTGTCTGAACTTCGGCAATCAAAAAGCTGCAGTGCTGACAGATCAATCTCCGAACATTGATAGACCCTACGAAAATCAAGAAGTTTATCAGCCACCGTTGGTCATGAAAGACAAAGACATCGCCGTGAGCGCGATAGCATTGGATGGCCCGGATATCTGGATTGACCCACAAATGCGCCGCGCATTTTTTGTGAGTGATCCGTTGGCTCAAGCGCTACGTGCGGCGAAAGTCTCGCGCCCGTTCAAGCTGCGGGAGTGCATCGTTCTCTGAATTGCTCCTAGAAAATGCCAAATCCGTGAATTCACTCACGCGATATCTGCAGGCGTGACTTACCCGTGTTCTGCGCTACACTCCGGACATGCGCTGGATTGTTGCGGTATTGATGGTGATCTCGGGTGAGGCTTCGGCACAGGAACGGCGGCCGAGCCATTGCATTGCCATAGCGGATGCCGCACCGGGGATTGAATATATTCACAAAGCGGCCTGGCAGGATCCGGTGCCCGAGTTTTCGGTCCGGATCAGCTATGTTGCTCACGCGTCATTTATGATCCAGACGCAGGGCGGGTTGAACGCAGTGACGGACTTCACCGGTTTCATCGGCAGCGCGGATCTGATCCCGGACGTGGTGACGATGAACCATGCCCACGGCACCCATTGGACCGCCCATCCGGATCCTGCCATCCCAAATGTGTTGCCGGGGTGGGGCGAGTTCGGGCAGGGGATCGAACACTATCTTGATTTGGGAGAGATGCTGATACGCAATGTCTCGACCGATATCCGATCCTCTTATGGTGGTGTGGAAGAGCGCGGAAATTCTATCTTTGTGTTTGAGGTTGAAGGGTTGTGCATAGGCCATCTGGGTCATCTGCACCACGTGCCGTCAGATGAACAATTTGCCGCCCTGGGGCGTTTGGATGTTGTGATGGCTGCGGTGGATGGTGGAACGACGATGCCGCTGCCGGAAATGATCACTGTATTGAAGCGGCTGAAAAGCTCTGTCATCATTCCAATGCACTGGTTTTCCAGTTTCTCACTGGACCGTTTTCTGGTCGATATCCGCAACGACTTCCCCGTTGAGCGCAAAGGTGTGTCTGAGATCACCGTGTCTCTTCGCACGTTACCTGATCGCCCGACGGTTGTGGTGCTTGAGCCGCAATACCTCATCGAACTGGAATAAGGCTTGTCGGGGCGTCACGACTTGGGCAAGGAAAGGGTATGAAACTAAACCCTGCCGATGACAATTTTGCCCAATCAATCCGCACTGCGCTGGGCGATGATATTCTGCACCCTGTCGAGGAACGATACCTGGAAGAGCCGCGCCGCAGGTTCGCAGGCCGTGTCGGCGTTTTGGCGCTGCCGAAGTCGGTAGAACAGGTTTCGACGCTCGTTCGGCTCGCCTCGGATGCTTCGGTTCCCGTCATGCCTTACGGCGGCGGCACCGGATTGGTCGGCGGGCAGGTGATGGCTGACGGCCCGGCCCCGTTGCTTATTTCTCTGGAGCGGATGTCAGCCATCCGGGCGGTTTATCCGACCGAGAACATTCTTATCGCCGAGGCCGGTGCCATTCTGGCCGATGTTCAGGCTGCTGCGGAAGAAGCTGATCGATTGTTCCCGTTGGCATTGGCGGCGCAAGGGTCTTGCCGGATTGGTGGAAATCTTGCGACGAATGCGGGTGGCGTCAATGTATTGCGCTATGGCAATGCGCGCGACCTGTGTCTTGGGTTGGAAGCAGTTCTTCCGAATGGTGAAATCTGGCACGGCCTCAGCCGATTGCGCAAGGACAACACTGGGTATGATCTGCGCAACCTGCTGATCGGGGCGGAAGGTACACTGGGGATAATCACAGCCGCGTCGTTGAAGCTGTACCCGCGCCCGACCGAAACCGGCACCGCGATGTTCCAGGTGACCTCTTTGGATGCTGCCATTGAATTGCTGGCGCTGGCACGCGATCAGGTGGGCGAGGGGGTCAGCACCTTTGAGCTGATCCACAAGCAAGGCCTGCAATTCCTGTCCGAGGTTTTGCCCGATATCCGCCAGCCCTTTGACGTCCAGCCTGAATGGATGGTGCTTATTGAATTGGGCCTTTCTGGCGGTGCGTCACCGTCAGACGCGCTGATGGCGCTGTTCGAAACAGCGGAGGCGCGCGGGCTTGTAGGTGACGCGGTCATAGCCCAAAGCGAAGCGCAAAGATTGGAGCTTTGGGCCGTACGTGAGCAGATTCCCGAAGCCAACCGGTTGATCGGTTCGGTCTCGAGCCATGACATCTCGGTCCCGATCTCGCAAATCCCCGAATTCATCCTGCGAGGGTCCGAAATTGTACGCGGGTTGGGGGATTTCCGGATTAACTGTTTTGGGCATCTTGGTGACGGCAACCTTCACTACAACGTGTTCCCGCCGCAGGGGCATAGCCGTTCAGAGTATGACGCACAGCGGCAAACGGTAAAACGCTTGGTGCATGATTTGGTGCATGAGTTCGGTGGCTCGATTAGCGCTGAACACGGCATAGGGCGTTTGAAAACGGATGATCTAAGCCGCTATGGCGATCCGGTAAAGCTGTCGGCGATGCGCTCGATCAAGGCAGCGCTTGATCCAAAAGGGATCATGAATCCGGGTGCCGTTCTAAAGGCGTAGGCGCGGCCCGTTTAACACAGGCCGCGCGCTGAGTTCACGATGCGGGCAGAATAACTTTGTCAATCACGTGGATGACGCCGTTCGATGTCTCGATGTCTGCCTGAACAACGTTCGCGTCGTTGACCATGACGCCGTTATCAAGGTCAATTTTGACTTCTCCGCCTTGTACGGTTGCGGCTGTCATGTCATCGGACAGATCGCCTGACATCACTTTCCCGGGCACCACATGGTAGGTCAGGATGGCAACCAGTTGATCCTTGTTCTCGGGCTTCAGAAGGGTTTCAACTGTGCCTTCGGGCAAAGCGGCAAAGGCGTCATCAGTGGGGGCAAAGACGGTGAAAGGGCCTTCACCTTTCAGAGTATCTACGAGTTCTGCGGCCTGAACGGCTGCGACGAGAGTTTCAAAGCTGCCTGCACCGACTGCGGTGTCGACAATATCCTTGGAGTGACCATCAGCATAAGCGGCTGTTCCTACGAAAAAGCTTGCGACACCGGCAATTGCGAGTTTGCGAAACATGGTATGATATCCCTTGTTGGAATGCCCTTGGTGGCATCAACTGGGATACGGGGCGGCATCGAAGGGAGATCACTGAATATGTCGATAAGTTCGGGTTGATCCAATGAAAAACCGCGCTAAGCTAGCGCGGTTTCAGGTTTCCACTCACGATCTTGTGAATGCGCAGCTTGTCAAAGGCCTTCAAATTCGCACAGGACGTGGACATCCATACCCATATCCTCCAATGCCTTGCGCCCGCCCAATTCGGGCAAGTCGATAATGAACGAGCATGAGACGATCTCGCCGCCCAATCGTTCGATCAGTTTGATTCCCGCGGCCGCGGTTCCACCTGTTGCAAGCAGATCATCGACTACGAGTATTTTTTCACCCGGTTGAATGGCGTCATCATGGATCTCAACAATCGCTTCGCCGTATTCCAACTTATAATCTTGGCTGATCGTAGTTCCCGGCAGCTTGCCCTTTTTGCGGATCGGCACAAAGCCGACACTCAGCTGGTGCGCGATGGCGCCGCCTAGGATAAAGCCACGCGCCTCGAGGCCAACGACCTTGTCGATGCGCTCACCGGCATAGGGGTGCAGCATTTGATCGATCGCCATGCGGAAACCGCGCGGATCAGCGAACAGGGTCGTTACGTCCCGGAACATGATCCCCTCATGTGGGAAATCAACGATGGTCCGAATGTAATCTTTGACCGACTTGTTTCTGGACATGGCCATCCCCTCTGGCGTCAAAACACGCTGGGCTGTTTGGCCCATTGGTGTGAGTCATGCAAGGAAAGATTGCCACCCCAGACGTCCGGCGGTTCGACTGGCGGTAGTCGCGATACAGTGCATCGACCGGCCGCGTCAGATATGGTTTGTACCCCTTGCCCTGATCTTTTGAAAAACTCGCCTGAGCGACATGAAGGTTCGTTGCCATAACCTTCTTTTGTTGTTAGGTGCTCGTGAATTACAAACTATATGCGAAGTATATACAAAGCCTATCTTACAGGCCTGGGAATTTGATGGGGATGGGACGCGTGGGAACGAAAGACAGTAAGATTTCAACCAAGAAAAACAGTCAGTTGGTCCTGCGGTTGGATAAGGATGAACGGGACGATTTTGTTCAGCTATGCAAAGAGTTGGACACTTCGGCCGCGCGAGAAATCCGGCGGTTCATTCGCGGTTTCATGAAGGAACACGCTGAGGGCTGAGCCCTCAGGCCGGGCGGCGCAGGACAGCCGTAGCCACTCCCATCCCGATTAATGCCAGCCCTCCGAACCGGGTCATAGCGGTGATGACGCCTGAACGGCCGATCATCTTGCGTAGGTGGTCCGCCAAAAGGGCGTATGCCAGCGAATTCAGCCATGCCAGCCCCACAAAGGTTGCGATCAGGATAGCAAATTGCGGTCCGAGCGGGTCAGCCGGGCGCAGAAACTGAGGAACGAAAGCGATAAAAAACGCGATAGATTTCGGGTTCAACGCGGTGACGGCGGCAGCATGGCCAAAAACGCTGTGTGCGGTGACATTGCGCCCGGTGTCCACAGTCTCAAGCCCGCCTGATGGCGCGCTGCGCAACAGTTTGATCCCCAGCCAGACCAAATAGGCGGCACCGACCCATTTGAGGGCCGTGAATAGGGCAGCCGAGGCCAGGACCAGCGCACCAAGCCCCAAAAGAGAGGCCGTCATAGCCACCAGATCTCCAACAGCTACACCCGTCGCCGAGGCGACAGCCACGCTGCGCCCCTTGGATAGGGCATAGCTGAGCACCAGCAAGACCGTCGGGCCTGGGATCAATAGTAAGGCGGTAGATGCAGCGACAAAGGCGAGCCAAAGGTCAAGGGACATCGGAAATCCTGTGAATACGTTTCCCGCAGCAAGCCCGGACCAGCGCGCAAGGTCAAGCCCTGCGTGGTTGCGTTGTCAGACGCATCAGCGCCTCAAGCGGACCGCGTTTGAATTTGCGGGACCACAATAGGGCAAAGATCGAGGACGCGGCACAGAACGCAACAGCGTAACCCGCGATCTGTGGGGCGTTCAGTGAACCGTTCAGCAGACCGGCTTCTTCTAGTATCCCCATGCCGATCAGGATGTGGGCCATATAAAGTGTCAGGCTTTGCCGACCGGGCGCGGTCAGGACAGGGCCAATGCGCAGTTTTTCGATCTTCGGCCACAGCTTCAGCAGCAGTCCGATCACCACGCAAGCCGACCCTGTACCGGCAATGATGTAGAACGGCCCCGGCGGGATGGATGCAGTCCCCAGATAGATCACCAGATCAGGGTCCGAGGCCAACATTTGCGGAAACAGGGCAAATACGGCAGCTCCGAACCCCCACATGATCAGCCTGTGTTGAATGCAGATCGTGTGCAATTCGGATCGTCCAATGGCCATTCCGATCAACAGAAACGCCGCCCAGGGAAGGACCGGGTGCCAGCCGTTGAAAAACAGGTTGCGCAAAAAACCGGGCAGGGTCCAAAGGTCGGTGTATGTCAGCGTTTCCCAGTCCCAGCCAAGGTCGTAGTTGAAAATCATGACGGCGAGGACAGCCAGCGCCACCACCCCAACTGAACCCAACCACAATGCACGGGTTGGTGCCGTCAGGAAAGCGGTGCCAACAACGAAGTACACCGCGTAGAAATGCAGGATATCGGCGTCAAATACAGTCATGTTGATCAGACCGAGCACGAACAAAAACACCGCGCGCCGCAGCAGCACCGACGCTGAAACAGAGGATAACCCAATTCCGATACCGGCCAGGATGACAAACAATGCGGCCGCGCGGCCTTCAAGCAAATCGATCAGGGTCGAGGCCCAGTCATTGCCAGGGGCGACCTGAGCGGCAATGCGGAAATTCACCAGAACCATTCCGCAAAACGCCAGAAACCGGGCCGCGTCCAATGCCTCAAGTCGTTTCATGCTATCCCTCTGTTTCGCCAGCGTTTTGACGGTGCCGTGCGAACCACACATCGGTGCAGTACAGGCGATATTTCAAGGCGCTGGACGAAAAAGAACCGGGGCCGTGCAACGCGGCAACAAGTTATAAGATTGGATTAAGTGTGCCCCGCGCGGCTTGAATTGGTCTCTCGGGTCACCGACCTTGGACCTGACGCAACACTTCGGAGAGGCCGATGGTTCCAACAGATCATACCCGCGCGAACGCGGCACCTGAAACCAGTCATTCGCGGCTTGCCCACGTAAAGGGCGCGCTGATCCTTTTGGTTCCGGTCCTCGCAGTGATCTATGCGGGCATCGTTGGGTATATGTATGTGAACCAGCAATCGCTTTTGTTCAAACCAGATGGCGAGTTGCCCGCACCCAATTCGATCGGCCTGGCCGATGTCGAGACCGTTTCCCTTACGATGTCTGATGGCGTCAGGTTGACCGCGTGGTCCGCCCCACCCGCGATCGATGATGCGCCGACGGTTTTGTTCTTTCATGGCCAATCGGGCAATCTGGGCGACCGGGCCGACCGGATGAGAGAGATCCTCAACAGCGGCTTCGGCCTGCTGGCCCCCAGCTATCGCGGATATCCGGGCAGCGAGGGCGAATCGTCCGAGATGGCGCTGATTTCCGACGGAATCCAGATGTATGACCAGCTGGACCGCCAAGGCGCGGACGTTGTGTTGCACGGCCAAAGTCTTGGAACAGCCGTTGCGACCGCGGTGGCTGAACAACGCCCAAATGCACAACTGCTGGTGCTTGAGGCACCCTTTACGGCCACGGTGGACGTCGCGGCGGAAAGATATCCCTGGCTTCCCGTGCATGCCCTGATGCGGGATCAGTTTGCGACCCGTGATTTGATCGGGAACGTCACCGTTCCGACTTTGATCTTCCACGGGTCCAAGGATGAAACGGTTCCACTGCATCACGGCGAAGCTTTGGCCGCGATGTCTGGGGATACCGCGCAGATCTATGTTATCCCGGACGGCACCCATAACGACCTCTGGTCGCATGGGTTGTGGGATCAGGTTCAACAGTCTTTGCCAGCCAACTAAGGTTGCGGGTCAGAGAATTCGACCAGCAACAGCATCCAGTTTTGCCAACACGGTGGGATCACGTTTCTCCGGTGCGGTCAGGATGGCATATTCCAACGCCCGGTCGCAGCCATGAGGACAGGGCGCGCGGTCAGCGCCCAGCAGATCGGGCAGACCTTTGACAAGCGCACGGCCTTTCTCGGCATTGCCGGTCAGCGTGGCGATGATGGCGGTGACGTCCACCTCGCCGTGGTCTGGATGCCAGCTGTCGTAATCGGTGACCATCGCGATCGAGGCATAGCAAAGCTCGGCCTCGCGGGCGAGTTTGGCCTCGGGCATGTTGGTCATGCCTATCACGTCGCAGCCCCAGTGTTCGCGGTACATCTTGGATTCCGCCAGTGTCGAGAATTGCGGCCCCTCCATCGCCAGATAGGTGCCCCCGCGATGGATGGTTATCCCTGCCGCTCGACCGGCAGTCTCACACGCGTCCGACAGGCGCGGGCAGGTGGGGTGCGCAACGCTGACATGGGCGACGCAGCCGGTGCCAAAAAAGCTTTTCTCCCGCGCGAATGTCCGGTCGATGAACTGATCGACGATCACGAAATCGCCCGGCGCCATATTCTCGCGAAACGATCCGCAGGCCGAGACAGAAATCACGTCAGTCACGCCCAGTCGCTTCAGCGCGTCTATATTGGCGCGGTAAGGCACTTCAGTCGGGGAATGCACGTGTCCGCGCCCGTGACGAGGCAGAAAGGCCATCTCAACGCCATTCAGTGATCCCGTCAGGATTTGATCCGAAGGATCGCCCCATGGCGTTTCGACTGTGACCCATTCCGCTTTTTCCAAACCGTCGATGTCGTAAATGCCTGATCCGCCGATGATAGCGATTTTAGTCTGGGTCATGGCTGCTCTCCGTAAAAAACTGTTGAAAGAGTTCTGCGTGGCAGCCGCGGGTTTGGCAAGCGGCTTCAAGGGTTTGTGTAACTTGCTTGCTAGCTATGCGGTTTACGCATATCAGGGTCCCGCTGGGTGCAGTATCTAATGTCAGGTATGACAGGTAAAAGGCATCTTTCGCGCGAACAAACAACCCCACAGGACGTCTCATGCCCCGAGCCATGCTGGCAAGCTTTGCCAATCGTATAGCCAAACCTGATCTCCGCTGGATGCCGGATGAGGGGCTGACGGTCTCGCGCTTGCGGATTGAGCTGTTGTCGGGCCTGACCGTTGCGCTGGCGCTGGTCCCCGAAGCGGTGGCGTTTGCCTTTGTCGCAGGTGTCCACCCGTTGGTCGGACTGTATGCCGCGTTCATGGTGGGCTTGATTACGGCGCTGATCGGTGGTCGGCCGGGCATGATCTCCGGCGCAACCGGCGCTCTGGCTGTTGTGATGGTGGCGTTGGTGGCTGAACACGGGGTGGAATACCTTTTCGCCACGGTGGTTCTGATGGGTGTTTTGCAGGTCATTGCAGGCGCGATGCATTGGGGCCGGTTCATCCGACTGGTGCCGCATCCGGTGATGCTGGGGTTTGTGAATGGTCTGGCCATCGTGATTTTCTTGGCGCAGATGGGTCAGTTCAAGGTGCCCGGCACCATGGAAAACACCGGCCACGGCCTAAGCGGCGGTGAATGGCTTTCGGGCCTGCAGCTTTACACGATGTTGGGTCTGGTTGCCCTGACGATGGCCGTTATCTGGGTCATGCCGCGTATCACGCGTATCGTGCCTGCACCATTGGCCGGGATTGTTGTTGTGGCTGCGCTGGTGATTGGTTTTGGACTTGATGTGCCGCGTGTTGGTGATCTGGCCTCAATCGAGGGCGGCCTGCCGGCGTTTCACATCCCGATGGTGCCGCTGAACTGGGAAACCTTTGAGATCATCTTGCCCTACGCTGTCATTCTGGCCGCCATCGGCTTGATTGAATCCCTGCTGACCCTGAATCTCGTTGGTGAAATCACCGGCAAGCGCGGAGGGGCCTCGCAAGAATGCATTGCGCAGGGTGTGTCCAATGTAGCGACTGGATTCTTCGGTGGCATGGGCGGTTGTGCGATGATCGGTCAGTCGATGATCAACGTAAAATCCGGCGGTCGTACCCGCATCGCCGGGATTGCTGCAGCCCTGTTCCTGCTGGTGTTCATCCTGTTCGCCTCACCGCTGATTGAGCAGATTCCGCTGGCCGCGCTGGTTGGTGTGATGTTCATGGTGGTGATCGGGACCTTTGCATGGAACTCGTTCAAAATCATGCGCAAGGTGCCCCTGATGGATGCGTTCGTCATTGTTCTAGTGACTGTTGTGACCGTGATGGAAGACCTTGCGGTTGCCGTGGTTGTCGGTGTGATTGTCTCGGCGCTGGCCTATGCCTGGAACAATGCTAAACGCATTCACGCAGTCACGCGGGACTCGGCCACGGAAGAGGGCGCAAAAGTCTATGAGATTCAGGGGCCTTTATTCTTTGGTTCGTCCGACGGATTCATTGAACTGTTTGATATTCAGAACGACCCTGACACTGTAATCGTGGACTTTGCCGAAAGCCGCGTCGTGGATCAATCCGCGCTGCAGGCCATCGAAAACATCGCTGGAAAATACGAGGCTGCGGGCAAACGCGTCATGCTGCGCCACCTCAGCCGGGATTGCCACAAACTGCTGAACAAGGCCGGCCACCTTATGGTCGATAGCGACGATGACCCGGACTACGAACTGGCGGTCGATTACTCGGTCCGCACAGGTGTGCTGGGCGGGCATTGATTGTAAAAGGCGGCCACTTTGGCCGCCTTTTACTTTGGAGCAATCCGTTCCAATTCTTCAATATTACCAGACAGAAGCGCCTTTTCGGCTTCGGCGATCTTCTCGGCGGGCCAATCCCACCAGTTCAATGCTAAAAGCCGGTCGATGGTGTCCTTTTCGAACCGGAACCGCCGTACTTCGGCAGGGTTCCCGGTAATGATCGCATAGGGCGGTACGTTTCCGCGAACAACAGACCCGGCACCAATAATTGCCCCCGAACCGATCTGCGCACCGGGTAGGATCATTACGCCATAGCCAATCCAGACATCGTGGCCGATGAGAGTGTCGCGCGTGTCCGGCTGAAACCCGGTCATTCCGTCCGAGTCAAACACTGGAAACGGAAAGCACGTCAATCCATCCATTGAATGATTGGCCGATGATGTGATGAAACGTACGCCATGGGCGATCTGACAGAACTTCCCCAGCACCAGCTTTTCTTGCGAAAACGGAAACAGGTAGGGGGCAAGTCGTTGCGCCCAATCGTCTGACGGCTCAAAATCCGATGCGTAGCTGTATTCTCCGGCCTGAAACCTGGGATGGTCAATCGCTTCAGACAGGAAAACTGTGCCCTTGTGATCAGAGCCATCAGGGAGCGTGATCGGGTATCTGCGTAAGGGGTCAGGAAGCGGCATTAGTCATCCGGTCGTGAAAGGCTGAACAGCTCGGTGACTACTGAATAGTCCCGGTACCCAAGCCTTGCCAGCGGTTGGAATGTTGTGACGTCGAACATGCCATCCTTCAGGCAATCGTCGCGCAGATGTACGCCGGTTACTTCTCCGAACACTACCCGATTGGCCTCGCCCGGAAGGGACACGATCTGGGTTAGCTTGCATTCCAGCGCTGCCGGAGCCCCTTCGATCCGGGCGCATGGGATGGTTTCGCATTCCAAGGGTGTCAGGCCTGCATGGCCAAATTCGTCGACATGTTTCGGCAAGCCTGCTGAGCTGGCATTCATTGCGTCGCGATGTGCGTGGGCCACGACGTTTACACAAAACACCCCCGTTGCCTTGATATTGGCAAGACTGTCTTTCGTGCCGTCTTGATCGTGTTTGGTTCCGGTTGAAGCAAACATCACCTGCGGCGGGGTGTAAGCAACGCCGTTGAAAAACGAATACGGAGCCAGATTGTTGATCCCATCTGTGTCACGCGTGGAAATCCAGCCGATCGGTCGTGGCGTGATAATGGCGTTGAACGGATTGTGTGGCAGGCCGTGGCCGTCTTCGGGGCGATAGAACATAAGATCTCCAAGCGTTTGCCCAAGGCGTACCGAAGTGCTAGGGCGATTGCCAGCTAGGAAAAGAGGGCAGGGTGCAGCAGTTCGTGATCAGGCCGGAGGAGCCGGATGATTGGTGGGAGGTCGAGGCACTTTACGACCTGTGCTTTGCGCCGGGGCGTGAGGCGCTGTCCTCGTATCGTCTGCGCGATGATGTTCCGCCGGTGTCGGGTCTTTCCCTTGTTGCGCGCGACGGGCAGGGCATTCTGGCCGGGGCGATCCGTTTCTGGCCCGTGCATGTGGGCGATCACGACGCTTTATTGCTGGGTCCCGTGGCCGTGCACCCGACCCATCAAGGCGAAGGTCTGGGGGGATTCCTGATCCATCAGGGGCTTGAGGCCGGTCGCGAAATAGGCTGGCAAAGGGCGATGTTGGTGGGCGATGCGCCTTATTATGCGCGTTTCGGTTTCACACGACTTTCCGGTGTGGAAATGCCGCCCCCAACAAACCCTGACCGGGTTTTAGGCGCGGAATTGAGCCCTGGTGAATGGTTGAATGTGCGTGGCCCGGTCACACGCTGGACCCGCTGAGCTATTGAAACCCTGCCATTAAGCCCCGATGTTTAACGTCAGGAGGGCTTATATGCAGGACGTGCTTCTAGTCGAAAAGCTGGATACCGATGCCGAATTGGATCGGTTGGCCAAGTATTACAGAACCGCCGGAGGTCCCGGCGTTAAACTGTTGAACAGTTTGGGAGGTTCGGCAGAATCCTTGCTGGAACAACTGCCTGCATCTGTGCGGCAGGGGCTGACAGGGGCCACGGAACAGGCGCTTTGGCTAGCGATGCACGCAGCCGAGGGGTCGCGCCGGGCCGTTCCGGATCAAAAGCCATGGGTGAACACGGCTGTCGCAACGGCGATGGGGGCGGCCGGTGGCTTGGGTGGCGTGTCGACTGCCCTGATGGAATTGCCTGCAACAACGGCCATGCTATTGCGTGCCATTCAGGGTGCGGCGTTCCGCGAAGGGTTCGATCCGTCCGAGGAAGGCGTCAAATTTGATTGCGTTCGGGTCCTGTCTGCAGCCGGACCACTGTCTTTTGACGATGGCGCAGATCTGGGCTTCTTTTCGGTCCGCCTGACGTTGACTGGCCCAGCGATGCAAAAGCTAATTTCAGCGGTAGCGCCGCGACTGTCCATTGTACTGGGCCAGAAGCTGGCTGCGCAATCGATACCGGTCCTGGGTGCGATCGCAGGGGGTGGTACAAACTACGTCTACACCCGGTACTATCAGCAGGTGGCCCGAGTTCACTTTGGGCTGCGGCGACTGGCAATCGATGCAGATATCCCGCATGAAGATCTGGTTCGGAAACTGGCTGCTCGGGTCTGAATCCTGTCTAAACACTTGGAAGAAACCGCACCATATGGTATTCTCACCCCAGCCGGCCGCTAAATGTACAAGAAACGCAAAGGCCGGTGATTGAGGATGAAAGCAGTTTGAAAGGTGGTGCGGCGTGATCGGTGCGAGGCAACCGACGTGTCTGCGGGGAAGCGAACAGCACCTGCGGCTTAAGCATCAATCGGCAGCCATATGCTATCGCATCAAACACGGAAAGCTCAGAGTTTTGCTGATCACAACGCGCAAATCCAAGCGCTGGATCATACCGAAGGGCTGGCTGATCGAGGATATGACACCGTCGCAAACCGCCAGACGAGAAGCTTGGGAAGAGGCTGGGGTTAAAGGCAATTGCGCAAACAAGCCCATGGGCCGTTTCTCATATTTGAAACCCCACTCCAGTACGAACCCCGTATTGTGTCTGGTGGATGTCTTTCCCCTCTGTGTTACGTCGATTGCGCCAGAATTTCCTGAACGGGCCCAACGAAAGCGAAAGTGGGTTTCGCCTAAAAAAGCGGCCTCTCTGGTGAAATCGCCGGAACTGTCCCATTTGTTACGCAGTCTTGGCCCGATTCTACACTGACTCGCCTTTCGAAGGGCTTGATCTTGCCATGTCTGTCGGTATCTATTTGCCTACCGGAAAATGGACGGACCATGATTCAATATTCGCTGAAATGCAGCCGCGACCATACATTTGACAGTTGGTTCCAATCGGCCGCCGCTTACGACAAACTCGCCTCCGCAGGTATGGTGACCTGCGTTGTGTGTGGTGACGTGCAAGTAGATAAGGCTATCATGACCCCTCGCGTTCGTCCGGCCCGCAATGCGCAGACAACTGAACCACAAAGCAAACAAGTGGATGTCGCGACGCCGTCGCCAGATATCGAGAAGGTGCTGGCCGATCTGCGTCGCAAGGTCGAGGAAAACTCGGACTATGTCGGTAAGGATTTTGCCAAAGAAGCGCGTAAGATCCATTTGGGCGATGCGCCCGAACGCGCGATTTATGGCGAAGCCAAGCCCGACGAGGCCAAAGCGCTGATCGAAGACGGCGTGCCCGTTTCGCCGTTGCCTTTCCTACCCACCCGTAAAACGAACTGACCCATGCATATCGTTATCACCGGGGCCAATCGCGGAATTGGCCAAGCTCTGGCAGATCGTTACCGCGCGCAGGGACATGACGTAACCGGAACCGCCCGGGATTCCAGTGCGCAGCTTGTGTTGGATGTGACAGACCCGAAGCAGCAGGCTTCTATGGCAGAAGGGCTTGCGGGTCGTCCGGTTGATCTGTTGATCTGCAACGCCGGGGTTTATCTGGACAAAGGCCACGGAATGGACGGCTATCCTGCCGACATGTGGGCGCAGAGTTTTGCGACCAATGTGACGGGCGTGTTTCTAACCGTGCAGGCGCTTTTGCCCAATCTTCGGGCAGCGCAAGGCAAAGTTGTGATCCTGTCGTCGCAGATGGCGTCGCACACACGCGCGCCCGGTGGCAGCTATATTTATCGCGCGTCCAAAGCAGCAGCCCTGAATTTGGGGCGGAATCTGGCCACTGATCTGCGTGCAGATGGTATATCGGTGGGCATCTACCATCCGGGGTGGGTGCAGACGGATATGGGCGGCACTCAGGCTGAGATCACTGTGGATCAGGCAACAAATGGGCTGCTTTGCCGCTTTGAGTCACTGTCACTGGCCACGACCGGGTGTTTTGAAACCTGGGACGGTCAGCCGCACGATTATTGACGTTTCAAAGCCGCCGTGGGGATTTCGTAAACTTCATCGGGGTCGATGAAGACCACTGTCAGGTCACCCCGTGTTTCGTGACTGATCCGGGCCGGTGAGCTGCTGGAGGTCGGTACGCCATCGGTAAAATAGATGCTGCGTACTTCGGCGCCGCCCAGCCCCACTGCCAAGGTCGTGGTCCCATCGTCATGGTGTCGCAGCTCGGCGTGGCAGCTGCTCAGCGCTGCTCCGCCTTTGGCACAGGGCACCGTACCCAGTGCATTCTTGCCGTCGGTTGCAGCCAGCGTTGAGACCTGTGCAAAGGCGGATGAGGATAAAAGGACGAGGGCTGCGGCAGCGCGGATCATGGAGAACCTCTGGGAATAAATGCGAGTTGCAGGCTGACAGCCTCTTGGTCGGTTGTAAAGCGATCAGGTGCGGCCATCCGACTGGTTTTGAACTCTTGCCCTTGCGGCCCCCCTCGCATAAGACGCACGGGACCAGAAATCCAAGGCGCGGAGACACTTGCCCCCATGCCCTTACTCGTGATGAAATTTGGCGGCACTTCGGTGGCCAACCTTGACCGTATCCGCCGCGCAGCCAAGCGCATCGGCGTCGAAGTGGCGAAGGGCTATGACGTGATCGTCATCGTGTCGGCCATGTCCGGCAAGACGAACGAGCTTGTGGGCTGGGTCGATGAAACTTCACCGCTATATGATGCGCGTGAATATGATGCCGTCGTGTCCTCGGGTGAGAATATCACGGCTGGTCTGATGGCGTTGACGCTGCAGGAAATGGATGTCCCGGCACGCAGTTGGCAGGGCTGGCAGGTTCCGCTGATGACCACCAGCGCCCACAGCCAGGCCCGGATCGAAGAAATTCCGACCGATAACCTGAACCAGAAGTTTGGCGAGGGCATGAAGGTTGCCGTTGTCGCCGGGTTCCAGGGCATCAGCCCCGAAGGCCGTATCACGACCTTGGGCCGGGGTGGGTCGGACACCACCGCCGTGGCATTTGCCGCCGCCTTCGGTGCCGAGCGGTGCGACATCTACACGGATGTTGACGGTGTCTATACCACCGACCCGCGCATCTGCGAGAAGGCACGCAAGCTGGACCGTATTTCGTTCGAGGAAATGCTGGAATTGGCCTCGTTGGGGGCAAAGGTGCTGCAAACCCGCTCGGTCGAATTGGCGATGCGGTATAAGGTGAAACTGCGCGTTCTCTCAAGTTTTGAGGAACAATCCGACGAGGCTGGTACGCTGGTCTGCGATGAGGAGGATATCATGGAATCCAATGTTGTGGCCGGTGTGGCCTATTCCCGCGACGAAGCCAAGATGACTGTTGTCTCGGTGGCTGACCGCCCGGGCATCGCGTCGATTATCTTTACCGCGCTCAGCGACGCGGGCGTGAATGTCGATATGATCGTGCAGAACATCTCGGACGAAGGGCGCACGGACATGACCTTTTCCTGCCCCACCGATCAGGTGGCCCGCGCCGAACAGGCATTGCTGGCGATCAAGGATGCGGGTGAGCTGAATTATGCCGAACTGGTCGCGGATCAGGATGTCTGCAAGGTCTCGGTCGTGGGTATCGGTATGCGCTCGCAGTCGGGCGTGGCGGCCAAGATGTTCAAGATACTCTCGGATGAGGGGATCAACATCAAGGTCATTACAACCTCCGAGATAAAAATTTCCGTCCTAGTCGACAGGAAATACATGGAACTTGCTGTTCAGGCACTGCATGATGCCTTTGAATTGGACAAGGCGGCCTGAGCATTTCAGCCAAAGGTCTCGCCTGATTCCGTAATTTGGGTGGGATATGGCGGAAGGCACCGAAACTGAATCCCGCAAGCTGCTGGGGCGGCTGCGCGAAGAGATGGCGAGCGAAGCCGCCGGTCAGGAACGTCTTGACCGGATCACGCATCTGATTGCCGACAGTATTCGGGCCGAGGTGTGCTCGATCTATCTGTTCCGGGATGCCGATACCCTTGAGCTTTGCGCGACTGAAGGGTTGTCGCCAGAGGCGGTTCACAAGACACGTATGCGGTTGGGTGAAGGGCTTGTTGGTCATGTTGCGCAATCAGGCAAGGTCGTGAACACCGCAGACGCGCCTTCGACCAAAGGGTTTCGGTATATGCCGGAAACCGGCGAAGAGAGGTTCTCGTCCTTCATCGGGGTGCCGATCCAGCGTTTGGGTGAAAAGCTAGGCGTACTGGTCGTTCAATCCCGTGATGCGCGCGTGTATTCTGCTGACGAGGTCTATGCGTTGGAAGTGGTCGCCATGGTTCTGGCCGAGATGACCGAGCTTGGTGCCTTTGTGGGCGAGGGCGCAGCGCTTTCACCCCGGCACCAGCAATCGGTGCAATTTGAGGGGGGACCAGCACAGGAAGGATCTGCCGAAGGGCATGTCTGGTTGCATGAACCCCGTGTTGTCGTCACCAACCCGATTGCTGACGATCCCCACCGCGAACGTGAACGTCTGAACGAGGCCGTGGATGAACTGCGCGTGGGCGTCGACAAGATGCTTGAGATTTCGCAGGGCGGTGACAAGGAACAATTGCAGGTTCTGGAAGCCTATCGCATGTTTGCCAATTCCAAAGGCTGGATGCGCCGGATGGAAGAGGACATTGCCCTGGGCCTTAGCGCCGAAGCGGCGGTTGAGAAAGAACAGTCGCAAGCGCGGGCGCGCATGGGGCAGGTTACCGACCCCTATCTGCGGGAAAGGCTGGCAGATCTGGATGACCTCAGCAACCGGCTGCTGCGCATTCTGACCGGGCAGGGGGGCACCAACGGGGCCGACCTGCCACCGGATCCGATCCTGGTTGCCCGAAATATCGGGCCTGGGGATCTGTTGGAATATGGTCGCTCGTTGAAAGGGATCGTTCTTGAGGAAGGCTCGGTCGGTAGCCACGCAACGATTGTGGCTCGCGCCCTGGCAATTCCACTGGTGGTTCACGTTGGGCACATCACGACCGAGGCGTTGAACGGAGATCATATTCTGGTCGATGGCGATCAGGGTATGGTCCAACTGCGTCCAGAAGATACGGTTGTCTCCGCGTTTCGCGATAAAATCGCAATGCAGGCCAAAGCTCAGGAACGCTATGCCTCGATCCGCGATACTCCGACAGTGACGCGCGATGGTGAACGGATCAATCTGGTTATGAACGCGGGCCTGATGGCGGATCTGCCGTCGTTGGGCAATTCCGGGGCCGAGGGTGTGGGCCTGTTCCGCACCGAGCTTCAGTTCCTGATCCGCAATCAGATGCCCAAGCGGTCCGAGCTTGTGACACAATATCAGCGCGTCATGGATGCTGCTGGCGACATGCGCGTGGTATTCCGCACACTGGATATCGGGTCGGACAAAGTTCTGCCCTACATGAAGCACGTCGAAGAGCCCAACCCGGCTTTGGGCTGGCGCGCTATTCGCGTTGGTCTGGACAAACGCGGCGTGATGCGGATGCAGTTGCAGGCGTTGATGCGTGCAGCCAATGGGCGGCCTTTGACAATCATGTTCCCGTTTGTGGCGCAGGCCGAAGAGTACCGCGAAGCACGTTGGGAAGTGAACAAGACCATCGAACGCGAAAAGCGCCTTGGTCATGTGCTACCAGAATCGATCGAAGTTGGTGCAATGCTGGAAACGCCATCTCTCGCCTTTGCCCCGCAGAAGTTCTTTGACGAGGTCGATTTCGTCTCGATCGGGGGCAACGACCTGAAACAGTTCTTTTTTGCCGCTGACCGCGAAAACGAGCTGGTGCGCCGACGCTATGACACGCTGAATGTCAGCTTCCTGACCTTCATCGAACGGATTGTCGAACGCTGCAATATCTCGAACACGCCGTTGTCTTTCTGTGGCGAGGATGCCGGGCGACCGGTTGAGGCGCTTTGTCTGGCAGCCATGGGTATTCGGACCCTGTCTATGCGCCCTGCGTCGATAGGCCCGGTCAAAAGCGTGCTGTTGCGCGCCGATCTGCAGTCACTGCGTAAGATCATCGCTGACGCCCGCCATCGTGGAGACCAATCGGTTCGATCCTCGGTAATGGAGTGGTTGCGGAATCAGGGTTGATTTTCCAGTTGCGCTTCCCTATTCAGTGCCTGAATGTTAGCGGTAACAATGCTTGCATCACAAGGACCAGTGATAACTGCGCCTAAGTGATGCCAGCAGATTTGAAGGAGCCCATAGATGGTTTCACGCGTAATCCCGGTAGACCCGTTCGATCTGGTGCTATTCGGCGCGACCGGTGATCTGGCGCAGCGCAAGATCTTACCCGGGCTCTATCATCGGTTCGAAGTCGGTCAGATGCCCGAAGACGCAAAGATTATCGGCACTGCGCGGTCCGACATGGACAGCGACGGGTTCCGGGACCAAATACGCGCCTCGATGAAAGAATTTGCGCCTGCATTCAAAAAGGACGTTCTGGATCAGTTTCTAAGCCATGTTGAATATGTTCCCGTTGACGCAATGGGAGATTCCGGCTGGAAAGATCTTGCCAACACCTTGCGTCCTGACGTTGTACGCGCGTTCTACCTGTCAGTTGGCCCCAGCCTTTTCTCTGGTATCGCAAAAAGGCTCAGCGATCATGGTATGGCGACCCCTGACAGCCGTATCGTGGTCGAAAAACCCTTTGGCCACGACCTCGCTTCAGCCCAGGCGCTGAACTCCGGGCTGCGAGCCTGCTTTGAAGAGCACCAGATATATCGGATCGACCACTATTTGGGAAAGGAAACGGTGCAGAACCTGATGGCGCTGCGCTTTGCAAATTCCCTGTTCGAACCTCTCTGGAACGCCACACATGTCGATCATGTTCAGATCACCGTGGCCGAGACTGTTGGCGTCGAAGGGCGCGGAGCCTATTACGATCAGTCTGGTGCAATGCGGGATATGGTGCAGAACCACCTAGTTCAGCTTCTGTGTCTGACTGCGATGGAACCTCCGTCCAAATTTTCGCCCAACGCCGTGCGTGATGAGAAGGTCAAGGTGATCGAGGCGCTGGAGCCCGTTGCGCCGTCTGACATCGCACGCGGCCAATATCGTTCGAGCAAAGGCGGCGACGGTTATTTGGATCATGTTGGCAACCCCGCGAGCCGCACCGAAAGCTACATCGCTCTTAAGGCTCATATCGGCAACTGGCGCTGGGCCAGTGTGCCGTTCTATTTGCGAACTGGAAAACGCCTGCGTGCCCGCGAATCCGAAATCGCGGTGTTTTTCCGGGATCCGCCGCATACGATCTTCCCCAATGTCGGCCCGCTGCACGGCAACGTGCTGGTGATCCGCCTGCAACCGGACGAAGGTATTACCCTGCGCACGACGATTAAAGAACCGGGGCAGGGCGGGTTCCGCCTGTCAGATGTTGCGCTGGACATGAGTTTTGCCGAGGCGCTTGGGGACGAGGCACAATCGCCGGACGCCTATGAACGACTGATCATGGATGTCATTCGTGGCGACCAAACCCTGTTTATGCGCGGCGACGAAGCCGAAGCCGCCTGGGCCTGGGTTGACCCCATTATTCACAGTTGGGAAGAGCGTGGAGATCGCCCCGCGAAATATGATCAGGGCAGTTCCGGCCCAGAAGAAGCGCTGATGCTGATGCATCGCGATGGGCGCCGCTGGCGTCAGATCGGAGGGTAATCATGGTACATTCAGTCATCACCGACGTCACTCAACGCATCATCGACCGCAGCGCCGAACTGCGCGGCCCGCATATTGAGCGTATGGAACATGCCCGATCCAAGGGACCGGCGCGCGCGCATTTGTCTTGCAGCGGTCAAGCCCATGCCTATGCCGGTGCGGGTGAGGATCAGCAAGCGATGGCCACTGATACGGCCGGTAATCTGGGCATCGTCACCGCCTATAACGACATGCTTTCCGCCCACCAGCCGTTCGAGCGATATCCCGGCCTGATCCGCGATGCGATCCGAGCCGCAGGTGGCACTGCACAAGTTGCGGGTGGCGTGCCAGCCATGTGTGACGGCGTCACCCAAGGCGAGGCGGGGATGGAGTTGTCTCTATTTTCCCGCGACGTGATTGCCTTGGCGACCGGAGTGGCGCTGAGCCACAACACCTACGATGCGGCCGTTTTCCTGGGCGTTTGTGACAAGATCGTGCCCGGTTTGATTATCGGCGCACAGGCGTTCGGCCACCTGCCCGCTGTTTTCCTGCCAGCCGGACCGATGACCAGCGGTCTGCCCAACGATGAAAAAGCCAAGATTCGCCAGAAATTTGCCGCAGGAGAGATCGGCCGTGACGAGCTTATGGCAGCTGAAATGGCAGCGTATCACGGACCGGGCACTTGTACTTTTTATGGCACCGCGAACACCAATCAGATGCTGATGGAATTCATGGGCCTGCACCTGCCGGGCTCCAGCTTTGTGAATCCCAACACGCCTCTGCGGGATGCGCTGACCGAGGAAGGCGCGCGCCGCGCCCTGTCGCTGAGTGCGCTGGGCAACCACTATACACCAGTCTATCAGGTTTTGGATGAGCGGGCGTTTGTGAATGGCATCGTGGGTCTGATGGCCACGGGTGGGTCGACCAACCTGCTGATCCATCTGATCGCAATGGCGCGCGCAGGTGGTATCGTGCTGGATTGGCAGGACTTTTCTGACATTTCCGCCGTGGTTCCCTTGGTTGCGCGGGTTTATCCGAACGGTCTGGCAGACGTGAACCACTTCCATGCGGCGGGTGGCCTTGGGTACTGCATTGGAACGCTACTGGAAGACGGGCTGCTGCATCCTGACACTCTGACCGTCGCGGGGCAGGGTCTACAGAATTATACCAAAGAACCGAAGCTGAAGAATGGTGAGTTGGTTTGGGAAGACGGCGCTGGCCACAGCCTGAACGAAAAAATCGTCCGCCCGGCGAAAGACCCGTTCCAACCCACTGGTGGGTTGTCGCGCCTGACCGGCAATTTGGGCACCGGCGTGATGAAGGTTTCGGCCGTCGCCGCGGAACATCAGGTTGTCGAGGCGCCTGTACGCGTGTTCCATGATCAGGATGAGGCGAAAGCCGCGTTTAAGGCCGGAGAGTTCACCGGCGACGTCATCGTTGTTGTCCGGTTCCAGGGACCCAAAGCAAATGGCATGCCCGAGCTACACTCGCTGACGCCGATCCTGTCGATCTTGCAGGGCCGTGGGCAAAAGGTGGCGCTTGTAACCGATGGTCGTATGTCCGGCGCGTCCGGCAAAATCCCTGCGGCGATCCATGTCTGCCCCGAGGCGCTGGATGGCGGGCCGATCGCTTACCTGCAGGATGGCGACATCTTGCGCGTCGACGCGGTGAAGGGTGAGTTGGAGATTCTGACCCCCGGGGTTCTGGACCGTGCCCCTGCCACTGCTGATCTGTCGGCCAACCAACACGGCGTGGGGCGTGACCTGTTCGCTACCTTCCGCCAAAATGTCGGATCAGCAGACACCGGCGCCAGTATTTTCGGAGTTTGACCCATGTCCAAAACCCAACGCACGCGTGAAATCTGCGCACTTGCGCCCATTGTTCCTGTCCTTGTCGTCGATGATGCGGCTCAGGCGCGCTCTTTGGCCGAGGCGCTTGTCGCAGGTGGCCTCCCCGCGCTTGAGGTTACTCTGCGCACACCCGCCGCGCTGGACGCGATCCGCGCGATGGCGGATGTGCCGGGCGGCGTCGTCGGCGCAGGAACTTTGGTGACGCCCGAAGATGTGCGCGCCGCGAAAGAGGCAGGCGCGCAATTCGGGGTCTCGCCCGGTGCCACCGACATTCTGATCGCGGCTTGCGAGGCCGAAGGCTTGCCCTTGTTGCCCGGCGCCGCCACAGCCAGTGAGGCGATGCGTCTGTTGGAAAAGGGCTATGACATGCTCAAGTTCTTCCCGGCCGAAGCATCGGGTGGTGCACCGGCGTTGAAGGCGATCGGCGCACCGTTGCCGCAAATCAAGTTTTGTCCGACCGGTGGTGTGTCGCCCGAAAATGCAAAGAATTACCTGTCCTTGTCCAATGTGGTTTGCGCGGGCGGAAGCTGGGTTGCGCCGAAAAAGATGGTCATTGATGGGGATTGGGCCGGTATCGAAAACCTTGCGCGCGCGGCCTCCAAGCTGATGGATTGACGTCGCTTAAAGCTGCGCTAGGGTGGGCGTCAATTCATACAGGTTGATCCCATGACAAACTCCATTTCCCTGGCGCAAGGGCGCGAATATCTGGCGATTCCAGGACCTTCGGTCATTCCAGACGCGGTGTTGCAAGCCATGCACCGCCCGTCACCGAATATCTACGAGGGCGAGCTGATCGAGATGATGCCGTCGCTGACCCGCGATCTGTGTCGCGTGGCGCGGACCGAGCATAATGTTGCTATCTATATCTCCAACGGCCACGGAACGTGGGAGGCCGCGCTGTCCAACGTCATCGCACCCGGTGAAACGGTTCTAGCCCCCGCATCTGGTCGATTTACCCATGGCTGGGCCGAGATGGCCGAGGGTATCGGCGCCAAGGTTCAATTGATCGACTTCGGCTCGTCCTCGGCGTGGGATTTTGACCGTATTGCCGAGGCATTGCGTGACGACAAAGCCCACATGATCAAGGCGGTACTTGCCGTTCATGTGGACACCTCAAGTTCAATCCGGAACGACATTCCAGCACTACGCGCCTTGTTGGACGATCTGGACCACCCGGCGCTTTTGATGGCGGATTGCATTGCCTCGCTGGGGTGTGACCGGTTCGAAATGGATGCCTGGGGCGTCGATGTTACGGTTACGGCTTGCCAGAAGGGGCTGATGACACCCGCTGGCACCGGCTTTGTCTTCTTCAATGATAAAGCACAGGCCAAACGAGCCGCTATGCCACGAGTTTCGCAGTATTGGGACTGGCAGCCACGATCCAACCCCGAGTTGTTCTATCAGTATTTCAACGGCACCGCACCGACCCATCACCTCTACGGTTTGCGCGCAGCCTTAGACATGATCCATGCCGAGGGGATGGAACAGGTTTGGGCGCGGCACGAGAGGCTAGCCACGGCCATCTGGGAAGCATGTGAAACCTGGGCGCAAGATGACGCGTTGCATCTGAATGTTGCGGAGCGTCAACATCGCAGCCATGCTGTCACTGCCTTGCGACTGACCGAGGGACGCGGCACACCATTGCGCGAGTTCACTGAAAACCAACTGGGGTTGACCCTTGGTATTGGTCTGGGGATGGACGACTGGGAAGGATGCTTCCGTCTTGGCCATATGGGTCACGTCAATGGCCAGATGGTTATGGCTACTTTGGGCGGTGTGGAAACAGCCTTGGCCGCGCTGGATATCCCTCGCGGCAAAGGCGCGTTAGACGCTGCAGCTGCGGTGCTTGCGTCGAAGACCTAACGCCGCGCCTCGGCAAGCGCTTTTGGCAATGCTGTGGCAAAGGCATCCAGATCGGCTGCCTCGCCACAGCTGACGCGGATGCAGCGATTTTGCGGTGCGGCAAAGGGCATACGCACGAAAATGCCCTGCGCAACCAGCGAGTCCAGAACCGCCTTGGCAAAGGCCCCATCCTTCCCGCAATCAATGGCAACGAAGTTGGTGGCCGAGGGCAAGGGCGCCAAACCATTCTCTCGTGCAATATGGCCAATCCGGTCACGCGCTTCGGTAATCTTTGTCTGAACATGATTTAGCCACTCGGCATCATTCAGTGCGGCCAGCGCACCGACCTGCGCGGCTCGGTTCATTCCGAAATGGTTGCGCACCTTGTTGAAAGCTGAAATCAGGCCGGGTGCGCCGATGGCATAGCCAACCCGCGCGCCCGCCATGCCGTACACCTTGGAAAAAGTTCGCATCCGGATCACCCGCGGATCGTCTGCTGCCACTGGGGCGGCGGTGCCTTCAGGCGCACATTCCACATAGGCCTCGTCCAATACAAGCAAGCACCCGTCAGGCAGATCGTCCAGCGCCGCCACGATATCCGCTCCGGAATGCCAGCTACCCATCGGGTTGTCAGGATTGGCCAGATAAGCCAGCTTGGCATCCACTTCACGTGCCTTGGCAAACAGCGCCGCCGGGTCTTCGTGGTCGTCGCGATACGGCACCTTGTGGAGTGTCCCCCCGAAACCAGCCACATGGTAGTTGAAGGTCGGATATGCCCCATCTGAGGTGACAACCGCGTCTCCGGATCCGACCAGTAGCCGCACCAGGTAACCCAACAGCCCGTCGATGCCTTCGCCAACCACGATGTTTTCCGACCCGACTCCATGGTGATCCGCCAATGCCGCGCGCAGATCGTGGTTTTCCGGATCGCCATACATCCAGATCCCCGTTTCTGCCATTGCCGCTATGGCGTGCGGAGAGGGTCCAAACACGCTTTCATTTGCGCCCAGCCGCGCCACAAATGGCGCGCCACGCTGGCGTTCCTGCGTTTCGGGGCCAACAAACGGCACGGTTGCAGGCAGGGATTTGGCAAGCGGGGTATAGCGTGGCTCTGTCATGGGGGCAGATAAACGTAAGGTCATACGACAGGCAAGCTTGCGTTGCAGAATGCTGCTCCGCATTGTTCGCGTAACGATTAAAGGGAGGAGCGCGCATGCGCATTGTTTTGGGCTTGTTGATTGTCGGCCTCGCCTATCTGGTTTTCTGGCCGGTCCCGGTTCAACCGGTGGCATGGACCCCACCCGAAGCACCGGGTTTCACTGGTGACTTCGCGGAGAACAATGCGTTGGACCAACTGGAGCTGATCTCGTTGCCTGACGATGAGAAAGGCCCCGAAGACATTGCCATCATGCCCGACGGGTCCGTGTACACGACCAGCTTGTCCGGGGCTCTGTACCGAATAGACGACGAGTCCCCGGTGAAAGTTGACGACCTCGGCGGTCGGCCCTTGGGCCTGACGGTCGGTCCGGATGGGGTGCTTTACATCGCCGACAGCTTCCGAGGCATCATGCGCTGGACCGGCCCCGGTACGCTGCAGCCAGTCGTGTCTGAGATAAACGGCGGGCCGGTGATCTATGCAAATCAATTGGACGTGGCGAAGGACGGGACGATCTATTTCTCAAACTCGTCCGATCGGTTCGATCCCGAAACGATGGGCGGGACCAAACCGACTTCGGTACTGACCATCTGGGAGCAATCGGACACAGGTTACGTTGCCCGCCACGCGCCCGATGGCACGACCGAGAAACTGGCCGAAGGCTTTGTCTACACAAACGGCGTCGCGTTGTCGCCAGGTGAGGATTTTCTGCTGATCGCTGAAACCGGGCGCGCCCGGGTGCACAAGCTTTGGCTGACCGGCCCGAAGGCCGGGCAGCAAGAGGTCCTGATGGACAATCTCCCAGGCTATCCCGACAACATCGAGGCACAGGGCGATGGTACGTATTGGATGGCCTTTGCCAGCCCGCGCGTGCCAAGCGAGGCACTGATGCCATACCCGTTCTTGCGCAAGGTGATCTGGCGACTGGGGCCGACGGTGCGGCCTGCGCCGATCCATCGCGGGATGATGGTGCAGTTTGACGGCGACGGGAACATCCTGCAGACCTTGCAAGACCCCGGGGGTCGGCTGGGCATCACCACGGGTGGCAAGTTGGCCGGGGGACATTTCTACGTCATGACATTGGATTCGCCCTGGTTCGGGCGCATGCCTGCGTCAAATCTGCCCTAACGTTTAGGTGGAACTGCCTGATCCATCGGGGCATTGTACCCCTAACCGGAATTGAGAGGCCTGAGATGTCACGAGTATCCGTCGAATACAAAAATCACATCGCGCACGTAACTCTGACGCGCGGCGACAAGATGAATGCGCTGGATGATGCGATGATAAAGGCCATCATTTCTGCGGGGCAGGAGGTCGCTGCCTCGGATGCCCGTGCGGTGGTGCTATCGGGTGAAGGCAAAAGCTTTTGCGCGGGTCTGGACATGGCCAGCTTTGCGAGCATGGCGCAAACGGACCCGACCGAATGGTTGATGACCCGCAGCCACAAGGACGCCAATGAGGTGCAGGAAGTTGCCCTGGTTTGGCAACGCGTGCCCGTTCCCGTCATTTGTGCCATTCAGGGTGTTGCTTATGGCGGCGGTTTGCAACTTGCGCTGGGCGCCGACATCCGAATAGCACATCCCGAGGCTAAACTCGCCGTAATGGAGATGAAATGGGGCCTGATCCCCGACATGGGCGGTATGGTTTTGCTGCCAAAGCTGGTCCGGTCGGACGTTTTACGCCTGTTGACCTATTCGGCCCGCCCCATCGGTGCCGCGCAGGCAGCGGACTGGGGGCTGGTTACCAAGCTGTCGGATGACCCGCTGACCGAGGCATTGGCCTTGGCTGAGGACATTGCGGGCCAAAGCCCTTCGGCCATCCGCGCGGCCAAGCGCCTGATCGAGGTTGCGGAAGCCAAACCCCGCACAGAGGTGCTGCTGGAGGAGTCGTCAGAGCAGGCGGAACTGATCGGCAAACCGGACCAGATGGAGGTCATTGCGGCGAATTTGCAAGGTCGCAAACCAGAGTTCAAATGATCTGGCCATCTGTCACACGATTGATCTTGTACGCCAAGGATATCGAGAAGATGGTGCATTTCTATGAGACGCATTTTGGCTACGCAGCGCGCCAACTGGAAGGGGACCGGATTGTAGAGCTTGTGCCTGACAAAGACGGGTTGCGCCTGTTGTTGCATCCGGCCAGCAAGGCCGCCCGTCAGGGGCAAGCGGCGGTCAAAATCGTTTTTGATGTCGCGGACGTTGCCGAGTTTTGCAAACAAACCGCGCAGCACGGGCTGAGATTCGGTCCGATCCACACAGCGGATGGCTACAGTTTCGCGAATGCCAAGGATCCGTCGGGAAACTCGATTTCCGTGCCAAGCAGGGCATTTGCGCCCGGTAATTAACGCATAAAAGCCCGTCGTGCATCACGGGCCATATTGTATCGCATCTCAAGCTCGGCGATCTTAGCCATAGTCACTTTACGCTCGTCAGCATCGGACTGCGACGCATAGGTTTTGCGGGCGGCATCTAATTCTTTCTTGATGCTGAACTCTTCGGGCAGAACGTCTGCTTGCGCCATGATCCGATGACCGGCGGCGACGGCCGGATCGGTCTGAGCCTCGGACGAACGGTCAGGCAGCGGCTGTCCTTCGCCCTCCAGCCCCTCTAGCTGACCTTCGGCTTGCGCCTTTTTGATCTGGCGTTCGACCAGTTTTCCGAGCGATCCAAACATAGGTTCGTAGTACCCGACCAGCACAGCGGGGGAAAGCTGTCATCTGGATCGGTTGGTAACCAGATAGGCGATACCACCTGCGGCCAAACCCCAGACTGCAGCACCCAGGCCGAAGACGGTGATTCCTGATGCGGTTATGGCGAATGTCAGAATCGCCGCTTCGCGTTCGGCGGGAACCTCTAACGCAGCAAAGGTCGCATTTGCCATCACACCAATCAGGGCAATGCCGGTCAGTGTACCCATGAGCAATGGGTCCGCGTGGGCCGCGAACCCGGTGATTGCCACGGCAAAGACGCCAAATACGCAGTAAAATAGGCCTGCCATAACCGCTGACCAGTAACGCTGGTTCGGGTCCGGGTAGCTGTCTTCGTTTGAACACATCGCAGCGGTAATCGCAGCAAGGCACGTGGCCGGAGCGCCAAAGGGGGCAGACAAAATACTGGCACCCCCGACGGCTGAGAACAACTTGCCAGCAATTGGCGCATACCCAAAGCTGCGCATGACGGCGATGCCGGGTATGTTTTGCGTAGCCATGGTGACGATGAACAGGGGGATGCCAATCCCGATCGCTGATGCGATCGAGAATGTCGGCATGGTCCAGACAGGGGCGGCGACAAGATGCTCGGGTCGGACCGAACCGTCACCGGCGTTTAATACAACGACGATTGCCGCGGCAACCACTGCGGCAGGAACTGCGATCAACCGATTGATCCGCCCGGCGATAAACCACGTCAGAATGACCGGCAGCGCTTGCCAGGGCAGCTCAACTGCCGCCTTGAACGGAATGATGCACAAGGGCAGCAAAACCCCGCCCAGCATGGCCTGTGCAAGTGTTGTCGGGATAGCGGCCGCAAGCCGTCCAAGCGGACGCCACATTCCGGCAACAACAGTCAGGGCTCCGGCGCAGAGAAAGGCCCCAACTGCATCAGAAAATCCGACCAATGGGGTCGCCGAGACCGCCAGCAGAGCGGCACCGGGTGTTGACCATGCCACGCTGATCGGCTGCCGGTACCAAAGGCTGACCACAATCGCCGTCACCCCCATTGCAACCGCGGCCATCATCAAACCCGAAGCCGCCTCAGCCTCCGAGGCGCCCATCGCAATAAGGCCCTGCAGCACGATCGGGAAAGAGCTGAAAAAGCCGACAACGGCCACCACAAGGCCAGTCGAAATTGTCTGCACAGGAGGGAAAGGGCGCGCCATGACTTCCTCGGAGTTGTCTGCAGAGATTGCTAACAATCGCAAGCGGA
Organism: Ruegeria sp. YTSC230; assembly: GCF_059609665.1. NCBI lineage: Bacteria > Pseudomonadati > Pseudomonadota > Alphaproteobacteria > Rhodobacterales > Roseobacteraceae > Ruegeria > Ruegeria sp. YTSC230. Next base: position 80,485 of record NZ_JBXWMC010000012.1, on the reverse strand, counting down.
TAGAAACAAGGTGAAATGCGTCACCGCACAAAAAAACCCGCCGGGTGAGCGGCGGGTGTTAGATTTTGAGTATTTGCGAAAAGACGAAGATCAGGCGATTTCGGCCAAGCGGGCGAGGGCCTCGTTCAGTTTCGCCTCTTCTTCTTCGCGGGCGGCAAGGTTGGCTTTGGCCTCCGCGACAACCTCTTCCGGGGCCGAAGCAACGAATTTGGGGTTGTTCAGACGTCCGCGCAGACCGCCCAGTTCCTTGGCTAGCTTGCCTTTGGCTTTCTCCAACCGTTCCTTTTCCGCGCCGATGTCGATGATATCCGCCAATGGCAGGCCGAAGGACGCGCCGAGGGCGGCAATCGAGATCGTACCTTTGGGCAGCTCATCCGCTTTTGTCAGGCTGTCGATCCGCGCCAGACGCTTGATCAGCGCCTGGTTACGGTCCCACGCGGCTTGGCCATTGGCGTCGATCTCGGTCACCAGCATCGGCACATAGAGGCCGGCTGGAACCCGCATCTGCGCACGGGCCGAGCGTGTGTTTTCGATCACCGAGATCACCCAGTTCATCTCACGATCCGAATCCGCGTCGATCAGGTCGGCGGCGGCATAGGTCGGCCAATCGGCGTGGACGGCCATTTTGGCGCGGTCGCCGGTCAAGCCCCACAGCTCTTCGGTGATGAACGGCATGATCGGGTGCAGCAGGACCATGCACTGATCCAGAACCCAACGCATCGTAGCGCGGGTCTCGGCCTGCGCCTCGGCATCGTCCCCTTGCAGCAGTGGCTTGGACAGCTCCACGTACCAGTCGCAAACCTTACCCCAGACAAAGGCATAAAGCCCGTTGGCCGCGTCGTTGAAGCGATAGCTTTCCAGCGCCGCGTCGACCTCTTCCCGCACACGTGCGGTTTCGCCGATAATCCAGCGGTTCACAGCTGCCTTGGGCTTTAGGTCGGCCACATCCAGTTGCGGGACGGCGTCAGTGAAGACCTCGTTCATCTCGGCAAAGCGGACGGCGTTCCACAGCTTGGTGCCGAAGTTGCGATAGCCGGTGATGCGTTCGCGGGACAGTTTCAGCACGCCGCCGATCGCCGCCATCGAGGCGTTGGTAAAGCGCAGCGCGTCGGCACCGAATTCGTCCACGATCTCCAGCGGGTCGATGACGTTGCCGGTGGTCTTGGACATCTTCTTGCCCTTCTCGTCGCGGACGAGCTGGTGCAGGTAGACGGTGTGGAACGGGATTTCGTTCACCACGGCCAGTTGCATCATCATCATCCGAGCGACCCAGAAAAACAGGATGTCCGCGCCGGTGATCAGAACGTCCGTAGGGAAGTAGCGTTCCAGTTCATCGGTCTTTTCGGGCCAGCCCAGCGTGCCGATTGGCCAGAGGCCGGAGGAGAACCATGTGTCGAGGACGTCGGGGTCGCGCCAGACCGGATAGATCAGTTTGGTTGGGTCTTGTTCGACGGCATACTGAGCGAGACTTTCAGCAAACCGATGGATCGCCTCGTGTTTGTCTGAAACTTCAACAACAGTTGCGTGGCTCAGCGGGCTGGGAATGTCGGCATTGTCATTGAGGAATTTTTCGGTGACCGCCTCAAAAGTAGGCGCACATTCCATGACGCTGCCACGGTGTAACATGCCACCTTCATTGAGCAACCGGCCCAGTTCGACCAGATCCAGGTCACCATCATTTTCGTCATCGATGAATTTCTCTGCAGACAAATCCAAACCATACCAAACCGGTATCTGGTGCCCCCACCACAACTGGCGCGAGATGCACCAGGGCTCGATGTTTTCCAGCCAGTGGTAATAGGTCTTCTCACCCGACTCGGGAATGATCTTGACCGTGCCGTCTTTGACCGCATCCAGCGCGGGGCCGACGATCTTTTCGGCATCCACGAACCACTGATCGGTGAACATTGGCTCGATCACAACTTTCGAGCGGTCGCCGAAGGGCTGCATGATCGGTTTGCTCTCGACCAGCGGCACCAGTGCGGCAGGATCTTCATCTTCGCCCAGCTTGGTGCCCAGAACCGGATCGTCCGCACGGGTCATCACGGCCAGACCGTCGGCGTTGATCTCTTCGACCACTTTCGCGCGCGCCTCGAACCGGTCGAGCCCACGCAGATGGTCGGGAACGAGGTTAATCGCGTCGATCTCGTTCTCGGTGAACGCGCGACCACGTGCGTATTCCTGCGCTTTACCAGCCTCTTCGGCGTAGGGCGCACCATCAGCCCGCATCGCGCCTTTGGTATCCATCAGGCGGTACATCGGAATGCCGCCGCGCTTGGCGACCATGTTGTCGTTGAAGTCATGTGCACCAGTGATCTTCACCGCACCCGAGCCGAAATCAGGATCGGGGTAGTCATCGGTGATGATCGGGATCTGGCGACGATGCTCTTTCGGGCCAACCGGGATTTCGCAGAGTTTCCCAACGATTGGCGCATACCGTTCATCCGACGGATGAACCGCAACCGCGCCGTCACCCAGCATGGTTTCGGGGCGGGTCGTGGCAATCGAAATGTAATCGCGTTCTTCTTCGAAAACGACGTTCCCGTCCTCATCCTTCTCGATATAGGTGTAGGTTTCACCACCAGCCAGCGGATACTTGAAGTTCCACATGTGGCCCGCGACCTCAATATTCTCGACCTCAAGGTCCGAGATCGCGGTCTCGAAATGGGGGTCCCAATTGACCAACCGCTTGCCGCGATAGATCAGGCCCTTTTCATACATGTCGACGAAGACCTTGATGACCGCGTCGTGGAAGTTGGCCGAGTTTTCATGCCCGGTGCGCGGATCGCGTGGTGCCCCCGCCATGGTGAAGGCGTTGCGCGACCAGTCACAGGAGGAGCCAAGACGTTTCAGCTGCTCGATGATCGTGCCGCCGTATTCGCCCTTCCATTCCCAGACCTTGTCCAGAAAAGCCTCGCGACCCAGCTCGTTTCGGCTGGGCTGTTGGGTGGCGGCCAGCATCTTTTCGACCTGCATCTGGGTGGCGATACCGGCATGGTCCTGACCGGGTTGCCACAACGTGTCGAAGCCGCGCATCCGGTGCCAGCGGGTCAGGATATCCTGCAAGGTGTTGTTGAACGCGTGGCCCACATGCAATGCGCCCGTCACGTTGGGAGGCGGGATCATGATGGTAAAGCTTTCGTCGCGCGATCTGTTCGCGCCTGCCTTGAAGGCCCCGGCCTGTTCCCAGGCCTCATAAATGCGGGCCTCAGCCTCGGCCGCGTTGAATGTCTTTTCCATCGCCATAGGATGCGTCCTGCGTCAACAAATTCGGGTCAGCGCCTGCAATAGCGAATGCGTAAGGGAAGGGGAAGGGTTGTATGCTATTCGGCTTGGGCAAAGCGCGCGCGAAAATAGTCCTGAACACACTGGTAGGCCGGTTCATGGAAATCCAAAGTCAGCAATGAGTGGTCGTTGCCGTCAAGTTCCACCGTCTCAAGATGATCACCGAAAGCATCCTTCAGGACGCCCATATGCCTTTCTGAGGCAAGTTTGTCATCGGCGTAGCGCATGACGAAGGCCGGGGCCGTTCCGTACCATGCCCGCGCGGGCGTCGGAACCGACATACACGTCGTGGGTGGCTTCGCCGCCGCTGGTCAGCAGGGCGGTGAACGGAAATACGCTGTCATGTGCCCATGTGATGATCTGTAGGTTAACCAAAAAATGACTGGCAAGACACGAGGGAGCTGCCTCTTCGACTGGACATCGTCTTGTGGCGGGCTACGGTCGCCATCGCAGGAGGATCATCGCATGGAAAAGTTCGGCAAAAGCCAGCCCGTCAAACGGACAGAAGATCAGCGGTTTCTGACCGGGCACGGACGATACATGGACGATGATGTACCCGGAGATGCTCTGTTCGCAGCTTTTTTTCGCAGCCCGGTTGCCCATGGTCGGATCACGGCGCTGGATTTGGATGCCGCGCGTGAAGCGGAAGGGGTGCGCCTTGTCATGACGCTGGATGATCTCTCGACGGCTGGGATCGACACTGTGATGAACGCAGCAACTGTGCAGAACCGCGATGGCTCTCAGACCCTTGCGCCCGACAGGCATATGCTGGCCCAAGACCGCGTCCGGTTTGTTGGCGAACCTGTGGCTGTCGTGATCGCAGACACGCTGTTGCAGGCGAGAGATGCGGTTGAGATGATCTGGATGGACACGGATGATCTGCCTGCAAAACTGGATGTCGAAGCCGGTGGCGAACCACTGCATGATAGGGTCGCCGACAATCGTGCTTTTGATTGGGGGTTGGGCGATGAAGCAGCAACCGATGCCGCCTTTCAGGCTGCCGCGCATACCGTTTCGCTGGATGTGGCCGACAACCGCGTGATCATCACCTCAATCGAGCCACGGGGATGTCAGGCCAATTGGGTCGATGGACGTTTGCACTTTGCCTATGGTGGGCAAGGCGTCTGGGCGATGCGGGGGCAGTTGGCGCAAAAGCTGAAACTGGAGCCCGAGGCGATCCGTGTCACCACCCCGGATGTGGGTGGCGGATTCGGCATGAAGGTCATGCCGTACCCTGAGTATTTTTGCGTCTCAGTTGCTGCGATGAAACTCGGGCAACCGGTTCATTGGATGTCTGACCGATCCGAGGCGATGCTGTCGGATCATCACGGTCGCGACCTGACCTCATTGGCTGAGCTCGCCTTTGACGAGGACCTGAAAATCACGGCCTACCGTGTGCACAGCAAGGTAAATCTGGGTGCGTATAGCAGTCATTTCGGGCAAGCGATCCAGACCAGTCTTTTCAGCAAAGTGTTGATGGGGGTTTACGACGTTCAAACGACGTATCTGCGGGTTGAGGGGTTCTATACCAACACCACGCAAGTCGACGCCTATCGGGGGGCAGGGCGGCCCGAGGCGATCTATGTTCTGGAACGTGTAATGGATCGCGCCGCGCGCCAACTGGGGGTCGATCCTTGGGAGTTGCGCCGCAGGAATTTCATCCGGCCGGAAAACTTCCCCTACAAGACCGCGACCGGCGAAATCTATGACGTAGGTGATTTCGATATGGTCCTGTCCCGTGCAGATGCCCAGACCCAGGGGTTCGCGACACGAAAAACTGCAGATGCGGAACGTGGCCTGATCCGGGGGCGGGGCTTGTGTTACTATATCGAAAGCATTTTGGGTGACCCTTCGGAAAACGCGAAAGTCGAGTTTTGCGAGGATGGCACGATGAACCTTTATGTCGGCACCCAATCGAACGGGCAGGGGCATGAGACGGTCTATGCGCAATTCCTGTCAGACCAGACCGGAGTTCCGATGGACCAGATCAATGTGGTCCAGGGTGACAGCGATCAGTTGCCACATGGCGGCGGGACTGGCGGGTCACGTTCGGTCACGGTGCAAAGCACGGCCACGTTGGCGACAATAGATGTCATGATCGCCGCATTCACGCCGTATCTGGCGGATAAGATGGGGGTGGAGGAAAGTGATGTGCGTTTCGACCATGAAACCTTTCGGGCGCCGGGATCAAATCTGACGCCCACGCTGGCCGAAGCCGCGGAGATGGCCCGCGCCGACGGCCGCGCCGACCTGCTGAGCCATGAAGCCAGCGCCAATCTGGATGCGCGCAGCTATCCCAATGGCGCACATGTTGCCGAAATCGTGATTGATTCTTACACCGGTGAAACCTGGGTGGATCGCTATACTGTCGTCGACGACTTCGGTAATCTTATCAACCCGATGCTGGCCGAAGGGCAGGTGCATGGCGGGGTGGTGCAGGGCATTGGTCAGGCGCTGACGGAACACGTTGTGCATGATGCGCAGGGGCAACTGCTCACGGCTTCGTTGATGGATTACGCCTTGCCCCGCGCGGCCGAGATACCCATGATTAAGTTTACCTCGGCGCCGGTTCCGTCAACTTCCAACCCGATGGGGATGAAAGGATGCGGAGAGGCCGGCACCGTGGGCGCGCTGGCCGCGGTGGCAAACGCGGTTCAGGATGCGCTCTGGGATTACGGGGTGCGGCAGGCGGACATGCCTTTCACACCTCATAAAGTATGGGAAATGTTGACGCATGGTTCTGTCGCGGCTGAGTAGAAAGGTACTGGGATGGCTCGGACGGCCCTTACGGTCCGAGCATTCCGCCGAGGCGCTTCACCGCGAGCCCGTCAGCCATGTGATTATCCTAGACGGCACCATGTCGACGCTTGAGCCGGGCTACGAGACCCATGCGGGTCAGACCCTGCGACTGTGCCGCGAAATGGGCAGTAAAGTGTCCGTCTTTTACGAATCTGGTGTGCAATGGGAAAACTGGAAGTCCTCGCTAGACGTGATGATGGGGCGGGGCATCAACCGCCAGATCCGCCGCGCATATGGCTATCTCGCTTCACGTTACAAACCCGGCGACCGTATCTATTTCATCGGCTATTCACGCGGCGCTTACGGTGTGCGCAGCTTGGCTGGTGTGATTGACATGATCGGTCTGCTCAAGGCCGAACATGCCACTGTGCGCAACATCAAACAGGCCTACCGGCACTATGAATGCAATGCCAGCGGGTCGGCTGCGGCCGAGTTCCGGAGGCAGTTTTGTCACGAAGATGTGGCGATTGAGATGGTTGGCGTCTGGGATACGGTCAAAGCGCTGGGCATGCGTCTGCCGCTGCTGTGGCGCTGGGCCGAAGAGCGTCACGCCTTTCACACCCACCAGCTTGGACCGGCGACGCGCCACGGGTACCACGCAATGGCACTGGACGAGACTCGCGAAGTGTTTGAGCCGGTCTTGTGGAAATGTACGCCCGAATTCAAAGGCCATGTCGAACAAGTTTGGTTCCGTGGCACTCACGGTGATGTGGGTGGCCAGTTGAACGGCTTTGAAGAGGCCCGTCCCCTCAGCAACATTTCTCTGGTCTGGATGCTGGATAAGGCAGAACTGCATGGTCTTCCGCTACCTGAGGGTTGGCGTGATCGGTTCCCGACGGATACCTCCGCCCGTTCTGTCGGAACCTGGCGTGGCTGGGGTAAAATTTTTCTGCTGCGGAAGCATCGCAAGGTGGGCCGCGACCGGTCAGAGAAGCTCCATGTCTCGGTCTCCCCGGATGAATTGCCACGCTGGGTGCCGATGCCGGATTTGCCATCGCATCCGGCGCAGTAGAACTTACTTAGCAACGCAGGCGTTTCTGACCGGTTCGATCAGTGCGTCCGGGCGTTCTACAAGATCGAAACGCCAATGCCTTGGAGACCAATTGTAAACCCTTTGATCGTCCGGATGATCTACGAGCATCAAACCGTGAAAGTACCATTCAGACGTCGATTTGTATCCGGTTTTTGTTGTGTAGAATGAGAATCCACGTAGCCCGTGCAGGGTTTCGATCGGAGAATTCTTTGAATGCTCGGCGATGCAATAGGGCGAACCGTCCGCGATCAACCGTGCCTGAAACAAGAGCATCGGAATCGTCAGCAGGGACCAGAGCGCGATCAGAGTCGAGTTCGATACCGATTTTCGCAGTCCGTGATGGATTTGGCTTCCCATCACGACCCGACCAAATGAGAAAGCTCGATGCAATCGCGATCGTTAAGCTGATCCCATGCAACAGCTGAGTGTCCGAAAATAAGGCGAGCACGCCGGATGCCAGTGTCAGCAGTAGTCCAATCACAACTGACGAGATCGCCAGAAATACTGCTAGAAGACGCGAGATTGGACACATCCCCAGCAAGGCAAGCCCACCAATGCACATGGGTGCGGCTGGGATGATCCAAACGAGCAGAAACAAGCCTTGAATGAACAATAAGAGGGCTTTTCTGTCCGTGTTTGGTTCGAACAATTGCGGATCTAACGGCTGCATGTAGGCAATAAAGATCAGCACAGCATAGGCGAAGAACAGGACTTTGTATCTCAATCTTGGTGGAATAGCAGAATCTCTCTGGTCAAAAAATGACTGACCACCCGCCTTTCGATGGGTGGTCAGTTAAGAAAACAAGTCGCCCGTGTCACACCAAGAGACCAGCGCGCACGCCTAAGAGTTTACCGCCGGCGGTCGCGACGCGAGCTCATTGGCTGGAAGGCTACGCCAACATGCGCTTCGCAATAAGGTTTACCCGCTTCAACCGGCAGGCCGCAGAACCAGAAATCCTCGGTCGCGGGGTCGCCAACGGGCCATTTGCAGGTCTTCTCGGTCAGTTCCATCAGCGTCAGCTTCTTGGCCTTCTTCTCGATCTCGTTGACCTTGGCCAGCGCCTCGGGGCTGATTTCGTTGGCCGAAGGCTGCGGCGGCAGTGGTTGACCCGCCGGTATGATCTGGCGGCGCGCTGGAACGGCCGGTTTTGTCTCGGCTGCAGGTGCCGGCGTTGGGCGCGCCGGTTCGGTCTTAGGCGCGGGCCTTGGCTTGGCCTCGGCCTTGGGCGCGGGTGCCGGTTTGTCTTTAGGTTCGGATTTAGCCGGCGAGGCACCGGTTGCGCGGTTCGACAGGCCCAGACGGTGCACCTTGCCGATCACCGCATTGCGGGTTACGCCGCCCAGTTCCTTGGCGATCTGGCTGGCCGACTGGCCCTCGCCCCACATTTTTTTCAGCAGTTCTACACGCTCGTCAGTCCAGGACATCATTTGCCTTTCAAAAGCGGAAAGCGGCCCCGGATTCGGGCCGCCTTGGGAATTCGTCTCAGCCCCCTATTTTAATCACTGCGAGCCGAGTTACAAGCGGTTCTCGAATCAGGATGAGGGCAGGTGATGCAGATTTCCGCAGATCAGAGCGAACGGCGTTTCGGAACAGTTAACTGGATGGGGCTTTACACGTTGGCCCAGCGTGAAACACTGCGGTTTCTGGCGGTCTGGACACAAACCCTGTTGGCGCCGCTTGTGACGGCCGGGCTGTTCCTGCTGATCTTCAATATCGCCATCGGTCCGGGGCGTCCGGATGTGATGGGTGTGCCGTTCCTGACCTTTCTGGCGCCGGGCATTATGATGATGACCGTGATCCAGAATGCGTTCGCCAACACTTCTTCGTCGATGGTGATCGCCAAAGTGCAGGGAAACATCGTCGATACGTTGATGCCGCCTTTGTCCCCGCTTGAGATACTGCTGGGCTATCTGGCCGGTGGCGTCGCGCGGGGTGTTCTGATCGCTTGTGTGGTTGCGGTCGCACTTGCTTTGGTTTTGGGGATTTACCCGCAGAACCCGTTGTTTGCCCTGATCTTCGTTGTTCTGGGTGGCGCATTCATGGGGGCCTTGGGCCTGTTTGCCGGTATTTTTGCCAACAAGTTTGATCAGATGGCGGCCATCACGAACTTCATCGTGACACCATTGGCTTTCCTGTCGGGTACGTTTTACTCGGTCCAGGCGCTGCCTCCTATCCTGAATCGGGTGAGTCATGTGAACCCGGTCTTCTATCTGATTGACGGCCTGAGGTATGGAATGATCGGCGTGTCCGACAGCTCACCCTGGTTGGGTATTGCGGTATGCACCGGTGCCACGCTGCTGGTCGGTGCGCTGACCTGGCAGATGCTGCGAACTGGGTATCGCCTAAAGGCTTAACCCGTCTCGGCCAGTGAACCGGGATGAAAAGTCATTCTGGGCTTTCCCAATCGTGGGTGCAGATTTGCGGCCACGGCCCAGACCCCGAACAGAGCCAACCCTCCGACCGCGAATACGCCGGCGACCGGTGAGATCAGAAGGACCAGTGATGCAACTCCGGGTGTCAGTATGCCGGAGACGTCGCGGTAACTGGAGTAGATCGCTGACATTTCAGTGCGTTCGGACGGTTTCACTGCCATGAGGAAAGGCAGCCCTGCGCAAATGTCCAGAACGATCAGCCAGATGGACCCAAGAACCAACGCCGCAACCGCCGCGACCGGCCAACCTGCGATTGCCCCAGCGGTGACAAAGCAGGTTCCGCAGGCAGCAAAACCCACGCGGACAGCTGTGCGTATCGAACGCCCCTGCACCCAGCGCAGAATAAGCGGAGCTGCGAACAGCATCGCATTGGTGGTGGACAAAAGGATGCCGCCCAGTTGCTCACCCAGCCCGTTTTGAATAGCGAAGATGGGTAGGTACACCACGTAGATCCACCAGCCACAGGATCGGATCATGGCGAAAAGGTACCCGGCCACCAACCGCGGCTGGGCGAAGAAGCGTGGCAGAAAGGCCAGCGGGTTTTTTGCGGTGCCTCGCGCCTTGGCGATCAACTTGCCATTGCCCAACCGCATGCGCCAGAACTGGATCAGCATGACCGCACCTGCCAAGGCGCTGATGACAAAGGGGGCAGGGGCCCAGACCTCCAGCAGTAAGACGCCGGCCATCGGTCCGCCTGCCCAGCCCAGCGCGCTATAAAACATGCGGCTGGTCTCACATTTGCCCAGCTCGATTTTGCTGATGTAATCCAAGACATAAGCATTGAAGCAAATGAATGTGACCACTGTCGCGACCGTGTTCAGGGCAAGCGCACCGACCACGGCCGCCGGGCTGCCCTCAATCGCCAGAAGGGCACCGCCGATGAACATGAGGCAACCAACGGTGTACGCCCATCTGCGCGGTATGAAGCGGATCAGGAATGGCACCATCAGCCCCGCAATCAACGAGATAACGCCGACCAGAAAATACAGGAACGAGACCGAAGACGCATCACCCAGTGCTCGGTACATGGCCAGTGGAAAGACGGAGATCAATATACCGCGGACAATAGCTTCGAATCCGGCCAGGATGCCGAAATCGCGGACTGAAGGCGCTGGGGCGTGGCGCACCCATTCGGGGATACGACGTTCATGCATGGGTAAACTCTCAAATCAACTGAGACCACATTGCGCCGGATCGATCCGCGTTCTTCCGGGTTTGCGACATACAGGTCGCCCTCGGGCCATGCCGGTACAACTTTTTTGGAGTTTCAGGCTTGCCGCGCCCGCGCTTCACGCCAGACGAGAATAAGCCCGCCGGTCAGAATTATGGCTGAGCCGATCATGCTGATCCCGTCCGGAATCACGCCGAATATCGCGAAATCGTAGAAAGCGGCAAAAATCAGCGTCGCATAGCTGATCGGGGCAACGAATGAGGCATCCGCACGGGCCATGCCGTTCACAAAACACGCCTGCGCGCAGGCCATCAGCGCGCCAATACCCGCCAGCGCTGCCCATTGTTCTAAAGTTGGCATCTGGAATACAAAGCTCACCGCGACAGAGGCAATCGTCAGGCCCATTGCGTTGTTGATCAGCAAGATCTGGATCGGGATTTCTCGACCAGAGAGTTTCTTGATGAATATCAGCTCCATCCCGATGACTGCGGCTGCGGTTAGTGCCAACAGGGCAGCTGGCTGAAAGCTATCGGGTGTCGGGCGCAACAGTATCAGCGCCCCAGCCAGCGCCACCGCTGCCGCCAGCCAGCGCCAAGGGCCGACACCTTCTTTCAGCAGTGGGATTGCCAGCACCATTGCAAAGACCGGGTTCAGAAAGGAAATCGCCGTCGCATCCGCGATCGGGATGAATGCGACCGAGGCGAACATCAGCGTAATGCCGACCCAGCCGAAACTTGTACGCCCAATATGCAGGCCCCAATGCGGACGCTGCAAGCGCGACCGCATCACGCCTACGGCGGTGACGATCACGATAAAGGCAAACAGAAACCGCCCATGGCTGATCTGCATTGGATGTAGCGCGGGACCCAATGTGTCCGTCCCCAAGGCTTTGGCCAGCAGGGTGGTCCCGGCCAGCAATGCACTGGCGGCGGTGATCAGCACGGCCGCAAGAGGCGGATTGTGGGCTTTGGCGACAAACATATGTCAGCGGTGCGTCAGCGCATGTCAAATGGCAAGCAGCAAATGCGTCGCGCCAAGAATTTTCGCTGGTTGCCAAATTCAGGGTTTTCAGATGCTTCGGGCAGCGTTATACGGCGGCTTATGATCAAAAACGCACATATCCTGCGACTCCGACGCTGACGCTTCGCCGCGTAACCGGCCTCTTTGATCTATTTGCGCTGTTCAAATCGGCGCAATTTCCACCAAATCAGTTGACGAACACAGGCCGAGTGTATCACTCACAAGGCTCAAACTACCTGAAAAGGATGATCCCATGATCCCGTCCGTTCTGCCGACCTATAACCGCGCGCCCCTGACTTTCGTGAAGGGTGAAGGCGCCTGGCTGACCGAGGCGGATGGCCGACGTTTTCTGGACCTGGGCGCTGGGATCGCCGTGAATGCCCTGGGCCATGCCCATCCCGCGCTGGTCAATGCCCTGACCGAGCAGGCGCACGCGCTGTGGCATGTTTCAAACCTCTACCACATCCCACAGCAGCAAGCCCTGGCAGACAAACTGGTCGAGCACACCTTTGCTGATACCGTGTTCTTCACAAACTCGGGCACCGAGTCTTGCGAACTGGCCGTGAAAATGGCCCGCAAGTACTTCTACGACAAGGATCAGCCTGAACGGGTCGAGATAATCACTTTTGACGGCTCGTTCCACGGCCGGTCGTCGGCTGGTATTGCCGCTGCCGGGTCTGAGAAAATGACCAAGGGTTTCGGCCCACTGCTGCCGGGCTTTGTTCATGTCACGTTTGGCGACCTCGATGGCGTCACCAATGCGATCACCGATAAAACCGCCGCGATCATGATCGAACCCGTGCAGGGCGAGGGCGGCATCCGTCCGGTTCCAGACGCGGAGCTCAAAGCCTTGCGCCAGATTTGCGATGACAACGGCCTGCTTTTGATCCTCGATGAGGTGCAATGTGGAGTAGGTCGTACCGGCAAGCTGTTCGCCCATGAATGGGCTGGAATTACCCCGGACATCATGATGGTCGCCAAAGGCATCGGCGGCGGCTTCCCTCTGGGTGCTGTTCTGGCCACGGAAGACGCCGCCAGCGGTATGACGGCAGGCACGCATGGCTCTACCTATGGCGGCAACCCGCTGGGCTGTGCCGTGGGTTGCGCCGTCATTGATCAGGTGGCAACGCCTGCATTCCTAGAGGGCGTCAACCGCAAGGCCGGGATGCTGCGCCAGAAGCTCGAAGGGCTAATCGCCGAGCACCCGGAGGTCTTCGAAGAAGTGCGCGGAACAGGACTGATGCTGGGCCTGAAGTGCAAAGCGCCCAATATCGACATGGTCAACGCCGGTTATGACAATGAGGTCATTACCGTCCCAGCCGCCGATAACGTGATCCGCCTGCTTCCGCCGCTGACATTGACCGAGGATGACATCGCCCAAGCCGTGATCCGCCTCGACAAAGCCGCTGCGCAGGTCGAAGAGTCAATGGCCTCGGCCTAAGACACACCCGAATGAAAAGTGAACTGAAATGAACCATTTCCTCGATATCCATAAAACCGACGCGGGCGATCTGCGGACCATGATTGATCAGGCGGGCGCTATGAAACAGGCGCGCCTGGGCCGCCCAAAGGCAGCACTTGATGACGAACAGCCTCTGAAAGACCGTATGGTTGCGCTGATCTTCGAAAAACCGTCTACCAGAACGCGCGTGTCATTTGACGTGGGCGTGCGCCAGATGGGCGGGCAAACCATGGTGCTGTCGGGCAAGGACATGCAACTGGGCCACGGTGAAACCATCGCTGACACCGCCCGCGTCCTGTCGCGCTATGTCGACATGATCATGATCCGGACCTTCGATGAGACCATTCTGACCGAGATGTCTGAATACTCGGACGTGCCAGTCATTAACGGCCTGACTGACCGCACCCATCCCTGCCAGATCATGGCGGATGTGCTGACGTTTGAGGAACACCGCGGTCCGATTGCGGGCAAGAAAGTAGTCTGGACCGGCGACGGCAACAATGTTTGCGCCTCGTTCCTACATGCTGCGGGTCAGTTCGGGTTTGATTTCACTTTCACCGGCCCGGCCCAGCTTGATCCGGAAGAAGAGTTTATGGGGCTTGCCCGTCAAAAGGGCTCGAAAATCGTGGTCGAACGAGACCCGTATAAAGCGGTTGAGGGTGCCGATCTGGTGGTCGCCGATACCTGGGTTTCAATGCACGATTCCCAGTCCGCCAAGGAACGTCGCCACAACATGCTGCGCCCCTATCAGGTCAACGCCGAGCTGATGTCCCACGCAAAACCGGACGCGCTGTTCATGCACTGCTTGCCTGCCCACCGCGAAGAAGAAGCGACATCCGAAGTGATGGACGGCCCCAACTCGGTCATCTTCGACGAGGCCGAAAACCGTCTGCACGCGCAAAAGGCTGTGATGCGCTGGTGTCTGGGCGTCTGAACGGAGTCCATCATGCCCCATGTCACATTGGAGTTTTCGAAAGGCATAGAGCAGATCCATGATGTTCAGGCAATTTGCGATCAGCTATTTGCCTTGCTGGCTGAACATCGTGAATTCGACGCTGAAACGATAAAAGTCCGCGCCATTCCGATAGAATACTACCGTATCGGCACTGATCCCCAGAGCTTTGTCCACGCCACGCTTCTGCTGATGCAGGGTCGTGACGAGGCGACGCGCTCTGAGCTTAACGCGGCCATACTGGAGGTTCTGTCGGCGGCCTTGCCCGAGGTTGGCAGTATCACAGTGCAAGACGTTCAGATGAACCGCGCTTCCTACGCGAAACGGGTGGCCGGGCCATAGCCAGTGTCCGGTTGTCACAGATCCTGTGTTGTTCAGGTGGGTCGCCTGATATCCCAAATCCGCAATTTGGCGAGCGTCGCGACGCTCGCCAACACGACCAGACCGCACAATACCCACTTGGTCATGACCTCCATGGTACCTTCAATCATCAGGGCATGTACGACGCTGCCAATAATGGTGATGATCGCAAGGCTCGCATGCCCCAACCTCCAGACGCGAAACCTTAAGCCAAGGCGCTTGCGAGAAAGACCTAGAAACGCGGCTCCGAACGCGGCCCACATCGCAATCACACCCCAAGCCGAAAACGGTGTCGGTGAAACAAATAACAGAGCGTCAATAACGTCGGGCGGGCTGGTGATCCACAAACCACCGACATGGATCAGAATGGCTGCAACTAATGCTAGCCCACACCACCTATGCCAATGGCGGCTGGCAACCGGGGTCAGCCCCGGCAACAAACGGCCCGCAAGTAGCGGCTGCATCAACAGCAGACACATTGAAATAACACCGGCAAACCCGGCGGTGATGTAGATCGGTTCACGCCAGGCCAGCTGAGGGCTCGCCGCAGCCGCGATAATCGGTACGGCCATGGCAAGGATCACAAAGGTCCAGATTACTAGGCTTCGACGCACTGTGGTTAGGCAGGCTGCAGAACGAAATGCGCGGCCAAGGTTTTGTCCTTGGAGCTGCCCATAATTGGGCGCAGGAAAACCGTTTCGAATTCACCACTGTCATAAGCTAGATGGCCGTGTGGCTGGCCAAAGGCGGGTACGATTTGCGGCATCTCCAGTCGGAACTCTCCATTGGCATCGGTCAGAGTTGCGCCGTGGCTCTGCGGATCGCGTTCGTGGCCTTCTGTCGTATGCGCCCAGATCTGGATGCGCTGACCGGGCAGGGGGGCACCGTCCCCGGCGCGTCGCACTGTTCCGGTCATCCAGAACCCGCCGCTGCCAATCTGGTCAACGATGGGCGCGCCGGGACGGTAATTGTTGGACCCTCCGCGCATGGATGCGGTGGGGGCCACGCCACTTGCGCGCGCTGGCACCAAAAAGCCTGTCGCACCCGTTGCCAGAACAGCCCCAGACGCCAAAACCAAAGAACGACGAGAGAACGTAAGACCAGGCATGCAAACCTCTCTTTTCAAGTGTTTCACCACGCCTCGACAATGCCGGGCATCCTTTCAGCGGAAAGATAGCACGATTGTTTCAGTTTCCGAGGGGTCGCGCGGCGGGGGTGACAAATTGTGAATTCCTTTGACCGTGCCCCCGCGCAGGTGCCATCCTGAAATCCGTCAGTTCGGGGGGTCCTGCACTATGATTGTCGAAGACGTTGTCTCAGACGAAGAAATCAAGGCGTTCAAGCGCGACGGTGCGGTTGTGCTGCGCTCCAGGTTCTCAGAGGATTGGCTGGCACTTTTGCGAGACGGCATCGACGCGGATTTGGCCCGCCCAACCGATAATTTCACCCGCCATACCAAGGACCCTCGCGCACCTGCCTATTTCGAGGACTACTGGGCTTGGAATAAAATCCCGCAATTCACGCAATTCGTTTACAACTCACCTTGTGCTCCGCTTGCCGCACAGTTGCTGGGTGCACCATCGATCAATCTTGTCATGGACAACTGGTTCCTGCGCGAGGCTGGATCAACTTCGCGTCCACCGTTTCATCAGGACCTGTCCTATTTCGACTTCGAAGGCACGATGTGCGTCCTGTGGTTGCCGCTTGAGCCGGTTACCAAAGAAAACGGTATCGCCTTCGTCAAAGGCTCGCATCTGTGGGACAAGCTGTTCATGCGGGTCAGGTTCGCCGACGGGCATCCCAGCTACGAACCCACCGAGGTTGCAGGGTTGACCTATCACCCGCCGCCTGACGTCAATGCCGATCCGGGTGCATTCGATCTTTTACAATGGGATATGAATCTGGGCGACTGCATCTTCTTCGACATGCGCACCTTGCACGGTGGGCTGTCATCAGTCACCCCAACGGAAACGGTACGCCGGTTTACGCTGCGGATGACCGCTCCGGATGGCAGGATCCGGTATCGGGGGGATTGGGCCAAGGATGAACGGGCGCAGTTCGAAGCCGAAGGATATCGCGAAGGTGATCGAATTGATGGGGCGTTTTTCCCGCAGCTTTGGCCGCGCCGTGCCTGATGTATGGTCCGGGTCCGCACCCGTTCTGTGCGTTTCTGCAAATTGAAAGGCGAGTATGTCAGGCCTAACCTACATCAGTGAACCGAATGAACTGATCGCGGGAGAGCAGGCATGAGTTGGAATCCTACCCAAAACCCCAAGAATTCGCCTCTGGAGACACTGATCATCCCTCGTGCCCGTGATCTGGGCGGTTTCGAAGTGCGGCGCGCGTTGCCCTCGCTCAAACGGCAATTAGTCGGCCCGTTCATCTTTTTCGATCAGGTGGGCCCCGCCGAGTTCATCACCGACGGTGGCATCGACGTGCGGCCGCACCCTCATATCGGCTTGGGTACAGTGACCTACCTGTATCAGGGCGAGTTTGAGCATCGCGACAGCCTTGGCACCCATCAGATGATCTATCCAGGTGAAGTGAACTGGATGGTGGCTGGCCGCGGCGTGACCCATTCGGAACGTACCAGTGAAGAAACGCGGGCTAAGCGGCACAGCCTGTTCGGTGTTCAGACCTGGATTGCACTGCCTGAGGTGTACGAGGACATGGCCCCGGATTTTGAGCACCACAAGCAGGGCGCGCTGCCGCATATCAAGGACAATGGCGTCAGTGCCCGGCTAATCCTTGGTTCGGCTTATGGCGAAACCAGCCCGGTGACGATGCTGTCGGAAACCTTCTATCTGGATGTGCAGCTTGAATCCGGCGCCGCCTTTCCATTGCCCGACGACCACGAAGATCGCGGGGTTTATGTCATTCAGGGATCGGTTGAGATTGCGGGCGACACGTTCGAGGAAGGTCGCATGATGGTGTTCCGCCCGGGCGATCGCCTTTCGGTCAAGGCGGGTCCGTTTGGCGCGCGGTTGATGCTGCTGGGCGGAGCCACATTGAATGAGGATCGCTATATCTGGTGGAATTTCGTGTCCTCTTCGAAGGAAAAAATCGAAAACGCCACTCGCGAATGGAAAGCCGCGGATTGGGCCAACGGTGCCTTCCACCTGCCCCCCGGCGATGATCAGGAGTTCATTCCGATTTCAGACGAGTTGGAGCGCACAAGCCCAAGACGGGCACGTTAACCAGACGTCAGGGGGCCTTGTCCGAACTTGCGATACCGGCAATCCTCGCCTCAACGGGAGGGTTGCCATGAAGATCATAATCGCAGGCGCGGGCAGCATTGGATGTTATTGCGGAGCCTTTTTGGCTGATGCCGGTCACTCGGTCACGCTGTTGGGTCGCCCACGCATTCTGGACCCAATCCGTGAGGAGGGCCTGACCGTCACTGATTTTTCCGGCCTGCACGTTCATGTGGCGGCTGAGACGCTGACGATGTCCGAAACCCCGGATTGCCTGAAAGACGCAGAGTTGGTGATCCTGGCCGTTAAGGCCGCGGCCACGGCGGATATGGCAGAACAGATCGCGCGGTTCGCGCCGGCCTCTGCGCCGGTGTTGTCCTGGCAGAACGGGATGGAAAACGCCCGGGTGCTGCGGGCGGCGCTTCCGGATCATGACGTTCGCGCGGGAATGGTGCCCTTCAACGTCGTGCCGCCTCAACCCGCCAGCTTTCACCGCGCCACTTCCGGCGATATCGTGATCCAGTCCGGCCCGGGCCGTTTGGGGCAAGCACTTAGCTCACCTGACCTGCTGGTGATCGAAAGCGATGAGATTGAAGCTGTGCAATGGGGCAAACTGGTCATCAATCTGAACAACGCATTGAACGCGTTGTCGGGGCTGACGTTGAAAAATCAATTGCTGGATCGCAAGTGGCGTCGTCTGATGGCCGACCAGATGGCCGAGGCTTTGCGGGTAATTCAGGTCGCAGGCCACCCTGTAGCATCAACCACACCTTTGCCTGCCTGGATGACGCCGCATATCCTGCGTCTGCCAACGCCGTTATTCACGCGGATCGCGGCCCGGATGCTGACCATCGACCCCAGCGCACGCACGTCGATGGCCTATGATCTTATGGCGGGGCGCGTGACGGAAATCGACAGTCTGCAAGGTGAGATTGTCCGACTGGGCAAGCAATATGGGCGGCCTGCACCGATTTGCGCAAGGGTACAGGCTCTGATCGAACAGAAGCCGGATGTAAGTCTGTCACCGGATCAGATCATCCCGTGATCTGACCACATTCAGGTGAATGCGGTCAGTATCCAGAAGATAACGGCTGACATTGCAGCCGCGGCCGGGACGGTAATCACCCAAGCGGCAATAATGGTCATGAAATGCGACCGCCGCACCAACTTGCGCCGCCGCTGCTCTTCACGGGCCAGCCGCAACTCGGGCGGGCGGCGATCATTACTTTGCTTGCGTCGGCGATCCTGATTCCATTCACGGTAAAACCCGACGCCGAACACCGCACCCACCGCGATGTGGGTCGAGCTGACCGGCAGCCCAAGCCAGCTTGCAACAATCACTGTAATTGCCGCCGACAAAGCGACGCAGAATGCGCGCATCGGGTTCAGTTTGGTGATCTGGCTACCCACCATCCGGATCAGCTTGGGGCCAAACAGGAACAGGCCGAACGAAATCCCAAAGGCCCCGATCACCATTACCCATGTCGGTATCGTGACTTTCGAGGCAAAATCGCCAAATTCAGCGGCGTGCACAATTGCGGCCAGCGGACCGACAGCATTGGCGACGTCGTTGGCACCATGTGCAAAGCTCAGAAAACCGGCTGAGATGACCAGAGGCAACCCAAACAAAACTTTCAGAGATTTGGTGCGGTTTTCCAGCCCTTCGGATTTGCGGCGAACCCAAGGCACGGTCAAGGCCCAAGCCAGAATGCCCGAGGTCAGACCGATCAGTAGCGCGATTTCCAGATCGATTTTCACGATCCGCTTCAGGCCTTTGACAGAGAGATAGGTGGCAAATGCACCAGCCATCACAGCCACCAGAATAGGCACCCAGCGACGGGCCGCGGCAATTTTGTCGTCTTGATACTGAATTTTCGCCTTGATCAGCGCCAGAAATCCGGCAGCAATCGCGCCGCCCAGAACCGGAGAGATCACCCAACTGGCTGCAATCGCGCTCATCGTGCCCCAGCTAACTGCGCTAAGGCCTGCTGCTGCGACGCCAGCCCCCATCACACCGCCCACGACCGAGTGCGTGGTGGAAACAGGCGCGCCGACCCATGTGGCTAAGTTGACCCACAGCGCCGACGAAATCAGTGCTGCCATCATCGCCCAGATAAAGACCGAGCTATTCTGAACTGAGGCAGGGTCGATGATGCCCTTGGAGATGGTCGAGACCACGTCTCCGCCCGCCAGCAGGGCCCCCGCGCTTTCCGCGACTGCGGCGATGGCAATTGCCCCACCCATGGTCAGGGCGTTGGCACCGACCGCAGGGCCCATGTTGTTGGCAACGTCGTTGGCGCCGATGTTGATTGCCATATAGGCACCAAAACCAGCAGCCGCGATGACGATCAGCCCACCGTCTGCCCGACCGAATAGTATCGCAGCAATCAATCCGGCAATAACTATGAAGGCCAGCGCGATGCCCGGCGCAAGCAGCGGCCGCGCCACGTGCACGTTCGCATGCTCAAGGCGGGAAATTCGGTGCAGATCGCTGTCCAGGGCTTGCCAGCGGTTTTTATTGTTCGTGTTCGACATCGGTTTTCTGTGGGTGATACGGTTTAACCGGCGCGGTTAACGGTTGCCCGGTCTTGTGGCAACCGGCCTCACAGAAGTTTGTTGCGAAAGCGTTACATTTGCCGCAGCATTTCGCGCAGCTCCGGCTCTTGCACCAGCTCTGCGGCCTCTTTCGGCGAGAACCAGCGCCGTTCACGCTCGCTGACCTCGGGGAATTCCTCGGCCAGATCTTTGACATCTATGCGATACACATTGGTGCGCACGGGTTGGGCCGTTCCGTCATCCAGGATCTTGTCATAGGTGAAATGGCCCACCGCCTTGCGGCCCAGGTGTTTCACTTTTACGCCGGCTTCTTCCCATGCTTCTTCTTTGGCAGTCTCGGCCCCGTCCATGCCGTCAATCGGCCATCCCTTTGGGATGACCCAGCGACCTGTGCCACGGCTGGTGATCAATAGAACTTTTTTGTCGTCGCCAGTTCCGCGCACGCACAAGGCTGCAAACTGTACCCTGTGTGGGCGTTGAAAGAAGGGTTTGCCAACTTCTTCCCAGATATTGTTCAGCCAAGATGCCATCGATTAAGTGCCAGTACTTTTCTTAGGTTCAAGGAAAAGTGACATAACAACTATAAACCGGGGCTTCAATGCATCTATTGAACGAACGCATTTACTGAAGCAAACGAACGTCAGGTCCGCCGCTTGGCCCGCAAGGTTGGATCGGCCTGCGTCGGATCCTCGGGCCAGGGGTGTTTGGGATATTGCGCGCGCATGTCCTTGCGCACATCGGCATAAGATCCAGCCCAAAATCCCGGCAGATCGCGCGTGATCTGGATTGGTCGCCGCGCAGGGGACAGCAGAGTGATCTTGAGCGCCTCGCCCCCGATAAGCGGATGCCGGGTGACACCGAACAGTTCCTGCAAGCGGACCGAAATCTCGGGCACCGCCCCGCCGTAATCAATCGGCACCTTTCGACCCAGTGGTGTTTCAAACGATCCCGGCGCGCGACGGTCCAGCTCCTGCGTCTGGGACCAGTCCAGCCGGGCACGCAGGGCGGGCAGCAGGTCGAACTTTTTCCAGTCGTCTGCACTGCGCTGACCTGACAGCATGGGTAGCAGCCAGTCGTCCAGAGCGGCCATCAGCCCGCCCAATGAAAAGTCCGGCAGGTCGATCCCCTCGGCGCGTACTAGTTCCACCCGTGCCGCCAATCGTGCCGCGGCCCCGTCCAGCCGCAATCCCAGATCACGCACTCCGTCCAGCATGGCGCGGGCGATGGCCTCGTCCGGCGCGTCCTTCCAGATACGGTCATCCAGAGTGATCGCGCCAAGGCGTTCCTGCGTGCGCGCAATGACCCGGCGTTCGCGTTTCGACCACGCGCAGCTGTCTACCCATTCGATCTGATCCGCGAACAGGTCCCGGATTTCACGTTCCGAGATTTGTGCGGCCATGCGCACCTTGGCCTCGCGCGGGTTTCCGTCCGTATCTGTCACCACAAGATACGGCGCGGCCGCCAATGTGTCACCGTTGTCCAGCACGACGCCCTTGCCGCCGGACAGAACGTAACGCGGCACATCGCCTTTGCGGCGTTGCCCAATGCGATCGGGATAGGCCAATGCGGCCATCGCGGCTGGGCTCAGGTCTGTCTTGCTGCTTCGAGTCTTCAGCCGCTTGCTCTCGGCTTTGATCCGTTCCAAAGCGCCCATGTTGATCTGCCACACCCGGTTGCGTTGGAAGGTGCGGGTATCGCGCAATGCCTCGAGTCGCAGCAGCAGATCTACCGGAGCGCCCTTTAGCGGATCACGTTCCGCCATCAGCGCTGCCAGCGGAGCGGCGCCGGTCCCGGCCGTCACCAGCATATGCCCCAGCCGAGGATGCAGGGGCAGCGCAGCCAAGGCCCGTCCGTGGTCGGTGATCCGCCCTTTGGTATCCAAGGCACCCAGCATGTTCAACAACGTGCGGGCCTCGGCCATCGTTCCTTCGGGTGGTGGTGTCAAAAAGGCCAGGTCATCAGGTTCAGCCCCCCAAAGCGCCAGTTCCAGAGCAAGGCCCGTCAGGTCGGCGGCTTCGATTTCGGCAGGGGGGTAGGCGGCCAGCGCGCCTTCTTCCCCTTTGGACCAAAGCCGGTAACACACGCCCTCGGCCACGCGCCCAGCACGACCTGCGCGTTGGGTTGCTTCGGCCCGCGTCACCCGTTCCGTGACCAGCCGCGACATGCCAGAGCCCGGATCGAACCGCGCCCGGCGCGCTTGACCCATATCCACAACCACGCGGATGTCGGGAATGGTCAGCGAGGTCTCGGCGATTGACGTCGAGAGCACGACCTTGCGCCCTGTCTCGGCTGGCGAGATCGCTGCGCGCTGGGCGGCAAAGGGCATTGCTCCAAACAGAGGTCTAACTGCGCAATCGCCAGGCAACCGTTTAGTTAGTGCGGCTTCGGCCCTGCGGATTTCGCCCTCGCCGGGCAGAAACACGAGCATACCGCCCTCAGTTTCATGCTCGGCCTGGACGATCAGATCAATCAGGGCGTCCAGGCGTCGCGCCTGTGCACCCAGTGGTCGGTCCAGCCAACGTGTTTCAACCGGGTAACTGCGCCCTTCGGACGTCACCACCGGCGCGTTCATCAGTTGGCCGACGGGTTCGGCGTCGAGTGTGGCGGACATCGCCAGCAGGATCAGGTCGTCGCGTAGTGCGCCCGTAACCTCAAGGCACAGGGCAAGCCCGAGATCAGCGTTCAAAGATCGTTCGTGAAACTCGTCAAAAATCACCGCGCCGACGCCGGGCAGATCCGGTTCAGATTGCAGCATTCGGGTCAGAATACCTTCGGTCACCACTTCGATTTGGGTTGTTTTTGAGGTTTTCGCATCGCCCCGCACGCGGTAACCAACGGTTTCGCCTGCACGTTGTCCCAGTGTTTCAGCCATCCGCTCTGCCGCGGCACGCGCAGCAAGCCTTCGGGGTTCGAGCATTATGATCTTGCTGTCGCGCAACCCGGCCTCGAGCATCGCAAGAGGCACCCGCGTTGTCTTGCCTGCGCCCGGAGGGGCTTGCAAAACGGCCCGGCCATTGGCCTTCAGGGCGTCAAGCAATTCGGGGATGGCGTCATCAATGGGCAGGTGTGTTGTCATTGGCGCTTTATCAGCCAACCACGGCGCAACGTCCAGTTCCGCTGTTTCCCAATGACGATGATCGCGCCGCTACGGCATAGAGCCAACAGCGGTCCGGTCAAAGAGGATCAACAGCAACACATAGGTGCGAAATGCAGGTATCGGGCAGGTTTCCTTCGCGGTCCGGTCTGGACAAATCACCTGTCGGGGCGGCAAGTAGTCGTGCCGCAAAAGATCGGGGTCGGAATGGATATGGACAGCCTAGGTGATAAGATTTTGGACGGAGACCGGCGTGCGCTGGCCCGGGCAATCACTCTGGTAGAAAGTGGCCGCGCCGATCATCGGGCGCAGGCGTCTGAATTGCTGGCGCATTTGGCCAAAGCCGGGCGGCAATCCCTGCGCGTTGGGTTGTCCGGTACTCCGGGGGTGGGCAAATCCACCTTTATCGAAAGCTTTGGCATGATGCTGATCGAGCAGGGCTTGCGCGTTGCGGTCCTGGCCGTCGACCCCAGCTCGACCCGTTCAGGTGGATCTATTCTGGGCGACAAAACCCGGATGGAGCGGTTGAGTCGCGAGAAGAACGCCTTTATCCGCCCATCCCCCAGCCAATCCCATTTGGGCGGCGTGGCTCGCCGGACACGTGAGGCGATTGCCCTGTGCGAGGCGGCGGGATTCGACGTGGTGCTGATTGAAACTGTAGGGGTCGGGCAGTCCGAGACCGTCGTTTCTGAAATGTCCGATCTGTTTGTGCTGCTGCTCGCTCCTGCGGGCGGGGATGAGTTGCAGGGGGTCAAACGCGGCATCATGGAAATGGCCGACATGATCCTCGTGAACAAGGCGGATGGAGATCTGAAAGCCACGGCCACCCGCACCTGTGCCGATTACGCGGGGGCTTTGCGCCTGCTGCGAAAGCGCCCGCAGGACCCAGAAGGTTTTCCCAAAGCGATGACCGTTTCCGCGGTCGAGGAACATGGACTTGACCAAGCCTGGGACGAAATGACCACCCTGTCAGGCTGGCGGCGTGAAAACGGCCATTGGGATGGCAACCGCGCGGCGCAAGCGCGGTTCTGGTTCGATCAGGAGGTGCGTTACGCGCTGCTATCGCGGTTGGATACGCCGACCGCCCGCGCAGAAATGGATCGCCTTGGGGCCGCCGTTGGCGCAGGCAATCTCAGCCCGACGGCAGCTGCGGATCGAATGCTTAGTATCCTGGCAACACACTAGACGCCTGTTGGTGTCAATGGTGGAGGGTACGCCAAAATCATGTATTATGGGCAAGGATGCAATTTCTGATTGTGCAATTTCGAGAGCAAGGCGGTAGTCTCGATGGTGCGCAAGTCAACAAATGAACGCGTCGGAGAAAGCCGTACATGCCCAATATCCGTGGGACAAATGGTGACGACGATATCGAAGTCACCGGCGACGAAGGTACGCTGAACGGTACGCCCCAAGGCACACCCATTGATGATATTCGCGCCCGTGGCGGCGACGATGAGATTACGATTGTAAGCAGTACTATTTCCGGAAGTGTACGCGGCAACGCCGGAAACGATGAAATCACAGTGTCCAACGCCCAGATCGATGGGCAGATCAATGCGGGCCGCGATGCGGATACCGTCTCGGTTTTCGACGTTGGCGTCGGCAATATCCGTTTGGGGCAGGGTAATGATACCCTGAACTTTATCCGAACCCAAGTCGCCGGGGATGTACGGGGCGGCGGCGGGCAGGACGCGCTGAACCTTCCGGTTGGCACCACTGTAACAGACGACAATTTCGGTACGTTCACCGTTGTTGTCGGACAATCCTATTCGCTGTCCAGCGGCAGTTTCGAATTACCCTCGGGGATCGTGGTCAACTATAGCGGGTTTGAATCCGGCACAGGTTTTTTGTGCTTTACCCGCGATACAGTAATTCAGGCACAACGTGGTCCGGTCCTTATTCAGGATCTTCGGCAGGGGGATATGATCCCAACGCAGGGCAACGGGATGCAACCGATCCGCTGGATCGGGCGTCGTAAATTTGACTCGGTGGCATTGGCGGGCGATCCGAAACGTCGCCCCGTCCGCATATTGGCAGGCGCGCTGGGCAATGGGTTGCCCAAACGAGACCTGCTGGTGTCACGGCAGCACAGAATGCTGGTGCAGTCGAAAATCGCTGAACGGATGTTTGGCGAAACCGAAGTTCTGATTCCAGCGATAAAATTGACAACGCTGCCAGGCATATTCGTCGATGACACGGTGGACAGTGTCGAGTATTACCACCTGCTTTTTGACCGGCATGAGGTTATCTTTGCCGAAAATGCCCCAAGCGAAAGCCTGTTTACCGGGCCTGAGGCGCTCAAGATCCTTAGCCTTGAAGCCCGACGTGAAATATTCGATATCTTTCCGGAATTGGCGGATATGAACCACAATCCCAACCCGGCCCGGTACATCCCCAAAGGCCCCCAACAGGCGCGCCTCGTGGCGCGGCATCTGAAGAATGAAAAACCACTGCTGTAGGATACGACGCCTAGGGGAACGCCCATCGGATGTTTAAATCCCAATAAAACAGCCATGTTGAACCAGCCCTGACCACGTGACTGAATGAAATTACCCGATCAGGCAGGCAACTCCGGTCAAAAAAAGGCAGTTGAAGAATGCAGCAATGTCGGATTTTTGATGGAAATCGACTGCGTGCCACGCTTTTCAATAGGTGGTTGCGCCTGTCTTTGTTTGGCGCGGGCGCCGAACCTGAAGTCTCTTGTTGCTGTTTCGCCGCGGTTCTCAATTTCTGAAGATCACGTGCCAATTGACCCGCGCTTCAAAAAAGTGGGCGACGGAATTCGATCCTGATCTTGGGGCGCTGCCGAGTCGCTCTTATCCTGTGCGCGGCCTCATTCTGATTGATCCGTTCAACCGCGCCGATTTATTGAATGCCCGCATGATCCAGGACGCCTTTCCCACAATGAATATCGTAAGGCTTTGCTTTACTGGTCATCCTGCGACCAAAGTAATAAGACAAACCGGTGGATACGGCAGGCTGCAGAAAATGCTGCTTCGACAGCGATTGTCACCGGAAAGAATGGTTCATATGCATCGTGCAGCACGACTGAAAAGCCCCCGCTACTGGGCGCGTCTGGCGGCCGCAGCGGCAAAAACAGGTCGTCCTGAATTGGAAAATCACGCCCTGAAACGGCTGGGAGAATTAAATGAAAACTTGGTGCTGTGAATCCTTGGCATATGGCTTGACCCCGTCTGTGATTCCCACTACATGCATCCAACCAGTTTTCGGGCGCGACTTCGGGTTGTGCCCCTTGTGATTTGGCCGAGGGTGTAATGCCTGGCCTCCAGAAACAAAGGAAGAAACCATGTCGCGCCGTTGCGAACTGACCGGAAAAGGCCCGATGACTGGCAACAATGTCAGCCATGCCAAAAACAGAACTCGTCGTCGTTTTCTGCCCAACCTGAACGATGTTACGTTGCAGTCGGAAACGCTGGGCCGTGGCGTCAAGCTGCGCATCTCGGCGGCTGCCCTGCGTTCAGTGGACCACCGTGGTGGTCTGGACGCGTTCCTGGCGAAAGCCAAGGACGATGAGCTGTCCAACAACGCATTGAAAGTGAAAAAGGAAATCGCCAAGGCGCAAGCTTCGGCCTAAGACCTTTTTCCTACAAGAATTCTAGCCCTGTACCGTTTGGTGCAGGGCTTTTTTGTTTTGCGCAGAGCGCTGTTCTCAAAATGGAAATAAATTTTCGCATTGGGTGAAGTTGTTCACATACCGTTTGCTCTACCCGTATTATGTTTAGGCATATTCATCTGGCGGAGTTCAACCTCATGTCGTTCAAATCATTACCTTCTTTCTCCCTTCTGGCCGGCTTTTTCGGCAAAACGTTTGGGGCATGTCTGCGGATGCAGCGCCGGGTGAATCGGCTGCATACAAGCCTGACAAAAGGGTCCGTCAAGCGTCCGGAACTGGACCGCTGACATTGTCCTCCCGGCCCTGGGCTTCAGGCGTGTCTGATTGCGCTTGAAGCCCGTTTTGTCTCTGGCCTATATCGGGGACAGGATGAAACCCGTTCTGAACAAAATTCTGCCGTTTGTGCTGTCGCTGCTGGTCGTTTTGACCGGGCAGGGCGTTGCTGCATCGCGCGGTGTGGACCGGGCGGTCGGACATATGGTGTTGTGCACCGGCTCGGGACCGGTTGTGGTCTATATGGATGCCGAAGGGCAGCCGACAAAGGCCCCGCATTTCTGTCCGGATTATGCGTTGAACCTGTTGGGCGCGGTGAGCATTGCGGAACCGTCCCTGCCGGTGGCCCCGGACATCGATCGACCCATGCCATCGCGTATCGCGGAGAATCTGATCGCTCTGCCTATACCGTCTCAACCAGCCCGGGCACCTCCTGCAAGTGTTTGATTCATTATCAATTCTTATCAAACACCAAACTACAGGAGAGGCGCTATGTCACTCACATCCAGAATGCTGACCACCCTTGCCGCCGCAACTATTGCTACCGCTGCTTTTGCGCAGGACACGATCACCGTCGATGACGCTTATGCTCGGTCGTCGGGTAAAACGGCCAAAGCTGGCGCGGCCTTCATGATGATCCAGAACACCGGCGCGACCGATGACCGTTTGATCGGCGTGGAATCGGACGCCGCAGCTCGGGTCGAGCTGCACACCCATCTTGTTGACGAAAACGGTGTTGCCAAGATGACCCATGTCGAAGAAGGCTTTGTCATACCCGCCGGTGAAATGCACATGCTGAAGCGCGGCGGCGACCACGTGATGTTCATGGGCCTGACAGCCCCGTTTGAGCAGGATGCAATGGTTCCCGTTACGCTGATCTTCGAGACAGCAGGCGAAGTCGAGATCGAAATTCCGGTGGATTTGGAGCGTAAGGACACCGGAGGTCACAGTTCGCATTCGAACTAGGGCTACGTCTGAACTCAGGCCGCGCTGCGACCGTCATCTATGCGTCAGGCCGGGATATTCCCGGCCTGTTGTCGTTGTGGAAAAGGTTCAGCGGTTGACCACCCGCATCGCCACGCGGTCATGGGCGCGTTTGAAGCGCATGGCCAGCCAGAGCATCACTGCGGCAAACGCCAGCGCCGAGAAAGCAATCGCCCAGCCGAGCGCCACCATGCCGCTGCCCGGCCAGAACAACAGAACGAGGCCGATCAACAGCGCGACAATGCCGGAGTTGCGCATGGTGGATCCATCAGGATGAGCATCGGGCAATTGCCGCCAGGCCATCAGCGAGCCTATCCCGACAATCAAAGCCCAGGCTCCCAGCAGGAAGAACGCGAGTCGCGCGACGCCTTCCGGCCAGATCAGCAGGATCAGTCCGATCAAAAGCGCTCCAATGCCGAAACCGCCGATCAGGCCACGCCGGCCAAACCCCAGCAGCGTCAGGCCTCCATCGAGGACCAACAGCAAGCCCACCAGACGGATCAGCAACGAGATACTGCCCGTCGGCCAGAATAGCGCTGCGATTCCGAGCGCACCGGCCAGGATTCCGCGCAGCAAGAATGTCCACCACAGGTCCGTTAGCTGATCACCAAGTGCACCTCGCGTATCGAGCCTATCATCGTCAAGGATTTCACCTTGTTGGTTTTTTGGGTCTGTCATGGGGACCTCTCGGGTTGTTAGGGCACTAGTATAGAAAGGAAATTCGCCGCTTGTCTGCGGGTATCGCCCTACTGCGAGCTCAGGATCTGATCAACCCAGCGCGGAACGGCTTCTGTTGCGGGGCCCAGTATGACTTCGTCGAAACTGGATGCGCCGGTCGACGGCTCGAGGTTCAGTTCGACAGTTCTTGCCCCGGACATCATGGCCTCGTGCACGAAAGCCGCGGCGGGATAGACCTGACCCGAAGTGCCAATGGCGGCGAAGATGCTTGCGCCTGCCAGATGATCATAGATGGCGCCCATGTGATAAGGCATCTCACCAAACCACACCACATCCGGGCGTGCGGTGGGGGCTGCGCAGGCAGGGCAGGGCTCGCCCACGGCCATCTCCGGCGGTGCCGTCCAGCGGTGGCCGCAGGCCGCGCAAAGCGCTCCGGCCAGCGTGCCGTGCATGTGGATCACGTTTTGCGCGCCACCGGCCTCGTGCAGGCTGTCGACGTTTTGTGTGACGATCACAACCTCGCCGGGCCAGTCCTGCTGTAGTCGGGCAAGTGCATCGTGGGCCGCGTTAGGTTGCGCCTCGGCGGCCTGTGCGCGGCGGGCATTGTAAAACCCGTGCACCAGCGCGGGATCACGCGCGAACCCTTCGGGCGTGGCAACGTCCTCGATCCGGTGTTGGGCCCACAAACCGCCCTCGTCGCGGAACGTGCCCAACCCGCTTTCGGCGGAAATCCCGGCCCCTGTCAGAATGACGATCTTTTCCATCTTGGCCCTTCGCGTTACACCGTGGTTCATGACCCACCGTATCTTGTTCGTCTGTCTGGGCAATATCTGCCGTTCTCCCGCCGCCGAGGGCGCCTTTCGCGCCCGTGCGCCGCATCACGCTACCGATAGTGCCGGGACTTCTGGCTGGCACGTTGGTGACCCACCTTATGGACCGATGCAAATGGCAGCTCTGTCGCGTGGCATAAAACTGGATGATTTGCGGGCGCGCCAATTTGTGCCCGCGGATTTCGACAGGTTCGATCTGATTATCGGGATGGATGCCGAAAACCTCGCGGATATTGAGGCATTGAGGCCAGCCGGGAACGAAACCCCAGTGCGTCTGCTGACGGATTTTGCGCCTCATATCGGCACAGACCACGTCCCGGACCCATACTATGCCCGTGACTTCGATGGAGCATTGGATCTAATCGAGGCAGCTGTCGAAGGTCTCGACGCGCATCTGCGCGGCTAGTTCATCAACTTTAGGCGGTTGTTCAGCCATGGCAATTGCGCAAGGGCCGGGTCAACAATCTGGCTGCCCATTAGGCGGCGCATCATGCCTGCGACTTCTTGCGGAACCTGACCTGACCAGTCGGTGCGGGTGAACAAGGAAATCGTCCGCGACACATCTCCGATCGGGGCAGGGTGTGCCTCAAGCCCGTCATGGAACCGCGCCGCCCGCATATAGCCCAGCGGCGTCGTGATCGCCCAGCCGAGGCCGCGCGCGACCATTGCCATCAACGCCAAATGCGAACCGATTTCGAACCGTTCTTCAAATTCCAGCTGCTGGCGCGCCAGATGGGCCTCAATCTGGCGGCTGATTAACTGCTCGCGGGCATAGCGTAGGAAGGGCAGATCCTGCATGGCGTTTTCGACCCCTTTGGGCGTCACCAGAATGAAGGGATCGCGCACCAGCGGGTACTCGACCACGCCTTCCAGCACCTCGCCGCTATGGGCTGACACCACAAGCTGAAGGCGCTGCGCCTCAAGTTCTTCGAACAGGTCAAGACTGGGCAGTGTGATCAGTTTGAACTTTGACCGCGTCAAACTTTCAGCCAACAAAGTGGCTAGCCGCGGGGTCAGGTCATTGTCGAAATCGTCAATCAGGCCGACAGACAGGGTTGCAAGGTGACCCAGGTCCATCACAGTCAGCTCGCTTTGGGCCATCTGCAGTTCGGCCAGAACCGCCTGCGCGCGGGCCAGAAAGCTGCGCCCAGCCTGGGTCAGGCGCATCGGACGTCGTGCGTGATCCACCAAATCGGTGCCCACAGCCTTTTCCAGATTGCGCAACTGTTGTGACACTGACGGCTGGCTGAGCCCCGTGATCTCGGCGGCCTGCGCCACCGATCCGGTCCGCGCCAATGCCTCGAACACTTCGAGGCCGCGCAGGGTCAGC
This sequence comes from Ruegeria sp. YTSC230, assembly GCF_059609665.1. Classification (NCBI taxonomy): domain Bacteria; kingdom Pseudomonadati; phylum Pseudomonadota; class Alphaproteobacteria; order Rhodobacterales; family Roseobacteraceae; genus Ruegeria; species Ruegeria sp. YTSC230. The sequence continues at coordinate 49,397 of NZ_JBXWMC010000012.1, read as the reverse complement.
CCTTTCATAACCATCAGATATCCCTTTCGCTGCGCCTTTCTGGGGCGCAGTTCGGGTCAGGTCAAGGATTGATCAGCCTAGTTGCAGATCGCCTGCGCCATCTGACCAAAGTTCCGATACCGATCCCACAGCGCATCGTCGCGCTGGGTCTTCGACATCTTGAGTTCCTGCGCCTGATGCGGGTCGCGGAACCACTTGGCAACGGTCTTCTGATCGCTGCGGGTCAACGCCTGATTGGCCACTCGCTGAATGCAGCTGCACCGATCCCGCGTTGCCGCCGAGCGGTCAGAAGCCAGACACGCCCGTTTGATCTGCGCCGCGTCCACAACCGGAGCCACCGCCACAATCGACGTGGCACAGAATGCGATTAAGAGGAACTTTTTCATGCTCATGCCTCGTATTTGCCTGCCCGGACGGGTCTGATGCCCCTCTCGGTCTGCGGCGGAGTATGAATCAAACTGAATTTGTGATCAATGGCCAAGATATTTCGCAGCAACAGCGCCGCCTCGGTTCGGGTCAAAGCCGGTCGGGCGGTTTCCATTGGGCCTGCCGCGCATCCCGCGAGGTCACGAAAGAACAAACTGTCGGGGTCATCACATTGGGTCGTTGGCGTTGACAGAAGGCTCTCGGATGCGGCGCCATTGGCGCGGATAATATTATGGTTGTCCAGCAGTACGTGGTGATAACAGGCAGTTTTCTCGTTGGACAGGGTCGCAACGCCTGCATCTACGAAACTGATCGCTGGCACAAACACCTCGGGTGCTGCAAACAACAGTTCCGCTACTGGATGCGCGATTACCAACCTGTGCTGTTGCGAAACCTTTAGCGGCGAGAAGTTAAATATTATTCCGGTCGGAACCTCGACCAATCTGAAACGGCCTGCCGCTATGACATCCTGCGATCCGACCCATTTCACCGATTGATAGCCATTGTCCTGCGTCCAAACCTTGTCGCCCGGACGCAATGTTTCGATACAGGCATAGCCATTTTGGGTTTCTATCAATGTGCCACTGCCATAACAGATCGGCGTGACGTAGTCCGCAACCGCAAAGCTTGGACCTTCCTGGGTGTCAACAACCGTCAATGTAACGCCTGCTGGGGGAAACTCCCCCGGGCCACCGATGAAGGCGATCCCCTCCACCGTCGCAAAGGATGGGGACGAGTTGTTCACGTTGAACGCAATGGCCTGCCACGTGTTTGTACCATCCGTCAGCGTAATGCCGTATTCAGCCTCAACCCGAGTACCGTCGTTGAAGTTGACGCCGTCGATAGTTTGATCACCGTCAAGGAGCTGATTGGTGTCATTGTCGGCAAAATTCGTGTCGCTACCGCCATCGCTGATGAAGACCTCGGTAGCGGTTCGCGTGTCAATCGTGATGGTCTGTCCGATAAGGTGGATACCTGTACCCTGGTCCAAACCATCCAACCCCTGCGAAACAGAGATGGAAAGCTGGCTTTCACCCAGCACGAATATCGAATAATTGGCCAAAGACTACTCTGCTTTCTTGTTGGTGCGCCGGCCATTCAGCGCCACTATCCTACCCACTGGCTGATTTTGGGTAAATGCGTCAGAGCAGAAAGACACCATAGCAGCCTTTTCTGCAACGCTTCACGGCTTGACGAGGCCCCAATCTCCGGACATATCCCAACCCATGACAGACCTCGCTCATATCCGCAATTTCTCCATCGTCGCGCATATCGACCATGGCAAATCCACCCTTGCTGACCGGCTCATCCAAGAGACAGGGACAGTCAAGGATCGTGACATGAAGGAACAGCTGCTCGACAGCATGGATATCGAGCGAGAGCGTGGCATCACCATCAAGGCCAACACAGTCCGCATCGACTATACCGCTGACAACGGCGAGCAGTACGTGCTGAACCTGATCGACACCCCGGGCCACGTGGACTTTGCCTATGAGGTCTCGCGGTCGATGCGCGCGGTCGAAGGATCGCTGCTGGTTGTGGACTCGACACAGGGCGTCGAGGCGCAGACGCTGGCGAATGTCTACCAGGCCATTGACGCCGATCATGAGATCGTGCCGGTGCTCAACAAGATCGACCTGCCGGCGTCTGACTGTGACCGGGTCGCCGAACAGATCGAGGATGTGATCGGCATCGACGCCTCCGAGGCCATTCAGGTTTCGGCTAAGACCGGGCAGGGCATCCACGAAACGCTGGAATCCATCGTCACCCATCTGCCCGCGCCTAAAGGCACGCTCGACGCGCCGCTCAAGGCGATGCTGGTCGACAGTTGGTACGACGCCTATCTCGGCGTCATCGTGCTGGTCCGCATCATGGACGGCACGCTGAAAAAGGGCATGCGGGTCAAGTTTATGTCGAACAACACCCTGCACCATGTCGACCGCGTCGGCGTTTTCCGTCCCGAGATGGAGATGGTCGACAGCCTCGGCCCCGGTGAGATCGGTTTTCTCACCGCGTCCATCAAACAGGTCCGCGATACCCGCGTCGGTGACACCATCACCAATGACCGCAACGGCACCGAAGAGGCTCTGACAGGCTTCAAACCCGCGCAGCCGGTGGTGTTTTGTGGCCTGTTCCCCGTCGACAGTTCCGAATTCGAAGACCTGCGCGATGCGATCGACAAGCTGGCCCTGAACGACGCCAGCTTTAGCTTTGAAATGGAAACCTCGGCCGCCCTCGGCTTTGGCTTCCGCTGCGGCTTCCTTGGTCTTCTGCACCTAGAGGTCATCCGCGACCGCATCGAACGCGAATATGATATCGAGCTCATCACGACGGCCCCGTCGGTGATCTATCACGTCTACATGAAAGACGGCGAGATGATCGAGCTGCACAACCCCGCCGACATGCCCGACCCGTCCAAGGTCGATCATATCGAGGAGCCGCGCATCAAGGCGACCATCTTGGTTCCGGACGAATTCCTCGGCGACGTGTTGAAACTCTGTCAGGACCGCCGTGGAATCCAGATGGACCTGACCTATGCGGGCAGCCGCGCCATGGTCGTCTATGACCTGCCGCTGAACGAGGTCGTCTTTGACTTCTACGACCGCCTGAAATCGGTGACCAAGGGATATGCCTCGTTCGACTACCAGATGACCGGCTATACCGAGGACAATCTGGTCAAGATGTCGGTGCTGGTAAATGACGAGCCCGTCGACGCGCTGTCGACCATGGTTCACCGCGACCGGGCCGAGATGCGGGGCCGGGCGATGTGCGAAAAGCTCAAGGACCTGATCCCGCGCCACATGTTCAAAATCCCGATCCAGGCCGCCATCGGAGGCAAGGTCATCGCCCGCGAGACCCTCTCTGCCCTACGCAAGGACGTGACAGCCAAGTGCTACGGAGGCGACGCCACGCGGAAACGCAAACTGCTGGACAAGCAGAAGGCGGGTAAGAAAAAGATGCGCCAGTTCGGGAAGGTCGATATCCCGCAGGAAGCGTTTATTTCAGCGTTGAAGATGGACAGCTAAGGCTGTCCGTTTTGAACAGTCACTGACAGGCTTGCTTTTTGGGTTCGAGCTTGATGCCACCTGATCAGGTGGCGGCTCGAACCAAATGGAATTCGCAGTCCGTCAGGCCGAATTCGCTGTAGTCAATCGGCTTGGAAAAGTTCAGGCGCCTCAACTGTCTGTCTGCAATTCGAACCGGTCTGAGGTTGGAATCGTCATGCACGATGAATGCACCGGACGGCATTAGAGCGTGGAGAGCCAGAACCTCTCTGAGGTGCGTGTCCTTGGCCCCGTCTAGGTGCAGGAAATCGATTTTCGCATCAGGGTGCCTCAGGGCGTATGCCGGAGCTTCGATCAGAGAGTTTCCTTTTATCAGCTCAACCCGGTCAGGAAACTTGTATCTTAGCCAGTTGAATGCTGCCGGCACGTAAATGTCCACGCGGGCCCACCGGCGGTTCAATCTCTGGCAAACATCCACGCCGACGCATTTGAGTTCAGGGTTGGCCATGAGCGCCAACAACATGCTGTGGCCCGCATTCACGCCAATTTCGAACAGACATGTTGATCGTCGAGCCAACTCAACGAAATTTCTTCGTTTGGGTTCGAATCTTTCAATAAATGGCTGTGTTTGAAAACCCGTCGCGCGGTCTTCGTAGAACAGATTGCCATTCAGCGCAGGTGGTTCACCCACTTGTTCAAGCGAATGTGCGACATATTGATTGAGATCGCGCAGGTTTTCGTTCCACTGTGCTGAGGACAAGAGATCGTCATAATCTGAAGGATGGAAGTTGGAAGGCACAGTACTTTTCCTCGAAACCCTTTAGTTACATTACACGCGAAGTTTTCGTTAAACTGTTGAAGCGATGGAAAGTAAACCTTTGAAGCGAAAAACAAGTGTTCTCGTTTTGTGGGCCTAAAGTGAGTTCCGTCAGTGACGTAAAAACACGAGTGCCTGCCTTTGGGATGATCTTCCTGCGTTAACCTCAGGGTTCGCCTTCGAAAAACCGGGCGGCGCGTTGGGCCTCCCCTCGGGTCGGTCGCGACCATCATCACTTGGATATCTTTGACTAGCCGCTGACAAATCACCTCATTAGGTTGTCGCTATGACAATGAACTATCGAACTATTTTGGAGCGTTGGCCCGTCGCGACGATTGGCCTGACGTTTCTTTCCTACTTTGTTTTGCAAAGCATTGCGGACCACACTTTCCGCGCCTTTGATCAGCAGGAATTTAACCCCGGTTGGGTACTGTTTCTCATTGTTGGTGGCTGGGGATTCTACAGCATGTTTCACATAGCATTTTATCTAATTCGAACGTTTAAATAGGATCGTATCAGTGATTTACCGGTCGTCCACCTAACACCTGTGACCCACCTCACAGCCCAAACTGTACCCTCCTGCTACTCTTAACCCAACGGAACCCTCTGCAGGAGGCGCAGATGTCCACATCCATGATCCCCATCATCGCCCTCGGGTCGGCGGGTCTCTATTCCGTTGCCATGATCGCGATGAAGTTCTGGTGGAAACTCCCCGGCGTGGGTCTTGGCCTGCTGATCGTTGCGACCCTGCTGGCTGGGGCGACGCTTGAACTCGCCGCGCTGCGCGAGGAACGGCTGGGCATCATCTATACCGGCATTCTGGGGGCCGAGGTTGTTCTGATCGCCATCGCCTCGTTCTTTCTGTTCGGCGAGAACTTCTCGTATCGCGAGGCGGCTGGCATTGGTCTGGTCATCCTCGGCACCGCGCTGGCCTGGGCCTGACGCAAACATTACCGGTTTATGAAGTTTCCCTTAGGTAAGTTGCAACCGGCGCATTCCCCACCAATCTGTTCAACAGGCCAGCAACGGCCCTGAACTTTGGAGGAGAGCCCATGACCAGATATATGACTGCCGGAGCAGCCGCTCTGGCCACGAGCCTAACCCTTGCAACGGCCTCGATGGCCGAGACCACACCTGATCTGCGCGGTGCCTGGACAGGCACCTATACCAAAGTTTCGCCGTCTCGGGTGACCACCGGCGATGCACCGCGCTTTCATCAGGGAGAGTGGCTTCTGGATATTCAGCAGCAGCAGGACAACCTGTTCTGGGGGCCCAGCATGTGGCGACCGGATGCTGGCACAGATTGGCGCGTGTTTGACGCCACCGGCACCATCAGTCTGGATGGGTCGGGCACCATCGGCATCGTCGAAAGCTCGGCCGATCCGCAGGTGGGTGTGAATGCGCTGGTGGATGCGCGCTATCAGGACGGCAAGATTTACGCGGATTTCCGTAGCCTGCGTCGCGGGACAACGTACAGCGTTGTACTCGAACGTCAGGTGAACTGAAGCGTCTCCGGCCCGGCCGGCCGTAGGGGGTACTGGCTGCACCGTGTTGCAGCGCGTAGTAGGTAATCTCGGTCGGGTCGGAACGCTTCTCATAAACGGACACAGCGTCTCCTCAGGGGGGACGGGTCGGGCGGCATCTTGGCTGCAAGTGACAGGGTCCTGAACACACGGTGCCGGATTGCGGCGTTCCCTGGCACCTGTGGTTTAGGCTCTCGCGAACCTTCAGCGCGGCTTTGCTTGTGGTCTGAGGGCCGTCCGGCCCCGGATTCTCTGGTTATCTCTGGCTGGGCAATCACAAGATACGCCTGATTCGCTGCTCTGAGGCTGTGAATATCCACAATTGGCAGCAAAATGGCTTTTGCAGGTGCAGAAAACGGGGAAAATCGGGTCATTTCGTCGAATTCAGCGTTTTCCATTGCCAAGACCGCACGGTGTTTCAATTTCCGGAGTTATCCACAATTTTCTCCCAGCGGATATCAACACTTTATCCCCGTCTAATTCTCATGCTGCAGTGCTATTTCCTTGTCGGAACATGACCCGGATGTAACAGTTCTATTACCGCAACGGTTCTTAGGAACCAGGGTGGGACGCAAAGGCCAAAGGGGGTCGAGGCAATAAAGGCAAGTCTTAGGATTGGCTTTTATATGCAAAGGCTTACCGGTGGATGGTCAGCTGAATTGGGTGTCAGACCCGGGTCAGATGATCAGACTCTCAGAAGGTCGATGCGTGCTGTTAAGCATCTTAGGGTGCCGTGCAGCGGCCGTGGCCTGTAACAGGGTCGGGGCAACTGGATCGGGGCGTCCCTCGGGCGCATCGACCCGGTAAGGCGTCAGGAGTATCCGTGAGGGTACATGCATGGACCGCGTCTGCGCACCTGACGCCTTTTCCTTTTCTCAGGTCTATCCAGGCTACCACTCTGCCCCCCCGCAAAACGGGAACGGGGTTCTTGTGGATGCACAAGAACCCCGAAGTGTCAGATATGCAATGCCGCGTCTATGCACCTGTGCCAAGGAGTGTACCTTGGTTGGCTGCAATCTTCAACCATATCTTGTATGTGGAAGTTGCGCCTTCACAACATCCTGAATTGCGTCAGATATTTTGCTGAACGTCAGTCGCGGCTTCTTGGATGGCATCGCCTGCTTTTTCGATATCTTTGCCTGCACCCTTGGTCGTCTCGCACGCTGCAAGGGTAAACACTGCCAGCCCTACTAGAATTGCTCGGATCATCAGTACCTCCATTTGATTTTCTAAACATGGCGTAGCAGCTTTTATTTGCTGGAACCAGTATTTTACCGTGCTTGCAACGGGCGTAGAAACACGAAGCTGCCGAGCCAATTGACCGCATGGATTGTGAAGGTGGGGCGTGGCCGCACCGACGACGGATCGTTCCGATCGAAAAGATTGGACTTGCGCGTCGGGTGCGGTGGAAAGATGAACGAAATCAGTCCTTATCGCCCGCGCAGAACAGCTCGTACACCACTTCAAGCATACGGCGCGGTCTGTCATCAGCAAGACGGTAGTAAATTGCTTTGCCTTCGCGTCGGGGAATCACAAGGCCTTCCAGACGAAGGCGGGACAGCTGCTGCGAAACAGCAGCCTGTCGTGCGGACAGTAGATCCTCAAGCTCGGTCACGGATTTTTCGCCAGAGACTAGATGGCACAAGATCATCAATCGGCCTTCGTGACTGATCGCCTTGAGGAAATTCGATGCGCGGGTCGCATTTCCCGCCATCCGGTCGAAATCGTCAGACGTCATATTCTGTGAAATCTGAGGCAATGCCATTGCTGTTTTCCTTTTGGGCCCTGGTGAGTGGGCACTTTTGTGAGTGGTTCGCTAAAGCGGTTCGCATTGCTACACGTTCTGTGCATGAATTTCCATATGCATGGATCAAAATGCCGTGATGGGAAAAGGGGAACTTATTGTTTAGAGCATCAAACCGCGCATTGACATCGGCGGCCTCGGTGCGTTCGACATCAGACTATCCACTTATTTTGGACGGTTGGAGTGCGATCTGTTGAGCCCCCCTTGCAGCCCCCCCGTGCCGACACTAAGACTCGGGTAACGTTTCTTCGGGTAATGTCCCGATCCATAGCAAAACAGGCAGGTTCTCATGTTCGATCCCGTTGACACCTATATGAATACGCTCGTTCCCATGGTCGTCGAGCAGACCAGCCGGGGTGAACGCGCGTATGATATTTTCTCGCGCCTTCTGAAAGAGCGGATCATTTTCATCAACGGTCCGATCCACGACGGGATGAGCCACCTGATCGTCGCGCAATTGCTGCACCTCGAGGCCGAAAATCCAAACAAAGAAATCTCGATCTACATCAATTCGCCTGGCGGCGTGGTTACCAGCGGTTTGTCGATTTACGATACAATGCAGTATATCAAGCCCAAATGTTCGACATTGGTAATCGGTCAGGCAGCCTCGATGGGGTCGGTTTTGCTGGCCGGTGGCGAGAAGGGAATGCGTTTCTCGCTGCCCAACAGCCGGATCATGGTGCACCAGCCCAGCGGTGGCTATCAGGGCCAGGCCAGCGACATCATGATTCACGCGGCCGAGACGCAAAAGCTGAAGGATCGCCTTTATGACATATACGTGCGTCATACAGGTCAGACCAAAAAGGCGGTTGAAAAAGCGCTGGACCGTGACAATTTCATGAGCCCGGAAGAGGCGAAAGACTGGGGTCACATCGACGAAATCGTCGAAAATCGCGCCAAAATGGACGGTGACGAGGCCTAAGAATATCTCCCCACGTCCCAGGCGTGGGGGCCATTTTTGAGATTGTAGCCGCCCCGGTGGTGGCCTAAGCTGCACCAACATGTGGCATGCGCGGTCCGACACGGACCGCAGGGACGAAGCCCGAAAGGTAGAACATGGCGACGAATTCAGGCGGTGACGGCAAAAACACGCTCTACTGCAGCTTCTGCGGCAAGAGCCAGCATGAGGTGCGCAAGTTGATTGCCGGCCCGACCGTTTTCATCTGCGATGAATGCGTCGAACTGTGTATGGACATCATCCGCGAAGAGACGAAGGCCAGCGGCCTGAAGTCCAGCGATGGCGTTCCGACGCCCAAAGACATTTGTGAGGTGCTGGACGATTACGTTATCGGTCAGGCCACCGCCAAGCGGGTTCTGTCGGTTGCTGTGCACAACCACTACAAGCGTCTGAACCACGCCCAAAAGGCCGGCAGCGATATTGAGCTGGCCAAGTCCAACATTCTGCTGATCGGCCCAACCGGCTGCGGTAAGACGCTGCTGGCGCAGACGCTGGCGCGTATTCTGGACGTGCCGTTCACCATGGCAGACGCAACTACACTGACCGAAGCCGGGTATGTGGGTGAGGATGTTGAAAACATCATTCTCAAGCTGCTGCAGTCCAGCGAATACAATGTTGAACGCGCGCAGCGCGGCATCGTCTATATCGACGAGGTCGATAAAATCACGCGCAAATCCGAAAACCCATCCATCACGCGCGATGTATCGGGTGAAGGTGTGCAGCAGGCGCTGCTTAAGCTGATGGAAGGCACCGTGGCCAGTGTGCCGCCGCAGGGCGGGCGCAAGCATCCGCAGCAGGAATTCCTGCAAGTGGACACCACGAACATTCTGTTCATCTGCGGTGGTGCTTTTGCAGGTCTGGATAAGATCATCGCGCAACGCGGCAAAGGCTCGGCCATGGGCTTTGGTGCGGACGTGCGGGACAATGACGAACGCGGCGTGGGTGAGATTTTCAAGGATCTCGAGCCCGAGGATCTGTTGCGGTTCGGCCTGATTCCGGAATTCGTTGGACGTCTACCGGTTCTGGCGACGCTGGAAGATCTGGACGAAGATGCACTGGTCACCATCCTGACCAAGCCCAAGAACGCTCTGGTCAAGCAATACCAGCGCCTGTTCGAACTGGAAGATGCCGAGCTGGCCTTTACTGATGATGCGCTGAAGTCGATCGCCAAGAAGGCCATTGAACGCAAAACCGGCGCGCGCGGATTGCGCTCGATTTTGGAAGATATCCTTCTGGACACCATGTTCGAACTTCCGGGCATGAAGAACGTAACCGAAGTGGTGGTGAACGAAGAGGCGGTGTCGTCTGACAAGCAGCCCCTGATCATCTACGCGGATGCCGCGGAATCAGCTTCGGCAGGATAAGGCACAACAAGAATTACCAAGACGGCGCGGGATTGACCGCGCCGTTTTCTTTTGGAGGTAAGCATGAAAATCAGGCGCATTTCATCTGGCGGAGAATTCGAGGCCAAAGTTGGCTATTGTCGTGCTGTGGTTGCAAATGGTTTCGTCTTTGTCGCCGGGACTTGCGCCCAAGGTGACAACGTGCCGGAGGACATTGTAGGGCAGTGCAAGTCGTCCTTGGAGGCGATTGGAAAAGCGCTGGCCGAGGCTGGAGCCGGTTTTGCGGACGTGGTTCGGGTCAATTACTATTTGCCGGACATGAATGAGTTTGAATTTTGCTGGCCGTTGTTGGTAGAAGCATTTGGTGACAACCCGCCTGCAGCGACGGTTGTCGAATGCAATCTCATAACCCCAAAAGACCGTATCGAGATTGAAGTGACCGCGGTTCTGCCGAAATAGGGCCTGCGATCCTTGTGACACTGGACCTTAGTGAGGCTTTGGTCCATATCTGCGAGTACAGAAATGCCGGAGGCAGCTGATGGGAATCCTAAACAGTCTTTTGCGGGCCGTAACCTGGTGGAACGGATCCACATTGAACACGCAAATTTACACATCGCGTAAGGGTATCAAGGTCGGTGAAGACGACGAAGGCAACGTGTTTTACCACAATGCTGACGACAGTAGACGTTGGGTGATTTTCAATGGTGAGGCTGAGGCGAGCCGGGTTGATCCGGATTGGCATGGCTGGCTGCACCGCACCTGGGATGAGCCGCCGACGGACAAACCGCTGAAACACAAATCCTGGGAAAAACCGCATCAGGAAAATCTGACAGGCTCTGCTTTGGCTTATGCACCAGCAGGTTCTTTGCGCCGCCCGGACCCGGTCGAGCGTAAGGACTACGAGGCCTGGAGCCCGGAATAACACGAGGCGAGCAATGTCGAGTTATAATGCAACCGAAGTTCTGGTCGGTGGGGTCGTCTTAGCCTGTGCCGTCGCATTTGGCGTTTACGCCAGCCAATCCACCGGCCTGTCGCAAAGCAGTGGCGGCTATGAACTGGGCGCCTCTTTCCGTTCCTTGGAAGGGGTAGGCGTCGGCACCGACGTACGCCTTGCTGGTGTCAAGATTGGCACTGTAACCGGTGTAGACCTGAATCCCGAAACCTATCGCGCCGATACCACCTTCTCGATCTCTGACGGAATTCTGGTGCCGGACGACAGCGCGATTGTCATCTCATCCGAAGGGCTGCTGGGCGGCAACTTTGTCGAGGTTATGCCGGGTGGTTCGCCGTTCTACTTTGAAGCGGGCGATCAGGTCGAAGATACGCAAGGTGCCGTCAGTCTGATTTCCCTGCTGGTCAAGTTTGTGGCCGGGGACGGAAGCGAATGAAGCGATTTGCCCTGATTGCAGCGTTGCTGGTCGCGACGGAGGCCACGGCCCAGCAAAAAGCCCAATCCGGTCCTGGCGCAATGCTGCGTGGTCTGGACAAGGTCAGCGGTCAGACCGTCGATGTTGAAATGCGGAATGGTCAGACACTGCCGGTTTTTGGGTTGGATGTGGCCTTGGGCGATTGTCGCTATCCAGCGGACAACCCGACCGGTGATGCATTTGCCTATCTGACGATCTGGGAAAAAGGCAGGACAGATCAACTGTTTGACGGTTGGATGATTGCCACGTCGCCCGCATTGAACGCGCTGGACCATGCGCGTTATGACGTCTGGGTGATGCGCTGTATCACTGCATCGGGCGACTGAGGCACTGCTGCTACAAAATCCGCACTGGCATTGATCGCCTCTTCAAGCGTGTTCCGATATTGCGTGCGCGGAATCTCGATCGCTCCCAGAGACGCCAGATGAGCGGTCAGAAACTGGGTGTCAAACAAGAGAAATCCGGTTTGGCGCAAGCGGTCCACAAGATAGGCCAGCGCGATTTTCGAGGCATCCTTTCGACGGGAAAACATGCTTTCGCCGAAAAACGCCGCACCCAGCGTAACGCCATAAACGCCGCCGACCAGTGCGTCCTCATCCCAGACCTCCAGCGAATGGGCCCGGCCCGCGAGGTGGAGTTGCTGATAAAGGTGGCGCAATTCTGCATTGATCCAGGTGTCTGCCCGATCAGCGCAGCCATCGACCACTCCGGCAAAATCGCGGTTGATGCTGATGGAAAAGCCGGACTTTCGAATGCGGCGTGCGAGGCTGCGCGAGATATGAAAGCCATCTAACGGAAAAACGCCACGAAATTTGGGATCGACCCAAAACAGTTCCGGGTCATCGCGGTGTTCGGCCATCGGGAAAATTCCAATGGAATAGCCGTGTAGCAAAAGTTCAGGGGTCAGGCTCATGCGCGATACCCGGGGACCAGAGCGCAAGTGCCCTCTGGTCCCTTGGTTTTATTGGGCCATATTCGCCGCAAGCCAGTGTTCCAGCCAGTGAATGTTGTAATCACCGTTGTGGATTTCCGGCTCTTGCAGCAACGCATGGAACAGCGGCACGGTTGTATCGATACCGTCCACGATCAGTTCGCCCAATGCGCGATCTAGTCGTGCCAGCGCCTCGGCCCGGTCGCGGCCATGTACGATCAACTTGGCAATCAGCGAGTCGTAATATGGTGGAATCGAATACCCATCATACAGCGCCGAATCCATCCGAACACCAAGACCGCCGGGGGCATGAAAGGCAGAGATTCTGCCCGGGCAGGGTGAGAAGTTCGGCAGCTTTTCTGCATTGATCCGGACCTCGATGGCGTGGCCGTTGATCACAAGATCGTCCTGACCAAACGACATCGGTTCGCCAGCTGCGACGAGAATTTGTTCGCGCACCAGATCGACGCCAAAGATGCCCTCGGTCACCGGGTGTTCTACTTGCAGGCGGGTGTTCATCTCGATGAAGTAGAACTCACCGTTCTCATACAAGAACTCGATGGTTCCGGCGCCAATATAATTGATCTTGGCCACGGCGTCCGCGCAGACTTTACCGATCTTGGCGCGCTCTTCCGTGCTGATGCTGGGGCCGGGTGCCTCTTCAAACACCTTCTGGTGGCGGCGCTGCAGCGAGCAGTCGCGTTCGCCCAGATGCACAGCCTTGCCCTTGCCGTCTCCAAAGACCTGGATCTCGATATGGCGGGGCGTGGTCAGGTATTTCTCGATATAGACCTCGTCATTGCCAAAGGCGGCTTTGCCCTCGGCACGTGCGGTCATAAATGCGCTTTCCATCTCATCCGCGCTCATCGCGACTTTCATACCGCGACCGCCGCCGCCAGCGGTGGCTTTGATGATGACGGGATAACCAAATTCCTCGCCGATTTTCTTGGCGGTCTCCAGATCTGGCACGCCGCCGTCCGAACCCGGAACGCAAGGCACACCCAGCGCTTTCATCGTGTCCTTGGCGGTGATCTTGTCGCCCATGACGCGGATGTGTTCGGCGGTGGGGCCGATAAAGGTGATGCCGTGATCTTCGACGATCTGCACGAATTCGGCATTCTCGGACAGGAAACCATAGCCAGGGTGGATCGCCTGTGCACCAGTGATTTCACACGCCGAGATGATCGCAGGCACCGACAAGTAGCTTTGCGGGCTGGGCGGAGGGCCGATGCAGACCGATTCGTCCGCCATGCGCACATGCATCGCGTCGCTATCGGCGGTGGAGTGGACGGCGACCGTCTTAATCCCCATCTCGCGGGCAGCGCGGATGACCCGCAGGGCGATCTCGCCTCGGTTGGCAATCAGGATCTTGTCGAACATGGGACCGCCTTACTCAACGATGACCAGAGGGGTGCCGAATTCCACCGCATCACCGTCACCGACCAGAATGCGTTTGATGGTTCCGGATTTGGGCGCGTGAATGTGGTTCATGGTTTTCATCGCTTCGACAATCAGCAGTGTGTCGCCTTCGGACACCGATGCGCCGACGCTGATGAAGGAAGGTGCGCCCGGTTCGGGCTGCATATAAACGGTTCCTACCATGGGCGAGGTGACAGCGCCCGGGTGGCTGGCCGGATCTTCCTGTGCCGCCGGAGCTTCGACAGGTGCAGCGGCTGCTGCTACGGGTGCTGGTGCCGCTGCCGGTACGGCCATCTGAACAGGGGCGGGCGCGACCTGCGACATACGGCTGACGCGGACATTCAAACTGTCGTCATCACCATATTCGCGCATGACTTCCAGTTCGGTCAGGTCATTTTCGCGTAGCAGTTCGGCCAGTGCCTTGATGAATGCCACGTCCGCTTCGTGTTTGGTATCTGTCATGAGTGTCCTCGACGGTTCCCCTTTGGCCCGTCTGTTCTCGCGGGCTTTGGTCTGATTACGCAGCGTTATAAGCTATGCGGACGGTCATGAAAAGCGCAGTCTCGGCATGTCAGATGGGGGTTTTGCCCAATATTTCGGGGGGAAACGGATTAAAGGGGCATGCCTGAGAGTTTTGCCACAAGTTCAGGTAGTTTGCGCGCGCCGAACTTCTCTAGCAGACGGGCGCGGTAAGCCTCGATTGTGCGATAGCTCAGCCCCAACTCGACGCCGATTTCCTTGGCGGACAGACCACGGCAGGACATGATGGCAACTTCGCGTTCGCGGGTTGTCAGTTCGACCAGCGGGCGGTCTTCTGAGATGTCGGAAAAGCTCCAGATGCCATGGCGAAACGGGTCGTCCGGTGTCAGGGATCGTCCGCGTGCACGGCACCAAAACAAGTCCCCGTCGCGCCGGCGCATGACCCGTTCGTCAGTGTAATATCCTGTGTCCTGCATCGCTTTCAGGCTGCGCTGTCCGATCCTCTCCCAATCCGCGACCGAAGGGTAGAGGTGCAATAGGGGCATGTTGCGATACTCTGCTTCTTCGCCGCCAAAGGTGCGGGCGAATTGCAGATTGCAGCGTCGGATGATGCGGTTTTCCAACTCGACCAATCCGATGGGGGCATATTCGAAAGCTGGATCGCTCATTCGGCTATCGTGCAAGGATTTCAGGAAAATTAGAAGAGGGTGGATGCAGATTTGGCGGATTGCGCGCCGGTCGCAGGGGCAAAAGGTCTTGGTATTTTGTGGTCAAGCCTGTGAAGATTGTAAATAGGCTATGAAAACTACCAGTTAAGAACTAGAAATCTAAAGGGAGTTTTGAAAACGATTGAGTGAATTGGGTGAAATAACATGCGCGACACGCTGACGGGTAGCCGCATTCGCGAGCGACGCCAAATCTCAGGTTTACGGCAGGCCGAGCTTGCGCGGCAGGTTGGGATCTCGGCGTCCTATTTGAATCTGATCGAACACAATCGCCGCCGGATCGGAGGCAAGTTGTTGGTGGATATCGCCAATGCGCTGTCTGTTGAGCCTTCGCTGCTGACCCAAGGGATTGAGGCGACGCTGATTTCAGCGCTGCGCGAGGCTGCTGCAGATGCGGTTGGACAACAGGCCGAAGTGGACGCGCTGGAAGAGTTCGCAGGTCGGTTTCCCGGGTGGGCCGGAGTTCTGGCGCAGATGCATCGCCGGGTCGTCTCGCTTGAGCGCACGGTTGAAACCCTGTCCGACCGACTGACGCATGATCCACATCTTGCCGCGTCGATGCACGAGGTGCTGTCAACGGCCGCTGCCATTCGTTCAACGGCAGGGATTCTGGCCGACACGCAGGAAATCGAGCCCGAGTGGCGCGATCGGTTCCACCGTAACCTGCACCAGGATGCTGAAAGGCTAGCTGACAGTTCCAAGTCTCTAGTGGCATATTTGGATGATTCTGAGGCGGACGATGACCGCCGCGGTGTTCCCTCGGAGGATGCTGAGGCTTTTTTTCAGGCCAACAGCTACCATTTCCCGCAGATAGAAGCGGGCGGAAGCGGCGCGGACATTGACCTGAGCGCAATTGAATCGGCGGCAGCGCGGACTGTGACCAAGGGATATCTGGATACCTACGCCGCAGATGTCAGAGCCATGCCTCTGGACGACTTACAGAAGGCTCTGACCGAGGCCGAGCCTGATCCGCTGGCTCTGGCGGCACGGTTTTCAGTAGATATCCCGACAGTCCTGCGGCGGCTGGCTACATTGCCCGAAGGATATCTAGGGCGGCCCACCGGGCTGGTGGTCTGTGACGCGTCCGGCAGTATCCTGTTCAGTAAATCCGTGCCGGGTTTCGCCATGCCACGCTTTGGCGAAGCCTGCCCGTTTTGGCCCATCTTTCAGGCGCTGAACAGACCATTGGTTCCGATCCGCAAACGTGTTGTGCAATTGGGCCGAACAGCGGCCGAGTTCGACTGCTATGCCTACGCGTGGCCGCAGGCAGTTTCAGGATATGACGATGCGCCGGCCTATCATTCAGTCATGCTTGTCCGAGCGGTGGAAGAGGGGGCTCCGAGCGCGCAATCCGTGACCCGGGTCGGCCCAAGCTGCCGGGTTTGCCCGAATGACGCCTGTGCATCGCGCCGCGAGCCGTCGATTTTGAGCGAAGGTTTTTGACAGTTTCCTGACAGAAGGCTTAAGCTGACGCCGACAGGTTCACGGACAGAACCTGTCATGGGGAGGAATGGAACATATGAGCCGTAAGGTTCTGTTAATTGAGGATGAGCCCAACATCGCTGAGGCCATTCGATTTTTGCTGACCCGCGAGGGATGGCAGGTTGAAACGCACGCAGAAGGGTCGGATGCGATAGAAGTCATTCAGGGCGCAAACCCTGATCTGGTCATTCTGGACGTTATGCTGCCCGGCAAAAGCGGGATGGAGATTTTGCGCAACCTGCGCGAGCTTGAGGGCATGCAGCATTTGCCCGTTTTGATGCTGACCGCGCGCGGGCAATCGCGCGACCGGGAAATGGCTGAAAATGCCGGGGTCAGCCGCTTTATGACCAAACCGTTTTCCAACGCCGAAGTGCTGACAGCGGTACGAGACCTGCACGCGCAGGCAACGCGGTCATGAACACGGGCGAAGATCGTAAACCCCAAGGGGTCCGGCCTTCGCTATTTCTCGAGCGTCAAAGTTATCGCCGCCGCAGGTTGATGGATGCCGCGCGTCTTTTGCCCATTCTGGGGGCGGCTCTTGTTGCCATTCCGCTGCTCTGGCCAAGCCAAGGTTCATCTGATGATGGTGTGCCGCTGTCTTCAGCAATTCTGTATATCTTCGCGTGCTGGGCTTTGCTGATCATAATCAGTCTGATCTTTGGATTTGCAGCCAGACGAATGGTTGTAAGTGACGATGCCGAGGCAGAGTCGGATTGATGGCCACACTAAACGTTCTGATCCTGGTTTGCCTCGGCTATGTCGTTCTGTTGTTCGCGGTGGCTTTTGCCGCTGACCGGATGGCGGCCGCTGGCCGAGGGGCGTGGTTGCGGTCTCCGCTGATCTATACATTGTCGCTGTCGATTTATTGCACGGCTTGGACCTTTTACGGCGCGGTCGGAAATGCTGCGCGGTCCGGGTTGGAATTTGTTACGATCTACCTTGGGCCAACGCTGGTGATGCTCAGCTGGTGGTGGGGTCTGCGCAAGCTCGTTCGGGTCGGACGCACCCAGCGGGTAACATCCATCGCAGACTTGATTTCCTCGCGATACGGAAAATCCAACACGCTGGCCATTTGCGTGACCATTCTGGCCGTTTTGGGTGGAACGCCGTACATCGCGTTGCAGCTGCAATCCATTACACTGTCTTTTTCCATCTTTGCCGAGGCTGATCCCTCGGGCCTCTACCGAGAAGGTTCCAGTGTGTTTTGGGTAGCTGCGGGCCTGGCGGTATTTGCTATCCTATTTGGCACTCGAAATCTGGACGCGAATGAGCGTCACCACGGTGTGGTCACCGCCATTGCGTTGGAATCGGTCGTCAAACTGTTCGCCTTGCTTGCGGTCGGCATCTTCGTTGTTTGGGGCGTTGCGGGTGGGATTGGCCCGATGATGGATCGCATCGATGCCTCGGAGATTGGGCAATGGAACGTGGATGCCGGACGTTGGACGACCTTCATTTTCCTCTCGGCCGCCGCATTCATCTGTCTACCGCGGATGTTTCAGGTGATGGTGGTAGAGAACGCGGATGAGGGGCACTTGAGAACCGCTGCCTGGGCTTTCCCGTTATATCTGCTGTTGATGAGCCTGTTTGTTGTGCCCATCGCCGTCGTGGGTCTGGACCTGATGCCCGAAGGCTCGAATCCCGACCTGTTCGTGCTGACGGTGCCCTTGTCGCAGGGGAACGACTGGCTAGCGATGCTGTCGTTTATCGGCGGGTTTTCCTCGGCCACGTCTATGGTCATCGTGACGGCAATGGCGTTGTCGACCATGGTGTCGAACCATCTGGTCATGCCGATCTGGCTAAGCACGCAAGGGGGGGCGGGTTCGGTCTCGGGTGATGTTCGCAACGTGGTGCTGATGGCGCGGCGCGTGTCCATCGCGGTCATCATGGCGCTGGGTTACTATTACTACCGCTTGTCGGGCGGTGGGGCTGCACTGGCGTCGATCGGGCTGGTGGCCTTCGCGGGCATTTCCCAGATCCTGCCAGCGCTGGTAGGAGGGTTGTTCTGGCGCGGGGCCACGCGAACCGGGGCGTTGGTGGGGCTGACGGTTGGTTTTGTGCTGTGGATTTACACCTTGTTACTACCGGGGATGGGCGGGGCAATAATGCCCGACTCGGTGTTGCAGAACGGTCCCTTCGGGTGGGGCTGGCTGCGCCCAAGGGCCCTTTTCGGGATCGAAGGAATGGACCCCATGGTCCACTCGGTTATGTGGTCATTGGCGTTGAACACGGCTGCATTCTGCGCCGCGTCCCTGCTGAGCTTTCCCAGCCCGTTGGAGCGTCTTCAGGGTGCGCAGTTCGTCAATGTTTTTGACCACTCGGTCTCACCGGCTGGCTGGACCGGGTCGGTGGCGCAAAGCGAAGACCTGATGATCATGACACAGCGCATTCTGGGCTCTGGCCCGGCGCAGGAGTTCTTTCAGCACGAGGCCGAAGCACAGGGTGGACGGACAAGCCTGCCGGAACCCACGCCGGGTTTTTTGGAAAGACTGGAACGTGAACTCAGCGGCTCGGTCGGCGCGGCTACGGCCCATGCGATGATCGGGCAGATTGTCGGTGGATCGTCCGTTTCGGTTGAGGACTTGCTTGCGGTGGCTGACGAGTCGGCGGAACTGTTGGAGTATTCCAGCCAGCTTGAGGCCAAATCCGCCGAGCTCAGCCGAACCGCGCGCCAACTGCGTGAGGCGAATACCAAGCTGACGCAGATCTCCGAACAAAAAGACGGTTTCCTCAGTCAGGTCAGCCATGAACTTCGGACGCCGATGACCTCAATCCGGGCCTTTTCCGAGATCATGCGCGATACGGATGGTTTGAGTGCTGAAGAGCAAACGCGCTATGCCGCGATCATCCATGATGAAGCCCTGCGGCTGACGCGCCTGCTGGACGATTTGCTGGACCTGAGCGTTCTGGAAAGCGGTCGTGTAAGCCTGAATATGGGTGGGGATACCCTTGGTTCGATCCTGGATCGGGCGGTTTCAAGCGCATTGGCAGGATCGCACCCAAAACTTAGAATTCGCCGCTCGCGACCGTCCGAGCGTATTCCGCTGAACACTGATCTTGATCGGTTGGGGCAGGTCTTTATCAATCTGATTTCGAACGCGCAGAAATACTGCGATGCGGATGAACCCGTTCTGACCATCTCGGCCCATGATGTCGGGGGCCAGGTCGTTATTGATTTCACCGATAACGGCAGTGGTATCCCGCCCGAAGCGCAGTCGATGGTGTTCGAAAAGTTTGCCCGTGTCGGTGGGGACAAGGCGGGTGGCGCCGGGCTGGGTCTGGCGATCTGCCGCGAGATCATGCAGCGTCTGGGCGGCGAGATCAGTTATCTTCCTGGGCAGGGCGGCGCGGCCTTTCGCGTCCGCCTTCCGCTGGCGCACCGGCAAGCTGCGCAATAATGCGAACATAAAGACATTGGTAACCCGCCTCGGGTTAGACCGGATACCAGGTTCAGAAACTCAAATCGGTATCGGCCATGACGCAGTCTGTCAGCACAGCTTTGGCGCGCAAACTTTCAGCGGGACAAGAAGAGCAAGGTGAAAAGCCGCGTTCCGTTCTTCGTGCCCTTCGACTGGCCTTTGCGCGAACGGCAGGGGATCAGTTCCAGCTGCCGCTATCGGTGATCGGTGCAAGGCAGTCTCTCAAAGCTCAGGACACGCTGGCTGAGGTGATTGATGCGGACTGGATGCTGCTGCGCCTGGGCAACGCGGACGGGATGTCCGCTGCGATTTGCGTGGATATGGGGGTCGTGTCAGCGATCGTGCAAGTGCAGACAATTGGTGAAGTTATGCCGAACCCGCCAACAGCACGGGAGTACACAGATACGGATGCAGCAATGGTAGCGCCGCTGGTCGAAGACGCTTTGATCAGGGCCGTCGCGCTGGTCGATACAGCCGCCGATCAATCCAGTCTTGCCGGTTATGAATTCCGGGCGCGGATGGCGGATCTGCGTTCATTGTCGCTGGCTATGGTCGAAGACGCATATCGCGTGTTTGACCTGACGGTAGAACTTGGCGGCGGGCTACGACAGGGGCAGATCACAGTCCTGTTGCCCGATACACCGTCAGAGCAGGGGGCCGATGATGAAATTCAAGTTGCTGCCGGCCCGAAGCTTGAGCAAGCGTCGGGGGTTGTCCGGGCCGAATTGAATACGGTGATCGGCAGGATGTCAGTGCCATTGGTAACCCTGTCCGGGCTGTCAGTTGGGGACGTTCTACCGTTGACCGGATCACGGCTAGATCGCGCGGAAATCCTGACAATTGGTCGAACGCGGGCTGCAATTGGACGTTTGGGACAATGCGGAGGAATGCGCGCAGTACGGTTGAACGAATGTGCTTCGGCTGCGGCGCTGGAGCAAGCTGAAATGCCCGAGTTTCTGGAAGCGCGAAGCAGCGCGCCAGTTCCGGACACTCTGAAAGATCCGATGCCAATCGATCCCGCGCATGAGGTCGTACCGATAGATGAAGTGGCATTGAACGAATTGGAGGGCGATCTGGGCTTTGGTAGCCCGGATCAGATGGCGGCCGAGATTTCGCAACTGGCAGGTCTGACGGGATTGGACGACGTTCCCGATGCAACCTGACCTGAGCGCCAAAGGTCCTTAGCCGTCAGAACCGCGCATATGCTCCAGCGCGGGGCGCAGGTTGTCCAGCATGTAACCTGCCTTGGTTGTGGCCTCGAGGATCTCGTCTGCGCTCATGTGGTCGCACTGACCCAAAGCCCAAACCACCGAGCAGCGCGTGCCCGACGCGCAATAGGCTAAGACGGGGCCAGAGCAGCTTTCAGCCAATTCTCGTTGCAGGGCAACATTGCCGGGCGTCATGGTCTGGTGGGTCAGTTCCAGAACCTCATATTCCATCCCGGCTGCCCGGACGGCCTGTCCGATTGCATCCGACTGCATGGTTGGTGGAACTTCCGTATTGGGACGGTTGCAGATGACCTTAACGAAACCAGCTGCGGCGATGGCTGGGACGTCCTCGACCGTGATTTGGGGCGAGACGGCATAGCGGGGGGTTATTGGTCGAATCTCCATGGCAATTGCTTAGGCCGCGTTTGCGGATCTGTCCAGTTGTGCACCAAGCCCGGGCGCCGCAAACATTCCTGTGATCATCGCAGCCAGAAACACGAGGCCGCCAAGGCCGCCATAGGTTATGGACGCGATGGCAGGTCCAGGACAAAGCCCGGACAAGCCCCAGCCCATGCCAAACATCACGGAACCGATAATCAGGCGACGGTCCAACTCGGGCGGGCTCATCTTAGGAAACTGACCACCGGTCAGCGGCCTGCGGTGGGCCGTCATTCTCCACGCGATGAGCATCGGCAGGATCGCGCCGCCCATCACAAATGCCAGGGTGGGATCCCAGTTCCCGAACACATCCAACCACCCCTGAACCTTGGTGGTATCGGTCATGCCCGAGATCAAAAGGCCGGCACCAAACAGAGATCCAGCCAGCATTGATACGAGAACCCGCATCAAATCAGCCCCCATACATGGCGCATCAGGGCAATTGTTGCCCCACCTGCGCCGATATAGATCAACGTCGCGATGATGCCCCTGACGGAGAATCGAGAAATACCACATACCCCGTGCCCCGAGGTGCATCCATTGGCAATGCGCGTTCCTGCGCCAACCAAAAGGCCGGCGATGACGATCACTGCGAAATTGTCGGTCAGATGTGTCATGGGCGCAGAAGAGAGCAGGGGGCTCAAAACAAGCGGTGTCGCGACGACGCCTGCGATGAAGCTTAAGCGTTCCAAGTTGCGGTCACTGCCATCAACCAGCCCGCCCAGAATCCCGCTGGCACCCATGATGCGCCCGTTGCCCAAAAGGTAGACTGCAGCGCCCAGCCCGATCAGCAGGCCACCGGCAAGCCCCCAAATCCATTCAATGTACATTTGTTATCCTCAGTTCGCCTGTTGGGTCTGCGTCACAACTTGTTGATCGGCACCTTCAGGAATACGTCGCCCTGTTCGTCCGCAGGCGGCATCTGTCCGGCGCGCATATTGACCTGCAGAGACGGCAGGATCAGGCGCGGCATAGGCAAGGTCGCATCGCGGGCATCACGCATCTCGACAAATTCCTCGATTGATTTGCCTTGTCCGATATGGACGTTCAGGGCTTTTTGCTCTCCGACTGTTGTCTCCCACGCAAATTCATCGCGCCCCGGCGCTTTGTAGTCATGGCCAACAAAGATGCGCGTCTCATCCGGCAGGGCCAGAATCTTCTGGATAGACTCGAACAGCATTTCCGAAGACCCGCCGGGAAAATCGCATCGCGCAGTGCCGAAATCCGGCATGAACAGCGTGTCACCGACAAAAGCTGCGTCTCCGATCACATATGTCATGCAGGCGGGCGTATGGCCGGGCGTGTGGAAAACATCGCCACGCATCTGTCCAACATGGAAGCTGTCGCCATCGCGGAACAAAGCATCGAACTGGCTGCCGTCGCGCTGAAACTCGGTTCCTTCATTGAAGATTTTCCCGAAGGTTTCCTGGATCGTTACGATCTGTTCACCGATGCCGATCTTTCCGCCCAGTTCCTGTTGCAGATAGGGTGCCGCTGAAAGGTGGTCAGCATGCACATGGCTTTCCAGAATCCACTCGACCCTTAGCTCATTGTCGCGAACATAAGCGACGATCTGATCCGCCGAGTCGGTCTTCGTTCGGCCCGAGGCGTGATCGAAGTCCAGAACGCTGTCGACGATTGCGCAGGCCGTCCCTTCGGGTTCCTGCACAAGGTATGAGACCGTATTGGTTTCAGGGTCGAAAAACGCTTTCACAATTGGTGTCATCTGGCTCTCCGTCAGCGCGCAGTTTATCATATATGTTTTTCAGAATATGATGCAACCGGCATTCTTTGATTTGATGCGTGTCAAGGCAAGTTAATCCAAATCCGATTAGAATTTAATCATTCTGCCTTAGGTTGCCGATACCGGGTGGGCGACAGGCAGATTTCCGCGCGTTTGTTCGCCAAGATAACCGGGTCTTAAAACCGTTACCTATATCGGCGACAGTGATAGAAATTGGGAGGAATAAAATGTCTGCAAAAAGTTTGTATTCCGAAGCCGAACATCTGGAGCAAAAGCTGCAGAATGCCTGTTTTGAGACCCGGCTTGCGCTTCAGCCCAGTGTAACCAAAGTGATTGATCGGATGCGTCAGGAAGGCATGCACGTGCCGTCGCGCCTGCGGCATCTGGATGCGGCTTTGTGCGAAGATGCCATAGAGGCGCAGTTCGACAATATGCCGGTCTGAGGCGAAGTATCAGCCGAACGAGATTCCCAGGATCACAAGCATCAGGCCAATCACCGAAAGAAAAAGTGAAGCCAGATTCCACGGCAGAACGCTTTGAACAGCGGCGCGCAATTCATCGTCCGACAGGCCGGATTTGCGCGCTTTCATCACACGCAGGATACACCAAACCAGCCCCAGCAGGCCTGCAAGTGACAGGGCGGCACCGCCCCAGGTGATGAATTCGAACATGGTTCCCCACATTTTTCCGCAAATCCTGTTTGCGCTTAGCGGATCGACCGACCACGCACAAGCCCATCGAGGATTGGATGCTTGCAGCCCACGCGGCGGCAAGGTATCCGGCTAACTGCCGTTGCTAATGCATCAGATCGCAGCCTTTTGGAGAGATGAATATGGAAGACGTGACCGAAGATCAGGCCGCCGCCAACTACCGTGTAACAGCGGGCGAGCTGCGTCAGTTCGTAGAACGGATCGAACGCCTGGATGCCGAAAAAAAGGACCTGGCGGAGCAGCAGAAAGAGGTCATGGCCGAAGCCAAAGCCCGCGGTTACGACACAAAAGTGATGCGCAAGGTCATCGCGCTGCGCAAACGCGACAAGGACGATATCGCCGAAGAAGAGGCGGTACTTGAAATGTATAAGGAAGCGTTGGGCATGTGAGCCGGGCCTGGGGTTAGGGTTTCAGAACCTTCACCCCGGCCATCGTTTCCAACTTGGTCAGATCCTGCTCGTACAGTTCGGAAAATGCGTCGATGATCTCATCGCTCCAGCCGGGCAGGTCCAGTTCTTCTTCCATTTTGTCCGACTGAGCATGGTTTGCCAGAATGTCTGCAAGAACGTCTCGGGTTTCAGCCTGTGAAAGCGTTGAAACCTGGTCCAGAATCGCCTGCGCTTGTGACTGACCTTCTTCAGTCAGCAACGAGATCAGCAGGTCATACTCATCTTTGATCGTGGCGTCCGCAGCAAGCCCGCCGACGCTGCGTACAACGTCCCCCCACAGCAGCGGGATGTCCTCATTGCACCACAGGGTGATCTGCACTGCGGGGGCAAAGTCGCGAACATCTTCGATCATCTCAACCCAGCTGAGGTGACTTAGATCATTGTTGCGGATCACGTCCTCGCGCGCCTGTTCCGGTAATGACATCAGGTGTTTTGGGATAAAACTACCGGGGTTCCTGAGCGCCAGATACAATTCCAACTGACAATCGCTAAAGGACTCTTCCAGAACAGATAAGCGTTTGCCCGCGGAAGGATAGAATTGCCCACCGGCAAGAACCAGGTCTTTCTCGCCAATGAATTCGGCGCTGGTGAAAATGGCGCGCTTTGCCTCTGGGTGGATTGGAAGATTGCCCCGCATACTCTCAATCTCATCCGGTAATGGAGGGCGCGTATTCAAGGCCTGAAATGCGGGTTTGAACACTTGCCGGTAACGACGAGGACCAAAGAAAGTCGCACCATTTCGAGCCAGTACGTCCCCATTGGCTTGCAACGACCTGAGCAGTCGCCCCTCATCGGTAAAAGCCGCGCCTGCGTGGATTGCAACCTGCATGTTTGGTTCTTGTCCTTGCATTCCTGAACCTGCCTGTCGAGTTACAGGCTGTGCCAGGGACAGTCAAATCCACAGCCCCTACTTAAAGGTGATCGGTCGCATCACAACGAAAATCCAAAATCCCTAAGTTTGGATGAAAATTGAGGCTTGCAGTCCGTTAAAAGAGAAAGTAATCGACACCCAGCGCCCCTATAGCTCAGCTGGTAGAGCAACTGATTTGTAATCAGTAGGTCCGCGGTTCGAGTCCGTGTGGGGGCACCACTATACAATTCCCTCAAGTCCAAAGACATCCGAAAATCCGTGTGATATATGGATTTTGGCGATGTTCTTTGTCCAACGCTGTCCTATAGTGTTTGGTGAGATGCCCCCAGATTGGGGGGCTTTTTGGGGGCTTCGCGACTTTGATGAAAAAGTGAGGCCCCCAGATGCCACTTAGCGATGTTCAGATTCGAAATCTCAAGCCTAGAGCAAAGCCATACAAGGTTTCGGACTTTGAGGGGCTTTATCTTCTCGTGACCCCAGCCGGTTCAAAGCTCTGGAATGTTAAATATCGGCTGCATGGAAAAGAGAAGAAACTGTCGCTGGGTGCGTATCCAGCTATCTCATTGGCACAGGCGCGACAGATCAAAGAAGAAGCCCGTGCCAAGATTGCGCAAGGCAATGATCCATCTGAGGCAAAAAAGGCAGCCAAGCGCGAAACTCGAGAGGCGCAGAGCCACACTTTCGCGAAGATTGGCGATGCATTTCTGGAGAAACAACGCAAAGAGGGCAAAACCAAAGCCACTCTCGACAAAACAAGTTATCATTTGAAACTCGCAAACGCGGATTTTGGGCGGAAACCTATAACCGAAATCACCGCACCAATGATCCTGATGTGTCTTCGCAAAGTCGAAGCTAAGGGCAACTATGAAACAGCTCACCGTTTGCGTGCTCGGATTGGGTCCGTCTTTCGGTTTGCCGTTGCGAGCGGGTTAGCCGAAACCGATCCCACCTATGCGCTTAAAGATGCCTTGATACGCCCGAACCGAAAACACCGCGCTGCAATCACTGATCCAGAGAAGCTAGGTGCGCTGATCACTGCTATTGAAGGCTTTGATGGACAAGCCACCACACGAATTGCGCTGCAACTGTTAGCAATGTTGGCGCAAAGGCCGGGCGAAATCCGACAGGCGAAATGGCAGGAGATAGATTTTGAGGCGAAGGTGTGGTCCATCCCTGCGGCCAAAATGAAGATGCGCAGGGATCACCATGTGCCTTTGCCAAACCAAGCTATCCAACTTTTGACGGAGCTGCGGGAGATTTCAGGAGAAGCAGAATATCTCTTTCCTTCGTTACGCTCTTGGCATCGCCCTATGTCAGACAACACCTTGAACGCAGCCTTGCGACGTATGGGGTATTCCGGAGACGAAATGACTGCGCATGGGTTTCGCGCTAGTTTTTCCACGCTGGCGAATGAAAGCGGGCATTGGAACCCTGACGCAATTGAAGCGGCTCTTGCACATGTCGAACGCAATGATGTGCGCAAGGCATACAATAGGGGGAAATACTGGGATGAACGTGTAAGGCTTGCAGATTGGTGGGCGGCACTGTTGGATAGTATCGGACCAACCTGAGCATTGATTTGAAAAAGATTTACAAACTTAAACAGTGGTATTCCATTGACGATGCTGCGGACAGACTTTCTCTGACGCTTGGAGAAGAAGTGAGTTCGGCAGCTGTTCTTGAGCTGGCGCTTGACGGCCATATTTGCCTTCATTGGTTTATGCGACATGTCTCTGCGCAAGAAGTTGTCTATGAAACCCGCTCGGTGCCGATGTCGCTCGACAAGGAGAACAAACTTATTCTGCCTTCCAGAATGGAAGGGGAAACAGTGAATGTTCAGTTCGAAGATTTTTTTTCTTTAGACGGTCGAAAAAATATTTCGATTTTGGACGGCCCACATCGTTTGCGGCTAGAGCTATGTGGCGCTCTTGAAGATTATCTGAGAGCGTATTTGACGAACACCGGAGGGGAACTGATTTCCTTAGACGGCTTCTTTGTTGAAAGCGATGATGGACACGTTTTCCAGGTAATGGAGTCGTTTGATAAAGAAGCCTTAGCAAGCATGTTTCCAGACGACCGAATAAGGGTGCATGACGTTCGCGGATACTACCCGTCTGGAGATTGGCCAGCTTTGTCGGAGCTTGGGTTCACTAAACAGGAGTTGGAGCGATTTGAAGGTACACTTCAAGACTGCGGTCCAAAAGAGGTTGCCAGTCGCGAGCGCCAAACCCTTTACAAAATGATAATTGCAATGGCGGTGGACGCCTATGGCTTTAACCCAAAGGCTTCGAGGAGTCCGCTCCCCAAGGAGCTTGAAGGAATTCTGGACCGGCTCGGCCTTTCAGTTAGCGATGATACTATTCGCCAGAAACTCAAGGAAGCTTCGGAACTGTTGGACCAAGACTCCGAAAAGTAACCGAATTCGGTTTCGCCCAAACCTAGTTCGGCCAGTAACATTCCTGACCACGTTAGACCTGATTCATCTTTAAAAAACGAGATGGAACAATGTCTGATACTGGTAACTTCCCTTTAACAGGGTTCGTGAGACTTTCTCAAATTTTGGCCCCGGCGGGTCCAATTCCCGTCTCAAAATCAACATGGTGGCAAGGCGTCAAAGATGGGCGTTTTCCGCAACCGCAAAAGCTTGGGCCGCGTACCACAGTTTGGAAAGTCGAACACATTCGGGCGCTCTTTGAGGATCGGGATGATGGGTAAGCGCGCCAACCCGATGGCGGTTAAAGCGGCACTCACATATGACATCAATGAAGCTGCAAAAGCTTTGGGTAAAACGCCAGCGACCATTCGTAGTTGGATCAAGGACGGTCTTCCGGTCATGAGTCCCCGCAAGCCTTACCTAATTTCCGGTGAGGCAATC
Source organism: Ruegeria sp. YTSC230 (assembly GCF_059609665.1). Classification (NCBI taxonomy): domain Bacteria; kingdom Pseudomonadati; phylum Pseudomonadota; class Alphaproteobacteria; order Rhodobacterales; family Roseobacteraceae; genus Ruegeria; species Ruegeria sp. YTSC230. The sequence goes on along the minus strand of NZ_JBXWMC010000012.1, from coordinate 21,346 downwards.
CGTTCCTATCTTCGGGCAAAGTACAAGGCCGCCAAACGTCCACTTGGGCCGGATGATTTCTTCTGCCCAGGGTGCGGAGTTGCCCGCCAACCTGTCGAGATGGCCGCTACAGCATGGCCAATGCAGAATAAAACGGTTCTCCTGAAAGGTGTTTGCACCAGATGCGGCTGCACTTGCACCCGCATGATTTCTAAGTCGCGCCTTGGAGAATTCTCTCAACGGTTCCAGTTGTCGAACAAGGCAAACAGCGTACCCTAAGTGACACCGCCTACACCCCCTCAAACTTTCACAATCTTTAAGGAGGAACCAAATGAGGAAATTCAACGAGGAAAATGAGCGGATCAAGCGCCGCTATCTGCAATATCTTAAGACCGCCAAGCGGAAGGATGCAGGAACTGTTCTGAAAGCGGCGGAAGCAATATTGCGATTCGAGGCCAGCACAAATTACGCGACCTTCAAAAGGTTTCACATTGAGCAGGCGATCAAGTTTCACGACCGTATCAATGCTGAAATTGGCAAGGCAACTGGCAAACCCTTGTCAAAATCGACAATTGCCTCGGTGCTGGCAGCGAACAAGGCGTTCATTTTTTGGCTGGCCGACCAGCCCGGCTATAAGAGCCGTATCCGCCATTCTGATGCAGATTACTTCAACATGGACGCCAAAGGTCAACGGGTGGCACGGGCCACGCGGGAAACGCCTTACCCTTCCATGGAGATGGCTCGCCACGCCTTCAACTACATGCCGGAGGCCACAGATGTTGAATTGCGCAACAAGGCTTTGTTTGCGTTTCTGATGCTCACCGGCGCACGCGACGGGGCAGTTGCTTCATTGCGGCTCAAACATATCAACACGATCGACGGCTGCGTTTATCAGGATGCGCGCGAAGTCAGGACCAAGAACGCCAAGACCTTTACGACTTATTTTTTGCCGGTCGATGCTGCGTATCAGACCTGTTTCGATCAGTGGGTGACTTATCTGAAACGGGAAAAGTTATTCGGACCGGACGATCCCCTGTTTCCACCGCCACAGATCAAACCTGTTGATGGTGAGTTCATGGTGGTGGGCTTCAAACGTGAAATCTACAAGAATGCCAACGCCATTCGCGCGGTGATCAAAGAGGCCTTTGAGCAGGCTGATTTGCCACCGTTCACACCCCATGCGTTTCGTAAAACCTTGGTGAAATGGGCCGACACCTCCTACCCAACCCGCGAGGCCTTTAAGGCGTTTTCTCAAAACATCGGCCATTCCAACGTCGTCACAACGGTTAGCGCCTATTGCCCGGTCGGTATTGAGCGTCAGGCTGAGCTGATAAAGTCCGCAATACAATGTTGAGACTTTCCCTTGCTCGCGTTCTGCGTCATCAATTGGCAAACACAACTTGAGAGCGATGGGCAATGACCGACGAACAGAAAAAGAAGCTGGAACAAAAGCTCTGGGACATTGCAAACACTTTACGCGGCAAGATGAATGCGGATGAGTTTCGCGACTACATCCTTGGCTTCATTTTCTACAAATATCTGTCCGAACGGCTCTACATCTACGCCAATTCTGCGCTGTCTGAAGATGGCATTGATTTTGCTGAACTCGATGATACGACAGAGGAAGGATCAGCGATTTCAAATGCTGTGGCGGAAGCGGCGATTGATGAGCTGGGCTATTACCTCAAGCCGTCCGAGCTGTTCAGTGCGGTTGCCAAACGGGGCAGCAAGCCGGGCAATTTCATTCTCGAAGACCTCGCTCGCATTCTCAACAATGTCGAACGCTCCACTATGGGCACGGAATCTGAGGATGACTTTGACGATCTGTTCTCGGATATGGATCTGACGTCCAACAAACTAGGCCGCACTGAGGAGGCCAAAAACACGCTTATTGCCAAGGTGCTGACTCATCTGGACGAGATCGACTTTGAGCTGGAGAAAGCCGACAACGATGTGCTGGGGGATGCCTATGAATATCTGATTGGGCAGTTTGCCAGCGGGGCAGGGAAGAAGGCGGGGGAATTCTACACCCCACAAGAGGTCAGCACAATTCTGGCGCGGATTGTGACCACCGGCAAAACCCGGATCAAAAATGTCTATGATCCCACCTGTGGGTCCGGCTCACTGCTGTTGCGGGTCGCCAAAGAGGTCGAGGTGGGCGATTTCAACGGTCAGGAGATGAACCGCACCACCTATAACCTCGCGCGCATGAATATGATCCTGCACGGGGTGCATTACCGCAATTTTGACCTCAAACAAGAAGACACGCTGGAGCATCCGCAACATGTGGACAAGCGGTTTGAGGCGGTGGTGGCCAACCCGCCGTTTTCCGCCAAATGGTCGGCCAATCCGCTGTTGCTCAATGATGACCGATACAGCCAATATGGGCGGCTGGCACCGGCGTCTAAGGCGGATTTTGCCTTTGTGCAGCACATGCTGCATCAGCTAGATGACAACGGCACCATGGCGGTGATCCTGCCGCATGGGGTGCTGTTTCGCGGCGCGGCCGAGGGGCATATCCGCGAATATATCATCAAAGAACGAAATTGGCTGGATGCCGTCATTGGCCTGCCGGCCAATATCTTTTACGGCACGTCGATCCCGACCTGCATTCTGGTGCTAAAAAAATGCCGCGAATACCCCGAGGATATTCTGTTTGTGGATGCTTCCACCTGTTTTGAGAAGGCCAAGAACCAGAACTTTCTGCGGCCGGAGGATATCACCAAGATTGTCGACACCTACCGGGGCAGGGTGGTGGAGGAGCGGTTTTCCCACCGTGCGCCGCTCTCTGAAGTGGCGGAGAACGACTTTAACCTCAACATCCCGCGCTATGTGGACACGTTTGAGCCCGAAGAGCCGATTGATTTGGCCGAGGTGGCGGCGGAGCTACGCAAAAATGCCGAAGGCATGGCGGCGCTGGACGCGGAGATTGCTGGGTTCTGCAAAGAACTGGGCATTGAGGTGCCGGTATGAGTGTGGCGGCGCAGGTGCCTGCGCTGAGGTTTCCTGAGTTTGAGGGGGCTTGGGAGGAAAAGTCTGTCGGCGCTCTTGTTTCGGAGTTAAGTGCAGGAGTCAGCGTCAACTCTGGTGACCGCCCTGCGCTAGGTGCTGAAAAGGGAATCCTCAAAACGAGTTGTGTGACACTGGGAGTGTTCGAACCTCGCGAAAACAAAGTGGTCAACGACCAATTTGAACTGGTTCGTTTAAGAGAACCAGTTCAATCTGGTACGATTATATTTAGTCGTATGAACACTCCTGCACTGGTCGGTGCAAATGCGATTGTTTCCGAAGATTTCCCCAATTTGTTTTTACCGGATCGGCTCTGGGCCGCAAAAATTCGAGAAACTGCCTCTGCCGGATGGACTGCATTTGTGCTGGGACATCAGCGTAGCCGCCAGAAATTGACAGACCGGGCCACCGGCACGAGTGGCTCTATGAAGAATCTCACAAAGACTGATGTACTCTCATTGCCTGTAATGGTTCCTTCCCTCCCCGAACAAAAGAAAATTGCGGCGTTTTTGGGAGTGGTGGATGCCAAGATCACCGCGTTGCAAGAGCGGCGGGCGGGGCTTGAGCGCTATAAACACGGGCTGATGCAGGCGCTGTTCAGCCAGACCCTGCGATTTACTAAAGGCGACGGCACCGCCTTTCCGGATTGGGAAGAGAAAAAGCTATCTGATTTTCTCATTCCAAATTTCCGAGCCGAGCCAAAGCCATTAAGCAATTACCTGGCGATTGGCATTCGCAGCCACGGAAAAGGTACGTTTCAAAAACCAAATAGCGATCCTAAAAAAATTGCAATGGATACTCTCTATGTAGTGCGTGAAGACGATTTGATAGTTAACATCACGTTTGCTTGGGAAGGTGCTATCGCTATCGTACCAAAGCAAGATGACGGCGGCTATGTCTCGCATCGTTTTCCAACCTATGAGTTCCGAAAAGATGTTGTTCGCCCAGAGTACTTTCAAATTGTGATTTCTGATCCTAGATTTCGGCGAAAACTTGACCTCATTTCACCGGGTGGTGCGGGCCGAAATAGAGTTTTGAGCAAAACAGACTTCTTGAAGTTGAGACATTTTTTTCCTTCACGAACGGAGCAAACCAAAATCGCCGACGCACTGTCTGCCATGGACGATAAAATCGAGGTTATGGCGAGGCAGGTAGTGCAGATGCAGGCCTTTAAAAAAGGGCTGCAGCAGCAGATGTTTTTATAGGTCAAAAATGGAGCGACTTAGAAACTTGATAACGGAAAACTTGGATAAACTTCCCGAGTTTGAATACTATCTGCCAATTATTGACAAAGCTCTGAGCTATGAACAGTCACGGCCGGATACAGCGATAGAGTGCTGCAATTCATTGCTACAGGGATTTTCGAAGACAATTATCGTGAATCTAGAAGGCGTGGAATCTTCCGATTTGGATAAGCCAAGCGAAGCCAAAAGTGACAAGTTGATCAAACGGGCGCTAAAGTGTCTTAAAGAAAATGATGACGTTTATGAAGATGATTTTGCCACACGAGGAGCTTCGTTGGCCTTAGCAATTGCTACGCTCAGAAACGCTCGAGGTGACATAACGCATGGCAAGGCCGTGCCGAAGAAACTACAGAGCGCCTGCAGTCTTGCCGAAGTGACCAACGAGGTTACCGCAACAATTCTTCGATATATGTTCGCGACGTACCTGCCGATCAAAATGGCTTTAGACGATGAAGTGCAGGAAGAGCCTTCTGAAGAGGTTGAGGGAATTGCGTACGAAGACAATCCGGACTTCAACGACTACCTAGACGACTCCAATCCTGTTAAGGGCAAGCTTTTGTACAGTGAAGGGCTGTTTCACTTGTACTTTGAAGACTATGAGATCCAGCTCGCGGAATTTAGAGACATAATGGAGGAACTGTCCTCATTAGATTTGGAGGTCGATTTATGACCCAATCCGAAGCGCAGCTTGAGGCCGATCTTGTCAAACGTCTAATCGGGCTGGGGTATGACCGGGTGGTTTTGCCCGATATGAATGCCATGCGTGCCAATCTGCGTGCGCAGTTGGGCAAGCACAATGGCGTGACGCTCTCGGACAGTGAATTTGCCAAGGTGCTCAATCATCTCGACAAAGGCAATGTGTTTGAGAAGGCCAAGATCCTGCGCGGGCGGATGCAGCTGACCCGCGATGATGGCAGCTCGCTCTATTTGCAATTTCTCAACCCCCAGGAATGGTGTCAAAACCAATATCAAGTTACCACGCAGGTCACGGTTGAGGGCCATCACAAAACGCGGTTTGATGTTACCTTGCTGATCAACGGCCTGCCTTTGGTGCAAATCGAGCTGAAGCGGCGTGGTGTGGAGCTGAAGGAAGCGTTCAACCAGATCAACCGCTATCAACGTCACAGCTATTGGGCGGATAGCGCGCTGTTCCAATATGTTCAGCTGTTTGTGATCAGCAACGGCGTGAACACCAAATATTACGCCAACAACCGCAATCAGGATTTTAAGCAGACTTTTTTCTGGGCCGAGGAGGACAACACGCTGGTGACACAGCTCGATGCCTTTGCCGATGTGTTTTTAGAGAAATGCCACGTCAGCAAGATGATCAGCAAATATATCGTATTGCATGAAAGCGATAAGATCCTGATGGTGCTGCGGCCCTATCAATATTACGCGGTTGAGGCGATTGATGGGCGGGTCAAGAACGGGCGTAAGAACGGCTATATCTGGCATACGACAGGCTCAGGCAAAACGCTGACCAGCTTCAAGGCAGCGCAGGTGCTGATTGAGAACCCAAAGGTCGACAAAGTTGTGTTCGTCGTGGACCGCGCTGATCTGGACTATCAGACCACCAAGGAGTTCAACCACTTCTCTGATGGTTCGGTGGACGGTACGGACAATACCAAAGCACTGGTGGGGCAGCTAGGCGGCGATACCAAGCTGATAGTGACCACAATCCAGAAGCTGAACACGGCGATCTCTCGGGACCGCTATGACGCCGCGCTGGAGGCGGTTAAAGATCAACGCGTGGTGTTTATTTTTGACGAATGCCACCGCTCGCAATTTGGCGACACACACAAACGGATAGTGGAGTTTTTCAGCAAGGCGCAGATGTTTGGGTTCACCGGCACGCCGATTTTTGCGGATAACGCAGTGGGAAAGCGCACGACCAAAGATTTGTTTGCCGAGTGCCTGCATAAGTATGTGATCACCGACGCAATTGCCGACGAAAATGTGCTGCGGTTTTCGGTCGAGTATTGGGGCAAGCTGAAGCGCAAAGACGGCAGTTTGATCGACGAAGAGGTTCCGGCGATCAATGTGCGTGAATTCTTCGACAATCCTGAACGCATCGAGGGCGTTGTCGATTGGATCATTCAGAACCACGACAAAAAGACCCATAGCAAGCAGTTCAGCGCGATGCTGTGTGTCAGTTCGGTTGATGCCCTGATCGCCTACTATGAGACGTTTCGACGTAAGAAAGAGGCGGGCGAGCACCACTTACGGGTCGCTACGATCTTCACCTACGGCCCAAATGAAGCGGACCCCGATGCGGATGGCATGATTGGTGATCCCGACTTGAACGTGGCAGATATGCCCGTGGATGTGCACAAGCGTGACCGATTGGAGAGCTTTGTTTCAGACTACAATGCCATGTATCAGACCAAGGAAACGGTGAAAGATAGTGCGGGGTTTTACACCTACTACAACCATTTGAGCAAACGCCTGAAGGACCGCGACCGCAAGGATGCTTTGGATAAGGACCGGCTGGATATTCTGTTGGTTGTCAATATGTTCTTGACCGGATTTGATGCGAAGAAACTCAACACACTCTATGTAGACAAGAACCTGAAATACCACGGATTGATCCAGGCGTTTTCACGCACGAACCGAACGCTGGGCCAGCTGAAATCTCAGGGGAATATCGTCTGCTTTCGCAATCTCAAGCCGAACACGGATCAGGCGATCACGCTGTTCTCCAACAAGGAAGCCATCGAGACAATCCTGATGGCGCCTTATGGCGACTACCTCGAGCGGTTCAATGCAGCGGTTGATGCTCTGAAAAGCATTGCCTCTGACCCTGACAGCGTAAATGAGTTGAAGTCAGAAGAAGATCAACTGGCGTTTGTGCAAGCGTTCCGTGATTTGATCCGGCTGCGCAATGTTCTGACCAGTTTCACGGAATATGATCCGAATGATCTGGCGTTAGAGCCGCAGACCTTTGAAGACTACAAAAGCAAGTATCTGGATATCAATGACAAAGTCAAAGCTGACAAGCCTGATGAAGCGGCCTCCATTCTTGATGAGGTGGATTTTGAGCTAGAGCTTATCCAGCGAGACGAGATCAACGTTGCTTACATTCTAGCCCTTTTGTCCGATGCATTTGCTGAGGCGGATAGTCTCGATCCAAAGGTCAGAGATAGTTCCAAGGCAAAAAAGAAGATGGTCTACGACTTGCTAGCGTCAGAAAGACATTTGCGTAGCAAGCGGGAACTGATTGAAAAATTCATCGAGCAACACATGGCTGACTTGCCGGAAGGCCAAAGTGTTTCTGAGGCCTTCAACGGGTTTTGGGATGCGGAAAAGTCGCATGCAATCGCAGAAGTCTGTAAAGCAGAGAACCTTGATGCATATGCTTTCAAAGCTATGATCGAGCAATATCACTTTACGGGAAAGAAGCCGCTTCAAGGAGAGATTGTAAGCGCGCTAAAAGACAAGCCTAAGATTCTTGATCGAAAGAGCATTGTCCAACGCATCGGCGAAAAAATGTTGCAGTTTGTTTCGACATTTGACGAGGGTCTAGGAGAGCTTTGAATAGAGAATTTGGGGGCCGTTTTGGGGGCCTCTTTATACAACCGAATTAAAGTATCATTATTTTACAATAATCTAAATCGCCAATGGGGAGTCGTGTGGGCCACTAAATCTCTATAGCTTGCCGGAACGACCGTGTGAACAGATTGAATCTGTCCCATTCGGATTGGGGCGCCGTCAGCGCGCATGCCCTAGTTTTTGGTTGGCGGTTGATACGGTGAAACAAAATTCCAATTCGAATGGCGCGCGACACGCTTAGCCACAGAAGTTAGCATCGATCCGTCGGCCCTCGGTACTTAGGTTTTCCGGGTTCACCAAACCTCCCAAGATAACGATGGATGCGCGGCATCAAAGTAAATGTATTTAGCTTTGTGTTCTTGCAGGAGCAGTTTGCCAAAAAAGGCGACCTTATCGGTGCTTGATGTTCAGGTTAAGCCGATAGTAATGCCAAAGACGTAAAGGCTGGAGGGCTCGGTAATCTTTTGCATGAACTCAACCCAGTCCTCACTATACATCCGTTCGAATTGAACGGGATAGGCCCAAACCAGATTGTGGAACGTGAAAGTAGTTAACAAGACGCCAACTGTACTGGCGCTTGCGAACTCCTTTTGCTTGTCCCTGAGAAACATCGAAATGACCATACCCGCCATACTGGCCATCGCGATACCGATAAAATCCTGTGTGTTTACTTTGCCAGCTTCCGGCACACCTACCATTTGAAACTGAATAAAACGGGTCAGGAAAACCACTATGGAGCCAAGCACAAAAGCCCCAATGAACGCGCCTGGATAGGCGAGGCGTTTCCATATGCTATCAGTATTGGGTTTGGGATTCCTACTTGCCGTTTCTTTTGTGCGTTTATTTATCTGCGCGATACGATCATCAAAGGATTTTTGCTCAGTGCTCACGATGTAACTCAATTGCTTTTCTGCTTTGCAGCGTAGCCTAACTCCAAGTGGAGGTTAAGCAAGAGTCATGCAACCCAAGAGAAAGTGATTGATGCATCGCGGTGATGGAACGGCATGGGTAATGAAGGGGATACCCGGACGTTTTGACGCCGAAGTTTCTCAGGTGAAACGCATTGAATTCGTGATCTGTTGGCCTTACTGAGTTCCTGAGGCCCAACAGAGGCTTGGCACGCTGAGCGGGCGTGATGGAATGGTAGACATATCAGACTTAAAATCTGAAGGGCGTACGCCCGTGTGGGTTCGAGTCCCACCGCCCGCACCAGCGCTTTTCTAAGCCGGAAACCCAAGATCGTTAATCAGTTTCCACAAATCCCGATTCGCCACAGAAAGCTGGTCGACCACCTTTTCGATTTCTTGCATCGCACCCTCGTCAACCGTATCCTGGCGGCCCAGTTTGATGTCCGTCTTCCGGTCCGCAATGCGCATCAGAATGGTCTTTGGATTGCCGCTGTCGGGATCGAAGGAATAGATGCAATGGTTGTATCTGTTCCGAATTCCCGAAAGCTTGCTGAGACGCTGCGTGTGCTTAAGGATTGGGTCACGGATGTCTGGCGGACGGCCTTCCATCTTGGCCAGCCGCTCGACCAGATCAATTCTGGCGCGGGTCGTGTTCAGCGTCAGAAAGATGATGACCGAGATATCCTTGTTGGTGCGGGTCAACCCGGCGATCAGGTGAATCAACAGACTTTCCGTGTTGGTCCACATGTAGTTCAACTTTCCGACTAGCAGGATCAGGCGGTCAAACCGGGCTTCGAAATCGTCAGTCAACGGGCAGTTCTCTCGCTTCGTCCGGCGCAACCTCGAAATAAAACTGCGCAGCTGCGGTCCGGTTACTGACACCGATCTTACCCGCCACGTTGTGCATATGAAGTTTGACCGTGTGTTCGGTGATACCCAGGTTCGATGCGATGATCTTGTTGCTTTGACCTTTTGACACCAGTTTGAGCACCTGCTTTTCCCGGCGCGTTAGCTTTGAATATGTCGGGTGGAGATCGCTGGGCCTTGATGTCGTTACCGGCGCGCGGTTTGACGGCGTCGGTGCATGCGCTACGCAATCCGCAAGAAAACACGGCAGGTACAGCTCTTCATGTAACAGCAGGCGTAAAATAGACCTCCATACATCCGGCGCGACGTTCATCGGCAGGTATCCGATGTCGCCGAATTTGCTGCGATCCCACTTTTCGAATGCGAGCCGGGCAGCTTCTTCCTTGCGATAAGCAAAGGCCAAGCTGCCTGATCCCGCGATTTCCATATAGGTCTGCGGTCGGTTCAACAGATCGTCCAGCATCATCTGGTCGACGACGACCACCTTTCCCGCTCCAACGTCCAAGCGGCTTGGCGCGGGCAGCACGTCAATTGTTTCGATCCGGCGCGTGACCACGCCAAATTCGGTTTGAACACCATGGATCGTTTGGTCTGAATAGAAGAGCTCTTTGCCGACGAAATTGATCGAGAAGTCTTCGGGATTAGAATTGTTTGGAATAGCACTATCCTGAAACGGAATGCCCATTATTCCCCCCTTAATTAACCCACACCGCGAAAAATGCGGCGAAATTGTAACCAGTACTCGTAGTGCAGAATTTGAAGTGATTTACTGTATAGAGCTGCACTATAGCGGAAAGTACAAGTTTCATCAACGCTGATGGCAGGTTTGAAAAAAACAGTTCTAATACTTTCGGCTAGGTTACCTATACCACTTCCCGCTTAAGTAGAAGAAATCGTTGGCTTTCCTAAACTGCTGGTTTCAGTCTTGTCACGCAGGCGGACAAAGCGGGCATTTTTACCAACCATAGTTTTAGAGCAATGAAAACAAGGCACTGAGCGTTCTAGTGCTTTAGGGTAGCTATGCAGTTCGCCCTCGGCCTGTAACCATGAGTCTGCTTCTATTTTGAAGTCTTAATTCCTGATGTGTCGGCGAATCGCGCATTTCCGCGAGTCATAACCGCAGACACGAAGTCGGCTAAGCCGAGAAAGGAGGGTGGGAGATACTTCACTGAACGAGACCGCACACATGCGCGTTTTGCGCCTGAGTGTTTTTCCTAGTTTCAACCGCGCCAGTAGCCGTTTTGTAGATGAATGATGGCCCGTGCGCTTTATAAGTGGAAAATAATATGTCACGTGGACGTAATCAAAATCATAATAACGTTGTAGACGTCGAAGAAATTAACACCGGCGATGTCTATGTTCCGATTTATGCCGATGTCGATGTAGAAGAAGCTGACATCGAACTTGAAAACACCGAACAGAAGACCAAAGTCGACAACGAACAGGGTCAAGGTCAGGATCAAGAGCAAGCTCAGAAGACGAAGGTCGAAAATGAGCAAGGTCAGGGTCAAGACCAGGAACAGGGCCAAGGCCAGGATCAAGGCCAGCACCAGGGTCAAGGTCAGACCAACGGTGACAATGAAAATGACAACTCAAATTGGGTTCACATCGATTTCGGCGAAGAAGGTATGCCGAGCGATGATGATGTCGTTGACATCGACGCTAACGGTTCAGAATTTGGTGATGTGATCACCGCTGGTGGCGACATTGACTATGATCCCGGCGATGATCTGAACTTGGACATCGACATGAGCGGTACGACCACTGCAATGTCGGCGATCAACAGCCAGTATGCCAACCTGAGCGATGACGATACTCTTGAAAACGCCGAAGTGAACAACGACGGTACCTTCAAGCAGATGGGCGATGCCAAAGGCGGCGACGCATCTTCTGGCGACGGCATCAGCGCAGGTGCTGATGGCGGAAACTCTGGCGATGGTGGCGAGACCACTGCGGGTGACGCTTATGGCGAAACCTACGGCGGGCACACAGCGGCCTTTGGTGGTCATAGCGGTGATGCCGACGGTGACGGCGATGGCGGCAACGGTGGTGACTCCGGTGACGCACTGAACTTCGGTCTGGGAGTCGGACATTCTGCAGCAGATGCGGATGGTGACAGCACCGGCGGTGAAGGTGGCGACGCAGACGCTGAATCGGATGCCGAAAATGAAAGCGAAACCGAAGTCGACATCGAAAGCGATGGTGGCGACGGTGGCAACGCTGGTTCGATTGGACTTGGTGTTGGACTGGGCCTCTCCGGCGCCAGCAACGACGGAGAATCGGAAGGCGGAGACAATGACTCTGAAGCCGACACTGAAGTCGATTCCGAAGCTGACAATGAATCGGAAGCCGATGACGCAAACGGCGGAAGCGGTCTGGCTGGCAACCTTGGCGGTGCTTTGAACGAAAGCGAAACCGAAGCCGAAAACGGTGACTCCACATCTGGTGGTAACATCGGTCTTGGCCTTGCGGGTGCAGGTTCGGAAGCAGATGCAGATGCTGACGGTGGTGACGCTGACGGCGGTGACGGCGACGGCGGTGACGGCGACGGCGAGGGCGGTGACGGCGGTGATGCCGACAGCGGCAACGGTGACGGCGGCAACGGCGGCGACGGTGACGGCGGCAACGGCCCAGGTGGCGACGGCGACGCTGGTGAAGTAACTGCCGGTGAAGGCGATGGCGGCGACGGCGACGGCGGCGACGGCGACGAAGGCGGCGACGGTGACGGCGGCGACGGTGACGGCGGCGACGGTACTGGAGGAACATCCGGTCAAGTCGACGGTGCGCTTGCAGCTCTGAACCAGCAAAACGGCCTGATTGGTCAGAACAATGGCGCAGCTGGCGCAAGCAACGGCGGTGGTGACACCAACGGTGGCAACCCTGGTGTTGGTGGTGCTGGTGACGGCGGCAACGGCCCTGGTGGTGATGGCGGCGACGGCGACGGTGGTGACGGTGCTACTGGCGTTGGCGGCGATGCCCATGGTGGCAACGGCCCAGGCGGTACGGGTACTGGTGGTACTGGTGTCGGCGGTGCCGGTGCTACAGGTGTCGGCGGTGCAGCTGACGGCGGCAACGGCGACGGTGGCGACGGCACAGGCGCAGCTGGTGTCGGTGGTGCCGGAGGCGATGCTGGTGCAGACGGCGGTGAAGCTGACTCGCAAGCCGATGCTCAGGGCGTAGGTGATCAGGACGCCAAAGGTCCGGTCGTTACGCAATCGCCAGGCGACGCCAACGGTGAAGCCGACAACAACCAGAGTGCGGAAAACAATGCCGGTGACGGTGGAACCAACGATGTCGATGGTTGGGCACAGTCCAATGGTACCGGTACTGCGACCGCTGACGGTGTCGGTGGCGGCGGCGGTGCTGTCCAGCAGGACGCGATGTCCTCGGGCACTGGTGCCGGTTCTGCAGATGCGGTGAACACTGCCGGCGACGGTGGAATGTCCGACGTCTTCTCGGAGGCTGACACTGATGGTTCGGCTGACAGCATGGCAGAGGCCATTGCCGGGTATGGCGGCGACGCGATGTCCGACAACGACGCAACCTCGACCGGAATGGGCAGCGCCACTGGTGCAGCACAATCAGGTGTCGGTGGCGGCGGCGGTGCCGGTGCCGGATACGGTGGAACCTCTGGCAGTGCAGCAGGCACGGCTAACGGTGGTGAAACCTACGGTGCTGACGTCGATGGTGGCGCTGCTTCGGGTGCATACTCGGGTGCTGGCGGAACCGGCGGCAACGCTGGATCCTGGGGCACGGGCAACCAGGGCGACGGAATCGTCAACGGCGAGTCCTACGCTTCGGCAGCTGCCGTAGTCGACACATCGGCGTTCAACCAGTCGATCGTCATGGGTGCCAACGTTCTTGGCAACTCAGTCGATACGACCATGGTTGGTGGTTCGATGACCGCGACCCACAACAGCGACGACAACGACGTATAAGTCGCAGTCAGGGCCCGAATTATCGGGCCCCGACCATCTGATGAAACTGCCGAGGCCGCGACAGGTGGCCTCGGCACAACAAACCCAAAGCGGAAATTTTAGGCCGGGGCGGGGAAAAGGAAACCGATATGTCTCTCGACAGTATTACAGAAACGATTGCGCATTTTGTTGGAACCTTTCAGCTTACCATTGAACAGGCCCGCCTGCGGGAGCAGTACGAAGAATTTACCGCGCTTCGGCGCAAGAACGACTTGGACGAACTCGAAGACCCGATGTCCATCCGGGTCAAAGCAGATCTGAAACTCGATCCGGGCGACTATGATGCGCTCCCTTATATGCTTCTGCCGCCTCCTTCCGACCTACCTTTGCCGCCGATGCCCGACGGGCCGGTGGAGATGTCCGAACTGTTTTCCGGTTCGGCTTTTGGACTCGCCCCATACATTCCTGATGCTCAGTTTGGTGAAGCACAGACAGCTACATTGATTTTGGACCCACAGGTTCCGCCGCTCATCATCGGCTCGGCCGTGACCTATAACTTCCAGACAATTGTCATGAGCGACAACGACGTGGTCGGACATGGCGATTTCCGCGATGTCGAAATCCAGATCGCACAGGGCCAGCAGATGCTGGATGTCGCTCTGTCGATGCACGCTATTGCTACGCCTTCCCTGAATATTGAAGATTACAAGTCACTGGAATACCTAGAAAGTCTCGCCGAGCAGATGCAGTCGCCGATGATTTCGCAAATCGAAGGCGTGACCATCCATCAGTTCCACGGCGAAGACGCGCTGGGTGTTATCGTGAATGGCGAAGTGGTCGAGGAAATCCCGGATTGGAACGATCTTCTTCCGGCACATCATCAGACTGAAGAAGACGAGGACGAAAATGATGCGCCGGACATGTTGCCGGCCGAATGGGACCGCTCGGATGACGACGAGTTCGGCGAGGGCCATACGATCATTGCGGGCGGAAACCTTGCGGTCAACGAGGTTGCCATCACAGTAGCCTGGGTCGACGCGCCGGTCATCGCAGTGGGTGGTAAGTCCGTTAGCTTAACGGTTGTCAGCCAGGTGGCAGTCGTGTCCGACATCGACCAGGGTGAACCCGGTGTGCAAAGCGACACGAATGTGGTTCAGGCGTCATACATCGGGACCGAAGCCAACGAACAGTGGTGGCAAGACGACGATGCTGCAGAACCAGGTGCGGATCCGATCGTCTCGGTCACGTGGATACAAGGAGACTTGTGGGTCACGAACTTTATCAAACAGGTGATTGACGCCACCGATATCGACAAGATCAGCACGGAAATCTCAGCTTCGACCAGCTTGTTCACGTTGGGCGACAACGTTTTGAGCAACGTTACAAACATCGTTCAGTTGGGTAACTTCTATGACTTGATCATGATCGGCGGGAACATGATTTCGGTCGATATGCTGCACCAGACTATCGCGTTGCTGGATGATGACGTCTATGGCAACGGTAGCAAGCCGGCAGAAGGTGACGACAATCTGGTCATGAACCAGGCGTCTCTGACAACGACGGGCGAGGACACGGTTGAAGAGCTGGACATGGCCCATGCCGAAGCCATGCCGCTGCAGCAGGTTGATCGCGAGGCGTTTGAAGACGCGCTGACATCCAATCCCGATTATGCCGGAATGGAATTGATCCGCGTACTGAAGATCGAAGGCGATCTGGTACAGATCAATTCGGTCGAACAGGTCACATTGTTGCAAGATCAGGACGATCTTTCGGTTGATGCTGCCGCTGCCGTTGATGCGGTGGTCAACGGGGCCGGAAATGCCCTGTTAAATGCAGCCAACGTTACCAAAGTCGGTGTCGACTCAACGGTTATGGCGGCGGGCGGCGAGTATTCAGAACTGCTGTTGCACCAGGCCTCGTTGCTTGACATACCCGAAGTGCCAGACGCTTCTGAGTTGGCCAATGAGGCCATTGCTGTGCTTATGGAAGAGACTGCAGCGATTGGCGAAAACGCTATCGCACAGGCACAATCGAACCTTACGCCTTCTGAAATTGCCAGCACCGATGATGCGATGCAAACCATGTTGGCGTGAATTTTCTACCCGTTTAAGTCAAACCGTGTTAGCGTAAAGACTGTATTTTTTGCGAGTGCTCCGAAAGTTTTAAAATGTCGATTGTTTTTTCGTCGCGTCGTTCTCCTGATGCCAGCCCGCTTGATATTGAGGGCGTTGGTACTCCCGCGCAGCCAAATGGCAGCGATGGACCCCAACCAAAAACAGCTGAGGCGCAAAGCTTGCGCCTGAACAAAGAAATGCGTGTGCCAGATCCAAAGGACAGTCCAATGATGACTGCGAAAAAGGATGATGCGGTCGCCGCAAAAGCTGTGAAGCCCAAAAAGCAGGCGACCAAACCCAGATCGGAACCACCAATTCGTGCTGCGGCTTCCCCCCGGCGCGAACAGTCGCAGCCCGCTCAAGATCAGAATGCCCAGGGCCGCGACGCTGGGGTGGCCGAAGAAGCCCAAAGCCCCGATCCTGACACCGCCACGGAAACGACTGCGCGGGTGACCCCCCAAACGCGCTCGAAGGGCGGTGAACACATAGGTGCCACTATCGAGGCTAAGGCGAACGAGCCGATGCAACTCCGAAAAACGGGCGGAGGTGACGGCAATGGGCCACCCCAGACATTTCACAAGCGCACGCCGCCAGAGGATTTCCAAAATACGCTGCGCGTCTCTTTAAAGGCGATCTGGCGCAATCTCGCATTTGTTCTGGTTCTGACCTGCGCAACCAACATTCTAATCCTTGCCATCCCGATTTACTTGTTTCAAATCAGCGACCGGGTGCTGACCAGCCGGTCTTTGGATACGCTGATCATGCTGACCGCAATTGTTGCGGGGGCAGTGATCTTTCAGGCGGCCTTTGATGCGGTGCGACGCTTTATTCTGATGCGAACTGCGGTCGAGGTGGCCGCGCGGCTGGGCGCGCCGGTTTTGAGTGCGGCGGCCCATGCGTCGCTGCACGGCAACGGCCGCGAATACCAGACGTTGGGCGATTTGCAGCAAGTGCGCGGGTTCCTGGTGTCAGGGACGTTGATTTCGTTCCTTGACGTACCTTTCGCTCCGCTGTTCATCCTGATGATTTTCCTGGTACATCCGCAGCTTGGATCAATCGTCATCGTCACCGCGCTGTTGCTGATGATTATCGCGATAGTGAACCAGAAAATGACCGCCAAGCCCTTTGCCGAGGCGAACAAATCCCAATCTATGGCGAACCTGCACCTCGACTCGATGGCGCGCAACAGCCAGATCATCAACGCGTTGGCAATGATCCCCGAGGCGGTACGCATTTGGGGACGCGACACGGCTCAGTCCCTGACATGGCAGGTGCGGGCGCAGGACCGGAACGTGATTTTCGCGGCGATCTCGCGGGCTGTGCGCTTGCTGACACAAATCGCCATTCTGGGCTGGGGTGCGTATCTGGCGCTGCAGGGCGAGATGACAGGCGGTATGGTTATCGCCGCTTCGATCATCGCCGGGCGCGCCTTTGCGCCTATCGAAGGATCGATTGAAGGCTGGAACTCATTCCTGCTGACGCGGGCTGCGTTTGGTCGGATCAAAAACCTTCTGTCCAATTCAGCCCTTCAGTTTGAAAAGCTGCGCCTGCCACGTCCCGAGGGGCGGATGGATGTCGAACGCTTGCTTTACGTCCCAGGCGGCACCAAACGTGTTGTCCTGAATGGGATCAGCTTCTCGCTCAACCCCGGTGAAACGCTGGCCGTTATCGGCAATTCCGGCGCCGGCAAGACCACGTTGGGTAAAACGCTGGTTGGGTCGATCCTGCCGACATCCGGCAGTGTGCGTCTGGATCTGATGGACATCCGCAACTGGGACCCCCGTCAGTTTGGCGAGAGCATCGGGTATCTGCCGCAGGACGTTCAACTGTTCCCCGGTACGATCAAGGACAATATCGGCCGGATGCGTGCCGATGCGACAGATGAACAAATCCACGACGCGGCTGTTCTGGCTGATGTGCACAACATGATCGCCACTTTGCCGCAAGGATATGAAACCGTGGTTGCGGCTGATGGCTCTCCGCTGTCGGGCGGGCAAAAGCAGCGTATCGCACTGGCGCGCGCTTTCTTTGGCAATCCGCGCATGGTGGTTCTGGACGAACCGAACTCGAACCTGGATGTTGCCGGTGACCAGGCGCTGTCGCGGGCGATTGCGCAGGCCAAGGAAAGCAAGATCACCGTCGTGGTGATCACGCAGAAACCGACGCTGCTTAGTGTTGTCGACAAGATCATGCTGCTGACCGATGGTCGCGTGGCGCTGTTTGGTCACCGTGAGCAGGTGCTGCAACAGCTGAACTCCTCGCGTGGGAACAGACCCGGCATTCAGTCGCAGCAGGGGGGACCGGCATGAACGAACTTGTACCCGTAAACAACGATCCCAAGGACCCAACCGTTTGGTATGCCGAGGTTCCGCGCACGATCCACCGCTTTGTTGTAATCGGTATCGTTTTGCTGGTTGTCTGCTTTGGCGGGTTTGGCATCTGGTCTTTCCGTGCGCCACTGGCTGCGGCGGTGATCGCGCAAGGCAGTTTTGTGGCGACAGGGCAGAACAAGATCGTACAGCACCTTGAAGGGGGGATTATCGACGATATCAAGGTCATCGAAGGTCAGTCCGTTATCAAGGGGCAGGTTCTTATGACCCTTGACCAGACCTCGGCCGAGTCAAATGAACGCGAACTGTTCATCCGCATGACTCGTCTGCAAGCTATGACCGAACGCTTGTCGGCTGAAAATAATGAGCGTGATCGGCTGGAGTTTTCGCCGGAATTGATAGAGGCGTCTGACGATGTCGAGGTTATGGCTATCCTCGACGGGCAAAAGATCAGCTTTGATGTCTCTCGTAAGACATTGCTGAACGATATCGCTTTGCTGCAACGCAACATGGAAGCGTTGAAAATTCGTTCAAGCGGGTTTGAGGCGCAGTTGGAAAGCATGGTCCGGCGTTCGGAAATCCTGCAGGAAGAATTTGAAACCAAACAGGCCTTGTTCGAAAAGGGGCTGGTGCGTAAGGGCGACATCAACACGATCCGTCGCGTGCAGGCCGAGGCCGAGGGCCAACAGGCGCGGTTGACGGCTGAAACGGCCGAAATCAACCAGATGATTCTGAAATACGAAGAACAGATATCTCGCACACGTTCCGCCTATCGCGAGGCCGCTCTGGACGAATTGGGCGTGATTGCCGCTGATTTGGAAAGCGTCCGCGAAAAGTCCCGGCAGGCCCGTAGCATTCTGGACCGTGCGGTTGTTCGCGCTCCGGTCACAGGTACGGTGGTGCGATTGCATTATCACACTGCTGGTGGCGTTATCGAAACGGGTGAACCCATTGCGGAAATCCTGCCTTCGGATGCGCCCCTGATCATTGAGGCGCAGATTCCTCGGACGGAAATCGACAGTGTCGTGACCGGTCAGCAGGCGACGGTACGCCTTGTGGGGCTGAACCAGCGGACCACCCCAGTACTCAGCGGCGAGGTTTTCTATGTTTCGGCGGACGCGCTGGTCGAAGATTCGGCTGGTGTCATCCAAGAGGTCTATCTGGCGCGCATCTCGCTGGAACCCGATGAGATGGACCGCGTGCGTGGATTTGTTCCCACACCCGGAATGCCGGCTGAGATCATGATACAGACCGAGGAACGCACCTTTGCAGCCTATATCGCAAAACCTGTGACCGACAGCATGTCTCGCGCCTTCCGCGAACATTGATCGCCTTATCGGCCTGCTCTTTCCTGCGCCAGCGTGTTAGCCTCTGGTGAGATTCACCAGAGGGGACGCTTTATGCCATTGACTGTAGGCCAGATGATGGAGGCAGCAAACGCTGCCGTTGAACGGATTGACACAATCAAAGCAAAGGAACTGATCGGGCAGGGTGCTTTGTTGCTGGACGTGCGAGACGCGGTAGAGCTGCAGCAAACCGGCCGTGCGCAAGGCGCACATCATATCCCGCGCGGTATGCTGGAATTCCGCGCTGACGACACCCTGAAATCTCATGACCCCGAGCTGCGCAAGGACCGCGCAATCGTGCTGTATTGCGCGGCTGGTGGTCGTGCGGCACTGGCGGGCAAGCTGTTGAAAGATATGGGGTATGAAAAGGTTTACAACATCGGTGGGTTGCCGGACTGGGTCAACGGTGGCGGCGAAGTGACCTGATTCCTGACCTCTGTCCGTTGAAATCTGACGCAGATCAAGGCGTATAGCATACCAGTTGTCTAAAGCGATAATCGGGCTTCTGACAAAAGGACAACTGACGATGCTACGCCTTGCCTCTATCCTGTATACTTTGATCGCAACCGCTCTGGCCGGATCGGGGGTTATTGCCGTCCTGTCCGCGGGATTGGTGTCTACGGTTGCAATCGTTTCAGCAGCCGCGGCTGGCTGTGTGGCTGCCTTGCCAGTGTCTTGGTTGGTGGCGAAGAAATTGTACCAGAACGCAGCCTGATCAGGCGTTCAGGTAGGCCCTGACCGCGGCTTCGAACTCACGAGGTTTCTCGGCGTGCAGCCAATGGCCTGCGCCGGGGATTTTCGCAAATCGTGCGGCGGGAAAATGCGCGCGGATGGTGCTGCGATGTTCGGGCAGGACGTAATCGGAATTGCCACCGGACAAAAACAGGGCGGGGCCGTCCCAGGATGCAGCAGTTTCCGGAAAGCCCATGATTTTGGGCATCTCGGCCGCCAGCGTGTCAAGGTTCAGAAGCCAACGCTTCCCTTTGACTTCCAGAGATTGCGTGAAAAAGCTCTGCAACGCTTTTTCGACGCCTTGCGCCGCCAACTGGCCCTCGGCGTCCGAGCGTCTTTCAATCGTTGAAAAATCCACGGCTCGCATGGCTTCGATGAATTGGATTTGACTGTGCGTATAAGTAACGGGCGCAATGTCCGCCACAATCAGCTTGCGCACCAAATCTCCGCGACTCAGCGCCAGCATCATCGCGGCCTTACCACCCATAGAATGCCCGACAACATCCGCTTTGCCGCCAAGGTGCAGGATCACCTCGGCCAGATCTTCGGCCAGATCGGGATAACCGTGCTCATTGGTCCATTCACTGTAGGCGTGGTTGCGCATATCGACTGCAACGACCTGCCTTTCGTCACATAGTCGGCGCGCAATAACCCCCCAGTTTCGGGCTGATCCATACAGCCCATGCGCAATCAGCAGAGGAGGGCTCGAGGTCGGTTCACCGTGAATGATCGTGTTCAGCATTCTGGTTTGATACCTGCGTGCGTTTGAAACGACCAGCCCCCATTGTCGCCCCTGTGGGGTGAGGTTAGATTGCGCAGGCAGGAGGCCACGTCATGTCGCAAACCACAGATATCCAAAGCCAGATCGCGCAGACGGTGCAATTGCTGCGTGAAAAGCTGGGTGTAAAGGACCAGACGCTGACGGCTTCTGTCCGCAAGGCCAAGCGCCGATTGCCGCGCCGCGTATACAAGCAGGCCATGATGCTGGCCGGTGCGGAGCAGATGGCCTCGCACCCTAAACTGCGGTTGGTGCTGGACACTCCGAAACTGGCCAAGGCATCGGAAGAGGTTCAGACCCATCTGAGCGGTATAAACCTGGCCGATCGCCGCTGGGGTTGGTTTCTAAACTTTCTGGGGGCTCTTGCTTTGGGATTTCTGGCGCTGGCGGCTTTGGCCGTGTTTGTTCTGCGCTGGCGCGGTTACATCTGACTGCATTCCCAACAAAAAAAACGGCGCCCATTGGACGCCGTTCTGATTTGTGATCCCTGTGTGGATTACAGGTTTGGATAGATCGGGAATTTAGCGCAAAGCTCTGCAACCTCGGCTTTGACCTTGGCTTCAACCGCGCCAT